>JBJELW010000054.1:0-22100 GCA_051879315.1 Roseburia sp.
TTACGAGCACAAATCCATGCAAAATTTGCTTCGCAAATGGATTTGTGCTTGCTAAATATACGTTTTTTCACGGCATCCGCAGTAAATGCGTATGCCTGCTGAACAGTTACTAAAAATCATTCTAAATGGAGGAAACGGGATTATGGATGTAAGCAAACGACGTAATGAGATTTTACACATCTTAGAAAACAGCACTGAACCGGTATCCGGAAGCATGTTATCCAAGACCTGTCAGGTCAGCCGGCAGATCATCGTGGGTGATATTGCCGTATTGCGGGCAAACGGAAATCCCATCGTCTCTACCTGTCAGGGTTATGTACTGCAGCAGCCTCATCTCGTTTCCCGGGTTTATAAGGTTCATCACACCGATGAGCAGGTGGAGGAAGAACTGAATCTGATCGTGGATCTGGGCGGTACTGTGGACGATGTCTTTGTCTATCACAAAGTATACGGTGTCATGAAAGCCGACATGAAAATTCGTTCCCGCAAAGATGTGACCGATTTTATGGAAAAAATAATATCCGGAAAGTCTTCACTGTTGTTGAATATAACTTCCGGATATCATTATCATACCGTTTCCGCAGAAAAAGAAGAAACCCTGAATCTGATTTTCGATGCTTTAAATAACCATGGCTTTCTCGCCCCACTGCAGGACTATGAACCGGTTCATTTCTAGGTTTCATCCTCTTGTTCCAACTTGCTCAGATCCGCTGTATTACAGCGCACCAATATCTCATTTCTGTCATACATCTTATAAAATTCCCGCATGATCCGCTCTGTGACAATGTTTGTCTGTTCCTCATTAAGTGCCATTAATAGAACGATCCTCTGGGTACTGCTGTAGCGGGTAGTAACATCCACGCTCCGAATGGAATCCACGATAGCCCGCTCCAGATACTGCATCACCCGATCCCGATCCTCCACAGACACCCGGTATCCACTGTTGGCAGTGATGGTAAAAAGCAGGATCTGTACCTGTTGATTATTGCGTTCCACCACCTTTTTCACATACTCATACATATGGCCAAACTCCGGGTATGCCACCTGGAATCCGCCCTGATAGAAATCTTTGTGTCTGATATTGTGGACCAGTTGCTTCAGATCTACCTCCTGCAGCTGGTGTTCTGATGGATTTTCATCATCATCCTCATGGAAAGAATAGGTGCCTCCCCCCTGCTGTTTTGCATAATACAATGCCTTATCCGCCCTGCGGAATAATTGCCAGAACGGCTGCTTGGGGCCACCATCCAGTATTACTGCCCCCATGGACACCGACAACTTGCCTAAAGTCTCGTCCATCGTCTTTTTCTCTGCAATCATCCCCTGAAACCGGCTCATATACTCTTCAGCCGCCTCTCTGGTAACTATATTTTTCATAAAGACCACAAACTCTGCACCGCTAAACCGGGCAATAATTCCGTCTTCACTGATTGCCCGGATCGTATCTGCAACCACCTTTAAATAGATATCCCCCATCACATAACCAGCGGTTTCATTGACCATCCGAAAATGATCCAGGTCAAAAATGCATAACACTCCACTCCTCTGTTCCACTGCAGCTCTCAGCAGTTTCTCTCCATGGCTCCGGTTATATACACCGGTAAGATCATCCAAAGCAGGATTCTCCGGCACCAACCCGCGTTGTTCCTCCAAAAAACGGTTTAAAATTTTCCTGATTTCTGTATTATCCAGAACATCCTTGTCCGGACGAATTACACCCATACGATTTTCCTCCAGCAGACGAACCAAAGCTTCGCCCACCTCCGGGTCAAACTGTTTACCGATTCCATCCCGAATCTCCTGAATTACCTTCTCCCGGTCCAGATGACGGCGGTAAATCCGGGTGCTGGTCATGGCATCATAGGTATCTGCCACTGCAATAATCCGTGCCAGGAACGGAATTTCTTTCCCCTTGAGCCCGCTGGGATAGCCCGTCCCGTCGTAGCGCTCATGGTGATACTTTGCTCCTACATCGATTCCCGGTATCATCTGGATATCCTTTAAAATTTCTGCTCCGATGGTAGTGTGCTGCTTCATCAGCTCGTACTCTGTCACTGTCAGCTTATCCGGTTTATTCAGCACCGAATCCGGAACACCGATTTTTCCGATATCGTGAAGCAGTGCCGCAATCCGGATTTCCGAAATATACTCTTCCGCCAGACCTAATTCCCGGGCCAGCGCAACCGAATACTCGGATACGCGTCTGGAATGACCTTTGGTATATTCGTCCTTGGCATCGATGGTATTCACAATGGTGGTGACCGTCTGCAGTGTCATCAGCTGGATCTGCTGATTCTTATCATCCAGCATCTTTGTATACTGAATATTTTCCTGATCGATCTCGTCGTATAGTCTCGTAACTACATAGGAACCGGCGAAACAAAATATGATCAGTGCCATCTGTATGCAGCACTCCCAGATGTCTCCCAAAACCATTCCATATATGCTGATTCGGACCACAATCTGCAGAATATCGATCAGGAATGTAACCGCTCCTGTACCTAAAATCATACGGGGCTGATGATAGAGTACCAGCAGGGAAAGCAAGGGCAAAATATAGCCGAATACCATGTTGGTATTACCAGTGAATGTGGAGAACAGATACATCAGAAGATATCCACAGATTACAAAATACCGCAGTTTATAATCCTCCGGCTTCTTTAAATACCGACAAAGCGTACACAATGCAGAAATCCCTGCCACCAGAAAATACGCAACCAGATACTGCCATGTCCGTATACTGAGAAACACCCCCACCGTGTATACAGCCAAAAACACAACCACGATAGTAATCCATCCAATTATTAAATCCCGATTAATCTTTTTAATATGTGTATCCATAACAATCCTCACTCATGTCCGCCTTACAGCTTCCCCAAACGGCAATTCCGCTTTCACTCCGTGTCTGCATCCTCCCGAATGCGGCCCGACACCACATTGGGCCGGATAAAATGCTCATAGGAATATTTCCATAACACCTCTGATCCTTCAGCGGTATGTGCGTTCCTGCCCAGAATCTGGCTCAGATGCACTCCCCGTTCCTCCCAGCTCTTCCCTTCTGTTAAGCTGTTTAACATGGTGGGCTGGAAATTATCCATAGTATGGGCAAATCTGGCCTCGGGCGTTACTCCTTCCTCGAATTCATCCCACAAAGCCCGCAACTGATTCCGCTGATCCTCTGGCAGCATCCCAAAGAGTCTGTCTGCTCCCTTCAATTCCCTCTGCTTCTGGGTCTTTTTCGCTTCCTCATCATAAGCGTAGGTATCTCCTGCCGGGATTCCTCCATCAATGCATCATAATAGGTATACAGCTTCTGAACGCCATTCTCCAATATGTAGTAATGACGGATATAGGGCACCAAAAGAATCAACAGCGCCAGCACCAGTGCAAACATCATGGGGGTTTCCGCCACAAAGCACCCCAGCAGTGCAGTCAATGTCAAAAGTGCAAACGTCACTGTAACGATCAGATGGATCAAACGCTCATGCTGGAAGAACTGAAGCTGCGTCAACAGTTCTCTCCGGTAATATTCCCGCTGCTCCGTGCTCCATTGTTCCTTCTCCCCACGTGAAGTAATTTCCTCCATGTAACTAAGATATCTTTTCAATCTCTCTGCCATAGCATTCCCTCCACTGCGGAATCAGGTCCGCCTGTATACCTTGGATTTTAGCATAGAAATCGACTCTTTTCAACGCAGGAAAGGATTGTGTTTTTCATAAAATATTCTATAATAAATAAAAACGACCAGAGGGCAATAGACACCTCGTGTCAATATCAAAGGGGTTCACTATGAAAATATTACAGGGAACAAGCGTCAGTTCCGGCATTTCCACCGGCCAGATCCTTTATTTTTGCGCCCGGGCAGAAAATTTCTCCCAGGAACTGACTGACGATATAAAAAAAGAACTGAATCTCCTGGAAAAAAAGATGGAAGTGGTAAGCAGAAAACTCAAAGATACCGCCAATGCCTATCGGGCAGATGGCCGGGAACAGGAGGCCATCCTGACAGAAGCCAGAGAACTCCTGCTCTCCGACATGATTCAGTCCGGAGGATGTCGGGAAATGATTACACAGCAGCATTTTTCTGCCAGAAGAGCTGTCCTGGAGGCTGAGACGAAATTCCGTCTTCGATTCGAAAATCTGGAGGATGACTTTATGAGGGAACGCTCCTACGACATCAAATATGTAATGGAGATGCTGCTAAACCTTTTAGGCGGAAAACGACACAGTTTCCCAAAGATCACAAAGCCTTCCATCATTGTTGCCGATGAACTGATTCCGGAGGAAACCCTGTATTTTGAGCGGGAACACATCTCCGGTATTCTCATAAAAAACGGCACCTACAATTCCCACGGGGCTATTTTAGCCAGACTTTGGAACATTCCTGCTTTGGTGGGCATCACACCGGAGGAAGACTGGGACGACCTTTTTGCTGTGATGGATGCGAATCAGGGAATTCTCTATCTGGAACCGGACGCTGCCACACTGGAGATGGCTCAAAAGCGTATGCTCGAGGATCAAATATAATTTGCCGCGTCCCGTTCTCACGGCAAGTTATAAATGGTTACCTGATCATAGATGCACCGCCAGCTGCTGCTGGCTCCGCCGGTGACACACAGATACGGTGTTCCATCCGAAGAAATCTGATAGCTGGCACAACAATTTCCGGACTGCACTACATAACCTGTCTTCGCACATAACACTTCCCCACCCGTATCCTTGTCTTCGATCCTGCGCAAAAACCAATTGGAAAGCACCAAACCGTCCGGATGGATTTCTGAAGGAGGAATCTCATATACATGGGCTGACATCACCTCTCTGCACCAGTCATTTTCCACCGCAGCCTTAAGGATCATAGCCATATCATACACGGTACAATAGTGGTCCTCATCATAGATCCCCACACAGTTTGTTACGTGGGCACTGTCTGACAATCCCAGTTCCTCCAGCTTTTTATTCATCAATTCCACAAAGTCCTCCTGGGACCCGGCTGTATAAACCGCCAGTTCGTAAGCCGCATCTGCACCGGAGGACAGGATCGTTCCATAAAAAAGATCACGAACCTTCACTTTTTCCCCCACTTCAAACCCCACATTGCTGCAATCATTGGAAAAAGAATAATCCACTGCCTCCTGGGAAATGGTAACTTCTGCATCCAGATCTTCTATCTGTTCCGCTGCTACCAACACCGTAAGGATCTTTGTCATGGACGCCGGATTCATACGGCTGTACGCATTTTTCTCCCCTACAATGGTGCCCGTGGAAGCATCAATCAGAATGGCATACTCACTCTGCATGTCATCCGAGGTGGCAATGGTGAAGGTATCCGCAGTTTCCACCGCCTGATATCCCGCCGCAAATTCCACATCTCCCACAGTCACTGTTCCGGGCTCATTGATTTCTGTCTCTTCCTGTTCTTTTTGAGTGTCTTCTATCCTCTCCGCAAAATACTCAGTGGCCAATTCCGTATCCGGGGTGTCCTCGCCGGAACGGATCAGTCTCCTCATGCCATGCACGCAAAGAACTAATATCAATACAAGCAATACTGCAAAGAACCCCAGTCTCACCGCCAGGCGGCGCACCAGCTGCTGCCTTTCCTTCTTCTTTTTCATGATCTGGCGCCTTCTCGCTCTGCGCTGTCTTGCTTCCTCTTCTTCAAACTCTGTATTTTCCATGCTTTTCCTCAAATCCTCATATATTTTTTGCAGGCAGACCCTGCCGGATAATTTACCGCAAACAAGTACATTGTAACAGATTCTTCCTCTATAACATAGTATTTTCTTGATTTCTCTCATTTCCGGTGATACAATTTTGCATGGATTTTGCTTATTACTCTGTTGATACCGAACAGATAGCCAAAAATTACGAAAGAGAGATAATTCTTAAAATGAACGAACTAAAACCAAAACTTTTTGACGCGCTCAAAGACTATTCCAAAAAACAATTTCTCAGAGATTTTATCTCCGGTGTGATCGTAGCCATCATCGCACTGCCCTTGTCCATTGCACTGGCAATCGCTTCCGGTGTTGGGCCGGAGCAGGGACTTTATACCGCCATTATCGCCGGATTTTTTATCTCCTTTTTCGGCGGCAGCCGGGTTCAGATTGGCGGGCCAACCGCAGCGTTTGCCGTCATCATCTATGGGATCGTGACGGAATACGGCACAGACGGACTGATTGTTGCCACCATCATGGCAGGCATATTTTTGATCATAATGGGAATCTGTCGCTTCGGTTCCCTGATTAAATACATACCTTATACTATTACCACCGGATTCACCTGCGGAATTGCTGTGACCCTGTTCGTGGGACAGCTGAAGGATTTTCTGGGACTTCGTATGGACTCCGTCCCTTCCGAATTTCTTCCCAAGGTCATTGCTTATGCTAAAAATATTACCACCATCAACTGGGTGGCAGCGCTGGTGGGACTCGGTGCCGTGGTGATTATGCTGCTGTGGCCTAAGGTTACGGACAAGATCCCGGGCTCTCTCATCGCCATCCTCATCACCACCGCCATTGTGTATTTTGCGGATCTTCCGGTAAATACCATCGGAAGTGTTTATGGGGAATTGTCCTCCTCCTTCCCCACGCCTTCCCTGCCTAACATTTCCATGAAACTCATTCAGCAAATGTTCTCTCCGGCCTTTACCATTGCCATTCTTGCAGGTATCGAGTCTCTGCTGTCAGCAGTGGTGGCGGACGGAATGATCGGCGATACCCACAAGTCCAATGCTGAACTGGTGGGACAGGGGCTTGGCAACATTTTCTCCGGACTCTTCGGCGGCATCCCCGCCACCGGAGCCATTGCCAGAACAGCTGCCAATGTCAGAAACGGAGCCCGCACCCCCATCGCCGGAATCGTACACTGCCTGACACTGACTGTGATTCTGGTGGCTCTCATGCCCTTGGCATCCCTGATTCCCATGACAACATTGGCCGCGGTGCTTCTGGTTGTGGCTGTCAACATGGCTGATTGGAACTCCTTTTTTCATCTTTGCAAGACGGCTCCCAAAAGCGATATCATCATTCTGGTTGCCACCTTCGTCCTCACTGTATTTTTCGACCTGGTGGTAGCCATCGAAGTAGGTGTAGTGTTAGCTGCCATGCTATTTATGAAGCGGATGTCAGAGACCTCAGACGTAAAAAGCTGGAAATACATTGAAGAGCCGGATGTCACCCCCGGCGAGGCAGAAAAAATGCTTTCCATCTCGAAGAGCATCCGCGTCTTTGAGATCAGCGGTCCTCTGTTTTTCGCAGCTGCAGACCAGTTGCTGCAAATTCAGGCAAAACAGTACACTAAGGTCGTAGTGATCCGAATGCGAAGTGTGCCAGCCATTGATGCCAGCGCCATGAGAAAGCTGCGTGAGCTGGTGGAGCGTGGAAAAAAGAAGGGTATCACCGTAATATTCTCTCATGTAAACGAACAGCCTATGCATGTTATGGAAAAAGATGACTTTATCTCCTACGTAGGGAAAGAAAACTTCAGGGAAAATATAGTAGATGCGTTAGATTACGCAGAATCACTGGTAAAAAACACTTCAATGTGATACTATAGTTCTAAGACTGCGGTCTCATTCCTGAGATCGCGTATTGACTATTCCAAAGAAAATATCAAAAGACCGGAGCAAGCACATGAAAAAAGGACTTGTTATCATCCCAGCCTACAATGAGGCGGGAAATATCGAAAAGACAGTTCATGATATCGAAAATAATGCCCCCTCCTTTGACTACATTGTCATCAATGACTGTTCAAAGGACAATACGCGGGAAATCTGTGAAAGAAATCATTTTTCCCTGGTGAACCTGCCTGTAAATTTAGGGATCGGCGGCGGCGTACAGACCGGTTATCTCTATGCCAAGCGAATGGGATATTCCTATGCGGTGCAGTTCGATGGGGACGGGCAGCACAATGCCAAATTCCTGGAGACCATGCTGCAGGAGATGGAGGCGACTGATACGGACATGCTGATTGGTTCCCGTTTTCTGGAAAACAAAGGATTTCAATCATCTGCAATGCGCCGGATAGGAATACGATTTTTCACCCATCTGATCCGGCTCCTTACGGGAGTCACCATCACCGATCCCACATCCGGCATGCGGATGATCAATAAGGACCTGATTGACTTTTTTGCAGAGCATTACCCACAGGACTATCCGGAGCCGGAAAGCGTAGTCACCATATTAAAAAAGGGAAAACAAGTGCGGGAGATTCCCGTATTGATGAACGAGCGGGAGGAAGGCGTATCTTCCATCTCCGCCTTCAAGTCCGTGTACTACATGATCAAGGTTACACTGGCGATTTTTATCACCGCCATCAAAAGCAGATAACCGGGTAAGGAGATTTATATGACATTAAAGTTACAAATCGTAATCGGTATTTTTATTTTACTTGTGATTATTCTTCAGACACGTTTAATCAAAAAGAATAAGCTGGAATTAAAGCATGCACTGATCTGGTATTTTGTGGAATGCGTGATTCTTGTTTTTGATATCTTCCCGAATCTTCTGGATATCATTGCCGGAATTTTAGGCATCGAACTACCCATCAACATGCTGTTTTTCATCGGACTTATGTTTGCACTGTTGATTATATTCATCATGAGTTTATGGATTTCCCGGCTATCCAATAAAGTTTTCCGTCTGACTCAGGAACTGGGCATACTGGAACACAAACTTACGGAGCTTACCGAAAAGCAGGAGGACTGATTACTCAGCCTCCTGCTTTTTTCTGCTTTATCCTCACACCCTATGCATCTTCCCCGAAGGCAAGCTTTTCAAATTCTTCCACCGGCATGGGTTTTGCAAAGTAATACCCCTGTATCAGATCACAATTCTTTTCCGCCAGGGAATCCACCTGTTCTCTAGTTTCAATGCCCTCTGCCACAATACGCATGTCCAGCTTTTTGGCAAGGGCAATGGCCTCTCCCACAATCAGATCGCCCCGTCCCTGACAATCCTCCCCACGGAAGAATTCTGCGTCCAGCTTCAGCACATCCAGTGGAAGTTCCTTCAGAGAATTCAAGGAAGAATATCCTGCGCCGAAATCATCCATGGAAATATCAAATCCGTAACCCTTTAACTGTTTTACAGTATTGATCAAAATATCTTTATCATCGAAGAATGCACTTTCCGTCAGTTCCAACTCAATCATATCGTGGGGAACATGGAACTGATCCACCAGCTCACAAATATGTTCTGCCAGATCCACCTTGGTAAAATGTGCCCGGGACACATTCACAGAAATAGGAACGATCTTCTTCCCCTCGTGAAGCCACTTGGCCTGCATGCTTGCAATCTCTGTAATCATATAATCATCCAGCTGTAAAATAAATCCGTTCTGCTCAAAGATGGGAATAAATTTGTTGGGTGGGATAAATCCTTCTGTGGGATGAATCCAGCGCACCAATGCCTCCGCGCCGGACAATTTTTCCTCTTTCGTGCTATACTTTGGCTGAAGATACACCTGAAACTCCCGGTCATCCAACGCCCGCTCCATATCATCCTCTACCTTACGGATCCACCGCTGATTTGCCAGCATGGACTCGTCAAAGCACCGGATGTGATCCTCCAGATCCTCAGGTATGGTCTCCTGTACCACCTCCACATAATTATACATGGTACTGATATCCTCATACTTGTCCGGCACCCAGTAAATCCCCGCTCCGAAATTAAGCTTCTGGGACGGTCGCACCTCCTTCAAATCACCAATCATACGCTCTAGACGATAAGTAAGATTATCCGGTTCCCCATATTTTAACAACAGTGCAAAGTCCGCCTTTGACGCATGAGCCGCCACTTCTTTGCTCTGCAGATGTTTCTGGAGTTCTCCGAACAGATTCTCCATCAGCTCCTCACCCTCTTTAATCCCATAACAGGAACAAAAATTATGGTATTTTGCAAGCCGGATGCTGATCATGGCATAATGAAACTGATTCCGCTGGTTTGCCTTTAACAGTGCTGCTGCCTGATCCTTAAAATATTGAATGTTGGTTCCTCCGGTGATAGGGCTGGTGTAAAGAATCTCCTTTTCCCGTTTGCGCCCCCGAACCACACGCACGATCATAAAAATATTTAAACCAATCACCAGAAGCATAATCGCCAGGATCAGAATCAAGGTAACCAGAAGGCTCATCAACTCATACTGGTAAATCGTAACAAGCACTCTGACACAGAGCTGCGTACCATCCGATAATTGCCGCACATACCAGCAATACACGCCGTACGCTGTATCACCGGAAATCTGTAAACTCTGACCGGTGACTTCCACCACATCCGAATCTATCCATAAATAATCGGCCTGTGTCCCATCTTCTACTGACAAGTCAATCTTCCCGGATTCCTCCCGCATTTCTTCAAAATCCGGCACCTGATCGCCATACTGCTGCAGCATCTGATTATTCCCATCCACTATACAAATGCTTTGAACATCCGATGAATAATTATAAATATTTTTGGCAATTACCGAGAACTCTTCTCCAGAGTTCTGACACTCCCTGTAGCTATCTTCCACTCCCTGAATCGTCTGATACAGAATCTGTCCTTTGGACATCACCAGATTCGACAACCCGATATCCAAAAGTGCCACACTTATTCCCGCAAACACAAATACACTCACCACAATAGCTACCACAAAGGGCCAGATTTTTCTATTTTTTATCCGTTTTATTTTCTTTTCTTTGGATTTGCTCATAGACGCACCCCCACATCCCCAGGTAAGTCTACTATATCAAATTTCCCGCACGTTACGCAATATTTATCCGCACTTTTTCCCGTTTCTGCGCACCTTTTCCACGTAATTCGACTACCATCCCAAAAGCCGCTCCGTCACAAACACCGCAATGCAGGCCCAAACCGCCACCGTGGGTAGATTTTTCCCCTTCCAGCCAAGAAACACAGCCACTGCCAGACCCACTGCAGCACTGATCACACCCGACGTAGCATAAAAAATAGCCGGTATCGTCATGGCCGTCAGACAGGCATAAGGCACATAATACAAAAAGCTTTTGATATATCGGTTTTTGATTTTCTTCTGAAACAGTGTCAGAGGCAGCATACGGATCAGATAAGTGGTAACAGCCATAACCAATATGTACAAGTAGATCATTCCCCGGCCTCCTTCTCCTGACGACAGGTGTCACCGCCATCCGCTTCCCCGTCCTCTATAGGAAAGAAAAATGCACCTAATCCGGCCGCCAGCACCGTACTGATGATAATGGCAAAGCCACTGGAAATATTTTTCAGCACCGGTGCATAATATAGCAGACAGCTGATCCCCATAGCCACCAGTGCCACCGCTGCAATATGATGATCCTTTCTGGCCGGGGGCAGCACAATAGCCACAAACATGGCATAAAGCGCCAGTCCCAGCGCAGCAGATACGGACTGGGGAAGCAGTCCGGTGGCCACAGCACCCACAACGGTTCCCACCGTCCATGACGCAATGGGTACACTCTCCAGACCTGCCATATACGAAAATGTCACCGGCTGTGTTCTGGCGGAAGCCATGGCAAACACCTCGTCCGTATTCGCAAAGGCCATCAGCATACGCTTTCCTGTTCCGGTCCCTTTTTCCAGCTTTTGAGATAAAGACAGGCTCATCAGTGCATAGCGCAGATTGATTACAAACTGTGTGAGAACCACCTCCGCCATAGATGCTTGAGCCACGATCATGGTAAGGCCGGCAAACTGTCCGGCACTGGTTAAATTAGTAAGAGAAATCAGGCCTGCCATCCATGGCGAAAGGCCTGCCTTCGCCGCCATGATTCCGAAGGTAAAACTCACTCCGAAATATCCCATAGCTATGGGCAGACCATCCCTGACTCCATTTTTGAAATCTGTTTTCATCTAATCCCTTTCTTTATGGCAAAAACACCACACTTTTCATCCGAAACTTACATCAACGGTCCAAACAGATGCAAAATACACTGTAATCCCCGCAAAACAAAATTCTGTTTCTCTTTATAACGCTCCGTCACTTCCTCCGACACCGCAAACAACTCATCAAAATCTTTTTCCACATCTCTCACTGCCTGTCCTCCGTAAAAGATACACCCATTTTCGAAATGAAGGTACAGACTGCGGAAATCCATATTGATGGTTCCCACCGCAGCCACTTCTCCATCGCACAGGAACTGCTTGGAATGGATAAATCCCGGCGTATACTCAAAGATGCGCACACCTCGCCCCACCAAAGCAGGATAATAACTGCGGGTAGCCTTGAATACAATCTTCTTATCCGGAATTCCCGGGGTCACAATCCGCACATCCACGCCTCTTCCGGCTGCCAGTATCAACTCCCGCTGCATCTCGTCATCTATGATGAGATATGGCGTGGTGATATAAACTGATTTTCGTGCGTTTTTTATCAGGTTCAGATACACGTTTTCACCGGTATATTCCTTGTCCATGGGCGTGTCGGCATAGGGCTGCACAAAGCAATTCTCCCGGGCCACATAGTCATAATCAACCAAAAACGGAGTGGGATCCTCCACTGTTTTCTGGGTAGAGTTCCACATTTCCAGGAAAATCACCGTAAAACTGTTCACTGCCTTACCGGTAAGGCGAATCCCGGAATCCTTCCACTGCCCGTAGGGGTGGGTGATGTTAAAATACTCATCCGCCAGATTATAGCCTCCGGTGAAGCCAACTTTTCCATCCACCACCGTTATTTTACGGTGATCCCGGTTATTCATAAAGACATTCATCACCGGCACCAACGGATTGAACACACGACACTGAATCCCCTTACTCTGCAGTCTCCTGGCAAAGGGCTTACTCAAAAATCCGATGCTTCCCATGTCATCATAGACGACCCGCACATCTACGCCCTCTTTCACCTTAGCGCTCAGGATGTCCTCGATTTCCCGCCACGGCTCTGTGTCTTCAATGGCGTGATACTCCATAAAGATAAAATGTGTGGCTCCCCGCAGGGCTTCTTTCTGGGCTTCCAAAGCCTCCACCGTATCACCGTAATACACTACATCCGTCTGATCATACAACGGATATCCACAGACATCCCGCAGATATCGGGTCTGATTATATATCCCCAGATTCCTCTCTCTTAACTGCTCTGCTGCAGCCGGGTTCTCCGGAAGAATTTCCTTCAGGTCAAACTGTTTACTTTCAAAATACTTCTTGATAAAGACAATGGAACTCTCATTTCCGAATATCAAAAACAGACAGAGTCCCAAAACAGGAAACACTAAAATCAAAATAATCCAGGATAACTTATATGCCGAATTGATTTGCTCCCCATAAATCCGCAAGGCCACCAAAAGGGCCAACAGACTGGCAATGGTGGAAATTGCCGCATAATATTCTGTCAGTTTCAGAGCCAGCGCCACAATCCAAATCACCTGCAGCAGTACACTGAGCGCCACCACCACTGCACGGCCCACACTATTTTTTATTTGCTGCTTTGATTCTTCTGTTCTCACGATTCCTCACCCACTCTTCACAATCTATGCCCGGGATTTCCCATTAATCCGTTATTTGCTCATACAGACAATATACTCGTTCTGGTTTCGGTTAGCAAGTAGATTCAGTTCCCGGCACTCTCATAACATCTGGTCCCCCAGGTAAATACCCCGTAGGCGATTCCGAAAAACACCACCGCAATGACACATTCCACCCCGATGGTAGAAAGCGGGCTTACCGTGCTTTTCAGGAAATAGCTGGCGGGAAGATATGCCACAAAAGCAAAGGGGATAATGTAGGTAATAATAAAGCGCACACCCTTGGCATAAATCTCCGTGGGATATTTTGCAAAGTTTGCCAGCTCATAGGCCGTCTGCAGCACTGCACCGCTGCGCTTCATCCAGAAGGCCAGGGATGCAAACAACAGTTTCACGCCTGTGTAAATAATGGCACCGGCAATGATGGAAATAACAAACATCACGATATGTACCCCGTCCACAATGACTATTCCTTTGGTCAGGGAGGATATCACTAAAATGGTGCCCACTGTCAATTCGCCCAATGCATCCGGCTGCAGACTTTCAAAAATAATCTGCAGAAATACATTCATCGGCCGGAGCATGTAGCGGTCAAACTGACCGTTTACCACCGCACGGTAAGCCAACAGCCAGATATTGTCCGTCAGCAGATGATCGATTCCACGGGGAATCTGGGCAAATCCATAAATAAAGATCAACTGATCCAATGTCCATCCCTGCAGCTGGGGAATCTGTTCAAACACCAGAAACAAAAATGCAATGCCCGATGCCTGAGTCAGGAAAAATCCGATGAGTCCAATGAGAAAATCCGCCTTAGACTGCACCAGTTTTTTGAAAAACTGGGCGATAAACACCCGGTATAACCTCATATATCTTCGAAATATTTTCACGTCATCAACCTCCTAACACCACAAGCCGTTTTGTGATTCGCTGCCACAACAGACTGCCCAGCACATAGAGCAACACCACCCATACCAGCTGCCGCCCCATTACCATCATGAGTTCTGTTCCGCTGTATTTGCCCAGATAAATCATCACCGGCGCATACACCATGGAGGAAAAGGGCAGAAAATCAAACACACGCTGCAATACTTCCGGGAAAAAGCTGATGGGAATCAGCTGCCCACTCAAAAAACCGATCAATGCCTCTTTGATCAACTGCATGCCATACAGATAGGTGGTGACAAAGGCCACCATTCCAAAGCAGAAATCAAACAGTACATAGATGAGAAAACTCATAATCACACTGACGATATAGCAAAGAATATTCTTCACCGGCGTGACTCCCATTCCCAACACTGCAGCCTTGTAGATCTCCACAGCAACCCACACCAGGATCGTGGGGGCAAAAAAACGGTACAGCATAGTGCCCACTGCCTGGGAAATCAGACTCAAACGATAATCGATGGGTTTGATCAGGTTCATGGCCACAGACCCCTCCGTCACATGGTCTCCGATATAGTCGGAAATACTCACAAACACCATCTGGGTGGTGACATAGGTCATAAATACATATACCACCATCTCATCTTTTGTTAATCCGCCCAGCATACTGCTTTCCGAGCTGCCGTAAATCGCCATCCACAGATAGTAATTGATGAACGGCGCAAACAGCCAGCAGAGCATGAACAGATAAAAGCTCCCCTTGTAAGCAAGGTTCCGCTTAAACTCATTCTCCATAAAAGGGAGATATACCCTTAATAATTTCTTCATGCAAATTCCTCCTTTAAGTATCGCCCCCTCACATTCGTTCGGCGGAACGTCGGTCGTCGCATTCCAAAACATGAACTTCGTTCATGTTAGCTCCTCCTTTAAGTATCGCCCCCTCACATTCGTTCGGCGGCACGTCGGTCGTCGCATTCCAAAACATGAACTTCGTTCATGTTAGCTCCTCCCTAGGCAGATATCTGAATCCGGTAATTATAGATTTCCTTTACGATCTCAGCCAGCTCAGTCTCCTGAATCTTAATATCCCGCACCTCCATGTGCTGCATCACACAGCCAATCACATCCGACACATGCATGCGGTTCTTGTCAAAGGAAATTACAATGCTGTTGTGTTCCTCATCCGCCTGAATCTCATAATCTCCAGGGGACACCTGCATCCACTCATGCAGCGGCATTTTCAAAGCCGCCTTAATGTCCCGCACCTCCATGGATACCTTACGCTTGGTTCCGTACTTTTCCTTCAACTCATCCAGGCTTCCGTCGTAGATCAGTTTTCCCTTATCAATGATAATGATCCGGCTGCACAATTCCTCGATATCCCCGATATCATGGGTGGTGAGGATTACAGTGGTATGATACTTTTCGTTAATTTCCTTAATTGCATCCCGGATATTATCCTTTACCACCAGATCAAGACCGATTGTAGGTTCATCCAGATACAACACCGGTGGGTTATGTAACAGTGCAGCTCCCAAGTCTGCCCTCATACGCTGACCCAGGGAAAGATTCCGCACCGGCGTATGGAAGAAGTCCTGCAAATTTAACACCCGGTTCAAAAACTCCATCCGCTCCTTGTAGTCCTCATCGGACACATTGTAAATCTCTTTTAGAATGGTGAAGGACTCACTTAACGGCAGATCCCACCACAGCTGGGTACGCTGTCCGAACACCACTCCGATATTCTGTGCATTTTTCTTTCTCTGCTTGTTGGGATCCACACCATTCACCAGGCAGCTTCCCTTGGTGGGAGTCAGTATACCCGTCATCATCTTGATAGTGGTGGATTTCCCTGCTCCGTTACTTCCGATATATCCCACAATCTCTCCCTCTTTGATGTGAAAGGAAATATCGTCCACTGCCATTTTGTGTTCCTTCTCCCTGGAGAAAAGCCCCTTGATGGCTCCGGACAGACCCGGATACTTCTTTGCTGATACAAACTCCTTTGAAACGTGACTTACTTTAATCATATCTAACCTCCCAATTTTGGGCGCAAATTGCCACCGTAGATGACATATACGCCGTATTACATATTTCTCCCGGATTGTCGTTATAACAAAAAAAGCCGGAAGCAAAACATCCTGCTCCCGGCTCTGACAATACCTATATAACTGACAATGCACGAAACCTATTTTCCGATTCGTGCTCCCCAGGAGTAGTGATTCCATCTGAAACTAAATGCATTGGTATTTCTCTTATAATTCATATACATGACTCATTACTCCTTTCTGTCAAAATTTACCTTTGTTCATTATGTCACGGGGGTGTGGATTTGTCAATTAAAAATTTTACTCCGATCCTGATCAAACATATTGTTATACTGCAGAATTTCATACTTCTCCAGCCACTCCCGGTCAAACTCATTGGCATCCTCATAGTGGCGGAACTTTCCTTCTGATACGGAATAGAACGCTCTGGCATTCATGGCCGGAATCACCTGCTGCAACTCCTTAAGAAACTGATGATAAGGTGGCAGCTCTATTCCCGCCTGCTCCAAAGTCATGGTGGACAGATAATTTAAACTAGTCAGTTCCACTTCCCGGGACTCACTGTCATAATTGGTCCAAATGAAAAACGGCACCTTAAAAAGGTCCTCCAACTGGCTTAAGGTCAGACCGGAAAGTCCACTGCCATTCTGTGTCTTGTAAAAGGAACTGTTCAAACTGGGCTGATGATCTCCGAAAAATACAATTTCCACCGGCTCATCCACCTGTTCAAAATAAGTGATGAGATATTCCAAAGCCTTATCGCTTTCACGGATCAGACTGAGATACTGATTCACATCAGAAAAGTAATAGTCCTCCAGCGCCACACTGTTGGTGAAGTTCGCATAGTCATCCCCGTATCCGCCATGATTCTGCATGGTAACTCCCAGGACAAACAGCTTCTCTCCGGACGGCTTCTCCTCATACATTTCCAC
Organism: Roseburia sp.; assembly: GCA_051879315.1. Lineage (GTDB taxonomy): Bacteria > Bacillota > Clostridia > Lachnospirales > Lachnospiraceae > Roseburia_C. Next base: position 17,319 of record JBJELW010000054.1, read on the forward strand.
GATCTTTTCGTACATCTGCTGATCAGAAATATATTCCCGCATAAGATTGCTCTGATCAAAATCCTCAATAAACAGACTCTCTGTAAAGCCCAGTTCCGGATATACTTTGTTCCGGCTCCAGCCACTGGAATAATAAGGATGCACCGACTTGCAGGTATAGCCCCGGTTGGAAAGAAATCTCACCAGGGAATAATCATCACCGGACATATATTGCTGATAGGGCACGGATCCGGAAGGCAGAAATGCCATGGAATTTCCTGTGAGAAACTCCCACTCGGAGTCCGGCGTCTTTGCCCCGAATACAGAGGACAGTGCATAACCTTTTACAATATTCTCGTCCAGAGAATCATAAAACGGCATAACTTCCTCCGTGGTGGCCATCTCACCACCGGAAAGCACCGAGAGATCCGCAAATGATTCGTTCATGATCACGATAATGGTGGGGTCACTCTCTGTCCCAGTCTCATCCACCGGCAGATACTGGCTTTCCAGCCCAATGATGGCCTCTTCCGAATACCCCTCCGGTGCGGTAATGATAGAATCCCTGATTCCCAGGACGAAGTTCATCAGATATCCATTCCGATAGGTTCCCTTCTGTTCCCAGGATTCTACCACCGTGCTCTCTGTTTTCTTCGCAAACCATACCACACCCAAAACAAACAGACTCAATGCAAGAACACGGCCCAGCCATTTTTTTAGAAAAGTAATTCGGATTCGGCTTATGGCCACTACGTATATCACGCTCAGAATCACCGCAAAAACAAATCTCTCTTCTATCACAAACTGGTATTTCGATGCCACAGATAAGCCGGTGGAAGCAGCCTTGATGTCTGTCATGGAAAACTCATTTCCCCGGAACTGATAGACGAAATAGTTGACCGACGCCAAAAAAATCCAAAACACATGACTGATGCCGCAAGCCACATTCGTTCTGGCACTGACAGCCAGCATAATCAGATACAATAGCAATGCGCACAGCACATTCAGCCAGAATCGGTTGGTGCTGATTTTCCCCCTTAAGTCCTCCTCCAGCAACATATATTGCACCAGTTTTACACTCATCCATGCGCTAAATCCCAAAATCACCGGAACCCACAAAAGATTGCCCTGCCTGGGCAGTTCCACCCGGATGCACAACAGAAGCAACACCACCAGCCCGGCTCCTATGCCATACAGCACATTTGTTTTCCCGTAAATGCATAAAAACAGCATGACCGCCAGTGCAATCACGCTGATGATACTATTTCTCCATGTAGGTCTCCACTCAAACGTAAAGCCCTTCTTTTTCACTTGAAATACTCGTTTTTTTTCGTTTGAAACCTGTTCGCCCATAACTGCTCCTATCCCAATCAACTGCCCACAGGCAGAATTCTCCCCTTTTTTTCATAACCCCACAGTATCTGGTCCTAGCAGACGTATCCGCTGATTCCCAGTAACACACACAACAAATACAGAAGCAGCAGATGAACCGGATAGAAACAATAAAAGAAATACTTCATATTCCATCCCCGTTTTCCGTTATAGAATCCTATGGGGATAAATGCAACAGGCGCCCAAATCTCCCACAGGAAAGAAAGACAACCCGCCACAATCTGAGCCACCTTCTTTTCCCGGAAAATATAGAGCATTGTAATGGCAAATACACCATAGTAGGAATAATCCGTAGCCAGGAAATCCGCGAACGCCATTCCCGCCAGAAGAATGATTACATCCAACAACACTTTTGCCACCACATGCAGTTTCTGACGTTCCTCAATCCATTTGTAGCCCCACATCACCAGAAGACCAATCCACAGGGTAAAGAACACATTCTGGTAGCTTAAATCCACTGTTTTCCCACAAAACAGCAGATCAAAAGGAACCTCGGAAACAAATGCGAACACCAACAGGCGCAGACTGTATCTTCCCACGCTTTTTGTGTGGGTGAAGCCCTCCACCAGCAGGAAACAGTAAATGGGAAAGGCAATTCTGCCGATTCCCCGCATTACATTGTAAATGATCCACAAAGTATCATAAACATCCGCCCCGAGAGTAGCATTCCACGAATACATGGTAAGGTATCTACCCAGCACACCAGCCCCTACATGATCAATCAACATGGTAATGACGGCAATCATTTTCAGAGTACTTCCGCTTATTCCGATTTTTCTTTTCTGTATCGTATCTGCCATAGTATCTCCCATCCGTCTTCATATTATTTCATGCAGAGAATATTTTCTTCTCATGCTCTCCCACACAAAAATATCCTCTATAAATGTCATTTTATTGGATGCCCGCTCTTCGCATACTCCTCCGTCTGCGGATGTGGCGGACGATTACCACCACCGCTCCGATTAAAAAAGGCAGAACAAAAGTGGCAAACCGATACAACAATGCTGCGGAACCGGCTGCCCCCGTGCCCACTAACACGGTAAACATGGCAGTAAATACAAACTCGGAAGAACCGATCCCCGCCGGCGAAGGTATAACGGCCGCCAGCATGATAGCCACAGAGGTCACTGCCCATATATGTATCAGTCCAATCCCATACTCCTGATAGAGAATGATAAACGGAATTCCATAAAAGCATGCGAATTTCAGAAGATTTTTCCCCACATTGGCCCACACCAGTTTCTTTCTTGTCATAAGCTCTACCGTGGCATCCTCCATAATCCGGCACTGCTCACTTAATTCTGCAATCTGTGCATCCAGTTTTCCCTTGCGGTTGATCTTCCCGCAAATCCACAGGATAAACCTGTGAAACTGTTTAGAGCAGCAGAACAGGATCAATCCCATGGAAACAATTGCCGTCACTCCATATCCTAAAGTCAGGAGATAAAAGTATTCACTGAAATACTGCTTCATAAAAGCGAAGTCCAATGCAAAAAATATAATGGAGAAAAAGGCCAATGATATCTTATGCACCACATACTCCATCATATACATACCGGTTCCCTTGCTTGGTTCAATTCCTTTTTCGTGAAAGTATACAACCGCCGCCACACCGGCACCGCTTCCTAATGTTGCCACCCGGTAAAAGGAACAGTAGAAAGCGCTCTCCACTCCCATCCAGTAACGAAATTCCGGTTGATATACTCTGGCAAAGGAGCAGGTAATCCATGCCTCAATCAGATGATACAGAACAGCCGCTGCGCTGATTCCTATAATAACCCACACAGAGGTCTGTAGCAGCTCTCCTAAAATCGGTCCTGCTGAATCCCGAAACGTATATATAATAATTGCAATCAGGGCAATCACGAATATCCACTTTAAAATCTGACCCGTTTTTTTCTTAATTGTAATCACCTCTTACATGGTTCCTTTTTCCCGAACAGCCTCCCGGACAAATCCTGCGGACATTATGACACAATCCCTCTAAAAAAATCAAGACTTTCCCAATATTACATTAAGATTTCATAAAATTTTAATTTTTTACACATATTGATGGTATAATGAGCGCAAGCGAGTCAACGTGCTTGCATGATTGACGAGCGGCGAATGTCGATCGTGAGCTTTGCTCACGATATAATATGCCCTGAGGCTTGTCCTCAAAGCAGCGCGAAGCGATAAGATATTTTACGGAGGTTACCTATGCCTGGTTTTGCTACACACTACTTATTTGGTCTCTCTACGAGTCAGAAAATCCTGCCGGGAAGACTCACAAATCAAATCAAACAGCATCCCAACGCTTTTACCATCGGCCTTCAGGGTCCGGACTTATTTTTCTATTATCTGCCCTGCTACTTAAACCGGAACGGCAACATTGGTGTAATTGCCCATGAGCAATCCACCGGAACCCTGCTGCAGTATTTATTAAAAAGCTATGCGCTTTTTTCAAAGGAGAAGGACAAGTCCATTGCTGCTGCATATATCGCAGGATTTTTAGGGCACTACATTTTGGACACCACTTGTCATCCCTACATCTATGCCAAGTCACGATATGGAGACAAGAAGAATTATACTTCCCGGCACATGTACTTAGAAACGGACATCGATGCAGAAATGCTTTCCTACTACCGGGGAATCCGGCCTTCCCGCTTTCATCAGAACCGGGTAGTTCTGCTGACCCACCGGGAGCAGGCGGTCATCAGCCGTATCCTAAATTATGCTTTCCGCCAAACATACCGGGAGTACCATTTTTCTCCAGGCTTTATGCGGCGGGCGCTGCGCTCCTTCTATGTGAATCTGCTGCTGCTGTATGATCGTGACGGAAGTAAAAAAATTGCCCTGCGGAAACTGGAAGAAATGCTGTTTCACCATGCCTGCATTTCCACCCTGATTGGAAATGATGTGCTGACCTTCACCAAGGATCCGCTGAATCTGCGCCACCGCCAATGGCACAATCCCTGGGATACAGACCACTCCTCCAAACAGTCTTTCTTTGATCTTTACGACATTGCCTATAAAAAATATAAAGCCGTGCTGAACGAGACCGAGAAACTTTTCTCCCTGTCTGTGGGCACAGCCCACTACCAAAGTCTGCTGCAGGCACTGTCTGATATGTTAGGAAATAAATCCTACCACAGTGGTTTGCCGGTGTAGGGAATTGATATAAATTGCGGTCTGTAGGGGGCTATAAATTGAAGATTGTGGAATTCTACAAATTGGGGGTTGTCGGGGCGCTGGGCTAGGAATTGTTGGGGGCAAATTTGGGTTATAGGAGATTCCCCAAGGTACAGCTTAATTTTACGGGGATATCCCGGTTTTTCTGTTTTTCCCCGTATGCTATATTTCTTCTTTACGGGGATACTTTAAATTTCTTGGTTTTCCCCGTAAGCCGCGGCACATTTTTACGGGGATATC
>JBJELW010000055.1:0-21960 GCA_051879315.1 Roseburia sp.
CGGTGGTGTGAGAGGTCGGAATTTCTCAAATAAGAGAAATTCCTCCTACTCGATTGACAGATAATCCACCTGGGAATCCCACGCAAGCCAAGAAAAAATAGGAGATAGGTTTTGTCAACCTGTTTTTTTGCAATTCGTTTTCTAAAATCCGCAGGAAAATATGCAAAATGTACAATGTGCACAATTTGGAAAATTATGTCGAAAAATAATTGCCAAAAAAATGAAATTGTCAGAAAAAGTTATCCACAGAGAAAAATGTCGAAAACTTGAAAAAAAAGAGTTATGCACCGAGTTATTCACATTATCCACAAAAAAAATGAAAAAATTGCAGGGGAAAATACTACAAAAATCAAACATACGTTTTGTGAAACAATGATAAAGTTTGTTGGGTTTGTAAAAAGTTTGTGTAAAACACTTGACAGTTTGGAGAAAATCTTTGATATATAAATTAAAGGTATAAAACGATAAAATCCAGACAGAATATTAAATAGGTGTAAGATGCAAAATAAAATTGATATATTGGGAATTGAAATCGACAATTATACGGTGAAGGATTCCATGTTCCAGGTGGAGCGTTACCTGGAAGGCGGCGGGATGAAGACCATTGGTACTATCACTATGAGTCAGTTGGATCTGGCGGGAAGCGATGAGACGGTAAAGGAATGTATCAGACAACTGGATCTGGCGGTGATTGGGGAGAAGGAGATTCTTCTGGCAGCCGGTATCAGCTCCGGTCAGCGGACCGGTGAGATTGTAGATCACGTATTTTTTCGAGAGTTGATGAAACGGATTCTGCGCAATCGGAAGAAAGTGTTTCTTTTGACAGAGTCTGAAGCAGATTTGGAGCAGATGACGCAGAAACTGAAAGATCATTATGAGAGGCTTGAAATCGCAGGTACCTGCAGTATCGAAGGTGCTCAGCGGGATACAGACCGGGTAATCAATGAAATCAACAGTGCTTCGGCGGATGTGGTTTTTTCTCTTTTACCCTCACCGGATCAGGAACATTTCCTGATGGAAAATAAAAACAAGCTGGATGTGAAAATCTGGTACGGAATGTCCCATGATTTCATGCCAAGATCACGTATTCATTCGATTATGGAGCTGGCAGGAAAACTGATTCATAAGAGAAAATTAAAAAGCAGATTACACGAATATAATAAAGAGTAAGGATGGATAAAATATGTTTTCTGCTTCGCGAAAAAAGATTGTGGCTGATTATGTCAGAATGTCTGCGGGTACCTGTCTGATGGCAGTGGCCATTACCTCCATTTACGATGCGGCCGGAATGGTGGTAGGCGGATTCAGTGGACTGGCAATTTTGCTAAAACATCTGGCGGAGACATATTTTTCCTGGGAACTTCCACTGTGGAGCACCACACTTGTTTTAAATATCCCTGTGTTTGCGGCAGGATGGCGCATCAAAGGGACTCGTTTTATGGAAAGGACAGCATTTGCAACCGTCATGCTGTCCTTTTGGCTTTATGTGCTTCCCCATTGGAATCTGGCTCTGGGAGATTATATGCTGGCCTCTATTTACGGTGGTGTGCTCACCGGTACGGGGCTGGCTCTTGTTTTCTATGCTCATGGATCCACCGGTGGAACGGATCTTTTGGCAGCCATACTTCAATGTAAATTCCGACGATGGTCAGTTGCCCAGATCCTACAGCTGTTGGATGGAGTAATCATCCTGGCAGGTATATTCTGGTTTGGCTGGCGGGCAGGGCTTTATGCAGTGATTGCTGTGGTGATTACTTCGGAGCTTACCGATACGATTCTGGAGGGAACCCGGTATGCCAGGGCTGTATTTGTCATAACCAACAAGAGCCGGGAAGTTTCCCAGGCTATTATGAACGGAATCCATCGCGGGGTAACCGGCATTGATGCGGTGGGTATGTACTCAGGCGAGAGTCATCGAATGCTTTACTGCGTGGTATCAAAAAAACAGATTGTGGATTTAAAACAAGTCATTGCAGCCTGTGATCCGGAGGCCTTTGTAATTGTGACGGATGCCCGGGAGGTGCTGGGGGAGGGGTTTTTGGAATTTTAGCATAAAAAAATTCATATTTAGTCTTTCTTTTTTCACAGTTTTGCATTAAAATGGGACGTAAAGAGTTCTAAGTTTCACAAAAACCGGAAATCTTTTTTGTGAAACATGTCTAGAACCAGGGGTGAAAGCAAAAAGCATATTGCAAGAAGGAGAAAAACAGATGATTTCAAATCAAATACTTCAGAATACAATCGATGGATTGAAGGGGATTGCCAGAGTAGATTTCTGCGTGATTGATACTGAGGGAAAGGTGCTGGCTACTACATTTCCGGATGCGGAGAGTTATGTAAATCCCGCGTTGGCTTTTGTGGAGTCTCCGGCGGATTCTCAGGTGGTACAGGGCTGCCAGTTTTTTAAAGTTTTTGATGATCATCAGCTGGAATATGTCCTGTTGGCTTACGGCGACAGCGAGGATGTGTATATGGTAGGGAAGATGGCTGCATTTCAGATTCAGAATCTTCTGGTGGCCTACAAAGAGCGTTTCGACAAGGATAATTTCGTGAAAAATCTTCTGTTGGACAATCTGTTGCTGGTGGATATTTACAATCGTGCCAAAAAGCTTCATATCGAGACCGATGCAAAGCGTGTGGTTTATATTGTGGAGACCAACCGGGAAAAAGAGGGCAACGAGCTGGAGAAGGTGCGCAGTCTTTTCGGAGGAAAGACAAGAGACTTTGTAACTGCGGTGGATGAAAAAAACATTATTGTCGTGAAGGAATTGGTAAATAATGAAACCCCGGAGGATCTGGAAAAAATTGCCGAGGTAATTTTAAACTTATTTAAGACAGATTCCCATTGTGAAACATATATTTCATATGGTACAGTAGTAAACGAAATCAAGGATGTTTCCCGTTCCTATAAGGAGGCCAGTATGGCTCTTGATGTGGGTAAGATTTTCTTCGAGGAGAAAAATATCATTGCTTATTCGGCTCTTGGCATTGGCAGGTTGATTTATCAGCTGCCTATTCCACTGTGCAAGATGTTTATCCGGGAAATTTTTGATGGAAAGTCACCGGATGAATTTGACGATGAGACATTGACCACCATCAACAAGTTTTTTGAAAACAGTCTCAATGTTTCTGAAACATCCAGACAGCTGTACATTCACCGGAATACACTGGTGTATCGGCTGGATAAGTTACAGAAGAGCACTGGATTGGATCTTCGCGTGTTTGAAGATGCCATTACCTTCAAAATTGCACTAATGGTAGTAAAATACATGAAGTACATGGAGACGCTTGATTACTAAGCAGGGTTTAGGAGGAACACATGATTAACCTGGAACATGTAAGTAAAGAATACAAGGAGGGTGTGCCGGCTATCGATGATATCAGCCTGCACATTCAGGAAGGAGAATTCGTTTTTGTGGTGGGTGACAGCGGATCCGGAAAGTCCACGCTGATTAAGCTTTTATTAAAAGAACTGGAGCCCACCTCTGGTGTGATCACCATAAACAACCGCAAACTCAGTGCAATACATAGAAAACAAATCCCGAAATACCGCAGGAATGTGGGTGTGGTTTTTCAGGATTTTCGTTTGTTGAAAGATCGAAATGTCTATGAGAATGTAGCTTTTGCCCAGAAAGTAATCGGCACTCCCAATCGCAAAATCAAAAGCAATGTGCCACAGATACTTTCTATGGTGGGACTGGCCGCTAAATATAAATCCCGTCCTTCAGAGCTTTCAGGAGGAGAGCAGCAGAGAGTTGCTATCGCCAGGGCATTGGTGAATGAACCAAAGATTTTACTGGCAGATGAGCCTACAGGTAATCTGGACATCAACAATACATGGGAAATTATGAAACTCCTGGAGGAGATCAATAAGCGCGGCACCACGGTTCTGATGGTTACCCATAATACCGAGATTGTCAGAGCCATGAAAAAACGGGTGATTACCATGAAAAAGGGAGTCATCGTCAGCGATAGTATGGGAGGGGTTGGCGATGAGAATTAGTTCGTTTTTTTATTCGATTAAGCAGGGAATCAAAAATATATGGCGAAACAAAATGTTTTCCATAGCATCTATTGCTACTATGTGTGCCTGCATTTTTTTGTTCGGCCTGTTTTTCATCATTGTGTCAAATTTTCAGGCTATGGTGAAGGAAGCAGAGGAAGGAGTTGCCATCTCCGTGTTCTTTGACGAGGGGATTACCCAGGAACAGATCGATGAGATTGGAGATATCATCCGCAAACGTCCGGAAGTATCCAGCTACGAATTTATCTCTGCGGAGGAAGCTTGGGAAAACTATAAAGAGGAGTACTTTGCCGGGTCTGAGGAGGCTGCTGCAGGATTCGCGGATAATCCGCTGGCAAATTCCGCCAGCTATCAGATATACATGAATGATATTTCCATGCAGGATGCTCTTGTGACTTATCTGGAATCTGTGGATGGCGTTCGGGAAGTACATCATTCTGAGGCGGTGGCCAATACCCTGTCAGATTTCAATAAACTGATCAGTTATATCTCGGTGGGAATTATCCTGATCCTGTTGGTGGTGGCTGTATTTTTGATCAGTAACACTGTCACTGTAGGTATCTCGGTGAGACGAGAGGAAATCGGAATCATGAAGCTGATAGGGGCAACGGATACCTTTGTCCGGGCACCGTTTATTGTGGAGGGTATTTTGATCGGTTTGGTCGGATCAGCTCTGCCCATGGTTCTGCTGTATTTTCTGTACAATGAGATTGTGGATTATATCGGAGAAAAATTTAATTTCCTGACGAACATGATGAATTTCATCCCGGTACAAACACTTTTTACCAGTCTGGTGCCGGTGGCATTGTTGTTGGGAATTGGTATTGGCTTCCTGGGAAGCTGGATGACGGTTCGGAAGCATTTGAAGGTTTAATGAGCGCGCAATAGAGGGATAGAGATGGAAGAATTGGAACAGGAAAAGAAAAGAAAAACGGAGGTGCCTGAGGAGTCCGGTAAGGGGAATTATGTACGTGGTCTTCTCACCGGTCTGGCATCTATGCTGGCAGTACTGCTGGTGGTATTTTTGGTTGTGTGGCGGCTGGGATATATTCATATCGGCAGCTATGAGGGCAGCGGCAGTAGTACCCTGCTCAACCAGGATGTGGAGAATAAAGTAGATCTGCTCTACCAAATGGTGGAGAGCAACTATTACGAGGATGTGGATGAAGATGATCTGGTGAATGGCATCTATCATGGCCTGTTGGAGGGAGTGGGAGATCCATATACTGTATATTATACGGAAGAAGAGTATGAGGATATGATGATTTCCACCACCGGCAATTATTACGGAATCGGGGCATTGCTGAGTCAGGATCCGGATACCATGGTGGTAACCGTCAGTCATGTGTATGACGGAACACCTGCTAAGAGCGCCGGGCTTAAGGCAGGGGATATCCTTGTCATGGTAAATGATATCGAGTCTACCAGCATGGAGTTGGCGAAGCTTGTTACCAATATTCGCGGTGAGGAAGGAACCACGGTTCATCTGCAGATATACCGGGAAGGCGAGAGTGACTATCTGGAGTTTGATGTGGAGCGCGCCCAGGTGGATATTCCAACTGTGGATTCCCAGATGCTCACGGATGATATCGGTTTAATACAGGTAACGGAGTTCACGGACAGTACACCGGAACAGTTTGAGGATGCCATCAATGATTTACAGTCCCAGGGCATGGAGAAAATGATTATTGATCTGAGGGACAATGGCGGTGGAATCTTAGAGTCCTGCCAGCAGATGCTGGATATGATCCTGCCGGAGGGTGTGGTGGTATACACTGAGGACAAATACGGCCAGCGTCAGAATTATTACTCTGAGGGTGATACTTATCTGGATATGCCCATCGTGGTGCTGGTGAATGGCTATTCGGCCAGTGCTTCCGAGATTTTTGCGGGAGCTATCCGTGACTTTGATTATGGAACGCTGATCGGGACCACCACCTTCGGAAAGGGAATTGTGCAGGGCGTGCAGCAACTTTCGGATGGAAGTGCCGTGAAGATAACCATTGCAAAATATTACACACCAAATGGAGATTACATACATGGTGTGGGAATTGAGCCGGATATCGAACTGGAATATGAGTACACCGGAGATATGGAAAGTGACGAATATGACTTTATGTCGGATAATCAGGTGGTAAAAGCCATCGAAGTGTTGAACGAAGAGGACTAATATGAATGACCGGATCGTGGTGGAGCAAGTTTTGTTTTTCGGACAAAGGATATGCCGCCGGATCCGGTTTTTTCTGATGGATGGGAATTTCTGAACGCAACTTATGGTTGCTAAAAGTAGCTCAAGTTGCACAATCTGGTAGATTGACGATTGCCCGGATAATTCGTATAATGGGAATATAATTCTGAAAAGAAAGTTGGTGATACTGTGGTTGAATTGGATCCATATCGATACAAATTAGGAACCTACAAGGCTCCGCTGCAGGAAGTGAGGGATTCACTTTGACTTAGCGAATAAGTCAAAGAAGATCGAAGAATTGGAGAAAGAGATGGAGGCCCCGGGATTCTGGGATGATCCGGAAATTTCTCAAAAGAAAATGAAAGAGCTAAAAAGCTACAAGGATGATGTGGAAATTTATCACAATCTGGAGCAAAAGCTGGAGGATATCGCCACCCTGATTGAGATGGGAGACGAGGAGAATGATCCGGATATGGTGGCAGAGGTGGATACGGAAATGCAGGAATTCGAGGAGAGCTTCGAAAAGATCCGTATTAAAACATTGCTTTCCGGAGAATACGACGGGGACAATGCTATCGTGTCCCTGCATGCCGGAGCAGGCGGAACAGAGTCCTGTGACTGGGCTGCCATGTTGTACCGTATGTACAGCCGTTGGGCGGCAAACAAGGGATTTACACTGGAAGTGCTGGATTCCCTGGATGGGGATGAGGCCGGCATTAAGTCCATTACTTTCCAGGTAAACGGCGAGAATGCTTACGGTTATCTGAAGTCAGAGAAGGGCGTACACCGGCTGGTGAGGATTTCCCCTTTCAATGCGGCGGGAAAACGTCAGACATCCTTTGTATCCTGCGATGTTATGCCGGATATTGAGGAGGACATTGATATTGAGGTGCGGGACGAGGATATCCGAATTGATACCTATCGCTCCAGCGGAGCCGGTGGACAGCATATCAATAAGACATCATCCGCCATCCGTATCACTCATTTCCCCACAGGAATTGTGGTGACCTGTCAAAATGAGCGGTCCCAGCATATGAATAAGGATAAGGCGATGCAGATGCTGAAGGCAAAGCTTTATATGTTAAAGCAGCAGGAAAATGCCCAGAAGGCTGCCGATATCCGCGGGGATGTGACGGAGATCGGTTGGGGAAATCAGATCCGTTCCTATGTGTTGCAACCATATACAATGGTGAAGGATACAAGAACCGGTGTGGAGACCGGTAATACAGATCAAGTACTGGATGGCGGCATAGATCTTTTTATCAATGGATACCTGAAATGGTTATCCTTGGGCTGTCCGGCTAAAATTGGAGAAGAATAATTATGACTGGATGGATAATAGGAGCAGTGTTGATTGCCTGTGGCGTTGGGGGCGCCTGGGGGCTGACAATGTACGTGCGACACAAATTAAGAAGTGCTTCCAGACAGTTGTTTGGAACAGATTCTTTTATTGAGGGATACCAAAGACAGGAGAAGGAACTTGCCCTTACCCCAAAGTCTGTGTCTGGTATGACACGGCTGTTAGAACCCCAGATTCAGCGGGATTTTCCAGGGTTTAACTGGATGGAATTCCGCAATCTGGCGGAGGAAAAGCTAAAGCAGGCATTTCTGGCGATTTCTTCGAATAATATAGCATTGTTAAAAGATCCCTCCGACAATATGAGGGATGAAGTGGAGAACATCATCAATGCCAACCTTAATGAAGGGGTGAATGAGGTCTTCCAGGATATTGACATCCACCAGACCGAGATCGCTAAATATGAGAAAAACAGTGGGCGTTGTATCATCACACTGCAAAGTGCGGTGGGATACTTTCATTACAAGGAGAAAGACGGAACGGTCATTGAGGGAAGAAAAGAGTTAAAGACCCAGACGAAATACAACATAGAATTGATGTACATACAGGATGCGTCCAAGGCAAATGTGGATGGCGGTGTTGGGCTGACCTGTCCCCAGTGTGGGGCACCCATTACCAATCTGGGAGCCAAGTTTTGCGAATATTGCGGAAGTGGCGTGCAGGAGTTAAATCTGTCCGTCTGGAGCCTGCATCACTATTATGAGGTTTCATACCAAAAAGTATAACAATATAATTTTTTTTAAACAGGAGGAAGAAAATGGGAATTATTAAGGCAATTGCATCAGCAGTAGGCGGAGGTTTTGCAGATCAGTGGTTAGAGGTAATGGAAGCCAATGATATGGGAGACCAGACTGTATTTACCAGCGGAGTACTGCTCCGCAAGGGACAGAACACCAAGGGAACAGATAACACAGTCAGCAACGGGTCCATTATCCATGTATATGACAACCAGTTCATGATGTTGGTGGATGGCGGTAAAGTGGTGGATTACACCGCAGAGCCTGGATATTACAAGGTGGATAACTCTTCCCTGCCGTCCCTTTTTAACGGACAGTTCGGAGATACTTTGAAGGAATCCTTCAACCGTATCAAGTACGGCGGACAGACACCTACCGCACAGAAGGTGTATTTCATCAATCTGCAGGAGATTAAGGGAATTAAGTTTGGTACGCACAATCCCATCAACTACTTTGATAACTTTTACAATGCAGAGCTTAGTCTGCGGGCACATGGTACCTATTCTGTGAAGATTGTAAACCCGCTGCAGTTCTACCAGGAAGTTATCCCGAGAAATAAGGATAAAGTAGAGTTCCCTGCCATCGCAGAGCAGTATGGAGAGGAGTTCCTTCAGGCATTGGAGTCTTCCATCAATCAGATGTCCCAGGATGGTATCCGTATTTCCTATGTACGTGGAAAAGAGCGTGAAATCGCAAAATACATGGCACAGACTCTGGACGAAGAGTGGAACCAGATGCGTGGTATGGAGATTCAGGCAGTAGGATTCACCGTTTCTTACGACAAGGATTCTCAGGATCTGATCAACATGAGAAACAAGGGCGCTATGATGGGCGGAGATCCCAGCGTACTTCGTGGTATGGCAGTAAGCAATATTACAGAAGGTATCCGGGATGCAGGCTCTAATTCTGCAGGCGCCATGACAGGATTCATGGGAGTTGGCATGGGAATGAATGCATTTAATTCTTCCATGGACAGCTTGAACCAGATGACTGCCGGAATGAGCCAGGGCGGCAACGGAAATATGGCCGTGGGTGCAGCGGGTGCAGTAGGCCAGGGAACACCCCAGCAGGCAGCACCCCAGCAGGCGGCTCCGCAGGCAGGTGGCTGGACCTGTGAGTGCGGACAGACAAATACCGGAAAGTTCTGCAGCAACTGTGGAAAGCCTCAGCCGGCTCCGGAACCTGCAGCAACAGGCTGGACCTGTGAGTGTGGTGCGGTAAATACCGGAAAGTTCTGCAGCGAGTGTGGTAAGCCTATGCCGGTGGTTTCTCAGGACTGGACCTGTGAATGCGGAACTGTGAATAAGGGTAAGTTCTGCAGCAACTGCGGAAAACCCAGAGCATAGACCAAGTTTAAATCATATAAGGAGAGAAATATGGCAGTTATCAGTTATAAATGTCCTAATTGTGACGGTGATTTGAAGTTTTCACCCACATCGGGAGATTATCATTGCGAGTACTGCAATTCTCACTTTTCTCAGGCGCAGCTGGAACAGCTTGCGCCTGATTTGCAAAGTGAAGAAAAAAAGGAAAACTATGACCAGGATTCCATAGGAGGAGAGAATGAAAAGGCTCCCGGGGAAGGCGGAGTTCTCTATACCTGTCCCAGCTGCGGGGCTGAGATTGTAACGGAGGAGGAAACCACGGCATCCACCTTCTGTTATTATTGTCACAATCCAGTGGTATTGACCGGAAAGCTGGATGGAAAGTTTACACCGGATCTGGTAATTCCTTTTCGGGTGGACCAGGAAAAAGCGAAACAGCATTTCGCAGAGTTTGTTGGAAAAAAGAAGTTTGTTCCCAAAGGTTTTTTCAGTCATAAATCTATCGAGAATCTGTCCGGAGTGTATTTTCCCTTCTGGCGTTTGAAGGCAAAGACCAGAGGAGATATGACGGCGGAGGGATGCAGGGAGCGCACCTACCGGAGCGGACAGGACGAGATCACAGAAACCAAGATCTATGATGTACAGCGCGCCGGTACCGTAAACTTTGATAATCTGGAATACATAGCTTTGAAAAAGGCCAACCGGAAACTGGTGGAAAATGTACTGCCTTTTGACATGACCAGTGCAGAGCCTTTTCATGTGGGTTACCTTTCCGGATTTCAGGCGGAAAAACGGGATATGGAAAGGACGGATTTTGAGAAACAGGCCCAGGAGGAAGTGAAGGAATACACCAGGGATATCCTGCGGGATAGTATCACCGGATATACTCGTGTGAATGTGCGGCGTTTTTCCCATCAGCTTTTGTCAGAAAAATGGAGTTATACTCTGTGCCCGATCTGGACGATCACCTACAATAAGGATGGGGAAATCTACTATTATTCTGTGAATGGGCAGACAGGAAAGACCTGTGGAGTATTGCCGGTAAATAAGACAAAGCTGTTTCTGACCAGCCTTGGAATCGGCATTCTGGCCTTTGCACTGGCAGTGTTAGGAGGAATTTATTTATGGTAATTACATTATCGGAACTCCTGATTGCGGCAGTCATTGGAATATTGGCGGCTGTGATCTTCTATGTGGCAGTTTATGGAAAATATAAAATGAAGTGGGGAAACTACCGCTATGATTACAACGAAAATAGTCAGGCGGATATGGAAGTGTCCCGGGACCGGTTCGTGCGAAAACAGGAGAGCAGACGGCGGGTGCAGCAATCGCCGCCACCTTCAAAAAAATAAAAATCGCCCTTGTCATCCCTGTGGTAATATGATACTATCTTCCATGTGAGTACAGATGTAGTTGTACCGCAAACACCAGGAGGTGTAATATGGCAGATAACACAAAATACTATGTGTTAAAGGAAAAGGCTGTACCTGAAGTGTTGTTGAAGGTGGTAGAGGCCAAGCGCCTGTTGGATTCCGGTAAAGCATTATCCGTGCAGGAAGCGACGGAAAAGGTGGAGATCAGCCGAAGTTCCTTTTACAAGTATAAGGATGATATCTTCCCCTTCCATGACAATGCAAAGGGAAGAACCATAACGATGGTAATTCAGCTGGATGATGAACCGGGTTTGTTGTCCACTGTTTTAAATATCGTGGCAGAGTTTCATGCCAACATTCTGACCATCCATCAGTCCATACCGGTGAACGGGGTTGCGTCCCTGACTTTAAGCATTGATGTGCTGAAGGAAACCGGAGATCTTTCACAGATGGTAGACCGGGTGGAAGCACAGGATGGAATACACTATTTGAAAATATTATCTAGGGAGTGACAAAATGATTAAAGCAGCAGTAATGGGATACGGAACCATCGGTTCCGGTGTAGTGGAAGTATTGGAGATCAATCGGGAAAGCATTGCAAAGCATGCAGGTGACGTCATTGAAGTAAAGTATGTACTGGATCTGCGTGAGTTTGAAGGTGATCCGATTCAAGATAAGATTGTACACGATTATCAGATCATTGCACAGGATCCGGAGATTCGCCTTGTGGTGGAGACCATGGGTGGAGTGGAACCGGCTTTCACTTTTGTAAAAGCAATGTTAGAGGCAGGCAAGCATGTGGCTACTTCCAACAAGGCACTGGTAGCGGAAAAAGGATCTGAGTTGATCGCCATAGCCAAGGCTCATAACGTGAACTTCATGTTCGAGGCCAGCGTGGGTGGCGGAATTCCCATCATCCGCAGTATCAACCGGTGTCTGGTTGCGGATGTGGTGGAGGAAATTACCGGTATCTTAAATGGAACCACAAACTATATGATGACGAAGATGACCGTGGAGGGATCTGAGTTTGCGGACGTGTTAAAGGATGCACAGAACAAAGGATATGCTGAGAAGGATCCTACTGCGGATGTGGAAGGCTATGATGCCTGCCGTAAAATCGCTATCCTCACATCCC
This sequence comes from Roseburia sp., assembly GCA_051879315.1. GTDB lineage: Bacteria > Bacillota > Clostridia > Lachnospirales > Lachnospiraceae > Roseburia_C. The sequence goes on from JBJELW010000055.1 coordinate 12,140, forward strand.
TGGTATGTGGACAGCAGGTGGACTTCAACGATATTCATACCGAGGGAATCAGCAAGATCACTGCAGTGGATATCAAATATGCCAAGGCGATGGGACGGGCCATCAAGCTTCTGGCCACCAGCAAAAAGGCGGGTGACAGCTACAGTGTCATGGTGGCACCCTGTCTGCTGGCACCGGAGCACCCTCTGTACTCAGTGAATGACGTGTACAATGCCGTGTTTGTTCACGGAAACGTGTTGGGAGATGCCATGTTCTACGGCAGCGGGGCGGGAAAACTTCCCACAGCCAGCGCGGTGGTAGTAGATATGGTGGAGAGTGCCAAGCATCTGGACAAGCATATTCCATTGGAGTGGCGTCCGGAGAAACTGCAGCTGGTGGATCCCGGTTTGTCTGAGAATCGTTTCTTCGTGAGAACTACCGCAGATGAGACGACAGTCCGTGCAGCTTTTGGGGATGTGGAAATCGTGAAAGTGGAAGGCGTTTCCGGTGAGACCGGATTTGTTACCTCCCTTATGACGGAAGCGGATTACGCGAAGAAGGCAGAACAGCTTGCTGATGTAATTCAGATGATCCGTGTAAAATAAAAGAAATCCTTTTTCGGATATTTATTTTTCGATGAATAGCAAAATTCATTCTCGAAAACACAGATCCGAAAAGGGATTTTTTATTTTAGTGGTAGCAGATCAATTCCCCAAGCCAGGAGAAAAAGATTCTTTATAATGAAATTCGTTGCGACGAGAAACAGGGCAGCCCACAGCATCCAGTCGTGGTAATGCAGGATGAAACGGAAATTCTTTTTTGCAATCAACCCCACAGTCTGGCTGATCATAAAGTATCCGCCCACCACCACACAGTATAGGACAAAAGGATGGTAGAAGAAAGACAAAAAGCAACGTCCCTGCAACAGAAAATTAATGGATCTGGTGCCGCCGCAGCCCGGACAGTACAGGCCGGTTATGGCGTGGAAATAACATGGTGCAATATGACGGGACAGCTGGAAGCCCGTGATATAGCTGATTAGAAAGTAAACAGCCACCAGGGCTAACGTGACCCAGCCTATAATATAAAATACACGATCCAAAGCAGGATTTTGGGGGTGTGATTTTTTCTTCATAAGAACCTCCGAAAATGAAATAACATACATTCCTACCGAATTATACAGTGCCTGTCAGGAATTGTCAAAGCGGTGTTGCATTTGTCGGGGGCGGGTGTTATGATTTCTTTAGAAGGACTTGGATCAGAAGGGAGGCGGAGCATATGCCGATTGGTGCGTTAGGTGGAATGCCTTATACAGGAAATGGAATATATGGAATCGGGGGATATCCGTCAGAATCCGGGAGTCAGGGTAAGACCCGGGGAGTGAATGGCGGGGAGGAGTGCCAGACCTGTAAGAACCGCAAGTATCAGGATGGCTCTGATGAGAATGTATCTTTCAAGGCGGCGGCTCATGTTTCTCCGGAAGCAGCGGGAGTCCGTGTGGCGGCCCATGAGGCGGAACATGTATCCAATGCTTACAACAAGGCAGCGCAGCAGGGGGGAGAAGTGGTTTCTGCCAGTGTCAGCCTGCACACCGCCACCTGTCCGGAATGTGGAAGGGTATATGTGTCCGGAGGAGAGACACGTACTATGATAAAATATCCGAACGAGTCCAATCCATATCAGCAGCAGCGGAAGGCACAGGATGCGGCCCAGTTGAAGGGTGCCAACATCGATTACCTTGCGACTTGATGAAAAGGCGCTTTTTGTGTATAATGGCAAGGACATAAACCTTGTATAGTCAAACACAAAAAGAAAAAGAGGATTTAGATATGGATATCATTGCAAAGTTGGCAGAGGAGCTGGGAATCAAAAAGACCCAGGCGGAAGCTGCCGTAAAATTAATAGACGAAGGCAATACCATTCCTTTTATTGCCCGATACCGAAAAGAGGTCACCGGTTCCTTAAATGATGAGGTACTGCGTAACCTCTTTGAACGATTAGGGTATCTTAGAAATCTTCAGGAGAAGAAGGAACAGGCCATTGCCGTAATTGAAGAACAGGGCAAGCTGACTCCGGAGCTTCGGGCACAGATTGAGGCTGCGGAGACACTTGTGGTGGTGGAGGATCTGTACCGCCCCTATCGGCCCAAGCGTCGTACCCGTGCCACCATTGCCAAGGAAAAGGGATTAGAGCCTTTGGCAAATGTGATTGTTCTTCAGATGACCAAGGAGCCGGTGGAAAAGGAAGCAGAAAAGTTTGTGAATCCGGAGAAGGAGGTAAATACTCCCCAGGAGGCCATTGACGGAGCAAAGGATATTTTAGCGGAGCGTATTTCTGATGAGGCGGATTACCGCATCCGTATCCGGGAACTCACCATGAAGCAGGGACGGATTCTTTCCACTGCAAAGGATCCGGAGACAGAATCGGTTTATGAGATGTATTATGACTTTGATGAGCCGCTGGCAAAACTGGCGGGGCATCGGATCCTGGCCATCAACCGCGGTGAAGCAGAGAAGATTCTTACCGTGAAGGTGGAGGCTCCGGTGGAGCAGATTATTAATTATCTGACCAAACAGGTTATTACCCGGGATAATCCCTATACCACCCCTATTTTACAGGAAGTGGTGGAGGACAGCTATCAGCGTCTCATCGCTCCGGCCATCGAGCGGGAGATCCGCAGCAGTCTCACCGAGACAGCGGAGGATGGAGCCATCAAGGTCTTTGGAAAGAATTTAGAGCAGCTTCTCATGCAGCCGCCCATTGCAGGACAGGTGGTGCTGGGCTGGGATCCGGCATTCCGTACCGGATGTAAGCTGGCTGTGGTGGATGCCACCGGAAAGGTATTGGATACCACGGTGATTTATCCCACTGCACCCCAGAATAAGGTGGCAGAGGCAAAGGCCGTGCTGAAGAAGCTGATTGCAAAATACCATATTACTCTGATTTCCCTGGGAAATGGAACGGCATCCCGGGAGTCCGAGCAGGTGATTGTGGAACTATTGAAGGAACTGCCGGTGAAGGTGCAGTATATTATTGTAAACGAGGCGGGGGCTTCCGTTTACTCTGCCAGCAAATTGGCAACGGAGGAGTTTCCTAATTTTGACGTGGGCCAGCGAAGTGCCACCTCCATGGCCAGACGTCTGCAGGATCCGCTGGCGGAGCTGGTAAAGATCGATCCCAAATCCATTGGAGTGGGACAGTATCAGCATGATATGAATCAGAAAAAGCTGAGCGAAGCTTTAGGCGGTGTGGTGGAGGACTGTGTGAATAAGGTGGGTGTGGACTTAAATACCGCATCTGCATCTCTGATGGAATACATTTCCGGAATCAGTAAGCCCATCGCAAAAAATATCGTGGCTTATCGGGAGGAGAACGGGCAGTTTACCAGCCGCAGCCAGCTTCTTAAAGTGGCCAAGCTTGGTCCCAAAGCTTACGAGCAGTGCGCCGGCTTTATGCGTATTTCCGGTGGGAAGAATCCTTTGGATTCCACCGGTGTGCATCCGGAGAGTTATAAAGCGGCAACGGAACTTTTGACCAGTCTGGGCTATACCATGGAGGATGTAGCCAACCGGAATCTGACTGGAATTTCCAAAAAGGTGAAGGATTACAAGAAGACGGCCCAGCAGCTGGGAATTGGCGAGATCACTCTGCGGGATATTGTTAAGGAGCTGGAAAAGCCGGCCAGAGATCCGAGAGATGATATGCCGGCACCCATCCTGCGCAGCGATGTGCTGGCTATGGAGGACCTGACGGAGGGAATGGTGTTGAAGGGAACGGTGCGAAACGTCATCGACTTTGGCGCATTCGTAGATATTGGTGTGCATCAGGATGGACTGGTGCATATTTCCCAGATGAGTGAGAAGTACATCAAGCATCCGCTGGAAGTGGTCAGCGTGGGAGATATTGTGGAAGTAAAAGTGATGAGTGTGGATCTGAAAAAGCAGCGAATCCAGCTTACCATGAAGGGAATCTAAAAGGTTGTTTCTTAGATGAAGAAATGCTATACTGTTAGACAAATGGGGAGTGTGAAAGGGTAAGGAGGCGCGGTATGCCTGTAGAGTTTGAAGTGAAATTAACGCAAAAGGACATGTATCGGTTTCATATGCGTCATATTTATACCAGCATTCATGGACCCCTCTCCATCTTTTTTGCCATACTGGCTTTTGCTATGGCAGCTTATGCGTACAATGGGGAGCATAGTAACTATACGGTCATTTATGTACTTCTGGGAATTGTATTTCTGATTTATTTTCCATTAAACTCAAAGCTGAAGGCAGCTGCGCAGATTGCGGCTTCCAATGGGTTGAGGGACGGAATCCGTTATCGGTTTTCGGATGATGGAATCAAGGTGTTTGTTGGGGAAGAGAGCCAGGAACTGGATTGGAATCAGATCTATAAAATGCAGTCTACCAAACATCAGATTTTGATCTACACCTCCAGAAGATATGCTTATATTATCACCAGGGAAGCAGTGGGAGACCAATACGAAGCATTGCATGAGATGGCAGACCGTTGTCTGGAAAAATATCAAAATTGTATGAAGGCGTGAAAGTAATATGATTTATGAGACATGGAGTGCCGGGGAAACAGAAAAATTAGGAGTTTTGCTGGGACAGCAGGCACAGGCCGGAGATTTGTATACGATCATCGGAGATCTGGGCGTGGGAAAAACGGTACTGACTCAGGGAATCGCCAGGGGACTGGGGATCACGGAATCTGTCTGCAGTCCCACGTTTACCATTGTGCAGGTATATGACGAGGGGCGTCTGCCCTTTTATCATTTTGATGTATATCGCATAGGGGACGTGGAGGAGATGGAGGAGATCGGCTACGAGGACTATTTTTACGGAGAAGGTGTCACCATGATCGAGTGGGCAAACCTGATTGAGGAATTGTTGCCGTCCAAATATAAGCAGATTACTATTGAAAAGGATCTGGATAAAGGGTTTGACTACCGGCGTATTACCATAGAAGAGGTGACAAAATGAAAATATTAGGCTTAGACAGTTCGGGACTGGTGGCCAGCGTGGCAGTGGTGGAGGATCAGGAACTCCGCGGAGAGTTTACCATGAATTACAAAAAGACTCATTCCCAGACACTTTTGCCCATGCTGGATCAACTGGCGCAGATGATTGAACTGGATTTGAACAGCTTAGATGCCATCGCTGTGGCGGGGGGACCGGGCTCTTTTACGGGACTCCGGATCGGGTCTGCCACGGCTAAGGGGCTGGGCCTGGCGCTGGATAAACCGTTGGTCCATGTGCCTACCATCGATGCGTTGGCATATAATCTGTATGGGGCGAAGAGCTTGATCTGTCCCTTGATGGACGCCAGAAGAAATCAGACATACACCGGAATTTATCATTTTGATGAGGAGGGGGAGATGTACTCGGATCTGCCTCAGTGTGCGGTGGGAATTGAAGAGATTCTGGAGACGATAAACGAAAAACAGCAGCCGGTAATCTTTTTGGGAGATGGCGTGGCAGTGTTTGAAAATGTGATAAGGCAGAACTGCCGGGTTCCATATCAGTTCGCACCGGCCCATGTGAATAAGCAGCGGGCGGCAGCGGTGGCAGCGCTGGGTCTGCTATATTATCGGCAGGGCAGATATGAGAGCGCGGCAGATCACAAGCCGGATTATCTGCGCCTGTCCCAGGCAGAGAGGGAGAGACTGGAGAGACAGCAATGATCATCGACAGCATGAAGGAACAGGATCTGGTGCAGGTGGCAGCGTTGGAAAAACAGCTTTTTTCCGTCCCCTGGAGTGAGCAGGGGTTTCGGGATACATTGGATATGGATGGAGTGATTTTTCTGGTGGCGAGGGAGGACGAAGTCTGTATCGGATATTGCGGGATCTATCTTGCGGCGGATGAGGGAGAAATCACCAATGTGGCTGTGGATCCGGCATATCGAAGGAAAGGGGTAGCGCGTGCTCTCTTACAGCAGCTGTTGCAACAGGCAAAGGAGCGGGGAGCATCCCATATTGTATTGGAAGTCAGAGCATCCAATGAGGCTGCCCGGGCACTGTATGAAAAGCTGGGTTTTACTGCTTGCGGTGTCAGAAAAAACTTTTATCAAAAGCCCGTGGAGGATGCCTGGGTGATGGCGCTGGACCAGTAATTTCCACTTTTGTGAAACAAAAGAATTTCTTATAATGAAAGTGTTACTATGGGTGGATATGGGAGAGGAAGAGCAGGTGCACAGAATGATGAATCAGAAGGTGTGTAATGTTTGCGGCAAACCGTTGGATTCCGCAAAGGAAGATTACTTGTATATAGAGAAGGAATGGGGTTATTTTTCTGCAAAGGACGGCAGAAGAGACAGGCTGCGCATCTGTGAGGCGTGTTATGATCAGTGGATCACACAACTTCAGGTGGCGGTAGATACCGGGGATGTGACAGAGTTTGTTTGAGATTAGAGTAGGTTAGAGTATGTTAGATGTCTGTTTGTTGGGTACAGGGGGAATGATGCCGCTGCCTTATCGGTGGCTTACATCCCTTATGACCAGATATAATGGCAGCAATCTTTTGATTGACTGCGGAGAAGGTACACAGATTGCCATTAAGGAAAAGGGATGGAATTTTAAATCCATTGACACTATTTGTTTCACCCACTATCACGCAGATCACATCAGTGGTCTGGTGGGAATCCTGTTGGCAATGGGGAATGCCGACCGGACGGAGCCGGTGACTTTGGTAGGACCGAAAGGGCTGGAGCGCGTGGTAAGTGCGCTGCGGGTTATTGCGCCGGAACTGCCCTTTTCCCTTTCGTTTATAGAGTTGACAGAGCCGGAGCAGTGTCTGGAGTTGAACGGATACCGCATTAAGGCATTTCGGGTGAACCATAACGTGATCTGTTATGGATATACATTGGAAATCGCCCGGGCGGGCCGGTTTTCTGTGGAGCAGGCGGAAAAGTATGGGATTCCTAAGAAATACTGGAGTATTTTGCAGAAGGGACAGAATGTGGATGCACCGGAGGGACATTTTACACCGGATATGGTATTGGGTAATGCCCGCAAAGGAATCAAGGTGACTTATACCACAGATACGAGACCAACAGAGAGCATACGTGTCAACGCGGAAAACGCGGATCTTTTTATCTGCGAGGGAATGTATGCGGAAAAGGAAAAAATTAAGAAGGCAAAGCAATATAAACATATGACTTTCTATGAGGCTGCCCAATTGGCGGAGGATGCCCATGTGAAGGAATTGTGGCTGACCCATTTCAGCCCGTCCCTGGTGCATGGGGAAAGTTATATGGATCAGGTACGAGCAATTTATTCAAATGCCCATCTGGGAAAGGATGGCATGTCCGTCGAACTGGATTTCGAGGAGGAATAACCATGAAACAGGTACGGATGATCCTGGCTGGTATTGTGTGTGTTGCTTTGGTGGTGGGATTTTATTATTATCTATCCAATCGCACCACTGAAAGTGTGCAGGATACACCGGAGATCAGTGAGATCACAAAAGTTACCACGAAGAATCTGGATACATCCTATCCGGCTACTCCGCGGGAAGTGATAAAATTTTATAACCGGATTTTAGTCTGCGTATATAATGAGGAATATACCGAAGCGGAATTTGAAGCCATGGCGGAGCAGATCTGGAAAATGATGGATACTGAGTTACAGGAAAATAATCCCTTGGAGCAGTATCAGGAGACGTTGCGTGCAGATGTGGCATCTTATCATGCAGAAAATAAGATCATTGCCACCACATCCGTATGCGATAGCAGTGATGTGGATTATCAGAAGGTGCAGGGATACGAGTGCGCCTATGTCACTGCATCTTATTTTTTACAGTCGGACAGTGCGTTTAATCGGGTGAGTCAGCAGTATGTGCTGCGTAAGGACAGCACCGGGAAGTGGAAGATCTACGGGTTTGCAATAGTAGAAGGAAGTGATAGCAATGCAGAAGAAGAGTGAGGATATCGCAATATTGGCAATCGAAAGCTCCTGTGATGAGACAGCAGCAGCGGTAGTGGTGAATGGGAGAGATGTGCAGTCTAATGTAATTTCCTCGCAGATTGATCTGCATACACTTTATGGCGGCGTGGTTCCGGAAATTGCTTCCCGAAAGCATATTGAAAAAATCAATCAGGTGATTACGGAGGCGATGCAGCAGGCCCAGGCAGACTGGGAAGATCTGGATGCCGTTGCGGTGACCTATGGTCCCGGACTGGTGGGAGCCCTGCTGGTGGGAGTTGCCGAGGCGAAGGCAATCAGCTATGCCAGAAAACTTCCGTTGATTGGAGTGCATCACATTGAGGGACACATTAGCGCTAATTATATAGAAAATAAAGAACTGGAGCCACCTTTTTTGTGCCTGGTGGTATCCGGTGGTCACACTCATCTGGTGAATGTGGCGGATTATGGGAAATACGAGATTTTAGGGAGAACCAGAGATGATGCGGCAGGGGAGGCTTTTGATAAGGTGGCCCGTGCTATCGGATTGGGATATCCCGGCGGACCGAAGATCGAGCGGGTTTCAAAAATCGGCAATCCCCAAGCGGTGGAGTTTCCCCGTCCCAAAGTGGCGGATGATGCCTATGATTTCAGTTTCAGTGGATTAAAGTCTGCGGTGCTGAATTATATCAATGGATGTAATATGAAGAATATCCCTGTGGTACAGGAGGATGTGGCGGCATCTTTCCAGAAGGCAGTGATCGATGTGCTGGTGGGAAATGCCATGCGTGCAGCAGAACAGTACCATGCCACAAAGTTTGCCATAGCAGGGGGAGTGGCATCTAACGGTACCCTTCGGGAGGCAATGAGACAGGCATGTGAAGAAAGAAATATTGCATTCTATCATCCGTCCCCGATTTTGTGCACAGACAATGCAGCCATGATCGGCGCGGCGGCCTATTATGATTACAAGGCCGGTGTCCGAAGTGGATGGGATCTGAATGCCGTACCGAATCTACGATTGGGAGAACGCTGATATGAACAAGTTTGTTGCCATTGTACTTTCTGCGGGAAAGGGCAGCCGCATGAACAGTCAGGTCCATAAACAATATATGATGCTGGCGGGAAAGCCCGTGATTTACTATGCGCTGCAGGCTTTTTCGGACAGTGCGGTGGACGAGATTGTGCTGGTGGTGGGTGCCGGTGAGCAGGAGTTTTGTCGGAAAGAGATTGTGGAAAAGTATCACTTTACGAAAGTAACCCACATTGTGGAGGGCGGAAAGGAACGTTACCATTCCGTATATGAAGGGCTGAAAGCGTGCCCTGATGCGGATTATGTTCTGATCCATGACGGAGCCAGACCCTTTCTCAGTCAGGAACTGATTGCTTCGGCTATGGAAGATGTAAAAAAGTGTGGTGCCAATATCGCTGCAGTTCCAGTGAAAGATACCATTAAACAGGTGGATGAGTCAGGGGTGGTGATAGATACCCCAAGACGGGATCAGATGTGGAGTGTTCAGACACCCCAGAGCTTCTCCAGGGAACTGATTATGTCTTCCTATGAGTGTATGCTGCAAAAAGAGAATACTGCCATCACGGACGATGCCATGGTGGTGGAACAGTATGGTGGCTGCAGTGTTCATGTGATTTTCGGGGATTATTGCAATATCAAGATCACCACTCCGGAGGATCTTTTGGTGGCGGAAGCATTTGTAAAAAGGATGCATTTGTGAGACAGGCCCTGAACAGTCAAAAAAATAGAAAAAATGTAAAAAGTTTGTTGACAGAGTAAATGTTTAATGATACAATCACTAATGCGTCAGTCGAGACGATAATTGCATATGGAGAGGTATCGAAGTGGTCATAACGAGGCGGTCTTGAAAACCGTTTGTCCGCAAGGGCGCGTGGGTTCGAATCCCACCCTCTCCGTTTA
>JBJELW010000056.1:0-21375 GCA_051879315.1 Roseburia sp.
TGCTTCTGGGATGCTCCGGCTTCTCCTCAAACTCGGTAATGCGCTTATGCTCGTCTGTAAGTACAACACCGAAACGGCTGGCCTCCTCGATGGGCACCGGCATGGTGGCTATGGTAATATCTGCATTGTTCGCCTTGTGGAAATCAAGCATTACCTCATAATCCATCTTGTAGATGTGATCGCCGGATAAAATCAGCACATAATCCGGATCATAACTGTCCATATAGCGCAGATTCTGATAAATTGCGTTTGCTGTTCCGGTATACCACTCGCTGTTGTCACTCTTCTCATAGGGTGGCAGCACTGTAACTCCGCCATTATTACGGTCTAAATCCCACGGAATTCCGATACCGATATGTCTGTTTAATCGCAATGGCTGATACTGGGTCAACACACCCACGGTATCAATACCTGAATTAATACAATTGCTCAATGGGAAATCGATAATACGATACTTGCCGCCGAACGCCACCGCTGGTTTAGCTACGCCGGCAGTCAATACACCAAGACGGCTTCCCTGGCCGCCTGCCAATAACATGGCAATCATCTCTTTTTTAATCACGTCATTCACCTCTCGTCCATTTCTGTCAGTCATCACTTGCGTCATTGGTTGATATAGAAAAATTATACCATACAATTTTTTTATTGCATAGCATTATGTATAATTTTTTTACCTATTTTCGTACTTTTTAGTTAAATTTTACAAATTATGTAATTATTTTCCATTTTTCCACAAGACATTTCAGATTCAGACATTTCAGACCACAGGGGTCATTGTCTTATCCCCGACAGTCACAAATAATTTTACAAATGTCCTGCATAAGTTTATAATAGGAAACGAGAAATACGGTACCGGCTATTTTTCCGGTAAACCGTTACCCAAATCTTATATCAGGCAGGTATCAACCATGTACAATTTAAATTTTAACGAACCGATCCATGTGCATTTCATCGGGATTGGCGGCATCAGCATGAGCGGTCTTGCAGAAATCCTGCTGGAGGAGGGTTTTCCTATTTCCGGCTCCGATTCCAAACAATCTGATCTGACCGATCTTCTTGCCCAAAAAGGTGCTACCATTTACATTGGTCAAAAAGCTTCTAATATAGAAGTTCTCCCGGATCTGGTGGTCTACACCGCAGCCATTCACCCGGATAACGAGGAATATGCTGCAGCCAGGCAGGCGGGCATCCCCATGTTGTCCCGTGCAGAACTGTTAGGACAGATTATGGATAATTACCGGGATTCTGTGGCCGTTGCAGGTACACACGGAAAAACCACCACCACCTCAATGGTATCCCAAATCATGCTGGAGGCCAAGTCAGATCCCACCATTTCCGTGGGCGGCATTCTCGCTTCCATCGGCGGTAATATACGGGTAGGCCAGTCCGAAATCTTTGTGACGGAAGCCTGTGAGTATACCAACAGCTTTTTACATTTTCATCCCCGTTACAGCATTATCACGAATGTGGAAGCGGAACATCTGGACTTTTTTAAGGATATTGAAGATATCCGCCATTCCTTCCATCAGTTTGCCGGCAATACTGCCGACCAGGGAACTCTGATCATCAACGGGGAAATCGAGGAGATCGGCAGCATCACTGATGGCTTGTCATGTAATGTTGTTACTTATGGTTTATGCGAATCTGATGACTATTATGCCAAAAATATTGTTTACGATGCGCAGGCATGCGCCTGCTACACAGCAGTATATCAGGGCGAAGAACTGGGAACCGTCACCCTGCACGTACCCGGTTCCCACAATGTCGTAAATTCCCTGGCTGCGCTGGCACTATGCCGCATCATGGGAATTTCCATGGATACCATCACTGCAGGACTGGCAAAATTCGGCGGTGCCAAGCGACGTTTCGAATACAAGGGAACCTTCCACGGGGCCACCATCATCGACGACTATGCTCATCATCCCACAGAGGTGGCTGCAACCCTTCAGGCGGCTGCAAACTATCCCCACAACCGGATCGTCTGCGTGTTCCAGCCCCATACCTATTCCCGGACAAAAGCCTTTTACCAGGATTTTGGCGAAGCGCTTTCTTTGGCAGACCTGGTAATTTTGGCAGACATCTATGCCGCCCGGGAGAAGAACACGGAAGGCATCACCTCCGAACTGATCCTGCAGGAGCTGAAGAAACGGGGCACAGAATGTATTTATCTTCCGGATTTTGCAGCGATTGAAAAATATTTATCAGAAAAAATCATGAACAATGACCTGTTGATAACTATGGGGGCCGGAGACGTGTATCAAATCGGTGAAAAACTCCTCCAGTCTTAACTTATCCACATTATCCACATTCTTTCGTGGGCATCTCCCATGAAAAGGGTGTGGATTTTTTGTTGCCTGTTTTCTCCGCCTATCCTTTATTTTTTCTTTTCTTATCCACATTATCCACAGTTTCCACAGGCCTCTCAAACCCTTGATTTTACTGATTTTTTTCGTTTTTTTGCTCTTCTCTTTTCAAATTTCCTATGCTATAATGCTTTTGAGTTTTCGCAAAAGGTTTTTGCGTAAAGGGAGTTTTAATATGAGAGATATCACATTACATATCAACAACAATACGACTGCAACATGCGTTCCCAACAGCTTCATCGATGAGTTGATGCCGGATGCCAACGGAGAATATGTCAAGATCTATCTGTATCTGCTCCGCTGCATCAATTCTGCGGAAGGCTTTTCCATATCCAAGATGGCGGACAAGTTAGACCACACAGAAAAAGACATCAAACGCGCTCTTGCTTATTGGGAAAAGAAGCACGTATTAAAATTAGAATATGACAGCAACGATCAACTTGTGGGAATCTGCTTTTTGGATTCCGACGTTTCCATGTCCAAAAGCGAGTTGGCAGCACCTGCCCATGATCTCCCACAGGCAGAAACGGTTTCTGCTCCCAAAAGTCATCCTTCCTATAGTAAAGAGGATATGCTCTGTTTTCAGCAGAATGAAAACCACGAAAATCTGCTCTTTATTATCGAGCGCTATGTGGGACATCCTCTATCCACCCATGACATTGAGTGTATTATGTATTGGCACCAGGAGCTGCATCTTTCCGCAGATCTCATTGAATACCTGGTGGAATCCTGTGTAGACAAGGGGCACAAAAGCATTCGTTATATGGAAAAAGTTGCCATCAACTGGTCTTCCGCATCCATCCGGACCGTGGAGGAGGCCAAGCGGGCTGCGGGAATCCACTCCCAGACCTATTACGGCATCATGAAGGCTTTCGGCATCAGCGGGCGGAACCTGGTGGACTATGAACTTGCCTTTATTGACAAGTGGACCAACACTTTCGGTTTTTCACTGGATATCATTTCCGAGGCATGCAAGAGGACTATCCAGGCCACCAATCAGCCCAGTTTTCAATATGCTGATACCATTTTGGAAAGCTGGCACAAAAACAACGTACATAAGCTGGAAGATATCGCCTTGTTGGACACTGCTTTCAAGAAAAGCAAAACATACACTCCGAAAGCCACAACCAGCGCAAAGCCTTCTGCCGGCGGACGTTTCAACAATTTTCCTCAGCGAAGCTACAATTATGAACAACTGGAAAAACAGCTGTTAAACAGTTCCATTCAATAGCAAGGAGACCGGATTATGTCACTGAATAATTCTCAATACGATACACTGATCCGCGCATATAATACAAGGCAGTTTCACAATCAGCATATCCAGGAGGCACGAAGGCGGGAAGTTTATGCAAAATCCCCCCGTTTAGAGGAAATCGACAGCCAGACTGCCACACTCTCTGTGGAGTGTACCAAGCGGTTGATTGCCGGAGATGAAGAAGCTCTCACGACGCTGCATCAGCAGCTGTCTGCTTTAAAGGACGAGAAGGCTGCCATTATTCACTCCCTGGGGTACGAGGAAAAATATCTCGATCCTGTCTATACCTGTCCGGATTGTAAAGATACCGGATTTATTGGCAATAAGCGCTGTCACTGCTTCGTGCAGGCAGCCATCGATCTGGTCTATACCCAGTCCAACATTAAGGAAATTCTGGAAAGGGAAAACTTTTCAAATTTTTCCTTCAAATATTACTCAAAAGATCAGATCAACCCCTCCACCGGGCTTTCCGCATATGACACGGCAGTGGAAGCGGTGGAGATCTGCAAACAGTTTATCCGGAATTTTGGCAAAGAGTTTTCCAATCTCTTCTTTTACGGAGAAACCGGCGTAGGAAAGACTTTTCTCTCCAACTGCGTTGCAAAGGAACTTTTGGACCGGGGACATTCAGTAATTTATTTTACATCTTTTCAATTATTTGATATATTAGAAAAGAGCAAATTTCAAAAAGATGCGGATGCCATGGCAGCCAATCAGAATCTGTTTGACTGTGATCTACTGATTATCGATGATTTGGGAACAGAAATCGCCAATTCCTTTACGGTTTCCCAACTATTTTTATGTTTAAACGAGCGTATGCTTCGAAAGAAATCCACTTTGATTTCAACGAATTTGCATATGAATGAGCTAGCGGATATTTACTCAGAGCGCACCTGCTCCAGAATCTTCAGCTGTTACACAATGATCAAGCTGTTTGGAGACGATATCCGGCTTCAAAAAAAACTTCACTAAATTTTACGGAGGACCTACAAATGTCAGAAACAGAAAAAACCCTACAAAATGTTCCATATGGTAATCTTGGAATGATTCCCTTACAGAGCTGCAAGGAATTAGGTGAAAAGGTAGATCAGTACCTTGTCAGCTGGAGAAAGGATCGCCAGCTGCGTCATCCCAATGATTCCTTTATGCAGAGCTACCAGCGTGATTCCTATATCTTAAAGGCATCCACTCCGCGTTTTGGCTCCGGCGAAGCAAAGGGTGTTCTGGCAGAAAGCGCCAGAGGCTATGATCTGTTCCTTATGGTAGATGTTACCAACTACAGCATTACCTATTCCATCTGCGGACATACCAACCATATGTCACCGGATGATCACTATGCGGATCTGAAACGTATCATTGCTGCCTGCGGAGGAAAGGCCAGACGTATCACCGTCATCATTCCGTTCCTCTATGAGAGTCGCCAGCACAGACGTACCACCAGAGAGTCCATGGACTGTGCAATAGCTCTGCAGGAGCTGGTAAATATGGGTGTGGACAACATCATCACATTTGATGCACACGATCCCCGTGTATTAAATTCCATCCCGTTAAAAGGATTCGAATCTGTACAGCCGGCTTATCAGTTTATCAAAGGTATCTGCAAAAATGTAAAGGATCTTCAGATCGATTCTGACCATTTGATGATCGTCAGCCCGGATGAAGGTGCTACCGGACGTGCCATCTATCTTGCCAACGTTCTTGGCATCGACATCGGTATGTTCTACAAGCGCCGGGATTACAGCAAAATCGTGGACGGACGTAACCCTATCGTAGCCCATGAATTCCTGGGTTCTTCTGTGGAGGGCAAGGACATTCTGATTATCGATGACATGATCTCCTCCGGAGACAGTATGATCGATGTGGCTACCGAGTTGAAAAAGCGCAAGGCAAACCGCATTTTCGTTGTGGCTACCTTCGGTCTTTTCACCAACGGCTTGGAAAAATTCGACAAGGCAGTGGAAGAAGGCATTATCTTTAAGGTTGTGACCACCAACCTGACCTATCAGACCCCGGAACTTTTACAGCGTCCTTATTACATCAACTGTGATATGAGTAAGTATATCGCTTACATCATCGATACCTTGAACCATGATTCTTCCATCAGTGAGCTGTTGGATCCCCATGAGCGTATTCTCCGGTTGGTAGAACGTTACAAAGCAGATCAGAAGCAGTAAAAAGTATTCTGAACATATGAAATGTGCGCCGCAAGGCGCACATGAAAAAAACCGCATCGGTCATATGACCGATGCGGTTTTGTATGTACTGATCAAAATTAATTAGAACAAGTTGATGCGTCCAACACTCTTCTCGTTAATTACATAATATGCAGCGTACTCTTCCGGCTTTAAATATACCTTAAGAGACTTGATGGAAGATGCTCTGTGGCCCTCTGCAACAAATGCCTCTTTTGCTCTCTCCACTACATCCTTCACTGCGGACTCATTGCCGTAGAACTGAACATATACCTCAGGTACCATCTCTTTCTTCTCAGCCTTCTTTGCTGCCGGTTTCTTTGCTGCGGTTGTCTTAGCTGCCTTTACAGCTTCCTTAACCTCTGCTGCCTTTACCTCTGCTGCCTTAGCCACTTCCTTAACCTCTGCTGCCTTTACCTCTACAGGCTTCTTTACCTCTGTAGCCTTAGGTGCTGCTGCCTTGGACTCTGTTGCCTTAACTGCTGATGCTTTAACTTCTGCTTTCTTCTGCATTTTAATTCCCTCCTGAAAATTAATCACAAACTAAAAACTTTTCCATTGCTAAAATGGCTTCCTCTTCATCTGCACCATCAGCCACGATATTTACAGTCATTCCCTTTGATGGATTAAATGCCATGATGCCCATAATACTTTTCGCGTTAATCTTGCGATTGTCACTCTCCAGCGTTATATTGCTGTCAAACTGACAAGCTACCTGGACTAACTCGGCAATTGGATTGTCATGCTTTTTTGACACTTCTGATACGGTTATCTCTTTTTTACTCATGATTATCCTCTTCCTCGCTTCTTAGTACAAACATCACTATAACTGATAATGTATTTTTTTGCAAGACTTCCCATGCATTTCTGTGAATTCTGTCAAAGGAACCGGAAAACATGGATTTTTTTTATGCAATATTCTGTATAAAAATCAATTTTTCTTCTGTTTTTCTTCCTTGATCACTTTCTGAAACTCCATGACATCCTTGGCAATCACGCCACTCAATGCCAACATACAGATCAGGTTCGGGATCGCCATCAGCGCATTGGCAATATCTGAGAAATTCCATACCAGATCCAGTGCAGTGGTTGCACCCACATATACGATCAGCGAAAAGACAATTCGATAGACCATATTATACTTATGTGTCTGAAGCAGATACTCAAAGGCTTTCTCGCCATGATACTCCCATCCGAGAATCGTAGAAAACGCAAACAGCACAATGCCGATACAAACCATCCACGCTCCCACTTTTCCCAGTGCAGACTCAAAGGCCAATATGGTCAGTGCAGAGCCTCTAACCAGAGTCTCATGGGTATAAGCACCGGCCTCTGCAAAAAAATACTTTTCGCCGCCGGCATTGGTCCATTCTGTCCCCTCCAAGCTGACAATGCTTCCACTCTCCAGACGTTTTCCCTCCGCATCCACTGCCGTAAGTTCTAACGTCTCCGTATCATTTTCTATAGTAAGAGTTGTACCATCGATGGTATATGTATATTCAGTTTCCACAAAATTATTCTCTTCATTTTCCACTGTGACATACAGAGCCTGACCCTCTGTCTTATACACGCCTGTAAGATCGGTTTCCGTTGTTCCCAGCACTCCCGAACTGGCGATACACAAGCCGGTGATGGTACATACCACAATGGTATCCCAGAAAGTTCCGGTCATGTTGATATATCCCTGACGAACCGGACTGTCTGTGGTAGCCGCTGCTGCTGTGATGGCCGCAGAACCCATACCCGCCTCATTCGAAAACACACCACGGGCCACGCCAAACCGCATACCGTTCATAAGTGCTGCTGTGATGGTGCCGCAGAGACCACCGCCCACTGCCTTTACGCTAAATGCCATCTTAAAGATCATGGCGATTCCCGCAGGCACATTTCCGATATTCATGACTATTACGATCAGACCGGCAACCACATAAAAAATAGCCATGCAGGGAACCACCACAGAGGATACCTTGGAAATGGTCTTGATTCCTCCCACAATGATCAGCAGTGACAAAACCGTAAGAATTACGCCGGTAATCATGGTAGGAACAGAAAAAGTTGCATGCAACGCATCGGAAATGGAGTTTGCCTGAGTCATATTTCCGATACCAAAGGATGCTACTACTGCAAAAAGTGCAAACAGCCATCCCAATACCGCTCCCAGCTTTTTGTGTTTAAAGGCCTTCTTCATGGTATACATGGGGCCGCCGGACATCTCACCCTTCTCGTTTACCTCGCGATACTTAATAGCCAGCATACATTCGCTGAACTTCGAAGAAAGACCAAACAAAGCGGATATCCACATCCATACCAACGCTCCCGGACCACCGGAAACCATAGCCGTAGCCACACCGACGATATTACCGGTTCCGATGGTTCCGGCCAAAGCGGTAGTCAAGGCAGAAAAAGGAGAGATGTCTCCGGTTCCTCTGTTCTTGGTACGTGCTTCCTTGCTCAGGGTACTCTTCAATGCGTATCCCAGATTTCTCCAGGGGAGAAAATGCAGTCTGCAGGTTAAGAACACTCCTGTTCCCACCAACAAAACCAGCATCACCGGTCCCCACACAAAATCGTCTACCGCGCTTACAATCTGCGATAATTTTTCCATAAACCTATACTCCTTTTCACTTTTATTCCTTTAAATAAGCCAGATATACGTTTCCGGCCTTGTTAAAAGTCTCACGGGCATCTGCCAGGGACATCTTGGAAACTTCCCCCGTATCCGGATCAAACACACGGATGCTACTGCTGTCGTATCCCACAATGAGCACGGCATGATTGCCGCTGTCCATGGCAAATACCGGTGTCGACAGATTGACATAATACAGCACCGTTTCCACATCGCAGCCACTGAGATTTATCACCCGGGCATCCGGTAAATTCTCCGACAGGATCCGGGCCGGGGTCTCCCCTTCCGCCAATAGTTTTCCAACGGAAACATCAACCTGCTCCACTCCCATCATGGCATTTAATGCCTTGGCCACCGAATTACTTCCCACATCTGCCTCACCTACGGACACCTCTATGGTTCCCTGACTGGTCTTTTTTGCACGTTTCCATATATACTGTTGTCTGCTTCCCACCACAATTCCGGTATTTTCATCAGCCGTACGGATCACCTGCGCCGCATCGTCTGAAGCCGCCACCAGTCTCCCGGCTGCGTAGGCATAATAGAACTCCTCCGGTTCCGGCTCTGTCAGCGAAATGGTGGTATTTGTTTCCAGCAGGACCTGACTGGGAGTAAGCAGCCGCTTCGAATGAATGGAGGTATACTCATTGAGAACCAACCGGGTCTCTGTCTGCTTGCGCTCACTGACCCTGCTGTCAACGGACACTGCAGTCAACAGCTCTCCCTCCCGGTTCATGATAGTATCTCCCTCGGCCTCCACATAGTAAAATCCATTGTAACTCCATCGTTTCAAGTAGATGGTATAATCCTTCACCTCTATGGATTCCGTGTAATATCCATCCTTATGATAGTCCTTTAAAATCTCATGATCAGAGGACTCCGTATCCACAATATAGATATCACTCATAGGATATCTGATATTTCCGGCCTGATCCGTATAAACGCGGGAAACCTCTGTTCCTCCATAGATAAAATCATTGTCAATAAAGCCTAAAGGTCTTACACATTTCCCTTCACCGCCGCTGATGTCAAAACTTTCCTTACTCTCAAGATTCAGCACCACAATGGGAGATGAAAGATCCTCGTCCCCGTCCTCCACATAAGCAATGTACTGGTTATTGCCCGAAACAGCATAATTCTCACTGTCAAGCCCTGTCACCAATTGTGTAATCTCTAAGGATGCCAGATCGATCTGATACAAAATGCCATCCATCATCAGAAAAAACTCTCCTGCTTCATTCTCATACATCAACTGGCCCAGTTCTGACTTCAGCACCTCATAGGAATGGGATGACGGGATAAAGAGTTCCTCCTCCACCGTATTCACCACACTGTCATAGTGGTAGACGCAGATGCCTACCTGTCCTTCATGCCCCCCCCGGTTCATGTAGCCATACACTACAAAATCCGCGCTTCCGGTCTCGTCTACTTTAATCACTTTAATATCGTGTTCCATGTGGTTTTCCCGGTCTTCCATTCCCTCAAAATTCCGGAAACTAAACACCTGTGTCAGCTTTTCATCATCTGCACAGAAGCTCCACAAATCTCCCTCTACCACGTAGCACACATAGTTGCCGTTTTCGTTGGACATATATTCCAACTCCACATTCCCAATGCCTAAATCAATGGTGTTTTCTTCAAAATAAGCACTGTCCGCCCGGAAGATTTCGTTCATGGTACGTTTGTAATCCAGCAGATACATCCGTTCCTCAGAATAACGCAGCCGGAAATATTCCTCCACGTTATAATATTCCATGCCGCCATCTTCCCCGGTGGCGGTTAATACATAATCCAGAACCACCACATTGTAAAAGCTGTTTATTTCCTTAATGCTTACCTTTGGATCCCCCAGGGGCTGTCCGTCCAAATTCCCCCAGGCAATCTGTTTTAGTGAGGAATGGATCGTAACTTCCGCCAGTGTGGTATTGTCTGCGGACGAGTCCGGTTCTATATAGGTAGCCAGTGTCTTGTACCCTTCCTCCTGAAAAGTTTTTTCATGGAAGTTCAATGCAAAATCCACGGCTTCCCTGACGTTGCAGCCCACCGGCTCAATAATACGTGTATAATAATAAATCTGCTGTCCCTCATGAGTCAGGGATATGATCAGAAGATATTCTTCATTTTGTTCCAACAGATTCTGTATGGTAAGATCCGCAGAAATAATTCCATCCTGCTGCGTATATTCCTCCACCTTGGAGCTGGCGATCAGCCTGGTGGTATCCATACTCCGAATCTCATAAGAAATCCCGTCCACCGTATATTGTCCTGCATGAATGCGAATTGGAAGAATCCGGTCCGTATCCACAGGGGTAATACTGTCCCGCATATAGACTGCATTCATCTCCTGCGTGTAAGCATACAGCTGGTTGATCTCCTCCTCCTGATAAAACAGCGACAGTGTAGGCAATGTGGCCTCTCCCATCTCTGTAGTCATGTCCTGATTTGTTTTATTCATCAGCAGACCAAACACTGAGACAGCTGCCACGAAGACAGCTGCCAGTATTATTCCGCGTATCATTCCCTTGTTCATCCGTTCACGTCCTTCTTCTTTCCCTCCGGCCAGCCGTATTACCAGCCTGTGCAGCGCCGGTATCTGCAGCGCCTCTGATACATTTCCTGATACAGCATTACCTCGATAAGATCTCTGTATTCCGGTCCGGGATTTTCCATCCTCTGATAAATCCGGTCGCAAAGTCTGCGCAGCAGCAGACGATCCGGACACAGATCAAACATAAAGCTTCCCGCATATTCTAACTGATCACATTCATCCTCCACAATGCTCTGCATTTTTCTGGCCTGTTCCGGATACATCTGCTTCATCCGGTCGTAATCTCTCTGATATCCCAATTCTGACATATAATAATCCTGCGGATATCTCGGATAAGCGGCACTTTGATTCAGGGTCTGCTGCATCTTTAAAAATCGTTCCTGACTATAATCCACAATACACACTCCAATGATCTATCAAGATACTATATGCACATTTTTATAAATGGTGCCTTCCGACATAACCGAAAGTCATCTCGCCTACTCGGACACGGCCAACAGAAAACAGGCTGCCACCGTTTCCTCCGGGAAGAGCGCCTGTATGGCGGTAAAAGCCCGGGCATCCATCCGTTTCTCTCCCAGCCGGCAATAGATACTCATGGTAAGTTCCTGCAACCTGCTGTGCCATTTCAGTTCTGCAAGGACCCCTGCCATCTCACGGCTGTCCTTCTCCAATATTTTATCAATCTCATCTATGAAGTCAATGCTGTTTGCTCTTTTTAAGAGTTCATTCACAAAATCTTTCATTCTGTATATGGGATGCCGTTCCATATCAAAAATCTGTCCGCAAACCTCCGCAGCCGCCACAAAATACTCGGTTTCGCTGAGATGCTCTTTTCCGCTCTGATTCCTCAGGCAGACATGCATGTGATTGAAATCGCCCTTTTTGTTCAGACGTTTCACCGGAGTTTCCCCGGAGATCATGCAGTCGGCCTGTGCCATTCTCCGCAGAAAACGAGACACCGACCTGCGGCCGGCCGCGATTCCCTCTTTATAAAATGTATAGGAATATCCATAATACACGCCGTAAACCTTCATGGCATCCTGATATCCCATATGCGCATTTTCCATCAGAAGTTCATGTTCAAAATTCATCATGGTCCCCAGCGGTCTGCTGGGTTTGATGTAGGTCACATAGGGCCGGTGTGCATAACTTATATGGGCGGGTGTGGTATGCAGATCCACCGCGATCACATGGTCCGCACCCATGCGAAGGGCCAGATTAATGGGCAGATTGTCATGATAACATCCGTCCACATAGGTAATCTCTCCAATGCGATGCATGGGAAACAGTGGAAAGATTGCAGAGGAGGCCATAATATAATCCCTCATCAGCCCCTTGGGAATTTCCCGTTTGGTCAGTTCCCTGCCCACCATGGACGGAAATTCCGCCGTAACCAGTCCGTAATCAATTGCCGATGCGCGGATGTCATCCTCCCGGATCAGTCTTTCAATAAACGCAGTAAAGGGTGAAATATCCGCCCCTTTATTTTTTACATACTTTTTTAAAAAAGGCCGGATTGCATCGCGCTGTTCAATCATTCCCTCCACGGTATCGGTAAGATTGATTCCATCCTCTATCATGTCCTTCATGGTAATGGTATTCCAAAGTTCAAAGGCACGGTCATAGTCCCCGGTTACCATCAGTGCCCCATTTATGGCACCGATGGACGTACCGGTCACGATCTGATAGTCAATGTCAAGTTCCCGCAGTGCCTTCCACACCCCAAGCTCATAGGCTCCCTTGGTGCCACCGCCGCTCAATGCAATTGCACGCTTCATAGGCGTTCCTCCTCTGGTTCCTCCCTCTATGAGAGCCAGACTGTCAATGACTCCCCGTTAAAATCAAACTGCTGTGTTCTGCCCTTGTAACAGATGGTAAACTGGCGATACACTTTCTCATATCCCTTGTGCAGCATGCGAATGGTCAGTGTTTCATCAGCGGTGATCCTGCATTCATACGCATTGTATCCTCCCTGCTCATAGGCAAAATCCTCACCATTATCCTGATAATGGATATATGTGCCCTCTCCCGGATATACATCCAATGTGAGATTATCTACTTCCACTTCTCCCACATAATGCATGGGCGGATAATTGGGGATGATACTGCCGGCCTTCACATACATAGGGCACACATCAAGAGGCGCATCCTTCACCAGATACCGGCCACCGGACAATTTTTCCCTGGTATCGTAATCGTACCATGTTCCTTCCGGCAGATAAACCAGCTTCTTCGTCGCCCCCTGTTCTACCACAGGCGCCACCAGGATGTTGGCACCAAACAGAAACTCTCCGTTGAGGTTTTTACACTCCGGATCTTTTTCATAGTGCAGCACCAGCGGACGGATTACCGGGAGACCATCCTCCTGTGTCTCGTAAAACAAATCATACAGATATGGCAGCAGCTTGTAGCGCAGACGGATAAACTTGCGGTTGATCTCCAAGGTCTGCTCCCCAAAAAGCCAGGGTTCCTGTCTGGTGGAACCTTTAGATGAATGATTACGAAACAGCGGCGAGAAACAGCCTACCTGCACCCAACGGCTTAAAAGTTCCGGTGTCACATCAGCTCCAAATCCCCCCACATCCGTGCCAATGTAGGCAAGACCGGAAAGTCCCATATTACACATCTGCGGAATGGCCATCCGCAGATGATCCCAGAGACTCTGATTGTCTCCGGTCCACATGGTGGAATATTTCTGAGTGCCGGCATAACATGCTCTGGTAATGACAAAAGGACGTCTCTTGTCATGTTTTTTCAGACCTTCATAGGTGGCCTGACTCATGAGATGTCCGTAGACATTATGCATGGCCGCATGGCTGGAAGTCCTCTCCTCATCGGTAAATACCACATCCTGGGGCAGTTCTCCCCGGAAGCTGGCGGGCTCATTCATATCATTCCATACACCCCGCACGCCTAAGTCCACCAGATACTGCTGCTTATCTGCCCACCACTGACGTACCTTTGGATTTCCAAAATCCGGGTAAACTGCCTCCCCCGGCCACACTTCATTGACATAAACCTCTCCCTCAGGAGTTTTGGCAAAATAACCCTGCTCTATTCCCTCCCGATAGACATAGTAATTCTCATCCTTTTTCACACCGGGATCAATGATACACACCACCTTAAACCCCTTCTTTTCCAGTTCCCTTACCAGCTTGCCCGGCTCTCCAAAGTCCTTTTCATTCCAGGTAAACACCCGATATCCATCCATATAATCAATGTCAAAGTGGATGGTATCAATGGGAATATCCAGTGCCCGATATTTCTCTGCCACCGCACGGATCTCCGCAGAAGTCTCATAACCCCAGCGGGACTGGTGATAACCAAGTGTAAACAGCTGCGGCAGCGGTGTCCGTCCGGTGAGATAGGTGTAGTTCTTCACCACCTCTGCCATATTGGAACCTGCAATGAAATAATAGTCCAGATTACCGGCATCAGAGCCAAAGAGATAGTATCCGTCCCGCTCTTTTCCCATGTCAAAATAACTCTTGTAAGTATTATCAAAGAAAATACCGTAGACGCTGTTCTCCCGCAGTGTAATAAAGAACGGAACCGACTTATAGAGCGATTTGAATGCATCCGTATGAGCCTGGGGAATGTCTGAATTCCACATTTCATAGTCATAATACCGCTTGTTCAGCACTCCGGCCTTATCGCCCAGTCCGTAAAAGCACTCGTCTCCCTCCATGCGCTTTACCACCTGTACCGCATAATTTTCCCCCGAATCACGGGGTGCCTCATGTCCCTCAGCCTGCAAAAACTGGATAAATTCCTCGCTGATGGGAGTGGTAAACTCCCTGCTTCCCCGGTAGTCTGCACACAGCAGATTGCCTTCCCTGTCATAAAAATCCACCAGGAACTGATCATAGACCCGTACCAAAAGCCGTTCCGTAATGATTTCCAGATAATCCAGCCCTTCCTTTACCTCGAACCAGACATGTTTGTTTTTGTCCCCCACAATAGCCTTTGAGTGATGATCCGTGCTCTCATACGGAACAAACACATTTACAATATCCTCAGTTAAAACCTGAATTCTTCCTTCTCCCCCGTCAAAAGTCAGGTATACAATCCCCTCTTTTACCTCATATCCTTTTCGTCTGCCCAGCATAGTTTTCCCTCCGTTAAAGCCTTATTTTCCGGTAACTACCCAATAGTTCCATAGTTACATTTCCAGTATCAAAATCATAGCATATCATGGGTATTTTGCCAATGTCTTTCCTATTATTATACATTTTGAATCTTTTTTCATGAAATCTTAATGTTTTTTTATAGAAGTTTACTGTTGATTTTTCCCCCAAAAGGATATATCCTTTCTGATGCAAACGTAAAATATCAGTAAAAATACGTAAAAATTAATGATAAAACGTAAAAAGAATGTATGGCTCATGCCAATATCTGGAGGGATTTTACTATGAAAAAATTAGCAAAGAAGATCGGGCAGTTTTTTGCACCTGTCAAGAACAAAATAACTGCATTTCGAAACCGGCCTCGCAAGCCGCATCCGCATTTAGACAAGGCGATCCGCATCGGAAACAGATTTTCGATCCTGTTTCACGCACTGCTGGCCTGCACACTGGTCTTTATCATCGAGAGCATTTCCAGACACAGTGCCATCTCAGCCTTTTCTTTTATTGCAGGACACACCTGGGCATACCTTTACAATTCCTTTTTGGTATTTGCCAGTCTGTCTGTGGTATACCTGATGCGCAGAAGAACTCTGGCCCGCATCATCATCAGCGGTTTCTGGCTGTTTTTGGGACTGATCAATGGTGTTATTCTTTCCAATCGTGTAACACCTTTTGCTTTTACAGATTTGAAGTGCATCTCCGATCTGTTTGCAATGCAGAACACCCAGTACTTTACCGCCGGTGAAGCAGCAGCTGTTGTGGTTGGCGTCGGCATTTTCCTGTTCTTTTGTATCTGGATGTTTATCAAAGGACCCAAGTTCACCGGTAAGATCCACAAGCTTAACAGCCTGCTGCTGGTGGCAGTAATTGCAACATTGATTCCTTTGACCACAAAGGCAGCCCAGTCCTCCAATGTGGTTGCATCCTACTTTTCCAATATTGCACAGGGATATGAAAATTACGGTTTTATCTACGGTTTTTCCTCCAGTGTGGTAGACCGCGGCATGAGCAAGCCGAATGATTACACCGAAGAAAACATCCAGCAGATTCAGGCAACGGTGGCCGCTTCCATCGAAGAAACCCCTGATGCCGATATGGCAGAGGCAACCGAGGAAACACCCAATGTGATTGTGATCCTGTTAGAGTCATTTATTGATCCCTACGAAGTGGATTACTTAGAGCTCTCTGAGGATCCGATTCCGAACTTCCGGAATCTCTATGACAATTATTCCTCCGGACATCTGACCGTTCCCGTAGTGGGAGCCGGAACCTCCAATTCCGAATTCGAGGTCCTGACCGGTATGAGCATGCAGTATTTCGGAACCGGTGAATATCCGCACAAGACCATATTAAAGCAGACTGACTGCGAAAGTATCGCATCTGATTTGAATGCCATCGGATACGGCACACATGTGGTACACAACAATGGTGGTAACTTCTACAGCCGTGCCAATGCTTTTTCCATGATGGGATTTGACACCTTTTCCAGCAAGGAATGTCTGAACATTCAGGAATACACTCCTCTGGGAAGCTGGCCTACAGACAATATTCTGATTGGAGAAACAGTCAAGGCTCTTGATTCCACACCGAATCAGGCAGACCTGGTGTACACCATCACAGTACAGGGACATGGCGATTATCCTACAGAAAAGATCATCGAGAATCCTGAGATTATTGTATCCGGTGCCCCCACTCAGGAGCAGAACAATCAGTGGGAATATTACGTGAATATGATTCATGAGGTGGATAAATTCATCGGCAACTTACTTACAGAGCTGGATGCCCGGGGCGAGGATACCATTGTGGTTATGTTTGGTGATCATCTCCCCACCATGGGACTCACCGATGACAACATGGCCACCGGCGATATTTTCCAGACCAAATACGCAACCTGGAACAACTTTGGACTCCCCAAACAGGATGCAGATCTGACTGCTTACCAGTTGATGGCAAATGTGACAGATCAGATTGGCATTCATAAGGGAACCATCTTCACCTACACCCAGAGCCAGATGAACTCCGACACTTATCAGGCCGGATTGGAAAATCTGCAGTACGATCTCCTTTACGGAAACCGATACGCATACAATGGTGAGGATAAGTATCCTGCCAGCGATCTGGTTATGGGTCTGGACGACATTTCCATCGAGAGTACCTGGAAAACTTCCGACGGAAAGCTCTGCATCTACGGCGAGAACTTCACACCCTGGACCAAGATCTATGTCAACGGTACAAAGGTGTCTACTTCCTTCCTATGCAGTTCCATGTTGCGAATTAATCTGGACTACGTGGAGGATGGCGATGTCCTGACTGCCAACTATGTCGGTTCCAGCAGCACCATATTCCGCAGCTCCAATGAATATATCTACCAGGATCCGGATGCGGAGCTTGCGACCGAAACTGAGCAGCCGAGTGATACTGAGGTATCTACAGAAGTTTCCACAGAAATCTCCACCGAGGCAGCCACTGAAGTTTCCACAGAAAGTACCGAAGCTGCAGCTTCTGATGCGGTTACTGAATAAAAGACAAACGGTAAATCCTGACACATTATAAAAGGCGTTGTGCATTGCACAGCGCCTTTCTTTTCCCCATCAGTCTTCTCCGTCTCCCTTGTCGATTTTTACCACAAGGGAGATTTTTTCTCCCAAAGCATCTTTAATCCTCAGCTCCAGTCGTTGGATAATTTCCTCATCTGACAAGGAATATCGATACGGAACCACAACATCGAAAAACAGCATGGTCTGTTCCTCTTCAGACAGTACACGGAAATCATGCATATGGAGCTTTTCACCGATGTCATGCAGGATCTGTTCCACCGTATGACGCATCCTGGTCATATTGGCATCGTTGGTGACCACCGGATCCATATGAATCACCGCCTCGCAATGAAGCTCCTGATCCAGACGTTTTTCCGCCCGGTCTATTACATTATGGATCTCCATCAAATTCCCTTCAGCCGGCACCTCCGCGTGTAAAGAGATGAGCACCTGCCCCGGCCCGTAATCATGCACCCGCAGGTCATGCACTCCGAGAACCATGGGTTCCTGCATCACAAGCTCCTTCACCTTCCGGACAAAGGTCTTGTCCGGGGGCTGCCCCATAAGCGGATCCAAGGTTTCCCTGGCAGCACTGATTCCGGTATAGAAAATGAAAAGTCCAACCACAACACCGCAATAGCCATCCACATGCCAGCCTTTTACATGCTGGACCACTGCCGCAAGCAATACCACAAATGTAGCAATACTGTCACTGAGACTGTCCATAGCCGTTGCCGCCATAGCCGCGGAATCAATCTTTTTTGCCACGCTGTGATTGTAGCAGGTCATGTAAAGCTTCACCAAAATGGAAACCAGCAAAATCAAAATGGATAATCCGGAAATTGCCGTATCTTCCGGATGAAGGATCCTGTCCACGGAATCCCGAATCAGTTCCACAGCCATAATCAGAATAGCTGCCGATACCACCAGGCCAGCCAGATACTCAACCCGCCCATGTCCATAGGGATGCTCTGAGTCCGGTTTGCTGCCGGCAATCTTGAATCCTACCAGTGTCACCAGGGAAGAACCTGCATCCGACAAATTATTGAAAGCATCTGCCGTGATGGAAATACTGCCACTGAGACTGCCAGCCACAAATTTCCCCACAGATAATAATACATTTAAAAAAATCCCGACCACTCCGCAGATCATGCCATAGGCAGATCTTGCGGCAGTCTGATCGGAATCCTTCGGAATAAACCACCGCGCTAATAAGGTAATCAATAATACCAGCTCCCCCTTATTCCAATTTCTTCATGGCATTCATGGGCCAATAGCGGTACAACGCCTTTCCCAGAATTTTATCCTTCGCCACATAAGAATTCTGCCAGAATCTGGCATCCCAGGAATTGTTCCGGTTGTCGCCCATCATCAGATAACAACCCTCGGGCACCTCAAAGGTATAAGGACCTGTAGAAACGGTCCACTCCTCCTTCAGGTAATCCTCCTTCAGCTCCACGCCCTCTATGTACACCTTACCCTCTTCAATGGTAATGGTCTCTCCCGGCAGACCAATCACGCGCTTTACATAAATCTGCGCCTCATCATCCGGATACCGGAAAATGACTATGTCCCCTCTCTGCGGATCTTTCCTCAGATATGCCAGTCTGCTTCCGATAAGCTTATCTCCGGGCATAATAGTATTCTCCATGGATCCTGTGGGAACCTCTGCGTTAATAAGGATCACCCGGTTTAAAAACAGAGAAAAGAGAATGGCCAGTGCTATAATGATCACCCAGCTAAAAACTTCTTTCATTGCTCCGATGACCTTGGCATCCTTCTCCTCCGGTTCTCTCTCTTCCGGTTTATTTTCTTTCTTTTTCATTCTACTGCCTCCAACATGTTTCTCTATACACCTGCGGCACGGGTTCGAAATAGGGCCTTACAACCGCATCTAGTGTCATTATACATGAAGCATGGAGGAATTACCATATCAATTTTAGTATCGTTATTTCTTCCCCTACCTATAATCTGCCGAAACATCCAGATAGTCCCTCTTGCCTGCAATGTAATCGGCGTATGCCACCTCAGGATCCTTACCGCGAAAAACAGTACATAGCCCGCACATATCGCAGTCCGCTATGCAAGGGAAAGTTTCTTTGATAAACTGTCTCCTCTCTTCTTCTGATGAATTTTCTATCTCTGGTGGTCTCATAGCTACCTCCCCATTAATGAACCATTCCGGAATTGCTCATATATTCTTCGTTGAGCTGACGCAGTTCCTTCTCGCCATTGATATATGGCTCATAGAAAGAATCCACGGAGCCACCTCCTAAGTTGTCACATCCATTACAAAAATCGCATGCTCCACCGCACTGGCTAAGCCCCTGCTGTACGATCTGTATTCTTTCCTCCCGTGTTGTATCCTTAATTAAAACTGATTTTATTTCCATGTTCCATTCCTCCTATAGCTTCAATCTAATCACATCTTCATGGGGATTCACCTTCGCCAGACCAATCTCCGTCACTGTGGCTTCAAACGGTTGGAAATGTTCCTGCATCATGCAGAAAGCCTCCTGCATCTGTTTCTTAGTAAGTGTTTTCCCTAATGTCACATGTGGAAGCCAGCTTCCCGGACGGTAAAAACGACTGATCGTTGTTTCCGGAATATCCTGCACAGATTGGTAAATCTGGTTTGATAACTCCATGAGATATTCATTCAAAACGGGCATTGCATAAAACACATAAGGCAGCAACTGTCCCATAGACACAAATTGGATATTTCCCTTTTCCAGTTTTCCCTGAAGCGACATAAACGGCTCTCTGAGAACCTCCTCCGATCTGGCCTCAATGGAGGATATGGTCATGTGAGGCGGCACATGATGATCCGTCATAAAGGTATTACCGGTTTTTCCGGCAATAACTTTGATATATCTGTTCAGTATACTATTTGCCTTTTCATCAAAATAAACAGAGATTAAGTACATTTCTATCATCTCTCCTATATAAAAAAGGCTCCCTTAGGAGCCTCCTAATTTTTCTGTCGGATTTCATCCTACTGCCGACAATAGGCGATTCACACAAATTACCTTTTCCCATGATGAAATGATTTTTCCGGTGCGATCTCTATCCAGTGGTCGGACAGTTTTTCCAAAAGTTTCGCTAACTGAACCGTTTCTTCCTCGGTAAGCACGGAAAACATCTCCGCAGCATTTTCCTGTGTAATGCCTCCGTGATCAGCCACGCCCACAGCATGATGCAGATACTTCATTACCAACTGCTGTTCCTTTTTTTCAAACTGTAAACGATGACCATGTTCATGTCCATGTCCATGACTGTGCTCCCCTTCCTGCTGAGGCAGTATGCCTGTTCTTGCATATTCCTCCCCTCTTCCACAATGTGGCGAAGTAAGATCACAACCTCTCGGACAGATTGGACATGTTTTTGTTTCTTCACTCATAATATACCTATCTCCTTTACATCATTTTATATAAGTCTCTTTCTCTTATTAATACATTATACTAAACCTGTTGGTATATCTCAACGTAAATATTACTGTTTGGAATGTCTGCAATGCGTTTGACAGGATCTTCCCATAAGTCTAAAATACTGTTAGATATCTAAATCTATTAGGAGTGAACAATATGAAGAAAAGGGTTTCAGATTCAAGAGTAGAACAGGTTTTTCAGGTCCGTCCGGAGCATTTAAATGGTGCCGGGCGTTTATTTGGCGGGCAACTGATGGCATGGATCGACGAGGTTGCCGGGCTGACTGCCATCCGCCA
>JBJELW010000057.1:0-21084 GCA_051879315.1 Roseburia sp.
CAGTTGTTTTTTGCAAAAAAGGAGCTGTGCACTAATTACTTAGTGCGACAGCCCCGTTTTTGTAATAATACCGTAATACCTACTTTTCATCTACGACCTGAAAGACGTAGAACTTGAGATAGTAACTCTCATCCGCCGCCCACAGAATGGGGTGATCCGGTGCCTGGGTGCGAAACTCCACCTGACGCAGACGCTTGTGTACATTGTGAGCTGCCTGATTGATGGTCTTGGTAAAGAGTTCATAGGTCATAAAGTGAGAGCATGAGCAGGTGGCCAGATATCCGCCATCCTTCACCAGCTTCATGGCCCGCAGGTTGATTTCCCGGTAGCCCTTGGTGGCATTCTTTACGGAACTTCGGGACTTGGTAAAGGCCGGAGGATCTAAAATGACCACATCGTACTTTTCCCCTGCTGCCTCCAGGGCAGGCAACAGCTCAAACACATCCTCACAGATAAACTTCACCCGATCCTGCAGTCCGTTGAGTTTTGCATTTTCGGTGGCCTGATTCACCGCCAGCTGGGAGGCATCCACTCCGGTAACTTCCGCCGCTCCGGCGATTCCCGCATTCAGTGCAAAGGAACCGGTATGGGTGAAGCAGTCCAACACCCGGGCATCTTTACACAGCTTCTGGATGGCCAGTCGGTTGTATTTTTGATCCAGGAAAAATCCTGTCTTCTGTCCGTTTTCCACATCCACCAGATAATGGACGCCGTTTTCCACAATTTCCACCTTGGTATCGAAGGATTCTCCGATAAATCCCTTGGTCTGCTCCATGCCTTCCTGTTTCCGCACTTTGGCATCGCTGCGCTCATAGACTCCGCGGATGGTGATTCCGTCCCGCTGAAGTATTTCCTTCAAAAGAGCTACGATTTTTTCCTTATACCGGTCAATCCCCAAGGCCAGGGACTGCACCACCAGCACGTCTGCAAACTTATCGATCACCAGTCCCGGCAAAAAATCTGCCTCTCCGAATACCAGACGGCAGGCCGCGGTATCCACGGTTTTCTTGCGGTACTCCCAGGCCTGTACCAGACGTTCCTCCAAAAAGGCATCGTCAATTCCACGATCCATATTCCTTGTCAACATGCGGATCCGGATCTTAGAATTCTGATTGATAAATCCCTTACCCATGGGATATCCGTCAAAATCATGCACCAGCACCACATCTCCGTTGGTAAAACTGCCCACGATGGTGGCAATTTCATTATCGTAAACCCACATGCCTCCGGCCTTTAGGGTTCTGCCTTCTCCCTTTTTTAATGTAACTACTGCACTCATTTATTTTCTCCTCTTTCTATCTGATTCACATATCTGCGAATGACTCTTCTCACAGTTTACCACATGGCTGCTCCCCAGCCAATGGTTTTATTTCCATAATCTCCCCATATCCGCGTCTTGCGAAATCCGGCGCAACGTGATAGTATTAAAAAAGTTCTGAATAATCACAATAACCATTTTATTTTAGGAGGTTTATCATGGATTTTACACAGGAATACAATCAAAAACTGGTTTCTGCCGATGAGGCTGTAAAACTGGTCAAGTCCGGTGACTGGGTGGATTACGCCTGGTGTACCGCCACACCGGAGGCTCTGGATCAGGCTCTGGCAAGACGTACCGACGAACTGACAGACGTGAAAGTAAGAGGAGGAATCCTTCTGAAGCCTCTGGCAATTTTTGAGCGTGAAGATGCGGGTGAGCATTTTTGCTGGAACTCATGGCATATGGGCGGATTAGAGCGCAAATACATTGCCCGTGGTCTCGCTTATTACGCACCCATCCGTTACTCTGAGCTGCCCAGATATTACCGCGACTCTGAAACTAAGGTGGACGTAGCCATGTTCCAGGTGGCTCCCATGGACAAGCATGGTTACTTTAACTTCGGACCGAACGCTTCCCATCTGGCTGCAATCTGTGAAACTTCCAAGCATATTGTGGTAGAAGTAAATGAGAATATGCCCCGCTGTCTGGGTGGTTTTGAGAATGGCATCCACATTTCCCAGGTAGAATATGTGGTAGAAGGCTCCAATCCTCCTATCGGCGAACTGGCAGCCAGCGGTCCTGCCTCTGAAGTGGATCAGGCTGTGGCAAAGCTTATCGTGGATGAGATTCCGAACGGTGCCTGCCTGCAGTTAGGTATCGGTGGCATGCCCAATGCAGTGGGAACCCTGATTGCAGAATCTGACTTAAAGGATCTGGGTGTACACACTGAGATGTATGTTGACGCCTTTGTGGATATTGCCCGTGCCGGCAAGATTAACGGCTCTAAGAAAAACATTGACCGTTTCCGTCAGACTTTTGGTTTTGGTGCCGGAACCAAGAAGATGTACGACTACATGGATGAGAATCCGGAACTGATGAGCGCACCGGTAAGCTATACCAATGACATTCGTTCCATCTCTGCACTGGACAACTTCATTTCCATTAACAACGCAGTGGACATCGATCTGTTCGGTCAGGTGAATGCAGAGTCTGCCGGAATCAAGCACATCAGCGGTGCCGGCGGACAGTTAGACTTTGTTCTGGGTGCTTACCTGTCCAACGGCGGAAAGAGCTTTATCTGCTGCTCTTCCACCTTTAAGACAAAGGACGGACAGTTAAAGTCCAGAATCGTTCCTACCCTGAATCCTGGATCCGTCGTAACAGATACCCGTACCAATACCCACTACGTGGTAACCGAGTACGGTAAGGTAAACCTGAAGGGTCTCTCCACCTGGCAGAGAGCTGAGGCACTGATCTCCATTGCACATCCTGACTTCAGAGATGAGCTGATTGCGGAAGCAGAGAAAATGAAGATCTGGAGACGCAGCAACAAATAAAATCTATACTCCAAAACGCATAAATCAGAGACCGTCACATGTTGATGGTCTCTTTTTAAGTGATTAAAAACCCTTTTGTATGTTCAATCAATCTGCCAGATCTGCCAGATCAGAAAGGCGCTGACCGGTCCCAGCAGGATGCCGGCTGCGCCGAAAAGCCGCATTCCCACGTAGACACTGAGCAGCACAGCCAGAGGATGAACCCCCAGCCCTTTTCCAACCAGCTTCGGTTCGGAAAATTCCCGGATAAAGGAGCAGGCAATATAGATACAGCCCAGTATGACAGCTGTCTTGTAGTCTTCCTGAAAAGCCTTGATTAAAAGCCAGGGCACCAGCACAATTCCCGTACCGATAAATGGCAACGCATCACATAATCCAATTAGAATACCCACCAAAAGGGCATAGGGATTTCCTGCCAGAAAAAGTCCTGCCACGCAGGTTGCAATGACCATGCACATGATGAGAAACTGTGCTTTCAGGTATGTGCCCCCTGCCCGGCGCATTTTGCTCCACATACGGAGCAAAAATCTCCCGGGCACACTACGGGCGATTTTTCTTCTGAGATAATCGTAATCGTTCAGCATCAATACCGCAGCCACAAAAGCCACCACACATTTTCCCAGAAAGAGTCCCACCTGTTTCACAGACAGATAAGAATAGTTCATGATGGAGGGAACGGCCTTTTCCTTGATTGAGGATGCCAGATCTGACATGTGGTCTTCCCCCCACTGTTCCATCACTTCCGCCCGACAGACTCCCAACTCCTCCACCCTGTTGCAGCACTCTCCCCACAGTTCCTCCGCTTTATGAAGCAGCATCGGATAGTCCGAGGCAAGAAGTACCAGCTGGTTAACACCTTTATAAAGCAGCCAGCCCAATGGCACCAGAACCAATGCCAATGCTGCCACCAGGACCAAAATGCCACCTATGGGACGTGGAATTTTCAGCTTTTTCTGCAAAAAATCCACCGGTTTATGCAGCAGTATGGCAAATAAACCGGCAAATAAAAAAGGAACCACCAGCGGCAACAGCCAACGCATTCCCGCATAAACCGCCAATGTGATTCCTAATAAAGGTATTCCTTTTTTCATGAGGGTTTTCGTCTTTTCTGTCATAGACTAAGTATGTGTGACTTTTATGTTTTTCATGCATCCCGGTCTTTGGCGAGCAAGCTCACCACGGCCGAGCTACTTTCCGGACGCGCACCGCTCGTAGAAACACGCAAAACGCGTGAAGCCATCTCCTTCCGGCTGGATAGAAAACTCCAGGGGCGTACCCTGGGTGGGATGGGAAAAACTCAGCTGATAAGAGCACAGTGCAAGGGACGGTTCTCCCGGCAGGACATTCCCATACTTACGATCCCCCAGGATGGGGCAGCCCGCATGGGAAAGCTGTACCCGGATCTGGTGGTGACGCCCGGTCTTAAGATGGATGCGCAGGAGAGACTGTCCCTGGCACTCTGCCACAGTCTCATAGGAAAGCTCTGCCAGCTTTCCTCCCGGAGTCCCCGGGGCTACCACCTGTGATTGATTGGTTCTCCCGTCCTTTCGCAGGGTATTCTTCAGGGTTCCCTTATCCGCAGGCATGCTTCCCTTCACCACTGCATAGTAGTATTTGCCAAATCCCTGCTGCTGCATCTGCCGGTTCAGGCTGGCCGCCGCCTCCGGTGTGCGGGCAAACACCATGACACCCTCCACCGGCTGATCCAGTCGATGTACAATGCCGATATAAGGCGTTTTTTCTTTCGCCTCCTCATTCATCAGCAGACTGTACAGGTCCATCTGTCCGGGATTTTTCGTCTGTACTGCCAGCCCAGCCGGCTTTCGGCACACGATGATATCGCTGTCTATGTAAATCTTCTCTATTTCCTGCATTCTTTGATCCTTTACAACTATTATGCTTTAAAACTATGCGTTCACTTATTTATGCTTTAAACCTGTATCCCACGCCCCATATCGTCTCGATGTACTGGGGCTTTGTTCCCTCTGTGTTCATCTCAATCTTCTCCCGCAGTTTCTTGATATGTACGGTCACCGTAGCAATATCGCCCACAGACTCCATCCCCCAGATGGTCTTAAACAATTCCTCCTTAGTAAACACACGGTTGGGATTCTGGGCCAGATAAACCAGCAGTTCGTATTCCTTGGTGGTAAAGGTTTTCTCTTCCCCGTTCACCCACACCCTGCGGGCAGTTTTATCGATTTTGATTCCCCGGATTTCCACTATATCATTCTCAGCCACATTGCTTCCAATGAGACGCTCATACCGTGCCAGATGTGCCTTCACCCGGGCCACCAGTTCACTGGGTGAAAACGGTTTAGTGATATAGTCATCCGCCCCCAGACCCAGTCCACGGATCTTGTCAATGTCGTCTTTTTTGGCAGAGACCATCAAAATGGGCGTATTTTTCTCATCCCGGATTTTCTTGCAAATATCAAAACCGTTAATTCCCGGCAGCATCAGATCCAGAATATACATATCAAAGTTCTCCTCCAATGCACGCTTCAATCCGATCTCTCCATCTGCTTCCAGCTCCACCTCAAATCCGCTGAGTTCCAGATAATCCTTCTCCAACTCTGCAATTGCAATCTCATCCTCTATAATCAATATTCTACTCATTTGGTACCTCCTGATATTTTCTTAATACAAAGTACATGATCGTTCCTGTAGCCTCCTTGCTGGTGGCCCAGATTTTCCCTCCGTGGTCTTCAATGATTTTCTTCACAATTGAAAGGCCGATGCCGCTTCCACCCGTGGCTGAATTCCGGGATGCATCCGCCCGGAAGAATCGTTCAAAGATGTATGGCAGATCTTTTTGGGCAATTCCCTTTCCATTGTCCTCGATTTCCACCTGGATAAAATCTCCCACATCCTTCACGCGGATATTAATGAAACCGATCTTCTTATCCAGATACTTCACGGAGTTATTGATGATATTGTGGATCACCCGCCGCAGCTGCTCCGGGTCTGCAATGATCAGCACATCATCCTCCGCATAATTATAATAGGATAATCCGATTCCCTTCGCCTCCAGTTCAAGGTTAATCTCTTCCACACAGTCATTAAAGTATTCCATGACGTTGATCTTGTTAAAATTATACGGAATCCGGTTTGTCTCAATCTTAGCATACAATGTCAGTTCGTTGATCAGGGTTTCCATCTCCGAAGCTTTATTGTAAATGGTACGAATGTATTTGTCACGCTTTTCCGGAGTATCTGCCACTCCGTCCATGATTCCCTCGGAATAACCCTTCACCGCAGTAATAGGTGTTTTCAAATCGTGGGCGATGTTGCTGATCAACGAACGGTTTTCCGCCTCATTGGCCATTTTCTCCTCCGTGGATTCCTTCAACCTCTGCCGCATCTCTTCGAAGCTTTGGCCCAGCTCACCGATTTCGTCCTTTCCGTTGACATCCACCACAAAATCCAGGTTTCCTTCCTTAATATTCTGTGCGGCAGACTTCAACTTTTTAATCGGAATGATAATGCTGCTGTATATCCAGACAGTCAGAATGCTGGCCGTAAGAATCAGAATCAAAACAATGGAGAATGCCAGATCAATCACCAGTTCCTTGATTTCCGGTACCAGATCATTCGTGTTTGTGATGATGAAAGCACTGCATGGTGTATCTCCCGTTCCTGTGAAATCGATCTGCTTAACCAGCGCCTGCTTGTCCCCATCCATCCAAAAGTTTTCCCCTTCATTGGATTCTGTTCCATCATATTCCGGCAATGATGAGGGAATCTTTGCCATATCTTCAGTGCCCGTATAGGTGAGCACCTCTCCCTCCCGTATAATCAGAAAGGAATATTTTTCCTTTAGCCGGGCGTTTATCTGTTCCAGATAATCAGAATCCTCCAGCGATTCAGGATTATCCCGTGCCACTTCTTTTATCTCATCATATATTTCGGTGGTGTAGCGGTTCAAAAGCTGAACAGAATTGGTAAGATATTCGTAATTGCCACTCTCTAACCCATAGCTTTGTTCGATTTCCTTCAATTGAAAACTGCGGAAACTCACCATCACCAAAACCGTCAGCAAAAGCGGAATCAGGATGATACTGCAAAAGGCCATAATCAATTTTGTCCTTAGTTTCATGGTTTACCTCTCCTTTTTGCCTATGCGCACATTATAACACACTCATTGGAAGTCTTTTCTAAATTTTTCATAAACAACTCTGAATTTTTTCAAATTAATATTTGACTTTTTTGTCAATAATTTGTTAGAATATGTCCTGTCGAGTGGCAGAGAGCGTAAATCCAGATGCGGATTTACGCTTTTTTGCATGGGAATTACTTTTCAAAATATCGACAAGTATCTATAACATTAAACGGAGGTAAAAAATGAAAGAACAAGAATCCATGAATAAGCTGGGCGTTGTGCCCGTAAAGAAACTAATGCTGACCATGGGTATTCCTATGATCCTTTCCATGATGCTGCAAGCTCTCTACAACATTGTGGACAGTGCCTTTGTATCCAATATGGCAGAGGGTGGCGAACAGGCATTAAACGCACTGACACTGGCTTTCCCGGTGCAGATGCTGATGGTTGCCGTTGGAATCGGAACCGGCGTTGGCATGAACGCCCTGCTGTCTAAGAGTCTGGGACAGGGTAATCAGAAAAAAGCCAGCCAGGCTGCAGGAAATGCCATGTTTTTGGCTCTAATTATCTATGTGGTATACCTGCTTTTTGGTCTCTTCGGAACCAAGGCTTACATTCACACCCAGACTACAAACCCTGAGATTTCCGCCATGGCTGTGGAATATCTGCAGATTTGCTGCTGTATTTCCTTTGGTATTGTATTTTTCTCTATCTTTGAGAAAACCTTACAGGCAACCGGAAGATCCACCTTCTCCACCATTGCACAGGTTGTGGGTGCCGTGACCAACATCATTCTGGACCCGATCCTGATCTACGGACTGCTGGGCTGCCCGGCTCTGGGCGTGAAGGGTGCAGCCTATGCCACTGTCATCGGCCAGATCGTTTCCTTTATCCTGGCACTGATTTTCCATCTGATATTTAATAAGGAAATTTCCAACGGACTGGCCTACATGAAACCTTCCGGAAAAATCATCAAGGAAATTTACGCCATTGGCCTTCCTGCAATCATCGCTCAGGCTCTTATGTCTGTCATGACCTATGGCCTGAATATCATCTTCGGAAAGATTGATGAGACCGTTGTTACTGCATATGGCCTCTTCTACAAGATCCAACAGTTCATTCTGTTTGCCGCATTCGGTCTGAGGGATGCCATCACGCCGATTGTATCTTTCAACCACGGTATGAAGAGCCGGGAGCGTGTCAACGCCGGTATCCGATATGGTATGCTCTACACTCTGACTATCATGCTGTTAGGTATGCTGGTTTTGGAAATCTTCGCTACACCTTTCGCAAAAGTCTTCGGACTTTCCGGTGTGACAGAGG
Source organism: Roseburia sp. (assembly GCA_051879315.1). Lineage (GTDB taxonomy): Bacteria > Bacillota > Clostridia > Lachnospirales > Lachnospiraceae > Roseburia_C. Next base: position 8,243 of record JBJELW010000057.1, read on the forward strand.
ACCTGTGCATCAGCGCTATGCGTATCATCTCCCTAAGCTTCCTGTTTGCCGGTGCAAACGTGGCTTTCCAGGGTATCTTCCAGGCATTGGACAGCGGTCTGGAATCTTTGATCATCTCCGTGTTCCGTCAGTTCTTATTCGTTCTGCCGGTGGCATGGCTGTTGTCTCTCCCGTCACGAAGCAATCCGGACCTGATCTGGCTGGTATGGTTCACTTTCCCCTTCGCGGAGATTGTTTCCATGCTGTTTGCCATCCTGTTTATGAAACGTATACAAAAAAACAAAATTAATCCATTATCCAATGATATCTAGTATGCAAAAAAGGTAGTGTAAAAGGAGGTATGAAAAATGAGTAAACACATCATTACAATCAGCCGGGAATTCGGAAGCGGCGGACGTTACATCGGCAAAGAGCTGGCTTCACGGCTTGGCATCCCTTTCTATGACAAGGACATCATCGCCAAGGTAGCGGAGGAAACCGGCCTTTCCGACAAATTCATCGAGAAAAAAGGTGAGTATTCTCCCATTAAGAGCATGTTTGCCTACGCTTTTGTGGGAAGAGACAGCACCGGTAAGTCTATGGACGACTACCTGTATCAGATTCAGCACAAGGTCATCCGCGAGATTGCCGAAAAAGAGGATTGTGTCATCGTGGGGCGCTGTGCCGACTACATATTAAAAGACAACCCCAATTCCCTGCATGTATTTATCTATGGCTACGAGCCGGAGAAAACACGCCGTATCTGCCAACTTTACAACAAAACAGAAAAAGAAGCTCTGGCTATGCAGCGCGACATGGATAAGAAGCGAAGCATCAATTATCAGTACTACACGGATCAGATCTGGGGCGCCAGAGAAAATTATGGTCTCTCCTTAAACTCCAGCATTTTAGGCTATGATGCCTGCGTCGATATTCTCGCTTCTTTGTATAACGACAAAATCAGCAAGGAAAGCAAATAAAACTTCAAAGAAAAATAAGAGAATGGCTTTGGAACAAATCCGGTTCCAAAGCCATTCTCTTTTATAACCTTCATGGATCCCCATGATTCCTATTCTGTAACACTTCCCCTAGGAAACCTTCAGGGTAAACTTCTGGATTTCCTTCTCAGAGCTTACCTTCTCAATCATTCCACCCAAAGCAGTCAGTTTCCGTTCAAACTCCTCATAGCCACGCTCAATATAATAGATATCGTCTACCACGGTGATACCATCCGCAGCCAGTCCTGCGATCACCAATGCAGCGCCTGCCCTTAAGTCCGGAGCGGATACCCGGGCACCGGTATACCGACTCACACCGGTGATAATGGCAATGTTGCTCTCCACCTTAATCTGCGCTCCCATACGGGTCAGTTCATCCACATACTTAAAACGATTCTCAAAAATACTTTCTGTCACAGTACTGGTTCCCTCTGCCAATGCCAAAAGAGCTGACATCTGGGGCTGCATATCCGTAGGAAATCCCGGATAAGGAAGGGTGGTCACCTGTGTATGTCGCAATGGCTTGCTGGCCACCACTCGTACTGCATCATCGAATTCCTCCACTTCACAGCCAATCTCTAAAAGTTTTGCTGTAGTAGCCTCCAAGTGCTTGGGAATGACATTCTTCACCGTCACATCCCCTTTGGTGGCAGCCGCAGCAAACATGAATGTTCCTGCCTCAATCTGATCCGGTATAATGGAATATTCTGTCTTATGTAGCTTCTCCACACCTACGATACGGATCACATCGGTTCCTGCCCCGCGGATATTTGCTCCCATACTGTTCAGGAAGTTTGCCACATCCACCACATGGGGTTCCTTTGCCGCGTTCTCAATAATCGTTTTGCCTTCTGCCAGAGATGCCGCCATCATAATGTTGATGGTTGCTCCCACAGAAACCTTATCCAGATAAATGTGATGTCCCTTTAAATGCTCCGCAGTGGCGGAAATCAGTCCATGCTGGATATCCACATTCGCGCCGAGTGCACGAAATCCCTTTAAATGCAGATCAATGGGTCTCGTACCGATGGCACATCCTCCGGGAAATGCCACCTCGGCTTTTTTATATTTTCCAAGCAGTGCGCCTAATAAATAATAGGAAGCACGGATTTTTTTAATATATTCATATTCTACCGTTAAATCACGGATCATAGAGCCGTTGATTTTTACCTTATGGGCGTTGACACGCTCCACCTTAGCACCGATTCCCTCTATGGCGCTCAACAGCACATTTATATCACGTACATTCGGCAGATTTTCAATGGTAACAGTTTCATCCGTCATAATTGCGGCAGCTAAAATTCCCAATGCAGCATTCTTGGCTCCACCTATCTCAACTTCACCAACAAGCGGATTTCCACCTTTAATTACATATTGTTCCATTTTCGCACCTCACAACAACACTATTATAGTATATCTTTTCGCAGTTGTAAATCACGGATTTACTGCAGGTACTCCAAAGGATCCACCGGCTCGCCATCCACAAGAATCTCAAAATGGAGATGCGGACCCGTGGAATTACCGGTATTTCCGCTGAGTGAGATAATCTCACCCTGTACCACCGTCTGCCCTTCCTCTACCAGCAACTCACTGTTATGGGCATATCTGGTAGAAGTGCCGTCATCATGACGAATCATAACACAATTTCCGTATCCATTGATCCACCCTACGTATGTGACCGTTCCTCCCAGCGCCGCCATAACCGGCGTGCCCTCCGGACAGGCAAAGTCAACACCTTCGTGCATCCTGCCCCAACGCTCTCCAAAAGTAGATGAAATCACCGGACTGTTCAACGGCCAGATGAAGGTGTCCGGATTGCGGATTCCCCGCTCGATCACAGTAGGCGTAGCCGCCACGTTTATGATCTGTGCCACAACCTGATGATCCGTTTCCACTCCGTTGTCCATGGTAATCACCATATCCACCTGTCTCCGTCCGGGAGTACCTACCGAGCGGACCACCTGCTGATTGCGATACCAATCCTGGTTGTTTATATATTCATTCTTAACCGTATAATTTTCTTCATAGGAAAGCCCCTTTACCACGCGCAGGCCAATGTCTGCTGAAGGGATGGCAATAATCATTTGGTTGCCCTCCACCAGAGCCTCCTCTTCGCTGCCATACCCATTCAGCTCCATGATAGACTCAACCGTGGTCATCTGCTCCTCTGCAATGGAGGCAAGAGTATCTCCCTCCTGCACCTGATATATGGTATTCGGTTCTCCGGTTTTGGTGACTCTTTTAAAAGCGATATCCGCATTGCTCACCAGATCCAGAGGCAGATAATCCGTATATACTTTTACCTCTTTCGAAAAACTCATACCCAGCACACCGGACAATTTGTCTCCCTGACTATCATCCTTCCCCTGTACAAACATTGCGTCCGCAAACAGAACAGCAGGTTGGGACAGCATCTTTTGTACCTTTTCTGCCTCATCGGAATAAACCAGATTCGCGTGCATAACATTCTCATTGTGGTTCCCGGCAGACTCATAAACAACCCGATAGTTTCCCGATGTATCCTGCTGATTCTTAATTCTTTCCAGGAAGGAAGTAACCGCATCCATGGATTCAAAATAGATGGGCTCATCCCCCGCCCAGATCAGGTACATCACCTGATTTTCCTGTGCTTCATACTCCTCTGTTATGGTATTCCTGATTCGCCCGCTTAATTCCTCTTCACTGATCAAAGGCTGGAAAAAATCTCTCTTCTCCTGTATCTCGTAATCCAGATCCAGCAGCAGATATCCATCCGTCTGGTCTGCCAGTTCCCGCCGGCCGTTATGGATCAATTCTTCCGCATCCACCTTATCGGAAACGTTTCCCAAAAAACAGTCGTTGACAGTGACGCTGTAATAGTGTGCCCCCAGTGTATAAAACTGACCGATTGCACCATATAACAACAGAAGCAGAAACCCCAGCGTGATTCCTGCCTGTATCCAGACCTTTTTTTCTATGTGATTGATCCAATCTTTTACCATAGTTCTACCTGTCTGCCTGCAACGCATCCTTCACCATTTCCACCGTTTCCCGAATCTGTCTTCCATCCTCGTCTATGGTGATGTCTGCATACCTTTCATACAACATGCTCCGTTCCTGATACAAATCCTTCAGACTCTGTCCCTCCCGGAGGACCACGCCGCGATCCTTCAGATTGCCCAGACGCTTTTCCAACTGATCATAGGATGTTCTCAGGTATACAATAGTGCCCGTCGCTCCCAGATGCTCCATGGCCTGCTGCCCATATACTGCACTGCCGCCTGTTGCGATTACACTTTTTGTAACTTCCAGAGAGGCATTGACCCGGTTCTCAATGGCAAGAAATCCATCCGTTCCATGCTCTTCAATGAGCTCCCACAGAAGCTTCCCCTCCGCCTGCTGGATCAGCAGATCCGTATCAACAAAACGGTATCCCAGAGCCTTGGCCAGCACAACACCTACCGTGCTCTTTCCCACTCCGGGCATTCCGATCAAAACAATATTATCTTTCATCATATTTACTGCTCTGTGGAATTCACAGCCTCCGTAGACTCGTCTTCCACCAAAGTATAAAGTTCATCAAAGTTTACAGTTGCCCAAACTTCCTCATCCACGATCCACTCAGCAGCCTCGGTGTAAGACTCTGTTACCTCGGAATACTTCTCAGACTGTCTCTGGGAAATAATCTCATCTTTTTTCGTCTGGGTAGCTTCCTCATCGAAGGCAGAATCCAGCCGCACGATGTAATATCCGTCGCCGCTTACGGAAACAACGCCGGAGATCTCCCCTTCTTTCAGGCTATTTCCAGCCTCGATGACAGCCGGATCCAATGCACCGGTGGGATTGCCATCCTCGTCAATTTCATCATCGCCGTAGGAGTAAGTATTCACCTCATACCCGTTGTCAGCTGCTGCTGCTTCAAAATCAGTCAGCGCTGCCTCTGCTACAGTATCTGCAATCGCTGCAATAGACTCCTTTTCCTCATCGGTATACTCAATGTAATTGCTATCTGCATCGTAGTATCCCTGTGTGCTGACCTTTATATAGCTGATGGTCTTCTGTGCTGCCTCCTCATCGGTGACATCCGTATCCGCCGTGGCAATGATTGCATCGTACATCTTCTGCTGAATCAGATACAGTCTCAACATCTCCGAAACATATTCCTTGGAGGCCCCCATCACACGGATGGCGTCCTTTGTATTTTCCTCCATAAATTCCTCTGCCGCGCCGTCGATCTCATCCAGTTCCTCCTGGGTGATTTCCACATCATACTCCTCCATATGAGCCTCCAGCAGATAAGCCAGCTCTATCTGATCTAAAACATCTGATTTCACGGATTCCTGCATGGTTCCGCCATCTCCGTAAAGATCCTGTGACCACATATCCTCTCCAAAATACGCCATATATGCACTATAGCTTGCCGCTGTATACTGTGCCATAAAGTTAGCCAGTCCCAGAGAAATCTCCTGTCCGTCCAAAGTTGCAACCACTGCATCCTCATCGATCCTGCTGCATCCGGAAAGTGCCAGGGACGCTGCAGTAACTGCTGCCAATGCTGCGGATATCACTCTTTTTATCTTCATCTTACATAATCCTCCGTTTTAATTTTAAACAACGTATATTATAATGCTTTTTCTCCTCTGCCGCAAGATGCAATTGTCCGGTACTGCCGCTACTCCTTCCACAGCAGCTGCTGCTCCATTTTTTTAACATACTCCATGAGAAATACCAGGCTGTCTCCTGCCGGTATCCTGCTGTTGGCCTTGCGGTTAATCAGAAAATAGGGGCCGCTCTGCTCCGGCACAAATCTGACAGCGGGGCCATATTCCTCCAATAGCCGTGGGATGTTCTCCCCCCGGACCTTTGCCTTCTCGTACATAGTTACCTTAATCTGGTCTGTTTTCTCTGAGATTTCCTTGATGTAAACCCGGTGAGCCAGGCACTTCAACCGGGCGATAGCCAAAAGGTTTAGCACGGATTTCGGTGGATCTCCGAACCGGTCCGTAAGCTCATCCAGCATTTCATCTGTCTCCGCATCCTCGATAATGGCTGCAATGCGTTTGTAAAGATCCAGTTTCTGATTTTCGTTAGGAACATAATCTGCAGGGATGTAGGCATCCACCTTAATATCCACACTGGTGTCAAAGGTTTCGTCGTTTTCCTCTCCTTTTTCCCGCTTTACCGCCTCATTTAGCATTTTACAATACAAATCATAACCCACAGCTTCCATATGGCCATGCTGCTGGGCGCCCAGAAGATTTCCGGCTCCGCGGATCTCCAGATCCCGCATGGCAATCTTAAAGCCGCTTCCCAGATCTGTAAACTCCTTGATGGCCGCCAGACGTTTCTCTGCAACTTCCTTCAAAAGCTTATCACGCCGATACATCAAAAATGCGTAGGCCGTCCGGTTCGATCTTCCCACCCGGCCCCGCAGCTGGTAAAGCTGGGATAATCCCATATTGTCCGCATCGTGAATGATAATGGTATTCACATTTGAGATATCCAGACCGGTTTCGATAATGGTGGTGGACACCAGCACGTCGATTTCTCCATTGATGAACTGATACATAATATTCTCCAGTTCCCGTTCATTCATCTGACCATGGGCATAGGCCACATTGGCCTCCGGTACCAGCTCCGCAATCCGGGCCGCCGTCTCAGCGATCTGCTGCACCCGGTTAAACACATAGTACACCTGTCCGTTTCTGGCCAGTTCCCGGTTGATGGCCTCCCGCACCATCTCCTCGTTGTACTCCATCACATAGGTCTGGATCGCCATCCGGTCTCTGGGCGGCTCCTCCAACACGCACATATCCCGGATGCCGATGAGGCTCATGTGAAGGGTCCGGGGGATGGGCGTAGCCGTCAGTGTCAGCACATCCACATCCTTTTTCATCTGCTTGATTTTTTCTTTATGAGTGACGCCGAAGCGCTGCTCCTCATCGATGATCAGAAGCCCCAGATCTTTAAAAGATACGTCAGCCGACAGTACCCGATGGGTCCCGATGACAATATCTACCATTCCCTTTTTTAAATCTTCGATAGTTTTCTTCTGCTCTTTGCTGCTGCGGAACCGGCACAAAAGATCCACCCGCACCGGAAAGTCCTTCATCCGCTGGGAAAAGGTATTGTAATGCTGTTGGGCCAGTATGGTGGTGGGAACCAGATACACCACCTGTTTTCCGTCCTGCACCGCCTTAAAGGCCGCCCGGATGGCCACCTCTGTTTTCCCATACCCCACATCTCCACAGATGAGGCGGTCCATGATCTTATTGCTCTCCATATCCCGCTTGGTGGCGGCAATGGCCAGTTCCTGATCCTCCGTCTCCTCAAATGGGAACATCTCTTCAAATTCCTTCTGCCACACCGTATCCGGACTGTACATATAGCCTTCCTTATTCTGCCGGACAGCATAAAGTTCCACCAGTTCGTGGGCGATTTGTTGCACCGCTCCCTTCACCTTTGTCTTGGTCTTCTGCCATTCCGGGCTGCCCAGACTGTTCAGCTTCGGCTTTTTACCCTCCGCTCCGGCATATTTCTGGATCAGCTCCAGCTGGGTTGCCAGGATATAGAGGTTGCCTCCCTTGGCATACTCGATTTTAATATAATCCTTTACCTTGTGATCCACCTCAATCTTTTCAATTCCCCGGTAGATGCCAAGTCCGTGATTTTCGTGAACCACATAATCTCCCACCTTCAGTTCCCCAAAGCTGTGTATCTGCTCGCCCTCGTAGCGCCGGTATCTCTTCTTTTTCTTTTTTTCCTGGCCGAAGATATCGCTCTCCGAAACCACCACAAACTTAATCAGTGGGTAGGCGTAGCCGCGTTTGACCTTCCCGTAACCCACCATCACCTCGCCCGGCTGGAGACACCGGTCAAACTCTTCCGCATAAAAACAGGTCAGTTCCTCATCCAAAAGATCCTTTGCCAGGTGCTGCGCTCTGGTACGGGAAGCTGACAGCAGCACCACGCGATATCCGTTCTTTTTATATTTCTTTAAATCTGCCACCAATGTGGAGAAACTGTTGTTATAGGAATTGACTCCCTGAACCTGCACATGAAACCGCTCTGTAACTTCCAGATTTTTCACTTTCAAGTCCAGCGCCGTCAGCGCGAGACAGTGAAAGCCCTGCAACCGTGCAGCAATCTCTTTACAGGAAAACAGACTGTCTGCCTGGCCCGGCAGGATGTATCCTTTCTCCATGCGCTGCTTCATGCTTTCGGTGAATTCCAGCTCCGTCACATCCCCCTTTTCCATCAGACGGGCCGGTTCGTCCAGAAGCAGCAGCGTATCCTCCGGATCAAAATAATCCAGCAGGCTTACTCTTTCCGGAAACAAATATCCCACGCAGCTTTCCAGGCTCCCCGGGTCATCCGGATGCTCCAGCTGTTCACACAGTTCCGCCGCCAGACTCTTACAGCGATATGCCTCCTCATTTTTCATCTCTTTCCGGAATGTCTTTTCCAAAGCAGACGCTTCCTTTTCCAGCGCTTTGCGGGCATTAAGCCGTGCATCCTCATCTGCCACAAACTCACCGGACGGGTAAATCAACACTTCACTGATATTTTCGATGGAACGCTGGCTTTCCGCATCGAAGCTCCGAATGGAATCCACTTCATCATCCCAGAATTCAATACGGTAGGGATTCTCCTCTGTCAGGGGATAAATATCTAAGATTCCACCCCGCATGGCAAATTCTCCGGGACTTTCCACCTGGTAATTACGGGTGTATCCCATCTCAACCAGGCGGTTCACCAGGCTCTCCGGCTGGTATTCCTGTCCGGTGCATATTTTCATCACATGCCGGCTATAGTTGGTAAACTCCGGCATTTTGTTCATCAATGCGTCATAGGTCAACACCACTGTCACCGGACGTTTTTCTGCCAGACGTTTTAAGGTGGACAGACGCTCCTGCAGAAGCTGGTTGCTTCGCAGATCTGACTGAAAAAACAGAATATCTTTTGCCGGATAATACAGGACTTCCCTGTCAAAAAACATATAATCTTCCTGCAGTTCTTTTGCTTTTTGCTCACTAAAAGTAACGATGATTTTATTTCTAAAACCATCGCCTGCTGCAAATATCATATGTGATTTCTGTGCATCCATGCAGCCGGAAAGCTGCACAACACCCCGTTCTTTTTTCAGACGGGCAAATGCCCTCTGTAAATCCTCCAGTTCCTGCACCGGTTGCAAAAATGTATTCATTTCCGCCTCTTTCTATTTTTTTGCATTGTAATCATTCATAGCCTGATCGATTTTCCCTGACAAAATCATCTCCACTGCTGCCACCGCATCATCAAAAGCTTTCTCCGCCAGCTGACGCTCCTCCTTTGACATATGTCCCAGCACATGATCTGCCAGATCCCAGCCCTCAGGCTTTTCCCCCACGCCTACCTTCACTCTGGGAAAAACCTGTGTTCCGGTGTGGGCAATGATGTTCTTGATCCCGTTATGCCCTCCGGCGCTTCCTTTTTTGCGCACACGGATGCGCCCCGGCGTCAGGCTGATATCGTCATAGATTACCACCAGTTCACTATCCGTATCAATCTTATAAAAGCCGGTTGCTTCCCCAATGCTCTCTCCGCTGTTGTTCATGAATGTCATTGGTTTCATCAGCAGCACCTTCTGCCCTTCGATCATGCCGCTTCCACACAGGGCCTGAAATTTCTTTTCCGCTACTTTTATATTATATTTTTTCGCCAGCAGGTCTATCACATCAAATCCTGCATTGTGTCTGGTGTGCTGGTACTTTGCTCCCGGGTTTCCTAAGCCTGCTATAATGTACATAATCTATCCCTTTTTCTTACAATCTTTTTCTTATAATTTCTGCCGCTTCCTTAAGCTGTTCCTGATCGTTGACACCGGAAATATCCTCCGGGCTCTCCAATGCAAACGCATCTACCTTCAATCCTTTTTGACGAATCACCGTGAGGGTATCCGGCAGATAATACTCTCCCTGGGCATTGTTTGGCGTAATCTTGCCCAGTGCTTCTTTCAGCTCTGCCGTATCGAAAATATACATACCGGAGTTGATCTCATGGGAACTCCGCTCCTTCTCTGTGGCATCTTTATGTTCTACACTCTTTACAAACGCCCCGTTTTCGTCCCGGATAATCCGTCCGTAGCCGGTAGGATCATCGATCTGGGCAGATAATACAGTCACCGCGTTTCCCTGCTGTGTATGATAGTCCAGCAGACGTTTCAATGTGGCCGATGTGATCAGCGGTGTGTCCCCGAACAGGATCATGGTATTCCCCTCATCCCCCAAAAATTCCTGCGCACAACGCACAGCATGGCCAGTACCTAACTGTTCCGGCTGAAGTGCAAAGGTTACATCTTTGTGCAGAATATTCTGTTCCACCACTTCATGTTTATAGCCCACCACCAGGCAGATTTCCTCAGCCCCTGCTCCCCGGGCCGCCTCAATCACATAGTCCACCAAACATTTTCCGTCAATGGTATGTACCACCTTGGGAAGATCTGATTTCATTCTCGTTCCTTTTCCCGCCGCCAGTATCACTGCTTTTAATTTTTCCATGCTGTTATCCTTCCTCTTATCTTATCTGTTCTGTTATGTGTAATTTCTTTCACTCCATTTTACCCATATCCACGCACTTTTGCAACAAAAAGAAAGCAATCACCTGCGGCAATTGCTTTCTCTTTGTCTTACCTATGTTTCTCAACCCTCCTGGGCCAACTCACTTTCATATTTCTCCAGTATAATGTCCTGAATACGGTTTCTTGTATCCGAATTGATAGGATGGGCAATGTCACGGTATTCTCCATCCGCAGCTTTGCGGCTGGGCATTGCGATAAACAATCCCTTCTCCCCATCGATTACCTTAATGTCATGAATGACAAACTCCTCGTCGATGGTAATGGAGACAACGGCCTTCATCTTGCCTTCCTTATCCACCCTGCGTATTCTCACGTCTGTAATTTGCATTCTGCAAGCCCCCTTTTACCTTCTCTTGGCAAATCAATCCATTCCGGAATCGTCTATTAAAGCGCGAATCTGTCATTGCGCTCTATGACAACCTTCACCCCGTCGTCTCCGGAATAATATGTATTCGCTTTCAGTGTCCCCCTGCTTTCAACGATACAGTTTTCAATATGCGTATTATCTCCGATGTATACATCATTTAAGATTACGGAGTTTTTAATCACACAATTATTTCCCACGAATACATTCTTGAACAGAACGGAATTTTCCACCTTACTGTTGATAATGCATCCGCTGGAAATCAGGCTGTTCTTCACATCAGAGCCCGGATTGTACTTTGCCGGCGGATAATCGTCGATCTTAGAATAAATCTGCGGTGCCTCCCGGAAAAAGTATCTGCGCACATCCGGATCCAGGAAATCCATGTTGGTCTTATAGTAAGAATCCACTGTTGCAATATTGCTCCAATAATCTTCCATCTTGTAACCGTAGATATTCTTCATGTTCTTGTAACGGATCAAAATGTCATTCACGAAATCCCAGCGATCCTCCTGCTGACATCTCTCTAACATATCAATGAGCTGTCTCCTACGAATTACATAGACACCTGTGGAAATGGTGTTGGAAGATGCCACCATAGGTTTCTCTTCGAACTCCACAATCCGATAATCCTCATTCATGCGCACTACACCGAACCGGCTCACGTCTTCTCCCTCCGGCATGTCCTTGCACACAACGGTGATATCCGCTTTCTTTTCAATATGATAATCCAGCACCTTATTGTAATCCATCTTATACACACAGTCTCCACTGGCGATGATTACATAGGGCTCATGTCTTTTCTTCAAAAAGTCAATGTTCTGACACATGGCATCCGCGGTTCCCCGATACCACCAGCTGTTATCCGAGGTCACCGTAGGGGTAAAGGTAAATAATCCTCCCTGTTTTCTACCGAAATCCCACCATTTGGAGGAGCTGAGATGCTCATTTAAGGATCTGGCATTGTATTGTGTCAGCACCGCCACAGTCTGGATATGGGAGTTGCTCATATTACTCAAAACAAAGTCAATACTGCGGAAGCTGCCACCGATGGGCATCGCTGCAATGGCGCGCTTTGTGGAGAGCTCCTGCATACGGTTATTGTTACCACCTGCTAAAATTAATCCTAATGCCTTCATACTCTGTCACCTTCCTTAATAATAGCTCCGCCGCTGGGCAACAATCCGTCCGGATAATCCGATGCCTCCGTCACGCCGGAAATTGCTGTATTCTTGCCGATGGACACATTGTCCGGAATCACGGAATTCTCTCCGATGGTCACCAGATCAAAGGCATATACCTTGGGATTTAAGGTGCTCGGGGCAAAATCTCCAACACCCAGCTTACAGTTCTTGCCAATTACCGTCTTGTCTGCCACGATGGCCTTTTCCATGGAAACATTTTCCCCAATCACTGCATCCTTCATGATGATGGAATCCCGGATCACGGTACCTTTTCCAATGGTAACACCTGCACCGATCACGGAATTGTACACCTGACCATATATCTCGGTACCTTCACCGATGATACTCTTATCTACCCTGGCCTCTGCAGAAATAAACTGCGGTGCTACAATTTCATTCTTGGTATAGATCTTCCAGTACTCCTCGTAGAGATTGAACTCCGGAATCAGGTCGATCAACTCCATATTGGCCTCCCAATAAGAGCCCAAGGTTCCTACATCCTTCCAATATCCATTGAATTCGTAGGCAAAAATACGCTGTTTCCGCTCATGACAGTAAGGGATAATATGTTTACCAAAATCACAATTTCCCTGATCCTTCATGGCAATCAGGCTTTCCTTTAATACTTTCCAGCTGAATATGTAGATACCCATAGATGCCAGATTGCTTCTGGGATGCTCCGGCTTCTCCTCAAACTCGGTAATGCGCTTATGCTCGTC
>JBJELW010000058.1:0-1990 GCA_051879315.1 Roseburia sp.
TGCAAATGGATGGAAAAAATCCACAAGGTCAGATCATGCGGGATCTGTCCAGGGAATTGGTGAAGGCAGAGAAAAAGCGTCTTCGGGAAGAAAAGAAGAAATAATATGATTTATCATTGTTTAATAATGAGACGGTAGAATCGAAAAAAGCTAGATGTGTGAGGATATTATGGACAAAAATAATAAGATACTTGTGGATTATGTATGCGGAAAATCAAAGTTATGGAGTTTTTTAATATGGTTTATGTTTGTTCTGACTATTATATCCATTGCTGCGATATTGGCTATGTGTATTATTGATCCTGAATTATTACTTTTTGAAGGCGACTATGCTGTTTTGGGGATTATGGCATTACTTCTTATTTTTGGAGTTTGTAGTGTGTTTTATTTTAAGTTTATTGTAAGTATGAAAGAATATAGAGAAGAATTGAAAATAAAGTACAATGGACTTAATGATGAACAAAAGCAGGAGATTCTAGATTGCGCAAAAATTTATAGGGAGATTTCTCGGAATGCTCGGAGAGCCTGGGGTCGCTTTGCTTATGATACATTTTATATAAGTGATAATTATATTTATGGGTATTTAGCCATATGCAAAACGCAGAAATCTCTTATTTTGAGTCCGGTTGTATTTGAATATATCTCGTTGAAGGACGTAGAGGCGGCAAAAAAAGATACATTTGTAGGTAATACAGTTTTGGTAATGATCACCAAAGATAAAAAGATTTATAGGTGTAGAGGGGAAGAAAAACAGATAAAAGAATTGGATGAGAGAATTAAGGGTCGAATGTCGGATGTTCCGATTTGATTTGTAAGGAGAAAAGAAAATGAACTTGATGCAAAAACATAAAACTTTTTGTATCAAGTTGTTTTTTGCCAACCTATGGAAATTATGGATATTTAGAATTATTAGATAAATTAGTTGAACAGTGGCATCATAATGAAGATATAACAAAAAAGATTGTGGAGAAATTTGAAAGAAAATTAAACGAAATTACAGAACTCAAAGTATCTATGGTTGATAGTGTTAGATGCCCATTTTGCAAAAGTGAAAATATTTCTATTTGTAAAAGAAATACACTCCAAAAGTATCCGGTCGATTGGCTAAAAATTGATATAGGAAGTATGGAATAATTTTCTTAACGGAAGTGGTAGGATTCTTGGCTGAAAAATATGATTTAATCTGTATTCTTCGATTAAGGGGTGTAACCAATGACACAAGAAATGAGTGAAACATTAAGAATATTGAAAGAGGAAAATTCCTATGTGAAGTCTGAGATAGAAGGGCTTTCTGATCTGTTGTGGTCGATGGGAGTAAGAACGATTTATCCGGGAGGAGAACAATTGATTCAATGGTTTTATACAGCGGTTCCTGCTTTTGATAACAGGGTTCCTATGGACATATTAAAAGAAGATGGGGAATGCGAATTGTATAAATGGATGAAAACGATTCCTTGCTAAATATAAGGAAAGTTATTTGGATGGGGAAGACAAATTGGGGGGAGGGTGTTAACTTCTCTCATCTTTATGATAATATCAATACGATCTGCCCTATTCTGTCATTAGTACAGGAGATGGTTACTGCCTGCTTTCCGAATTCAATCATTTAAACAGTATTTTTCTAAGCTTTTTCTGATTTTTTGCTCTGAGTTTACGGCTTGAATCTTTATTTCATACTACTAAGCAGTAAAGATTACTGAAATGGCGACATGTCAATGGGTAAATTTACTGCCTATAAGGAACAAAAGCGTTTGCAGGCGGTAGATACTTTTGGTATCCACCTGACGCTGTCGGCATGACGAATCTGGAGTATGGGAAATGGGGCATGAGAGAAAAAATGCATTTCCCTCCAATTCCCCGAAAAGATGAATCGATAGAAAAGGATTAGCTGACCAAACTGTTATGCAGTATTACACATGCCGGGACTCTACTTTTCGTAGGTGGTGTGATCCGCTTCTTACGCTTATGATAGGAGCATAGGAGGTACAAT
>JBJELW010000058.1:2090-73012 GCA_051879315.1 Roseburia sp.
CGTAGGTGGTGTGATCCGCTTCTTACGCTTATGATAGGAGCATAGGAGGTACAATGAAATGAATCAATATGTAACAGGCGCAGTGATTAAAGAACTGCGGGAAAAAAATCATCTCACCCAGGCAGAACTGGCAGAAAAACTGAAGGTGTCGGACAAGACGATTTCAAAGTGGGAAACGGCCAAAGGATACCCGGATATAACATTGCTTGAGCCCATAGCAGGTGTGTTTGGCGTGTCCGTGACAGAACTCATTTCGGGAAATGCTATCTATAATATGAATGTTTCGGCAAATATGATGCGCTCCAAGTTCTATGTTTGTCCCATGTGTGGCAATGTGATACACAGCATGGGTGAGGCAGTGATTACCTGCCATGGAGTGCAGCTTCGCCCTTCTGAGGCAGAGGAACCGGACGAAAAACATAAGATTTTTATAGAACGAGTGGAAGATGAATACTTTGTGCACATGGAACATGAGATGACGAAGCTACATTATATATCATTTATGGCGGCATTATCATCCGACAGAATGCAAATGGTGAAACTGTATCCGGAAGGAAATGCAGAGGCGAGATTCAAAATCCAAGGTGTAAAACAGATTTACGTTTATTGCAATAAAGATGGATTGTATTGCAAAAAGCCATACAAAGTGATACGATGATTGGGAAAGGTGGTGCTTAATATGGCAGTTAAAACAGCAAATGTAACAGCAAGAATTCAACCAGATATTAAAGAATCGGCTGAAGCAATTTTGGAGAGACTTGGTATTCCTGTTTCAGTTTTTATTGATATGACATATAGACAAGTAATAGCACACAATGGCGTTCCGTTTGAATTGACTGTTCCTAAGACCATTACAGTACGGGATGAAATGACAGATGCACAGTTTGCCTTTATGATGAATACAGGGCTTAATCAGGCAAAAGCAGATGAATCAAAGCCGGTAAAAGACGTGTTTACTGATTTGAGAAAGAGGATTTAGTCATGGCAGAAGTCTACGAAGTAAAGATTACTACGCAGGCTCAGGAACAAATGGAAGAAATTGTTGATTACATTTCCCATGAACTATTTGCTCCAGATGCTGCAAATAATCTTTTGGATAAAATGGAAAAGAGTATTTATGCGTTGTCAGAATTTCCAGAACATTATCAGTTGATTGAAGAAGAACCTTGGAGAACTGAGGGGATTAGAAAAATTGTAGTGAATAACTTTCTTATATATTATTGGGTAGATAAAGTAAATAGGAAGGTACAAATAACGGCGGTGATTTATGAAAAACGGGATCAAATAGCACAACTTAAAAAGATGAGCTTAGAAATATAAAATTTTGAAACCAACACCAAAATCTAGGGGGAACCATTATGAACCAATTATTTGAAAATTTAGCATCCTACCGGGAGGGCATCGTCACTCAGCATGAGGTAAAGCTCCATTGCTGCAGTTGTATCCTGGATGAGTGCAATCTGTTTTCCTATATTGAACTGCTGTATCAGGACGGTAGCCGCCATTTTGTCTATGAGGATGAAGAGGGGTTCAAAAAGTTTGAGAAGAACTTTATGGACAATCGCTTTACTTCCTTCCATGAGTTTTTCACCACGGAGGAGCTGGCAGTAGAGCAACGGGGAGACCTGTCCTTTAAATATTATGTGAGGAGAGATCCTTCGGATTACACCATTGCAAATCTGGCAGACATCTTAAAGGAACTGGCTGACTATCCAAAGACGGACGCACGCATCACCACCTTAGGTAGCTATGACCGGAAGGTGAACTACCACGATAACGTCAATTCCAATATGTAAACCGACACAAGGGCTCCGTCACCTGCGGTGACACCTCGTGTCAACTACCATGAGAACCTCAATTCCAATATGTAAACCGACACAAGGAGGAAATCAACTATGAAGAACAAACATGTATCGGCATTTCTTTTGGCCACTTCATTCTGTGCAGCAACCATGACAGCATGTGGAGTGTACGGTCCGCCGGAAGAATACACCCAGTATGAAGAAGATATTTCTGATTCGGAAGTCAGTGATCAGGGTGATGACGTGAATCACGAGGATTCGGACTATGACCCGGAAGAAGAGGAACCTGCCTGCGTGTATGGACCGCCGGAGGCTTTTGAATAGGAGATTTGTATGAAGGATATATATTCAGATATTCCCGTGGAAATCAAACAGCAGCACTTTGATCAGTTGAATGAGTATAAAGAGGAACTGAGAAAAAATCCGGAGCTTCGTTCTCTTTTTCTGGAGATGACCTTAAGCTGCAATGAGCATTGTCTCCACTGCGGAAGCAATTGCGGGGACGTTCCCATGGAAAATCCCGTCTCTGATTATGAGATCATCCAGACATTGATTCAACTGAAAGATGATTTGCGGAAAGAGAAAAAGGGCCTGCCCTTTCTTAACGTGACAGGTGGCGAGCCCATGTTAAGGCCGCATCTGTGTGAGCTTATGAAAACCATTTCCCGGTTGGGATATAAATGGGGGATGACCAGCAATGGAGTACTAATTACCGCTGAGGTGGCAAAGGCGTTAAAGGATGCAGGAATGTATTCGGTGGGAATCAGCCTGGATGGATTAAAGGAATCCCATGAGTGGTTTCGTCAGACACCGGGCTCCTATGACAAAGCGCTGGAGGCATTGGATCATTTGCTGGACGCAGGCATCGAAAAGGTATTGGTTACCACGGTGGTTCATAAGAGAAACATCCATGAGCTGGATGGGATATACGAAGTGCTGAAGGCACACAAGTGCAAAATGTGGCGAATCATCAATGTGGAACCCATAGGCAGAGCATTGACCAATCCGGACTTAATGCTTACTTCTGACGATTACAAATATATCATTTCCTACATAGCCAATCACCAGGAGGATGACATGGAACTTCTGTATAGCTGCAATCATTACCTTGGTCTGGAGCTGGAACGGAAGACCCGGCCATGGTATTTCTTTTGCAGGGCAGGACTTCATGTGGCCAGTATCCAATACAATGGAGACATCAGCGCATGCCTGGATGTGGAAAGGCGCCCGGAACTTACATTTGGAAACATAAGAAAAGACAACCTGTTAGATATATGGAAGAACGAGTTCAAGATCTATCGGGAACATAAAGAAAATAAATCTGAAACCTGCAGCGTATGTGAGCATAGAGAGAATTGCCAGGGTGGAGGTTATCACACTTGGGATTTTGATAAAAATGAGCCACGAATCTGCATGGTCAGGGAACTCACATGTTAGATGACAAAGTCATCAAAAAACAAATTACATTTTACAAAATCTTTGCAAACAGAAAACTGCAGACTTTACATTGCCATTTTAGAATGCCCCTTGTAGTGATACAGGAGGCATTTTATCTTATCCCTAAATCCCCAAAACTCTCCCCGGAGTACTCATCCAAGGAAAGAAATCCTCCTGTATAATACATAGAAAACAATAAAATGGAAAAGAGGAAAAAATTATGAAAAAGAAAATGGTAAAATTATTAGCTTTAACAGCTGCAACAACAATGGCTGTGGCAAGTTTGACTGCATGTGGCAGTGAGGATTCCACCAGCGATACATCTACCGCAGATGCAACAACAGATGCTGCTACGGATGAGACAGCAGATGACGCAGAAGAGAATACAGATACAGCTGACTTGAGCGGAAGCATTGCTTTGGCAGGAAGTACTTCCATGGAGAAGTTGGCAAACGCTTTGATGGAAGCGTTCATGGAGAAATATCCGGATGTAACCGTTACAACTGAGTTTACCGGATCCAGTGCAGGACTTGAGTCTTTACAGGCAGGAAGCGTAGATATCGGTAATGCATCCCGTGCGTTAAGCGATGATGAGAAGAATGCAGGAGCAGTTGAGAATATCGTGGCAATCGATGGTATTGCAGTTATCACTGATCTGGAGAATACAGTGACCGAGTTGACTTCTGATGAGCTGGCAAAGATTTATACCGGCGAGGTTACTAACTGGAGCGAGTTGGGCGGATCAGATGAAGCTATCGTGGTGATCGGTCGTGAGGCTGGTTCCGGTACCAGAGATGCTTTTGAAGAGTTACTTGAGGTTAAGGATGCATGCAACTATGCACAGGAGTTAGATTCTACCGGTGCAGTACTGGCTAAGGTTGCAGCTACTCCCGGAGCAATTGGTTATGTATCTTTGGACGTATTAGACGGTTCTGTGACACCTATCGCATTAAATGGTGTTGAGGCAACAGAAGAGAATATTGTTGCTGGTGACTACTTGCTTTCCCGTCCTTTCGTAATGGCTACCATGGGAGAGATTTCTGAGCAGAATGAGCTGGTACAGGCATGGTTCGATTATATCCAGTCTGAAGAGGGACAGGAAGTAGTTAAGGGCGCAGGCCTTATTATCCCCCAGTAGTCAGTACATCTCAGCAGAGAAAATCAGGAGAGATATATGATACAGACAGAACGTATTGAGTCTATCAAAGGGAATGGAGTCGCAAAATCAGTTGTTGAAAAAGTAGCCAGAGGAATCTTCCTGGTGTGTGCTGTGGTTGCCATTGTGGCAGTTGCATCCATTACTCTGTATATGTTTTTGAAAGGCACACCGGCTTTTGTAAAAGTCGGTGTTGCCGACATTTTATTCGGAACCGATTGGAAACCTACGGCAAGTGAACCTGCCTACGGTATCCTTTATATAATCCTCACCTCAATCGTAGGAACCTCACTGGCGATATTGCTCGGCGTTCCAATCGGACTTTTAACTGCGGTGTTTTTAACAGAGGTTTCAGAAAAGCATTTGGCAGCTGTAGTGCAGCCGGCGGTGGAACTGTTGGCTGCAATTCCCTCCGTTATTTATGGCCTATTGGGAGTGATGATTTTAAATACACTGATGTATAAGTTGGAAAAGGCTGTTTTTAACGGTTCTACCACCCATCAATATACCGGCGGAGCAAACCTTTTATCGGCTATCATTGTTTTAGCAATTATGATTTTACCCACAGTGATCAATATGAGTGTATCTGCCATTCGGGCGGTGCCTATGCACCTGCGCTCTGCGTCTCTGGCTTTAGGAGCTACCAAGATCCAGACAATCTTCAAAGTGACACTTCCTGCTGCAAAGTCCGGCATCATTACCGGTATTGTATTGGGAATCGGCCGTGCCTTAGGGGAAGCTATGGCCATCAATATGGTGGCCGGCGGCTCTGTGAATCTGCCGCTGCCCTTCAGTTCTGTGCGATTCCTCACCACACAGCTGGTAAGTGAAATGAGTTATGCAGAAGGACTTCATCGACAGGTTTTGTTCTCAGTAGGTCTGGTGTTGTTTGTGTTCGTCATGATTATTAACCTCATTTTGATGCGTATTGAGAATTGTGGTGATCCCGACGAGAAGAAAAAGAAGCGGCATCAGGGCTCTGTCACCTGCGGTGACACCTCATGCCAAGAGAAAGGAGAACAGGCAGATGGCTAAGCAGGATAATGTTTTAAGTATCAACCAGAAGCATCACCGGATTTCTGATATTCTCATGTACATTGCAATCTATATCTGTGCTGCTTTTTCCGTGTTACTTTTGGCCGGAATCATTCTCTATGTTCTGGTCAAAGGATTTAGAACCATCAGCTGGGATTTCCTGACCGGAGTCACTTCCGTGCTGAAGGGTACAGTGGGAATTGCCGGAAACATAGTGAATACTTTATATATCATTATTATCACCATGTTGATTGCTACTCCCATCGGCGTTGGAGCCGCTGTATATCTGAATGAGTACGCAAAACCTGGAAAATTGGTGAGTGTCATTGAGTTTGCAACAGAGACATTGGCAGGTATTCCTTCCATCATCTTTGGTCTGTTCGGTATGATGTTTTTTGGTCAGACATTACATTTGGGATATTGTATTCTGACCGGTGCTTTTACGCTGGTTTTAATGGTGCTACCACTCACCATCCGAAACACACAGGAGGCCTTAAAAACCGTGCCTGACAGTTATCGGACGGGGGCAATCGGATTGGGAACCGGGAAATGGCACATGATTCGTACCATTTTACTTCCCTCGGCTATGCCGGGAATCATCACTGGTGTCATCCTGGCCATCGGACGTATTGTGGGTGAGTCTGCAGCCTTGCTGTTTACCGCAGGAAGTGCACATATTCTACCTAAAGGTTTCGACGACATTTTGACGAAGACTCTGGATTCAGGCGGAACCTTAACCATTCAGTTATATTTAAGTGCCAGCAAGGGAGAATTCGATGTGGCCTTCGGTATTGCATTGGTGTTATTAGTGATCGTACTTTTGATCAATTTTGCAACCAAGTGGCTGTCAAAGAAATTTGATGTCAGCCGTATAGATTGATAGTTCCAAGGATGAAAACGGCACAAGGCCTCCGTCACCTTCGGTGCCACCTCGTGCCAAGAATTAAAGGAGACCAGTATGGAAAGTAAAGTCAAAATCAGTGTGAGAGACCTGAATTTGTATTACGGGGATAATCACGCGTTAAAGAATGTCAGTATGGATATTCGGGAAAATGCTGTAACCGCATTTATCGGTCCTTCCGGATGTGGAAAATCCACTTTTTTAAAAACTCTCAATCGTATGAACGATTTGGTAGATAACGTTCGTATTGAGGGAAAAGTAGAACTGGATGGAGAGGATATTTATGGTGATGGCGTAGATACCACCCTTCTTCGAAAGAAAATCGGAATGGTGTTCCAGCAGCCCAATCCCTTCCCCATGAGTATTTATGACAATATTGCTTATGGCCCCAGAGTACATGGAATCAAGGACAAACGTACGCTGGATCGTATTGTGGAGGAGAGTCTTCAGGGGGCGGCCATTTTTGATGAAGTAAAAGATAGATTAAAAAAATCTGCACTTGGATTGTCCGGCGGACAACAGCAGCGTATCTGTATTGCCAGAGCGCTGGCAGTACAGCCGGATGTTATCCTGATGGATGAGCCTACCTCTGCGCTGGATCCAATCTCCACCGCAAAGATTGAAGAATTGATGGAGGATTTGAAGAAAAAATATACGGTAGTTGTGGTAACCCATAATATGCAGCAGGCCGTGCGTGTGTCTGATGACACTGCATTTTTCCTGGTGGGTGAGATGGTTGAGTTTGGCGATACCAAGACCATTTTTTCCTATCCGCAGGATAAGCGTACCGAAGACTATATTACAGGGAGGTTTGGTTGATGCGTACAAAATTCGACGAGCAGTTAAAGCAGCTTAATGATGAGATGATGCAGATGGGATTTATGATTCAGGATTCCATTCAAAAGGCCATTGAGTCCTTGATAAGACAGGATGTGGAGTTGGCGCAAAGTATTATTGAGGGCGATGCCCAGGTAGACCGGGAACAGAAGCGTATTGAGGATATCTGCTTCAATTTGTTGATGCAGCAGCAACCGGTGGCAAGGGATCTTCGGACGATTTCTGCTGCCATGAAAATGGTGACAGATATGGAGCGGATCGGAGATCAGGCGGCTGACATCTGCGAGATGACTATTATGATGGCAGATGCCCCTTACACCATTGATTTAGACCATATCAATAAGATGGCATCTGAGACCATGATCATGTTGATGCGCAGTATAGAGGCCTATGTGAAAAAAGATATTGAGGCGGCCCAGAGTGTCATTGCCCATGATGATGTTGTGGATGATCTGTTCAATACTGTGAAAAAGGATCTGATCGAGCTTATTGGCCGGGATCCTCATAGTGGCGAGGAGGCCACTGATATGCTGATGGTGGCAAAGTACTTTGAGCGAATTGGGGATCACGCAACCAACATTGCAGAGTGGGTGATTTTTTCACTGGATTCCCAGGGAAATCTGAATCCATTTAAACAGAAATAGGGTTTCAGCTGTTCATATATTTTCAGATGAATGATGCGATTCTATTGCAGATACGCGTTTGTTTTGCGTTCTGCGATTGGAGTGGCGTCATTTATTTTTGTCCATTGACGGACTTTTGAAGGTGCGTTATGATTGAAAAAAGAAATTTTACATGGATTTTACAAAACTTTTCTTTTGCATTTTACAATGATTTACAATGATGTAAGAAAGGTAAAAATACAGCTAAAAATAGAGGAAGTGAAGGGTAGATTATGGCACTGATTTATATTGTAGAGGATGACAGCAGTATACGGGAGATTGAGACGATTGCATTGAAGAACAGCAATCATATGGTGTGTGCATTTGAGAATGCAAAGGAGTTTTATAAAAAATTGGAGGAAATCGTACCGGATCTGCTTTTGCTGGATATCATGCTGCCGGATGAAAACGGCTATAACATTGTAAAGAAACTGCGGGCGGATCCCGTTACCAAAAAACTGCCGATTATTATGGTGACGGCAAAGTCTACGGAGATGGACATGATCAAGGGTCTGGATGACGGAGCCGATGACTATATCAAGAAGCCGTTTTCCGTTATGGAACTGATCACAAGAGTCCGGGCGTTATTGCGGCGTACTGAGCAGGAGAAAAAGACTGTTCTGCAGATTGGTAATATCGTGATGGATCACGAACGGCATGTTGTGACTGTGGAAGGCCGTAACGTGGAACTGACCTATAAAGAATATGAGCTGCTTCGACTTCTGCTGATCAACCCCAGTATTGTTTTGTCCAGAGAGACTATTATGCTCCATGTTTGGGGAACGGATTTTGAAGGGGAGTCCCGAACGGTGGATATGCACATAAAGACTCTTCGTCAGAAACTTGGGGAAGAGGGAGCAAGGATCCGTACCGTTCGAAGTGTGGGATATGTTATTGAGTAGCTACATAGGAAGGAAAAGGGAGTATGCGACAGAAAATTAACTGGCGGCTGATTGGAATCGCCATTCTGGCGGTGTTTGTCACGGCGCTTTGCAGTACAATCATCTATTATCAGCTTTTTCAGAGACAGGTGCGGAAGGATCTTCGGATTACAGCAGAGATGTTGCAGGCCTCGGAGCCTTTTTGCCTGCCCTATGAAGAAATTCCGCCGGAGGTTTCCTATCCCAGTGCGGAACTGCGGATCACCTGGGTGGATGCAGACGGAACGGTTCTGTTCGATAATGATACCAATGCGGCAGCTATGGAGAATCATTCAGACCGGCCGGAGATACAGTCGGCATTTGCGGAAGGGACGGGGGAGATTGTACGTAAGTCCGATACCATGAATATGAACACCTTTTATTATGCAATACGACTGGAAAATGGGACGGTGTTGCGGGTGGCTACGGAGGCGCGCAGCATCTTCAGTGTGTTTGTTGCTGCATCGCCTATGATTGCAGGTATTTTGGCTGTTATCATTTTCGTGTGCGTGATTCTGGCAAATGTGCTGACCAGACAGCTGATTGCTCCGGTGGACAATCTGGCGGAGAATCTGGGAAATGTCTCCTATATACCTGAGTATAAAGAGATGGTGCCCTTTATGCAGACCATTAGAAAGCAGCATGAGGATATTCTGGCGGCAGCCAGAAGCCGGCAGGATTTTACCGCCAATGTGTCCCATGAGCTGAAGACTCCTCTTACTGCCATATCCGGTTATGCAGAGCTGATTGAGAACCATATGGTGGACCAGGAACAGGAAACTCATTTCGCTCAGGAGATTCGCAAAAACGCAGATCGTCTGGTAATTCTGATCAACGACATTATCCGGCTGTCCGAGCTGGACCAGGGCGAGGAGGAAAGCGGATTTGAACAGCTGAATCTCAATACTTTGGCTGCGGAGCGTGTGGAGGCGCTGCAGATCAATGCCAGAAACAGCAGGATCAGCATGGATTACAGTGGCGAGGACTGTGTGCTGCGTGCAAACCGGGATATGATGTGTGAGCTCATTGATAATCTGTGCCAGAATGCCATCCGCTATAACCGTGAAAACGGTACGGTAACTGTGCGGGTGTACCGCAATCAGGATGAGATCGTACTGATGGTGGCAGATACCGGCATCGGTATTCCGAAGGATCAGCAGGAGCGGGTGTTCGAACGCTTTTACCGTGTGGATAAGAGCCGGTCGAAAGCCACCGGAGGGACCGGGCTGGGGCTGGCAATCGTTAAACACATTGTGGAGTTGCATGATGCCCGCATCCAGATGGACAGTGAGGTGGGAAAAGGAACCACAATCCGGGTCATCTTTTAAAGAAAAGGAATCATTTCAAAAATCAGGGACAGCAAATAGGCTGTCCCTTTTTTACAAGCCTGGATTTTCAAAAAAGTAATAAAATGAAATGGACGATTATATAAAAAAACATTACAATGGAAAAAGATAGATGTTGTGGAGGTAATGTAGCGATGATTTATACCGTAACATTTAACCCTTCTCTGGACTATATTGTCACAGTCAGGAATTTCTCCCTTGGGAAGGTGAACCGTACCCAAAAGGAACTGATCTATCCCGGAGGGAAGGGAATCAACGTATCCATTGTGCTGACAAATCTGGGAGTGGAGAATCGGGCATTGGGGTTTGTGGCAGGATTTACCGGGGAAGAGATTGCCCGGATGCTTCAAGAGAAGGGAGTGCAGACGGATTTCATTCATGTGAAGGAAGGAAACAGCCGTATCAATGTGAAGCTGCGTTCTGCCAGAGAGACAGAGATCAACGGACAGGGACCGGCAATCGAGGCATCGGACATTCGTACTCTGTATCAGAAGCTGGATCAGCTCACATCGGAGGATATTCTGGTGCTGGCCGGAAGTATCCCGGATGTGATGCCGGATTCCATGTACATGGATATTATGGCGCACCTTCAGGAAAAACATGTCCGTGTTGTGGTGGATGCCACCCGGGATCTTCTGATGAATGTACTGGAATATCACCCGTTTTTAATCAAACCCAATCATCACGAGCTGGGTGAGATTTTTGACGTGAAGCTGACGGACAAGGATCAGGTGATTACCTATGCAAAAAAAATGCAGCAGCGTGGAGCGCAGAATGTTCTGGTTTCCATGGCAGGGGATGGCGCAGTGCTGGTTACCGAGGATGGCGCAGAGTACCGGATGAATGCACCGGAGGGACAGGTGGTGAATTCGGTGGGAGCCGGAGACTCTATGGTGGCAGGTTTTCTGGCAGGCTACACAGTCACCGGGGATTTTGGAACAGCCTTCCGCTATGGTGTGTGTGCCGGAAGCGCCAGCGCCTTTTCTGAGGGACTGGCCACCAGGGAAGAAGTGGAGCGATATTTATGGTAATGGAAGGAAAGAAGGTATCCGGTGGAATCGCCATCGGCCCGGTTGTATGGTATAAAAAAACAGATCATAAGGTGGCACACCGTCAGGTTACGGATACCACTGCAGAGGTGGCGCGGTTTCAGTTGGCGAAAGATGAGGCAAAAAGGCAACTGGCAGGACTGCAGGAAAAGGCTCAAAAGGAAGCGGGAGAGGAGAATGCCGCTATTTTTCAGGCGCATCAGATGCTGCTGGAGGATGAGGAATATGTCCATGCTATTACGGATTTGATTCGTTCCCAGCAGATAAATGCAGAGTATGCGGTGGCCTGTGCGGGAGAGCAATTTGCGGATATGTTTTCCATTATGGAAGATGATTACATGCGGCAGCGTGCCGCAGATATGAAGGATATTTCCAACTTGGTGGTGGAAATTTTGCAGGGGAATGGAAACGACAGGATTTCCCTGAAAGAGCCGGTGATTCTCCTGGCGGATGATTTATCTCCCAGTGAGACCATCCGTCTGGACAAGACAAAGATACTGGCCTTTGTCACCCGGTACGGATCTGCCAATTCTCACACTGCAATTCTTGCCCGGGGGATGAATATTCCGGCATTGGTGGGCGTGGATTTTGTGGCCGATTTGGATGGGAAAACCGCCATCGTGGACGGATATGAGGGGAAACTTATTTTGGATCCGGATGGAGAGATGCTGGCTGCCTATGAGAAAAAGAAGCAGCAGGATGAGGAGAACAGGAAGCTTTTGCTGGAACTGAAAGGGAAGGATAACGTTACCCTAAACGGGCAGCGTGTGGAACTTTATGCCAACATCGGCGGCGTAGATGATGTGGACCTTGCTTTGGAAAATGATGCGGGAGGCATTGGTTTGTTCCGAAGTGAATTCCTGTATATGGGAGCAGCGGACTATCCGGACGAGGAGACGCAGTTTCAGGCATACCGTACCGTGGCGCAGCGCATGGCAGGGAAAAAGGTGGTGATTCGTACCATGGATATCGGGGCGGACAAACAGGCGGATTATTTTCATTTGGATCAGGAGGCGAATCCCGCCATGGGTTACCGGGCCATCCGCATCTGTCTGGACCGGCCGGATATATTTAAGACACAGCTTCGGGCCATTTGCCGGGCGGCTGCCTATGGAAATGTGGCGATTATGTTTCCGATGATTATTTCTGTGGAAGAGGTACGACGCATCAAATTCATCCTACAGGAAGTAAAGGAGGAGCTGTCGGCAGCAGGCATTTCCTATGGAGAGCCAGAACTTGGCATTATGATTGAAACTCCGGCGGCAGTGATGATGAGCGAAGAGCTGGGCGGGGAAGTGGATTTCTTTTCTGTGGGCACCAACGATCTTACCCAGTATACTCTGGCTATGGACCGGCAGAATGAAAAGCTGGCTTCCATCTGTGACACGCATCATCCAGCTATTTTAAAAATGCTTCAGATGGTGGTGGAAAACGGTCACAAAAACGGCTGCTGGGTGGGTATCTGTGGGGAGCTGGCTGCTGACACCACCATGACAGAGACGTTGCTTAAAATGGGCTATGATGAGTTGTCTGTCAGCCCATCTATGATTTTAAAACTGCGGCAGAAGATACGCTCCCTGGACATCACGGAGTAGGAATTGCCAGTAAGGGAAAGGATCGTGAACAAACCGATGAAAATCATACACTGTGCTGATATACACTTAGATTCAAAAATGCAGTCCAATCTGGATAAGGACAAGGCAAAAGAGCGCAAAAATGAGCTGCTGATGACCTTCAACCGTATGCTGGCATACGGAGAAGAACAGGGCGTGGAGGCGATCCTCATTGCAGGGGATTTGTTCGACACGAAAAATATTTCCGCCACAGCCCGGAAAAATGTGCAGAATGCCATACTGTCCCATCCGGAGATGGACTTCTTTTATTTGAAAGGAAACCATGATGCGGATGGCTTTTTAGAAGACTGGACGCTATTACCTGAGAATCTGCATCTGTTTGAGGACGAGTGGAAGTCCTATCCGCTGGGAGAAAACGGAAATGTGGTGGTCAGCGGCATTGAGTTGAATCCGGAAAATTCAGGAAGCATTTACCATTCTTTGGTTCTGGAGACAGATAAGGTGAATCTGGTGATGCTTCATGGACAGGAGACCGCCACCCGGGCAAAGGATAAGGCGGAAACTATCAGTATCCGGGATCTGAAGGGGAAAAACATTGATTATCTTGCGCTGGGCCATGTGCATGCTTACAAAGAGGAACAGCTGGACAGCAGAGGAATCTATTGTTACCCCGGATGCTTAGAAGGAAGAGGATTTGACGAGTGCGGAGAGCACGGATTTGTGCTGCTTGACATTGATGAGGAGAAAAAGCAGGTTCACAGCCGGTTTATCCCCTTTGCTTCCCGATGTCTGTATACCCTGCCGGTGGATGTCACTGGTTGTCTGGATACGGCGCAGATTTTGGCGCGGGTGGAACAGGAGCTGACTGTGCATGCATACGGTGCAAATAGTCTAATGAAAATCGTGCTCACCGGACAGGTGGATGTGGAGTGCGAAAAAAATATTTCATATTTGCTGCAAAGCCTGCAGGATGATTTCTATTTTATGAAGATCTATGATGAGACAAAGCTTTCCGTAGATTATGATTCTTTCCGTTATGATGAGTCCTTGAAGGGTGAGTTTGTCCGGCTCTTGCAGAGTGAGGAATCACTGACGGAGGAGGAGCGTTCCACCATCATCCGCTATGGAATACAGGCATTGGCAGGGGAGGAGTTGCAGTAATGAGATTAGAGACTTGTCATATTGAAAATTTCGGAAAGTTGTCCGATGTGACCATTGATTTTACACCGGGCTGCAATGTCATCAACCGGGAGAATGGCTGGGGAAAAAGTACCCTGGCAGATTTTATCCGGGTGATGTTTTACGGCTTTGCCAATGAGCGCACCAGAAAGAGTGATTACGAGAATGAGCGTAAGCGTTATACACCCTGGCAGGGAGGGACATATGGCGGTCAGATTACCTTTCAGACCGCAGGTAAGCGGTATGTTCTGACCCGTACCTTTGGCACCAGGGAGAAGGATGATACCTATGAGCTGCGCAATGCAGATACCAATATGGTCTGTGATGATTTTTCCACAGAAATCGGTCAGGAATTGTTTCATATCAACCGGGAGTCTTTCCAGAAAACCGTGTTTATCTCCCATAATGACTGTGAGACCGTCAGCACCGATGACATTCATGCTAAGATTGGAAATCTGGCGGAGTACACCGACGACATCAAAAACTATCAACAGGTGGTGACAAAACTGACAGATACCATCAATGGTATGTCTCCCCGGCGAAAGACAGGCAGCTTGTATAAGGAAAAAGAGAAGATTCAGGGGCTGGAGGCAGAAATTCACCAGGGACAGGGCATCCAGGATGCCATTGCGGAAAAGGAACAACTTCGTGATCGGGAAAAAGAGAGACAGCAGGAATTGCAGGGGCAGATAGCCGCGTTGCAGCAGGAACAGGTACGGCTCGGCAAGCTCAAGGATGCCAAAAGTATGTGGGAGCAATACCAAACCCGGAAAACGGATGTTTCCGAGAGACAAAAACAGCTGGAGAATGCGGCGTCAGTCTTTCCTGAGGAGATTCCCGTAAGAAATCAGTTGGAGGAAAATATCAGAGAATGCTCCCGGCTGGCGCAGCTGGAAAATGCCAGCAGTATCTATCGGTTTGATCCGGAGAAGGAGGAATTGTGGCAGCAGCTGTCAGAGACATTTTCTGCGCAGAAGGAATGGGCGAAGCCGGAGGAGATCCGGCGGCAGATTGCCGATTGGAATCAGTGCTCCCGGGAGAAGGAACAGGTGGAACAACTGCGAATGAGATTGGAAAAACTGAAACGGGAGCGGGAAGTAAGACAGGCATCCGCAAGAAAACAGAAAAATCCGGCACTATTGGTGATAGGGATTATGCTGGTGGCTGTGGGAATCGTTTTGTGTGTATTTCTGGGCGTGCCCGGTGTCATACTTGCTCTGGCAGGTGTTGGCTTTATTCTGGCAGGTGTTTTTCTGGGGAGAAATAAAGGAAAATCCGTTGAGGAAGATGCAGCGGAGAAGGAACAGACACAGCTGGAGCAGAAGTTGGCTGGGGAAGAAAAACTTGTGGCAGAAAAGACCGCACAGTTGAAATCTTTCTGTGAGACTTACGGAATTACCTATGATCCTTATCAGATTCTGAGCAGACTCATGGAACTGGAGCAGCAGCAGAAGCAGTATGAAGAACTGAAAAAGCAGAGCGAGAATTACCGAGTCAATGTGGAAAAATATCAGGGACTGTCTCAGCAGCTTCAGGATTATATCCGCCGGATCGGCTTTGAACCGGAGGAGGATATCGCCGGACAGCTGCGTCGGGTCGGCCAGCTGTTGGATGCCTATGAGAATGCAGACAGAGAATATGAGGAAGCGAAAAAGCGCCTCATCCAGTTTGAGCAAAGCCATGACGTAAGTACCCTGGCTCAGCCGGAACCGGAAGGGGCAGACCAGTCTATGGAGGAACTGGCGCAGAAGATTGGGGAATTGTCGGAACAGGTGGATGCTGTAAAGGGCAACATCACCTCCTACAATGGTCAGATCCAGGCGGATCGGGAGGAACAGGAAATCCTTTTTGAGAAAGAGGAGGAACTGAAACAGCGGAAGATATTCTACCAGGAGCAAAAGACTAGACTGGATTATTTGGAGAAGACCAGGCATTATCTGGAAGTGGCCAAGGAGTCCTTCACCTCCCGGCACATGGAACCCGTGATGGGGGCATTCCGGAAATATTATCGGCTTCTCACCGGATGTTCCGGCGACAATTTTCACATTGATGCCAATATGAATATTACCGTATCGGAACTGGGCATGCAGCGTGAAGTGGAGTTCTTCAGTGCAGGCTATCGGGACCTTATCGGACTTTGTCTGCGGATGGCATTTGTACACGCTATGTATCAGGAGGAAAAGCCCTTTATCCTGCTGGACGATCCCTTTGTAAATCTGGATGGGCAAAAGGGTGCGGCCGGTCTGGATTTTGTCCGGGAAATTGCCGCCGAGTATCAGGTGATTTACTTCACCTGCCGCAGGGAGCGGGACGTGAATTTCATGGTGCAAACCGGTGAGGATTGTGCTACACTTTGACCGAAGAAGATAGAATTATAACGATGTGGGATATGATTCTTTGAGAATCGTATCTGACGGCTTGCCACTAGACAAAAGCCTCTTCCCTTCATGACACAACTTTTCGCGTTCCTTCGCAAATTTCCCCAAGGTAAGGCTTTTTACGTCAGATGTTTCGACTTTGCATTTGGTGAGTGCGATTATTTCCCGCCTCTTCGGGACATGGCAGTTGCCTCGTGCACGCGGGATCGTAAATCTAGCATTCGTAAGCATCCGACCTTTGACACAAGGTGGAAACCACTCTTTGCGGGCAACTCGGTGGGGCGGAAAGAACCGCCATCCATGGCTTATGCTTTCCTAAGCGCACATCCTGTGCGCTTCCCCACCGTTTGCCCATTGGTCGGATGCGTAACGACTGCACGATTTACTTTACGGTGCACAGGCAATCTGCCATGTCCGCGAAGGGCGTTGGAAATATCGTCGCGGAAAAATGCAATCAAAGAAACATTAAATAAACGTAAAAAGCCTGTTGGGTGAAATTTGAAGAAGGAACAGCGAGTTGTGGAATGAATGGGATAGGATTTGTCTAGGGCAAGCCACCAAACAGTATTCTCAAAGAATAATTCCCGCATCACAGTATACACAAAAAGAGAGGAAATAGTTATGCCAGTATTTGATTTTAAGAACACGCCGGAGGACAAGGCAGCTGCCCGCTGCACCTACACCACCTTCCGGTCCAATGAGACCAAGGCCACACCGGAGAAGCCCCTGCTGGTGCTGGATAACAGCGCCCGTCAGTGGAAACATCACGCATGTGGCATGTTCACCAACCCGGTGAAGGCCACCACCTTTGAGTTCCAGGAGGAGGAAGGCGTCATCAGTGCGGATATTTTAAAGATTGACGCCCGGTTTGTCAGCCTTTTGCGCTGGCTGGGGGAAAATCACATCAACGTGCGTCTGTCCGGGGAAAATCGCCCGGAAGGCTACGCGGTGTATAAGATTCGTGAGATGGGCGTGGGTGGAGGCACCAAGCTTTCTGCGGAGGATGGATTTTTGCAGTTTATGATGGAGCGGCTTTTGGCCAGCAATGCTCCGGAGGAAGGAATCGCGGACGAGGAGCTGGAGGAGAGCAGTGATGAGATGCGACTTACCAGCATTCAGAGCATCACGGATTTTATGACCTGCGCCGGCCGGACCATGCCGGACAACATTCGCGTGTGGGCCCAGCGGAATCTGGCTGTGGCCAGATCCCATGAGGTGTCTGCGGAGGAGCGGCGTCATGCTCAGCGAGCCCTGTCCATTATGATGAATATCCATTGGAAAAATAATTATTTTGAGTCCATTGACCCGAAGGAGGCACGACGGATTTTAGACGAGGAACTCTATGGCATGGAGCGGGTGAAACAGCGTATCATCGAGACCATCATCCAGATTAACCGTACCCATACGCTGCCTGCTTATGGTCTGCTTCTGGTGGGCCCGGCCGGAACCGGAAAGTCCCAAATTGCCTATGCGGTGGCACGGATTTTAAAGCTGCCCTGGACCACCTTGGATATGAGCTCCATAAATGATCCGGAACAGCTCACCGGAAGCTCACGTATTTACGGAAATGCCAAGCCTGGCATCATTATGGAGGCCTTTTCCATGGCGGGTGCTTCCAATCTGGTATTTATCATTAATGAGCTGGACAAAGCGGCTTCCGGGAAGGGAAACGGCAATCCTGCAGATGTACTTTTGACCCTGTTGGACAATCTGGGGTTTACGGACAATTATATGGAGTGCATGATTCCCACTGTGGGTGTGTACCCCATTGCCACGGCCAATGACAAGAGTCAGATCAGTGCGCCGCTCATGTCCCGTTTTGCGGTGATCGATATCCCGGATTATACACCGGAGGAGAAAAAAATTATTTTCTCCCGGTTTGCATTGCCTAAGGTGCTGAAACGAATGGGATTGCGGGAAGAGGAATGCGTGGTTCCTGAAGCTGCACTGGATGCGGTGATTTCATATTTTGCCAATACCTCCGGCATCCGTGATCTGGAGCAGGCGGCGGAGCATATGGCGGCCAATGCCCTGTATCAGATTGAGGTAGATCATGTGGAACGTGTAGTATTTACACCGGAAATGGTGCAAAACCTGTTGGCATATTAAAGAAAGCTGGAAGGGACCATTATGACATTAAAGGAGTTAGAAATCGGAGAAACCGCCAGAATCCTGGTGGTAGGAGGAGACGGAGCGTTAAGGCAGCATTTTCTGGACATGGGAGTGATTCCGGGAGCTGAGGTTACATTGGAAAAATATGCACCTTTGGGAGATCCCATGGAGCTTCGCATTCACGGATATGAGCTGACCCTGCGTCTGGCAGATGCGGCACAGATTGAGATTGAATCGGTGGCACACAAGGAGCATGAAATTTCCCATCGGACCGGAGATAGAAAACAGCCGGAGAATACCGGAGGAAAGAAAAAACAGACCAGCCATCATCCCGGTCTTGGCGAGGGCGGCAAATATCATGTGAAGGCGGATGAACAGCCTCTGCCGGAAGGAACACAGCTGACATTTGCACTGGCGGGAAACCAGAATTGCGGAAAGACCACGCTGTTCAACCAGCTCACCGGCTCCAACCAGCATGTGGGGAATTTCCCCGGTGTTACGGTGGACCGAAAGGATGGACCTATCAAGGGACATCCGGAGACAATGGTGACAGATTTGCCAGGTATTTACTCCCTGTCACCCTATACCAGTGAGGAAATTGTGTCCCGTGAGTTTATCCTAAAGGATAAGCCCACTGGAATCATCAATATTGTGGATGCCACCAATATCGAGCGAAATCTTTACCTTACCATGCAGCTCATGGAATTGAACGTGCCCATGGTGCTGGCGTTGAACATGATGGATGAGATGCGGGGAAACGGCGGTTCCATTCGTATCAACGAGATGGAGGAGATGCTTGGTATTCCGGTTGTTCCCATTTCGGCATCAAAAAACGAAGGCGTGGAAGAACTGGTGGGGCATGCCATTCATGTAGCAAAATATCAGGAGCGGCCTGGCCGACTGGACTTCTGCGATGAGAATGAAAACGAAGGAGCCATTCATCGTTGTCTCCATGGCATTATGCACCTGACCGCAGATCATGCGCAGATGGCCGGTATACCGGTACGTTTTGCCGCCACAAAGATAGTGGAGGGAGACGAAAAGGTGATTCAGGCATTGCAGCTTACGGAAAACGAACTGGAAATGATTGAGCATATCATTTGCCAGATGGAGAAGGAACGTGGATTGGATCGGGCGGCAGCCATTGCTGACATGCGATTCTCCTTTATCCATAAGCTGGTGGATGCTTGTGTGGTGCGGCCCAAAGAAAGTGCAGAGCGGGAACGCAGCCGTAAGCTGGATAAGATCCTCACCGGAAAATACACAGCGATTCCTGCTTTTATCGGAATTATGGCGATGGTATTTTTTCTTACCTTTCAGGTGATTGGTGCCTGGCTGCAGAGTATTTTGGAGTGGGGGATCGGCTGGTTGACAGGTGTGGTGGATTATGGACTACAGGTGGCCCAGATCAATCCGGTGGTAAGGTCACTGGTCATTGATGGAATCTTTAATGGTGTGGGTAGTGTGCTGAGTTTTTTGCCCATTATCGTGACACTGTTTTTCTTTCTGTCGCTCTTGGAAGACACCGGATATATGGCCCGGGTGGCCTTTGTCATGGATAAACTTTTACGAAAAATCGGCCTTTCTGGCAGAAGTATTGTACCAATGCTCATTGGCTTTGGATGTTCTGTCCCCGGAATCATGGCCAGCCGTACTTTGCCTTCTGAGCGGGATCGCAAGATGACCATCACCATGCTGCCATATATGAGTTGTACGGCAAAGTTGCCTATTTACGGATTCTTTACCGCTGTATTTTTCCCGGAACACAGTGGATTGGTCATGTGTCTGTTATACTTTACCGGAATTGTTGTGGGTACACTCATGGCACTTTTGTCAAAAAATACCATGTTTCGCGGGGAGGCGGTTCCCTTTGTAATGGAGTTGCCCAACTATCGTCTGCCGGGAATTAAGAATGTGGCACAGCTTCTCTGGGAAAAGGCAAAGGACTTTTTACAGAGAGCCTTTACGGTAATCTTTTTGGCTACAATCGTTATCTGGGCCCTGCAGACCTTTGATTTGCGGTTCAATATTGTGACGGATTCGAAGGACAGCATTTTGGCCATGATTGCCGGAGTGGTTGCACCGGTTTTTGCTCCGATGGGATTTGGAGATTGGAGAATTTCCACCGCGCTGATCAGTGGATTTATGGCAAAGGAAAGTGTGGTGTCCACCTTGACGATTCTTTTTGGAACCACTGCGGAGCTTCAGTTGGCTTTGACACCGTTAAGTACCGCATCACTGCTGGTGTTCTGCCTGCTGTACACTCCCTGTGTGGCGGCAGTTGCATCCGTCAGGCGGGAACTGGGCACCAAGTGGGCTATTGGAATCGTAGTTCTGCAGTGCGTGGTGGCATGGATCTGTGCGTTCCTGGTACATATGGTGGGAATTGGACTGGGATTTGCCTGAGCCGATATTGTTTTACTATCTAAAAGAAATGATTTTGTTGAAGATAAATACAAGATATGGTAAAATATTGCCATAGTGTTACTTCGCGGAAACGATTTAAAAAGAGCCTTAGGGGAGAATTGTGGAGGAAAAATATGGCAGGAACGGTTTACGATGATTACATTCCGAGTTTAGTGGATTCCATGATGAACAGGCTGGGGAATGGCCAAAATAATTTACTTTTTATCAAACATTACAACACCTTTGATTTGGAGGATGTGTATGTTCGGGCGTTGTCCATGTCACGGCCGGAAGCGGAATTCTTATTTCATGACTTTGATATAACGGATATGCTGGCGGCGTATGAGCCTTTTGTGGACTGGATCAATCAACTTTATCATGAGTATGGGGAGAAATCTCTTGATGAGTTTTTTGACGCTAATGAGGTGTATTCTCTGCACCGGCCTGTATTCCGTTCCTATTTCGAAAATGGAAGATGCAAGCGGGAGGAAGGAGTTCTGATCGGAGAGATAGAGTTCGAACAGAAACGCTTTGTGGATGAAATTGTCCGGATGCTCCAATATTTCTCCCGAAAGAAACCGCTTTTGATGATATTGAACCGTCTTCACGCAGCCGGAAGCAGTACCATCGAGCTGATTTCACGTCTTATGGCAGATCCGGAGAGCGGGCGTATCGGACTTATTGCTACCTGCAATGAGGCTGCACCTGAACTGGAGTATAACAAAGGAATCTGGCAGTCTTTCCAGACGTATCTGAACGAGCACGATTGCGTTATTGACTGGACACTGGATTCCATGATCCTGCATACCGATATCAATCCGGGGTTTGATTTTTCTGTGAGGAAGCTGGAAGAATATGATACTAAGCTCAACAATATGCTTTATTTCCTTGCTTTGGACCAGGCAGAATATTATCTGGATATCCTATATCATAAGTTCGAGGTGGAAAAGGTATACATATCTCCAGACTATAAATTCAGATTTTTCTATCTTTATGCTAAAACAGTGCTTTACCGGGAGAAATATTCGGAGGCCTTGTTGTACTGCGAAGGCTTGAAAAATATTTTGGATGTGATTCCACAGACAGAGTGGGAATATTATTACAATCTGCTGAAGGCAGAGATTCAAATGTATAACTTTAAGACAGAAAAAGCCATGACCTACGTAAAACGTTGTGAACCGCTGTGCGAAGAACTGAAGGATGATTACCTTAAGTTCAAAATGGATATGCTGGCATATATGATCCGTTTTCAGGGATGGCGGAATATCTGGTCGTTGATTGAGGATGATTCCATTGACCCTACCCTGTTGGAGCGGGCAGAAAAATATGAGTATTATAATCATCTGGCCCATATTTATGTCTACAGTTTTGATAATGATGTGGAAAAATTTTCCAGGGTGGAAAATATCGATGAACGGATTCCGACTTTTTATAAAGGAATCGCGCTGGCACAGAAACTGGGCAATGAGCAGTTCCTCATTGAGGCATATAAGAAAAATATTATGATTGCCTCCAACAGTGGCAACTTTGATGTGACCGACAGATTTTATGAGAAGTATTATGAGGTGATAAAGGACTCGAATAATCTGGCAGAGAAAGCAAGAATCGGGAACGGACGGGGTTATAACTGTTGTACAGTGGGAAAATATGAAGAGGCCAACCGGTTCTATAACCGGTCTCTGGCGATTTTCGCCCAGCTGCAGGATATGGAATCCATCAGTGAAACACTGTATAATATGGCAGTGAATGCGTTCCTGGCGGAGTCCTATGCCGTGGCAGACAGTTATCTGGCAGTTTGTCTTCGTATTGTGAGTTATACCAAGAGTAACAGCGTACCGGTGTGCAATATTTCAAAGATTTTTGGACTGCGGGCATATTGTAGTTATGAACTTGGCACTATTTACAATACCAAGCTGCACGCTCAGAAGATGGAACAGTATCTGGGACATATTATTGCCTGGGAGGAAGAAGGAAAATCAGAGATTCATCTTTGGGATGATGACATGTTTTTGTATTATGCTATCAATGGAATGCTGTTGGAGTACGAGGGTCGGCTGAAGGATGCAGTAAGTTATATGGAAAAATCCAAAAAACATCTGGAACGGTCCAAGGGTAGCGAGTTTTTGAATCGTCCTATATATGCCATTGCATATGCCAGAATCTGTCGTAGACTGGATATGCCGGAACGGGCAGAGTATTTTCTGAATGATGCAATCCGGTTTTGCGAAAAGAAGGGGTATGAGTACAAGAAGGCCCGACTGGTGGCAGAACTGGAAGGAAAAACCTGGGTGAAGAAGGAGTTTGATCTTCCCCTGGAAGGCATTACTTTGGAAAGTATCACAGAGATGGCATATCATCAGGGGATGAATCTGCGTTTCGAACAGCAGCAGGAGGAGATTGATTTCCTGGGTATCTGGCAGAAATTTATGAATAATCAGGACGATACCATGCAGCATGTCATCGATGACGCATTAGTTGCACTGAAAAGCAACTTCAGTCTGGATGCGTTGACATTTGTCCGACTGGAGGAAGGAACGCCTGTTGTTTATTTTGACGATTCACCTTATGGAATGGATCAGGAGAAGGTCGAATTCATGATCCGGTATTTTACCCAAAATCGTCGGGAATTTGCATTGACGAGATTGGATAAGGGATATGCCGAACAGAAGGAGCTGATTCAGCATCTGTTTGGCGTCAGCGCTGTAAATACCATCATCGGTGTACCGATTTTTGTCAATGAGCAGCTGAACAGTATCTTCCTGGCAACTATTGACTTGGGAACCGATTGGAACTATAAGGCTAAGAAATACGAGTTTGACAGTGAAGAATTGGCTATTTTGCGATTGCTGTTCCGCCAGCTCTTAGAGTCAATGGAACGGACGGAAGCGAGAGAGCAGATCAAGAACATCAATAATGAGTTGCAGTTTGTAAATAATCGTTTGAAAGACCTGGCTGTCAAGGATACTCTGACGGGTCTTTACAACAGACAGGGCTTTAATGAGGAACTGGAAATCCAGATGAACCGCGCCAAGAAGGGGAACCGGGACATGGAAGTATCTTTTCTGTATGCGGATCTGGATAATTTCAAATACTATAACGATACCTTTGGGCATGATACGGGAGATTTCCTGTTGAAACAGTATGCAAAACTCATTCAGGGAATCTGTGAAGCCAGAGGATATGCTGTTCGTTATGGCGGTGATGAGTTTATACTGGTTCTTTACA
Source organism: Roseburia sp. (assembly GCA_051879315.1). GTDB lineage: Bacteria > Bacillota > Clostridia > Lachnospirales > Lachnospiraceae > Roseburia_C. Next base: position 26,110 of record JBJELW010000058.1, read on the forward strand.
CGAATGATCATGACGAAATCGAGGAGGCGGCCAAGAGCATTTATACTGCATTAGATCATGAAAAGGGCTTTGCAGAGCGGATCGCAGAGAATCTGGGAAAACCGGTGGAAATACCCCGGGAGAAGTATTTGTCCTGTTCTATCGGTATCTCCACTACGGTATTGTCTGTGGAGGATATGACTAAGGAAAAGATTGAGGCTACGTTAAAGAAAGCAGATGAAATGATGTATTATGTCAAGAAGACAACGAAGCACCGTTATGTCTTTTATGAGGAGTAATTTGGAAGAGAGGATCAAGGATTATGAAAAAATTGAATGCGGTTTTTTTTGCAGTATTGCTTGCGGCTATGACACTGACCGGGTGCGGAACATCCCCGGAAGCTGCCGGTGATGGGAATACAGTCGAGAACGTAACCGAGCAGGAAGTACTCATAGATACAGAGGAAGAAGCAGGAGAACCCGTTGAACAGGTTACCGTGCGTGTGGGGGCTATGTCCGGACCCACCGCCATGGGTCTGGTGAAGCTTATGAGTGATGCCGAAGCGGGTACTACACAGAATGTATATGAATTTGCAGATCTGGCGACAGAGGCATCGGCCTTTGTGACACCAATCGCCCAGGGAGAACTGGATATAGCAGCAGTTCCGGCCAACCTGGCAGCAGTTTTGTATAATAATACAGAGGGTGGCGTTCAGATTTTAGCCGTGAACAATTTAGGCGTGCTGGATATCGTGGAACGTGGTGACACCGTTCAGCAGATTGCAGATCTGAAGGGTAAGACTATTTATGCGACAGGGCAGGGGGCCACACCGGAGTACACACTGCGTTATATCCTGCAGGAAAACGGGATTGATCCGGATGCGGATGTGACCATTCAGTGGTGTTCCGATACCACAGAGGCACTGTCCTATATATCTGCAGATGATGAGGCCATCGCCATGCTGCCCCAGCCCTTTGTGACAGCGGCCTGTGCACAGGTGGAGGATCTTCGGATTGCTATCGATCTGAATGATGCGTGGGCAGAGGTGGCAGAGGACAGCAATATCATCACGGGAGTGATCGTGGTGCGCCGGGAATTTGCTCAGGAGCACCCGGAGGCTGTAGAGACATTTTTAAATGAGTATGAGGCTTCCATGGCCTACACGGAGAGTAACGTGGCGGAAACCGCTGCATTGATTGAACAGTACGGAATTGTGGGTAAGGCTGCAGTGGCAGAGAAGGCGTTGCCCAGCTGTCACCTGAACTTTTTAAAAGGCAGCGATATGAAGTCTGTTGTAGCTGCATATCTTGAGATGTTGTATGAGCAGAATCCAGCCTCTGTGGGAGGAAGCGTTCCGGGAGACGATTTCTATTATGGATTATAAGAAATTATTGCAAAAAGTGGGTGCCATTTTTCTGGCACTCATTTTTTGGCAGATGGCAGCCATGCTGATTCATCAGAAAATTTTGCTTGTGTCTCCGTTGCAGGTGGCAAAGCGGCTTGCCACTATCTGGCGGGAGGAAGAATTCTTCGCATCACTTTGGTTTAGTTTTTACCATATTGTGGGAGGCTTTCTGCTGGGGGTGCTTACAGGAATCCTGCTGGCTGCGCTGGCGGCCCGGTTTCAGGTGGTGGAGCATCTGCTGTGGCCCTGGATGGCCACCATCAAAAGCGTTCCGGTGGCATCTTTTGTGGTGATCTGTCTGATCTGGCTTTCCGCGAGGAATCTGTCAGTATTTATCTCTTTCCTTGTGGTACTGCCGTTGATTTATCAGAATATGCTGACAGGGCTTCGCAGTGGTGACGGAAAGATGGAGGAGATGGCTCGGGTATTTCACCTGCCCTGGTATCGTAGGCTGCGTTATGTGACACTGCCGAAGATTCGGCCGTTTTTACTTTCTGCCTGCAGTGTTACTTGTGGCATGGCATGGAAGGCGGGAGTGGCAGCGGAAATCATCGGGACGCCAAGCGGATCCATGGGGAGACAGCTGTATCTGGCGAAAATTTACCTGGATACGGATGATCTGCTGGCCTGGACCGTGGTCATTGTTGTGATCAGTGTGTTGTTTGAAAAATTATTTATATTTGCGCTTCGGAGGATATTACATGAACATCCGACTGAATAATATCACAAAAAGCTTTGGGGAGAAAACGGTACTTCGGGATTTCTCCTGCGAGATTGAACTGGGAGATACGATGGTTCTGATGGGCCCATCCGGTGTGGGAAAGACCACACTGCTTCGGATTCTGGCTGGGTTGGAACATGCGGATGCTGGCACTATAACGGGGCTGCCCCGGCATATAGGAATGGTGTTTCAGGAGGACAGACTTTGCGAGGATTACAGTGTCAGGGAAAATCTGGATCTTGTGTTAAAGCGTAAAATGTCGGATGAATTGCTGATGCAGCACCTGCAGGAAATCGGACTGGGGGAAACGTTGCATTCTCCGGTGGAAACCCTCAGTGGGGGAATGAAACGCAGAGTGGCGATACTTCGGGCGATGCTTCCGGACAATGAGCTGCTTTTGATGGATGAACCCTTCAGCGGTTTGGATGAGGAGAACAGGGCGCGCACATTGGAATATATCAAGAGGCACCGCAGAGACAGGACGCTGGTGCTGGTCACCCATGATCAGGAGGACGTGCAGGCTTTAGAGGGAAGAAAATGGGTGATTCCGGGAATAAAATTACCGAAAAGTGAGGAAGTTTGAAATGAAAAAAGTTGCAATGGCAGCAGGGGAAATCTTATTGTTTTTAATTGAGGCAGCATTGATATTTGCCATATCCAACTGCGTCATGCTGCATATAAAGATCAGATGGCAGATCCTGTTGTGGCTTCTTTTTGTGGCCATACAGATATACCCGTCTGTTTTTCTGGGAAGGTGGAAAAGCGGAAAGCTGCGAAACAGCGCGGCGGGCTGCCTGTTGCTGGGACTTTTTCTGACCAGCACCACAGCTTCCATCATTTACAACATATTGATTCTGTGCGGGAGTCTTCCGGGGAGAGGACTCTCTTTAGTGTTTAATATCCTATTGGTGTTCTTAGTGGAACTGGTGGTTTTCTGGAATGGCATCATCCGGATCTATGTCGCCTCGGAACAGCTGGGTATCCGCTGGCGGGTACTGGGGGCTGTCTGCGGAATGATTCCTGTGGTTCATCTGATTGTTCTTGGAAAGCTGCTTTATGTGGTGATATCTGAAATCCGGTTTGAAAATAACAAGATTCTTACAAACGAGGCCCGAAGCAAGGAACAGATCTGTGCCACAAAATATCCGATTCTGTTGGTGCATGGAGTGTTTTTCCGGGATTTCCGGTATTTAAATTACTGGGGCAGGATCCCTAAGGAACTGGAGATCAACGGCGCCCGTATTTTTTACGGAAATCATCAGTCGGCCGCCTCTGTGGCGGACAGTGCCCAGGAGCTGGCGGAGCGCATCCGTCAAATCAAAAAGGAAACCGGCTGCGAAAAGGTGAACATCATTGCCCATTCCAAAGGTGGTCTGGATTGCCGTTATGCTATTGCTAAATGTGGCATGGACCAGGACGTGGCATCCCTCACCACCATCAACACCCCACACCGGGGATGTGAGTTCGCAGATTATCTGTTGACGAAGATACCTCAAAAGCAGCAGCGGATAGTGGCAAATGGTTATGAGGCTGTCTTAAAGAGGTTGGGGGACCCCAACCCTGATTTCCTGAAAGCAGTGTATGATCTGACCGCCTCCCGGTGCAAGCAGATGAATGAGGAAGTGAAGGATGTGCCGGGCGTATTTTATCAGAGTATCGGGTCTAAATTAAATGTGGCATCCGGAGGAAGATTTCCTCTTAATTTTTCATACCGGCTGGTAAACAGTTTTGACGGGGCCAACGATGGACTGGTGGGAGAAAAATCGTTCCCCTGGGGACAGGAGTTTCGCATGCTGAGGGTTTCCGGCAAACGTGGCATCTCCCACGGGGACATGATCGATTTGAACCGGGAGAATATCAAGGCATTTGACGTGCGGGAATTTTATGTGGAGCTGGTGTCAGATCTGAAGAAGAGGGGATATTAAGGGGTAATTTCTTTGACCATTTTCATTTTGGTGAGTACATAGCCGAATTTGATCCATTGGTTCATATCGTCCAGGTCATAGCTGTCCACATAGAAGGGCTCTCCCAGATTGTTGATCGGTTCTAAGATGCACGGGGAGGTCTGATGGAATTTGCGGATATAAGCTGCCTGGGTGTCCTTCTTGATGAAAATGCCGGTGTCACCATCCCGGATTGCTTTCCGGCAGATCAGGAGAATATCTCCTATGTGGTATACCGGATGAAGATGGTTGGAAGTGATCTGGATTCCACAGTGCAGATTTGCACCGAATTGTTGGCGATAGGCAGAAACATCCACTTTGATAAAATTTGAAGAATCGTATATCATACCGTCCTCCATATTGCCTGTAGGGACAAACACGGTGATGAAATCTTTTGCCGGGTGTTTGTCCCTGGCTATGGAAAGCTCAAAGTCCACAATCCCTTCTATAAATTTCTGCTGATTCTCAGAAAGCATAAAGTATTTTCTGGCCAGAGATGAATTGCCGGCATCCGATTCCACCCATTCAATAAACCATTTGCCTGTCAGCTGATGCAGTAAATATAGTGTATAAATATCGATTTTCTGTGTCTCTCCCGAGATGACTTTTTTGTAACCGGAAAGGGACATTTCCAGTTTTTGTGCCATCTGTGCCTGGGTGAGTCCCAGACGGTCCCGTTCCTGCTCCATGCGTATGATTAGGTCGTGAGCTATTTGTTGTCTGTTCATAATCTGTGATGCCGTTGGTTACTTTTCGGTACTTTCCGGCGCTCCTTTCCTGAATATTTTCTGAAAAAAGGTCAGCTAAGTGTTTATTTTTTACAATATAATGAATACGGCAAAATAAGTGAGAAAATTGTCGAAAAATGCGAACAAATTGAGTCAATAGGAGGAGTTATGCTGAATCATCAGGCGGTTGCCAGCTATCACAATATCAATGAATACAAAAATACATATAAGGCCTTATTTCGCCTGTGTCAGGGAAACCGTCAGTACTATATGCCTACCTATATAATGGCGGAATATATATGCGAGCAATATCTCAAGCTGCTGCTCCGAGGCCAAAGCACAAAGAAAGTTCAGGAGAAGGATTTGAAAAGTTTGTTTGATATGCTGCCGAAGAAACATCAGGCGGGAATCGAAAAGTTAACATGTGGTTTTTACCGTAGATGGACCGGGGAATCTCTGGATTTTGCCCTGCAGATGGAGGAGGCAGGACGGGAAGTGGTGTTTTTATTTCGCCCCAGATTGTTTTTTATGGATTCCATGGTGAAAGCATTGTCAATGATGAATCAGATCTGTCTATAAGTTCTATCTATAGTTATTTCTAAAAATTTATTTTCCCGAAAAAATACTTGCTGAGTTTACAAATGATAAAATTTGTCGTATACTATAAAGGCTGTCCTTATGGTACGAACAATTGTACATGCAAAAAAGACGCATAGGGCAGACGAAGGAGGAGAAAAATGGCAACGCTTACAGAAATACGCTGGCACGGCAGAGGAGGCCAGGGAGCGAAGACGGCGGCACTGCTTTTAGCGGATGTGGCATTTAATACAGGAAAACATGTACAGGGATTTCCGGAGTATGGTCCGGAGCGAATGGGAGCGCCCATCACTGCTTACGACCGTATCAGTGATCAGGAAATCCGGGTGCATTCCAATATATATGAACCGGATTATGTGGCTGTGGTGGATGATACCCTGCTGCACGCAGTGGACGTAACGAAAGGATTGAAGGAGTCCGGCGGAATTCTTGTGAATACGGAGAAATCTAAGGAAGAAATTATTCCCCTGTTAAAGGGTTATAAAGGAAAGGTGTATACCATCGACGCTCACAAGGTAAGCATGGAGACCATGGGAAAGTATTTTCCTAATACCCCTATGCTGGCAGCTATGGTGAAGATTTCCGGAGTGATGGATACCGATGTGTTTCTAAAGGAGATGGAGGCGTCTCTGGCACATAAGTTTGCGAAAAAGCCGGAGGTGCTGGCAGGAAATATGGCAGCCCTTAAGTTGGCTTTGAGTGAGGTATCATAATTGTGAATAAAATGAACTGGCACCAGGACTCCGTCAACTGCGGCGACACCTCGTGCCAAGATGGAGGTACATTAATGGGATTAAAGGCATCAGAGATTAACGAAAGCACCAGATGGCAGGATTTGACGGAGGGACTGAAAATTTATGAGCCCGCCACCTCCCGTCTGTTTGAAACCGGAGAGTGGAGAACCCAGACCCCGGTACTGGATCAGGAAAAATGTAAGCAGTGTCTGCTTTGTGTACCCTATTGTCCGGACAGCTGCATTCCGGTGAAGGATGGCAAGCGTCTGGATTTTGATTTGGACCACTGCAAGGGCTGTGGCATCTGCGTGAAAGCATGTCCCTTCGGGGCAATTACGTTGGTAGAGGGGAAGATAAGTAAAGAAAACCGGCATCAGGACTCCGTCACCTTCGGCGACACCTCATGCCAAGAGTGGGAGGGAAAATAAATGGCAATTAGAACAAGAATGTCAGGAAACGAAGCACTTGCGGAGGCAATCCGCCAGATCAATCCGGATGTAATGCCGGCATTCCCTATTACTCCTTCTACAGAGATCCCTCAGTTTGTATCTACTATGATTGCAAACGGTCAGGTGGATACAGAGTTTATCCCGGTGGAAAGTGAGCACAGTTCCATGAGTGCGGCCATTGGAGCCAGTGCAGCAGGAGCCAGAACCCTTACAGCCACCTCATCTGCCGGATTGGCATACATGTGGGAGGTAGTGTATGTGGCAGCATCCAGCCGCCTTCCCATCGTTATGGATGTGGTCAACCGCGGACTGACCGGGCCGCTGAATATCAATGCGGAGCACTCTGATAGTATGGGAGCCAGAGATTCCGGATGGATTCAGATTTACGCAGAGAATAACCAGGAAGCTTATGATAATATGCTGCAGGCATACCGGATTGCAGAGCACCCGGATGTGCATCTGCCGCTGATGATCTGTCAGGATGGATTTATTACCAGCCATGCAGTGGAGAATATTTCCCTGTTGGAGGATGAACCGGTGAAAAAGTTTGTGGGAACCTACGAGCCGGAGCATTATCTGTTAAAAGAGGATGAGGCCATGGCAGTGGGACCTTATGCGGTATCCAATTACTGTATGGAGGCAAAAAAAGCTCAGGCAGAGGCTATGATTCGCTCGAAGAAGGTGATTCTGGATGTGGCAAAGGAATTTGCGGAACTGTCCGGCAGATCCTACGGTTTCTATGAGGGATATCATTTGGAGGATGCGGATTATGTCATTGTAGCTATCGGTTCCGTGTGCGGAACTGCGAAAGATGCCATCGACCGTCTCCGGGCAAAGGGTGTTAAGGCTGGCCTTATGAAGGTACGTGTATTCCGTCCTTTCCCGGGCGAGGAGTTCGCGGAGGCCTTGCGGGGCTGCAAGGCAGTAGCCATCATGGACCGTGCAGAAAGCTACAGCGGTCAGGGTGGACCTTTGGGCGCCGAACTGATGGCTGCTATGTACCGGGCAAAGGTGCAGGCAGAGGCAGTGAATATCATGTATGGTCTTTCCGGACGTGATGTGCGTGTGGAAGATATTGAGAAAGTATATGCGGATTTACAGGATATGGCGGAAAACGGCAAGACCTTTGCGCAGTATCCATACCTTGGATTAAGGGAGTGATAAGACGATGGGCGAAACAAAATTTAACTTTAAAGAGATACAGGAGAGAGAGGAAAGACTGGTACCGGGACATCGTATGTGTGCCGGATGCGGCGGAACCATCGCAGTGCGCAATGTGTTAAAGGCACTGCATCCCGGGGATAAGGCAGTTATCGGAAATGCCACAGGATGTCTGGAGGTGTCTACCTACACCTATCCTTACTCTTCCTACGAAGACAGTTACATACACAGTGCATTTGAGAATGCCGGAGCCACACTGGCCGGTGTGGAGACCGCCTATCGTGCACTGAAGAAAAAAGGGAAAATCAGTTCGGATTATAAATTTATTACCTTCGGCGGAGACGGCGGTACCTATGATATCGGTCTGCAGTCCCTGTCCGGAGCCATGGAGCGCGGACATGATATGGTCTATGTCTGCTATGACAACGGAGCCTACATGAATACCGGTATCCAGCGTTCTTCTGCAACACCGGAGTTTGCAGACACCACCACAACACCTGCCGGAAAGTATTCCGTGGGAAAGACTCAGACCAGAAAGGATCTGGCAGCTATCATGGCGGCCCACAATATTCCTTATGTGGCACAGACCACTTACATCGGAAACATGAAGGATCTGTATGTAAAGTCTGAGAAAGCTATCTACACACCGGGACCGGCCTTCCTTAATGTGATGGCTCCCTGCCCAAGAGGCTGGCGCTATGATGCCCCGGATCTGGTGGATATCTGCAAGTCCGCAGTAGAGACCTGCTACTGGCCGCTGTTTGAGGTGATAGACGGCAAGTGGATCTTAAACTATGAGCCGAAAAATAAACTTCCCATCGAGGATTTTCTTAAGAGACAGGGACGGTTCAAGCATCTGTTTAAGCCGGAGAACGAGCACTATATCGCAGAGTTCCAGCAGGAGGTGGATCGCCGCTGGGAAGAACTTCAAGCTCGCTGCAACATGTCCTAAGGAGGGACCCAGCGCTTGCCCTGAGGCTTGTCCTCAAAGCAGCGCGAAGCGACCTTTGAGGACTTGGAGACGAGGCGACGGAGCCCTGAGGGCTCTGGGAGGATTCCTTAGGACCAGGTAAGGAGGGGCCCAGCGCTTGCCCTGAGGCTTGTCCTCAAAGCAGCGCGAAGCGACCTTTGAGGACTTGGAGACGAGGCGACGGAGCCCTGAGGGCTCTGGGAGGATTCCTTAGGACCTCCGGCACATCAAAAAAGACATCAAGTATGCCCTGTTTTTTATGGGGCACAGCTTGGTGTCTTTTTTTGGACCATTCTTTTCCTTTTGCAGGTTAACTGAATTATGGAATCTATGTACTTAATCCGAAGTGAATGGATGTTTAAAGTTTTCGATATACCACTATGGCTATGATGATACCGATGATGGATGCGATATTAAAGTTTATGGTGAGCCCAAAGGTGATGATCATGATGCCGATATTTAACTCCACCGGTGAGGTGAGCCCAAAGGTCTGACCATAGTTGAGCCAGGAAAGCCACGACACGTTCTGTGCCAGATATCCTAAAAAGCCACCTACTACGATGCCTGCCAGCAGCAGCAAAAAAAGCGACCATCCGTTTTTGTTCAAAGCCATAATTATACCCCCGAAGAAAATTTGTCCCTCAAATTCATCTGTCTGTATCTTCACGCAGCAGCGGGAAATCTTAAAATTAAGTGTAGTATAGCACAATCTTTTTTGTAGTGCAATGAAACAGCAGATGTGGTAAAATTTTATCAGCCACTACATAGAAAACATGCACAAAAGTCTGCAAGCCGCATATAGTATTCAGGAATAGTAATGCGGAGGCAGCAAATGGATTGCGAAAGATCAATAGAACATGTTGTGCAGCAGGGGGATACGCTCTACAAGTTATCCCGCCAGTATAAGACTACAGTGGCTTCCATTATTATGGATAATGCAAGGGTGAATCCCTATAATCTGCAGATCGGTATGCGCCTGAAAATCTGCCCGGGACCATCCTATCAGTGGCCTGGGGAAAATGTAAATCGACAGGAAACAGAGGATGCAATGCGCCTGGCCTGGCTGGATCACGTGTACTGGACCAGGATGTTTATTATGAGCGTGGCGGGGGACCTGCCGGATCAAAAAGAAATCGCTGAGCAGATGATCAAACAGGTGGAGCGGATCGGTCAGATTTTTGCAGCTTATTATCCCCAGAGTGTAGTTCGTACACTGACGGATCTTCTGATGGACCATGTGGAGTTGGCCGGCAGCCTGATTACAGCGCTGAAAATGGGAGAACAGGCCACAGCGGCCAAACAGAGACAGGATTGGTATCAGAATGGGGATGCGATTACAGCACTTCTGGCAAATGAGACCCCGGAGTACAATCACGATACATTGACGGAAATGTGGAACCGGCATCTGCAGCTGACGGAACAGGAGGCAAAACAACGATTGGCCGGAGAATATGCCCAGGATGTGGAGACATTCAATCAGATCGAGGCAGAAATCATAAAATGGGCGGATTACCTGTCCCGTGGTCTGCAGCAGGAAAGTGAGAAGTCCGGAATCTAAAACAATTTCAGGACGGATAAAACATTCAGCCCCGTCGATTGTAAAATGAGAGGAATCTGGATTTTTGTTTTGCAATCGCCGGGCAGGATACAGAAGAAAGGAAAAATAGTATGACAACAGAAACATTGGTAAATCAATTGGAGCAGATGCGGCAGGAGACGGCCAAGGGAGGTCTGAAGTGGAATCTCGAGATTCTCACCAGCGAATATAAGCCCCAGGGGGAAAAAACTGTGGTGGAAGCGGATGGAAAACAGTGGATGGTGGATGAAATCTATGTGGATTATCACTGTGTATATCACAAGGAGGAGTTCGCTATGATCACCTACGAAAATGTGGAAACCTCCGGGGAAGAGGTGCGCAGTACCAATATGGTATATCTTCCTCCACTGGGTGTGAGATGCTTTTCCATGGAACAGCTGGCCCCATACTCCGTACAGACCACATCGGCTTTGATCCAGGCCATTCATCAGCTGTGGACCACGATTCTGGCTGCCCGGAAACAGAATCCGGACCAGATCGTCATAAATGCAAATGAATAAAATGTTTATAATATTCAGACAATACAAACAATACGAACAAATAATACAGAATAAAAAGAAAAAAGTTTTAAAAAATCTGAAAATAGTGTTGACAAAAATAAGATGAGCATATATAATCAAATTATCAACAGACGAGAGAGAAATCTTTAATTAGAGAGGGGGAGATTCCACCGCAGCGGTAATCGAACATTCATAATATGACAGAAAGGAAGGTACGGTCCCATGCACACATAATTAAAGGCTTTATTGATTCAGATAAAGCGTTCGGCTTAGGGATTCGGAATCGGGATGACACCCCGGGGCGAAGATAAGAAGAGAGATGACGGAAAGCCAGCGAAGTATCTTTCAGATATGGCTTCAGTCACATAGGACCCGGAGGGAAACGGTATTCAGGAGGAAGGGTTTGTAGGCTGAATCAAAGATAAAAGAAAAGGAGCAAGAAGGTCCGATGGACGAAATAGTTTAGAAGGGCATCATCACAGGAAATGTAGATGATGCCCTTAGTCGTGTTTCACAAAAGTTGATGACATCTGCCTGAAAAGGTGGTACAATATACTAAATATGGGAAGCTGTGCCCATTAGGTCCTATATGGATGGGAACCGGCCGGCACCTGTTTATAGATTATGATTCAAAGGAGATAGCAACAAAATGGCAAAGGACAAGAAATTAGTAGAGGCCATCACATCCAGAGACGAGGATTTTGCCCAGTGGTATACGGATGTAGTAAAGAAAGCAGAGTTGATGGATTATTCTTCCGTTAAGGGATGTATGATTTTTAAACCCAATGGATATGCAATCTGGGAAAATATTCAGAAGAATTTGGACGCCATGTTTAAGAAGGTGGGCGTTGAGAATGTATATATGCCGATGTTTATTCCGGAGAGCCTGCTGGAGAAGGAGAAGGATCATGTGGAGGGATTCGCTCCGGAAGTGGCATGGGTGACGCAGGGCGGTTTAGAAACACTGCAGGAGCGTCTTTGTGTCAGACCTACCTCCGAGACATTGTTCTGCGATTTGTATAAGAATATTGTGCAGTCTTATCGCGACCTCCCTAAGGTATATAACCAGTGGTGTTCCGTAGTCCGCTGGGAGAAGACTACCCGTCCTTTCCTGCGTTCTTCCGAGTTCTTGTGGCAGGAGGGACACACTGCGCATGCCACAGCTGAGGAGGCCGAGGAGCGTACCATCCAGATGCTGAATCTCTATGCAGAGTTCTGTGAAAAATATCTGGCTATTCCGATGATTAAGGGGCGCAAGACTGACAAGGAGAAGTTTGCTGGTGCGGAGGCTACTTATACCATCGAGACATTAATGCATGATGGTAAAGCATTACAGTCCGGAACCAGTCATAATTTTGGAGATGGATTTGCAAAGGCCTTTGGCATACAGTATACAGACAAAGAAAACAAGCTCCAGTATGCGCATCAGACTTCCTGGGGAGTATCCACCAGACTAATTGGCGCCATCATCATGGTTCATGGAGATGATTCCGGACTGGTGTTGCCACCCCGGATTGCACCGACGCAGGTGATGGTCGTTCCCATCCGGCAGCAGGCGGAGGGTGTGTTGGAACAGGCACAGGCGTTGAAAGAACGTTTGGAAAAGCAGTTCCGTGTAAAACTGGATGACTCTGAGAAGAGTCCGGGATGGAAGTTCGCAGAGCAGGAAATCCGCGGAATTCCGGCTCGAATCGAACTGGGACCTAAGGATATCGAGGAGAACCAGTGCGTGATTGTTCGACGGGATACCAGGGAGAAAATCGTGGTATCCTTGGATGAAGTGGAGAACAAATTGGCAGAGGTATTGGAGCAGGAGCAGGAAGATATGCTGACTCGTGCAAAAGAATTTTTATATTCTCACATCACCGATGCAAAAAATTATGATGAATTTTGTGATGCGGTGGAAAACAAGCCGGGATTTATCCGGGCTATGTGGTGCGGAGACGTAGAATGTGAGTTAAAGATTAAAGAAGATACCACGGCGACATCACGATGCATGCCTTTTGAACAGGAGAAGATTTCGGAGGTCTGCGTCTGCTGTGGAAAACCTGCGAAAAAGCTGGTATATTGGGGAAAAGCTTATTAAATATCGTGGGAATCATCTTTTGACAGAACCTTTGAGGGGGGACAACATCATGTTGCAGAAGTATTATAAGAGCATCCTGGATCAGGTTTATAAAAAAATCGGGCAGACCGGTCATAATGTGGCACTGGCGAAATACAGCAATGATTTTTCCATCCGGGATAAAGTGTTTGAAAAAAAAGGCCATGGCTATGAGAACGCAACGCTTTTTACGTATGAGTTTCACAGAGGCAGAATGTCAGGGGCGTACGAGCCTTTTATGAGCATCATAAAGGAAATACTGCAGAATTCATACGATGGTACATTGGATGAATTGTTGGAGAAGTGCGATGTTTATAAGCCGCAGCGCCAAATTTTTACCACTTATTTTGAGTCGGGCAAATGCAGGCGTATCGAGCCGCTACTCTATAATGAGACCCAATATGAGCAGGAACGGATGCAGGATGCCGTATTGCGGATGCTGATCGAGTTGTCCCGGACTACCCCCTTTTTACTGTTGATTAATCGAATCCAGCTGGCAAGTTTCAGCACCATATCCTTTTTGAAAAGTCTTGTGACTGCAGAGGACACCGAGAATATCGGGGTTGTGTTAGGAATGAATAAGCTTTGGCGATCTCCGGAGTATATGAATCCTGCCTGGGATGAATTGCTTGAGGAACTGGAGGAACGCAACTGCGTGTTCAATATCGGAAATGCCGGCCTTGAGGAGCAGGAGGATGCGGTACCGGTAAGAACCCAGAGCCTGGATGAGGAACTGCTGGGATTGCGCAACGATATGTTTCTACTGGATTTTGAACAGGCCATTTACGGGCTGGAGCAGATCAATCGGAGAATCAAGTTTGACAATCAGAATGTATCTTCCAAGGATCGTTTCGAGTTATGGTATCTGTATGCTTTTGTGTCCATCTATACCAGTGATTTGCCCAAAGCGCTGGAGTTCAGTGAAGATATCCGGCAGCTGGATGCGGAGGAATTGAGAAAGAGTGGGGAATATCGTGATCCGGAGTATTATTATTATTATATTTCCGCCACCACTTATATGTATCAGAACAAACTGGAGGAGGCCATCGCCAGGGCCAAGAAGGCACAGGAAGTGGGAAAGGACGATGAACGTTGCCTGTTTGAAGCGGAACTTTTGGAGACAAAGGCCCGCATGGCAGGATGGAACAATGTATTTTTCTGCGTGCAGGATGTGGAAATCAGTAAGAGTCTCATTGAAAAACTGATAAAATACAAGTATTTCAATCATCTGTCTTATATATACATATACGCCTATGACAACAAACCCGAGACTGTGGCTAAGGCTTACGTGTCTGAGGGACAGCTTCTGTATTTCAGCAAGGGAATTAAGCTGGCCAAGGAAACGGGAAATGAACGGCTTTTGTTCAATGCATATCAGAAAAATATCATGCTGGCAGTGGCAAACGGCATGTATCAGATTGGTATGTTATATACGGTGCGGACTTTTGAAATTATCAGCGAGAAGCAGCTGACCGTGGAGGGAGGAAGAGCTTTTTCTGCTATTGGCTATGATCTCAGCGCCATGGGCAAAAATGAGATGGCTATTCAGTATTTTGCTAAGGCCATACAGATTTTCTATAATCTGAATGTGCCGGATGATATCGCGGAAGCGTACTACAACATGGCGTTGAATTATATTGATATGGACCGTTTCCAGGAAGCAAATGAATGTCTTTCCTCCTGCATGCATATTGTGGAAAAACTTCACCTGAACAGTCTTCGCGTGTGTAATTTGTCCAAACTTTATGCACTGCAGGCATTGTGTAACCAGATGCTTGGGAACTATTTCAATTGTGAACAGTATCTGAATAACTGCAAGCAGTTTTTAAATTACGTCATAGAGAAGGAAAAGGTACAGAATGAAACCGGAATCATTCATGACTATGCCAGCTGTGATGACGATATTTTCCTCTATTATTTCGCAACTGCGCTGAAAGATCTGGCGGAGGAGAAAGATGCGGAGGCTAACCAGAATCTGGATACAGCGGAGCGGCACTTGCTTCAGGCGGAGGGCAATCAGTATTATTGCTACCGCTTGTTCCGTACCTGCAGAGCTCATTTGTATGAAAAATTGGGGAATCATGAACTTCAGAAAGATGAGGAGGCGCTTCTGGAACAACACGAAGCCAACCGGAGAAGTATGTCGGCCAACGATGAACTGAAGATCCTGATTCCTATGGAGGAGTATTTAAAGGAACATCCTTCCAAGGATATCAGCGAATCTGAGGTTGAGACTTTGATTCATCATGAAAGTATCCGTAGAGCTTATTTGAGGGAAAAACGACAGATGGAGTTTATGTCCACCTGGCAGAAACTGCTTGATCTGTCCAATGTTACTTCTGCGGAAAAAATGATGGATGATGTGATGCGCGCTTTTATGTATCAGTTTAACCTGGATTGCAGTATATATATCCGGTATCGGAATCGGTTGCCCCAGGTCCTCTATGATAATACGGATGTGGAACTTTCGGAAGAAACACTGGAGTTCCTGCGTAAGACGTTTGAAAAAAGACAGAAGGGTTTTTCGGTTTCGAAGATCAGCGCAAATTATTCCGAAAATCTCAGTGTAATCAAATGTTTTGGAGAAGATCACATTTGCTCCATGGCGGCCATCCCGTTTTTTGATAATGGCCGGGTGACCAGCATTGTGATTGCCTATATCCGCATGAAGGATAACTGGCATTCCTCTGTGAACCGTTACATGTTGGATGAAAGTGACCTGAATATGTATGAACTGCTGTTCCGTGAGGTACAATACTCACTGAATCGTCTGGATGCGTACGAGCGGATTTATGAAATGAATCAGTTGTTGTACAAATCTGCTGTTACAGATCAGTTGACCGGAGTTTCCAATCGGAAGGGATTTTATGAGCAGGTTGCAGTTCTTATTGATGAGGTGCGTGCAGGAAAAAGGGAAAAGAAATTCGCCATCATGTTCATTGATTTGGACAACTTTAAGGGATACAATGACACCTATGGACATGATGTGGGAGATCTGCTGTTGGTATCCATGGCGCATATTTTTGACAGGGTGGCTTTAGACAATGGTTTTGTGGTCCGATGGGGCGGGGATGAATTCCTGATTCTTGCCCATACAGATGACCGTGACAGTCTGGAAGCATACGCTAAACAGATTTATCAGGAAATTCAGGATCATGACAGTTTTACTGAAGCCATTGAGAATGCTATCGGAGAAAAGGTTACCATAGAGGATGAGAAAAAACTGTCCTGTTCCATTGGAATCGTTGCATCAGATCAGGTAGAGCAGGAGGATGACATCAATAGTATGATCATGCAGGCGGATGATCTGATGTATGATGTGAAGAAGCATTCCAAGGGCACCTACAAATTTGTGGAGTAAAGCCGTTTGCCGGCTGTTGCAAGGAGTAAGAAATGAGAATACAATTGCCGGAGGACGTAAAATATATCATAGACTGTCTGCAGGACAACGGATATGAGGCCTATGCAGTGGGCGGGTGCGTGCGGGATACCATTTTGGGGCGGAATCCCTCGGACTGGGATATCACCACCTCTGCCACACCGTCACAGGTAAAGGCGTTGTTTGACCGGACTGTGGATACCGGAATTGCCCACGGGACTGTGACGGTTCTGCAGGGTAAAGCGGGATATGAGGTAACTACCTACCGCATTGACGGCGAGTATGAGGATGCCAGGCATCCGAAAACAGTGACCTATACATCCAGCCTGCTGGAGGACTTAAAACGAAGGGATTTTACCATCAATGCCATGGCTTACAATGAAACGGAAGGGCTGGTGGATGCCTTTTGCGGGGAGCAGGATTTGCAGCAGGGGGTGATCCGGTGCGTGGGAAATCCGGAGGAACGTTTTACGGAAGATGCTCTGCGCATGCTGCGGGCTGTTCGGTTTGCGGCTCAGCTGGGATTTTCTATTGAGGAGGATACTGCACAGGCTATCCGGAAACTGGCACCGCTTTTGGCGAAGGTCAGCGCAGAACGAATTCAGGTGGAATTGTTGAAACTTCTGGTTTCCCCTCATCCGGAGGAATTGGAAGAATTGTATAAACTGGGCATTTCCAAGGTGATTTTGCCGGAGTGGGATATGATGATGGAAACGCCCCAGCAGAATCCGCACCATTGTTATTCTGTGGGCAGACACACCCTGGAGGTGGTGAAAGGGGTTGGACCGGATAAAGTGCTTCGTTTGGCCGCTCTTTTTCATGATGTATCTAAACCGGAATGCCGCAGTACGGATGAGCAGGGAGTGGATCACTTCTATGGCCATCCTCAGGTGGGGGCAAAACGGACACGGGAGATTATGCGCCGGCTGAAGTTTGACAATGCCACCATAGATGCGGTATGCCGTCTGGTCAATGGACATGATGTGAATCCGGACCCGGAACCGAAGTATGTACGACGCACCCTGCGTGGGTTGGGTGAGTCCTGTTTTCCGGACATTTTCGAGTTAAAGTATGCGGACATTATGGCGCAGAGCGAATATCATCGGGAAGAAAAACTGACGGCGTTGCGGGAATATCGCAGGATCTATACGGAGATCATGGAACAGGGCGAATGCATCAGCTTAAAGACGTTGGCGGTGGATGGACGGGATTTGATGGAGGCAGGAGTACCTGCCGGAAAGCAGATAGGCAAAATCCTGAATGCGCTTCTGGCGCTGGTGATTGATGATCCATCGAAAAATACAAAAGAATATTTGCTGGGGTATACTTTGGAAAACCTCTTCATAAGATAGAAGGACACAGGAAACTGTGGACTGAGTTTTATGGAGGGGTTTTCGTGTATAATTTAACCAATCAATTGCTGGATCAGTATGAAATGGAGTTTGGAGATATACAAAAAGGCAGGGGCGTGTATGTGTGCAGCACGAACCGGGGTTTCGTTACATTCAAAGAATTTTCCGGGTCCAAAGAACACGCCGAAGCAATGAACCGGATTGAAGAACTTTTGAGACAGGCCGGGGTACAGGCGGATTGTATGATAGCCACGAAAGAAGGGGGACTTTTGGCCCGGGATGCAGATGAGAGAATGTACTATGCTCGCTGGCAGCTCAAAGGGAGAGAGTGTGAGACCAGAGATAGGGAAGATATGTTGAAGGCAATGGAGCTTCTGGGTCGTATGCATGCCGCCTTAAAGGGTGCCCAGGTGGACTGCCAGAGGGTGCCCAGAGAAGCGTTGGCGCGGGAAATGGAGCGGCATAACCGGGAGATCCGCAAAGTGCGCAATTATGTCAGAGGAAAAAATAAGAAAAATGAATTTGAATTGTTGTTTCTGCACCACTACAAAGAATTTTTGGAACAGGCAGAAGAATCATTGTGCAGCCTGGAACAGTGGATGGAGCGGGTGAATGAGTCGGACGGATCCCGGATATATGGAATCTGCCATGGGGATTACAATCAACATAATGTGCTGTTTGATAAGGGACAGGGGGCTGTCACTAATTTTGAACTGGCCTGTTATGACTTGTGGGTCAGGGATCTGGCACACTTTTTGCGCAAACTGATGGAAAAACATGACTGGAACATTTCGCTGGCGCAGGAACTGCTGGCTGCTTATGAAAAGGAGCGGAAGCTGACAGGGGAGGAATGGCAGCAGTTGTACATACGCATGAGTTACCCGCAGAAATTCTGGAAGGTGGCAAATCATTATTTTAATGCAAATAAGGCATGGGTTTCCGGAAGGGATATTGAAAAGCTGGGAAAAGTGATTGCTCAGGAGGAAAAAAGGCAGGAGTTTTTGCGAATGTTGTTTAATTTTACCGAATAATCATGTATAATATGGTTTGGCGTCAACCTATCAGGGAATAGACTGAATACTGGTAAATGAGGTACGTTATGATAAAAAAAGTAAGGCAGGGGATTCTGGGCTGTCTGCTGGCGGTTGTGCTGCTTACCGTAGGATGTGGCAGCTCGGACAGGGAGGAAACGGACACAGGACAGAGAGAGGAAATCGCTGAAAGTTCCGAGTGGGAGGCTCCGGAAAGCTTGACAGACGAGGATGCAAAATTGTATATTGTAGCTGGCAATGACACAGCACAGGGATTGATGAGCTTTTATAATATTTCCAGTGGAAGTCAGGAACAATATATTTATACCGACGGGACCTTCTTTCGTGATAAATACGGAGAGATTGAGCCGGTGTCATCTTTTACCCCTGGTTCGGTGGTGACCTTATCCTGCCGGAACAGGAGCATTATTCTGGAGCAGGTGCAGTTTTCTTCGGAGGCATGGCTTTACGAAGATGTAAACGGGTTTGCTTTGGATGAAGAAAAACAGATTTTCGAGATTGCCGGGACAAAATATTCCTACGATGAAGGCCTGAAAGTGTACTCGGGGGAGGAAAGTGTTACTTTACAAGCACTGACTTCAGATGATATACTGCGAGTGCAGGGTGTTGGGCGAAAGCTTTTGTCCGTATCGGTGACCACCGGTCACGGAACGCTGACGCTGAGCAATACTGAACTGTTTGAGGGTGGATGGCTGAGCCTAAACCACAACCGGTACTATAAGATTACGGAAAATATGCAGCTGGAGCTGCCGGAGGGCGTCTATGAACTGACGGTTGCCAATGATGGTTACGGTGACACCACAGAAATTACCATTTCCAGAGATCAGGAATCTGTGGTGGATTTGGATACGCTGAAAGGAGAGGGGCCGAAGTTTTGCAGTCTTATTTTTGCAGTGGGTGATCTGGAGGCTGCGGTCTATGTGGATGGACAGGAAGTGGCTGCAAATGAACCGGTACAGATTAAATACGGAATTCATCGGGTGCAGATCGACGCAGAGGGATATGATGTCTGGTCCAAACGCTTGTATGTTAATTCGGCGGAGGCAACCATCGAGGTGGCATTGGAAGAAGAGAGCGTAGTGGAGGAGACTACGGAAATCGTGGAGGAGACTGCACAGGCGGATTCCGACAGTTCCGCAGTGTCAGATGCTTTGCAGGAGATTGTGGACACATTAAAGGATTCCTCGTCCACTGATTCTTCTTCGTCAGACAGTTATCTGTCTACACTATCGGATGTGGTGGATACATTGACAGGAAATTAAAATAATAAAATATACAGAGAGCAAACGTAAGTGATTAACAGGAGGAAAATGAAAAAATGAGCTACAAAGAGATGTATGAATCATGGCTGGCAAACGATTATTTTGACGCAGAGACAAAGGCAGAGCTTGAGTCTATTGCGGGAAATGAGAAAGAAATTGAGGATCGTTTTTACAAGGATCTGGAGTTCGGCACTGCCGGATTGCGGGGAGTGATTGGAGCCGGAACCAACCGGATGAACGTCTATACTGTCCGGAAAGCAACCCAGGGACTGGCAAATTACATCCTCAGTGTGAAGGGTGAAGCGAAGGGAGTGGCCATTGCCTATGATTCCAGACATATGTCTCCGGAGTTCGCAGATGTGGCAGC
Source organism: Roseburia sp. (assembly GCA_051879315.1). Classification (GTDB taxonomy): domain Bacteria; phylum Bacillota; class Clostridia; order Lachnospirales; family Lachnospiraceae; genus Roseburia_C. Next base: position 46,410 of record JBJELW010000058.1, read on the forward strand.
CCTCTGTCTGGCTGCAAACGGCATTAAGGCTTATGTGTTTGAATCCTTAAGACCCACACCGGAGCTTTCTTATGCGGTACGGAAATTGGGCTGTATTGCCGGAATCAACATTACAGCCAGTCATAACCCCCCTGAGTATAACGGCTACAAGGTATATTGGGAAGATGGCGCACAGATCACACCTCCTCACGACAAGGGGATTATGGATGAAGTGAAGAAGGTGACAGATTATGCCACTGTTAAGACTATGTCCTTAGAGGAAGCTAAGGCAGCAGGTCTCTATGAGGTCATCGGCGCAAACGTGGATGATCCGTACATTGAGGAGTTGAAGAAGCTGGTGGTACATCAGGATGCCATCGATGCTGTGGGAAAGGACATCAAGATCGTTTACACACCGCTTCACGGTACCGGAAATATTCCTGTACGCCGGGTTTTGAAAGAATTGGGCTTTACCAATGTGTATGTGGTGCCGGAGCAGGAACTGCCGGATGGAGATTTCCCTACAGTAAGTTATCCTAATCCTGAGGCTGAGGAGGCATTTGCTTTAGGCCTTGCATTGGGTAAAAAGGTAGATGCAGACCTGATCCTTGCTACAGATCCGGATGCGGACCGTCTTGGAGTATATGTGAAGGATTCCAAGACAGGCGAGTATCATTCCCTGACCGGAAATATGTCCGGCTGTCTCATCGGAGATTATATCATTGGACAGAAAAAGGAGTTGAACGGTTCTCTGCCGGCAGACGGTGCTTTTGTTAAGTCAATTGTGTCTACGAATATGGCAGATGCCATTGCAGAGTATTACGGCATTCAGCTTATTGAAGTTCTCACCGGTTTTAAGTATATTGGCGGTAAGATTCTGGAATTTGAGAAAACAGGAAAGGGTACCTACCTCTTTGGTATGGAGGAAAGCTATGGCTGCCTTACCGGCACCTATGCCCGGGATAAGGATGCTGTGGTGGCTTCTATGGCACTTTGTGAAGCTGCAGCTTACTATAAGACCAAAAACATGACCCTGTGGGATGCCATGATCGCAATGTACGAGAAATACGGCTACTATAAAGATCATGTAGAGTCCATCACCCTGAAGGGAATTGAAGGATTGGCGAAAATCCAGGAGATCATGGATACGCTTCGACAGGAGACCATCACAGAAATCGGCGGCTACAAAGTGGAGGCTGTCCGGGATTACAAGAAGGATACCATCACAAATGTGGAAACCGGAGCAGTGAAGTCCACCGGATTGCCGGAGTCTAATGTGCTTTACTATGAACTGGAGGATTCTGCATGGTTCTGCGTAAGACCTTCCGGAACAGAGCCTAAGGTGAAGTTCTATATCGGCGTAAAGGGCAGCTCCATGGAGGAGGCCGATGCCAAGTATGAAAAACTGGGCAAGGCAGTGCTGGATAAAATCAACAAGATGTTGTAAATTTAAGATATAAAGGTACAAGTTCCTTAAATTCCTTGACAAATAAGGAAAAACAAAGTATAAATATATTCGTAGGTAATCTTGGAGAGTGCAGACCTCGAGAAAAATATAAAATCCAGAGGAGGAATTTTATCATGAACAAAGCAGAGTTAGTATCAGCTGTAGCTGAGAAAGCAGCATTATCAAAGAAGGATGCTGAGGCAGCTGTAAAGGCATTTACAGATGTTGTTGCAGAGGAATTACAGAAGGGTGAGAAAATCCAGTTAGTAGGATTCGGAACATTTGAGGTAGTTCAGAGAGAGGCTAGAACAGGAAGAAATCCCCAGACAAAGCAGGAGATCACAATTCCGGCTTCTAAAGCACCTAAGTTCAAAGCAGGTAAGGCTTTAAAGGATTTAGTAAATAAGTAAGATGTAGGAACTGCACAGGAAGGTGTGACGAAGAAATACTTCGTCACACCTTTTTTCTTCTTTTTCATAGAAAGACGAAAAAATGTAAGAGATGCGCACTTTGTGGAAATGTAGATAATGATTGGAGAGAGATAATAGGATGAGACTGGACAAGTATTTGAAGGTTTCCCGGCTGATCAAACGTCGCACCGTGGCCAATGAAGCCTGTGATGCAGGGCGTGTGCTGGTGAACGGCAAGCCGGCGAAAGCCTCCACCAATGTAAAGGTGGGAGATGTGATTGAAATCATGTTTGGAGTTAAGAATGTGAAAGTGGAAGTGCTGGCCATTGCAGATACCACAAAAAAGGAGCAGGCGGCAGAACTCTTCCGCTATCTTTAAGCATAAAATCCGGATGGGCCTCATATATTTATGAAAGGTACTGTATGGTGCCGGTATTCATAAATGTAGGAGGCAGTCATGGAAGAACAAAAGTCTGTTAAAAATCACAGGGTATTGCTGGTGAACCGCAAAACAGGTAATTTCAGCGGTGTTGTGGATGTGCTCTCTTTTGATGTGGGGGAGGTGCTGCTGGAGACGGAGCAGGGAATGCTGACCATCAAGGGCGATGACCTGCATGTTAACCGATTGACTCTGGAAAAGGGAGAGGTGGACATAACGGGAAGGATAGACAGTATGGTCTATTCTGATGGAGGACATAACGGAAAGAACCGGGAATCTTTGTTGGGAAGGTTGTTTCGATGATGGAGATCAGCGAGAGTATCCGACAGGAGATGGGACTTTTTCTGGTGTCTCTCGTGGTGGGAAATCTGATGGTGATTTTGTACGACGTGCTGCGGATCTTTCGAAAAATCCTTCCTCACCGGATATCCCTTGTGGCTGTGGAAGATGTACTGTACTGGCTGTTGTGTGCGTTGGCAGTGTTTGTTCTGTTATATTGGCGGAGTGACGGAGTGATCCGGGGATTTGTCATGGGAGGAATCCTTTTGGGGATGCTGGCCTGGAATCGTTTTATCAGCCCCTTTACCGTGGAGTTTATAAGCAGATCACTGGGATGGGTCCTGAAAAAAATCGCAAGGCCGGTTCAGTTTTTTCTGAAAAAACTGTTAAGCCCCCTGCGTTTTGTGTCGAAATATATGAAAAGTTCTATACATCATGCCGGCGGGCGGTTAAAGAGACAGCTGCGGGCGTGGAAGATTGCATTGCGTAAGATGTAGAAGAAAGGTATCTGTAGAGGGAAAAAATGAATAGCAGAAGCAGAAGAAATCGAAAGGAAAATCGTACCGGAAAGCTTTGTGTCACCGTTATGGTGGTGATGCTTTTGGCGGTGATGTCTTCCCAGATAGTGAAGCTGTACGCGAAGGAGCAGGAGTACAGCCAGCGTGAGGAAGCATTAAGGGAACAGCTTGAAGCTGAGACGGAGCGTGAGGTGAAGCTTCAGGAATATGAGGAATATACCAAGACAGACGAGTTTGTGGAAGATGTGGCCAAGAGCAAGCTGGGTCTGGTATATGATAATGAGATCGTATTCAAAGAAGATAAGAATGAGGATTAAATACTTAGAATGGATGAAGAGTTTCTAAGTACTTCGAAAAGACATTTGGTTTCGCATTTTGCCGAAAACTTTTTAAAAGTGGGACAACCATTTGACAAAGATTTCATTTACAAATTTTTATAATAGCCTCTGTTGTCGGAAGGACAAGAAGGAGGTAGCGTAAATGAACAAGTGGAAAACAAAACAGATCATAGTGTGTTTAATAGGAATTGCAGCGTGCAAATTGAATTTTGCAGGCTGCTTTCCCTTTATACCGGCATACTTTGCTGCTGCGTATCTGGAAAACGGAGGAAGAATTTTTCTAAGTGTCTGCATGTTTTTGGGAATGGCTTTTTTGCTGCCGGTTTCCATTATGGCCAAATATGTAATGGCGATTCTGGTGACCATGGTGGCAGTGCGATTATCTGAACTGGTGAGCAAAGGCTGCTACACCTGGGTGGCGGCGTTGACAGCCGGCGGGGCCACTGCATTGCTTTCGGCCGGCGGGGAACTGCTGCAGACCGGGAACCGACAGGAACTCTTAATCAGTGGAATGGAGGGTGTGTTTGTTTTTGCGGCTACCATGGTTTTGAGCAGACTGATACATAGTTTTTTGGAATTTTCATGGAAGCCCGGAAAAAAGCAGGCCCCGGAGGCGGGGCAACAGGAAAGGCTGTTAAACTACGCCAGGTCTTTTCAGTCTTTGTCAGATGTTTTTGGACGCATGAATACGGAGAGCCGTATGATGAGTCAGGAGGAAATGGGACTTATGCGGCGGGAAATCACCGGAAAACTATGTGTTTCCTGCGATCAGTGCAGTCTGTGCTGGGAACAGCAGGACAGCCCCATGCATCAGTGCCTCATGGAACTGTTGGCCTCACTGAAGGAAGCGGGAATGGCCAATCGGGATCTGGAGTTGAAAATGCAGGAATACTGCCCCCACACTCAGGAAATGGTGGCAGAGGCGGTGCGGGTGTTTGAACAGATACGTCTCAATGAGGCATGGTACAACCGATTGGTGGAAAACCGTGAGGTGATTGCCGACCAATTGGATGCCATGGCATATATTATGGAGGACTGCGCCAGGAAGGAGCAGAATATCAGCCGTCAGATGCATAATTATCTGGGGGATTTGAAATATCGGGCAAAAGAGAGGGGAATCCGGGTAAAGGATGCCACACTGTGGGAGAAGGAAGACGGGCGATGGAGACTCTGTGTAGATGCCTGCACCTCCAATGGATGTATTGCTACCAGAGAACTGAGCAAGGCTGTGTCCGCAGCGCTGGGGAGGAAAATGATGCCTGCAAAGGATGAGAAAACTCTGATCGGAAGAAATGTGAATACCTTTTCCTATGAGGAGGAACCCAAGTATCAGGGAATTTACGGGGTGGCCAGACTGATCAAGGACGGCGCAGCGGTATCCGGTGATAATTTCTCTTTTTTGGAGCCAAAGAGTGGAAAACTGATTCTGTGTCTGTCGGATGGTATGGGGTCAGGCAGCGTGGCCTGCAAGGAGAGTGAAACGGTTATCGAATTAATTGAAAAGTTTGTGGAGGCGGGATTCGATATTGATACTTCTGTGCGAGTGATGAATTCCGCCATGGTGATGAAGGGACGGGATGATCTGTTTTCCACGGTGGATATCAGCGAGATCAATCTTTATGATGGCAGCTGCCGGATTTATAAGATTGGTGCTTCCGCCACCTTTATCAAACGCAGCACGGATGTGGAGTGCCTGCAGTCCACGTCTCTTCCTGTGGGTGTGACCTATCAGCTGGATATGGAGAAGACGGAAAAGCAGTTGGCTGGGGGAGATTTTCTTGTCATGGTATCAGATGGTGTGCTAGAATATCTACATGTTCCGCATCCGGAGGAGACGATGCAGGAAATTATTGAGAGTATTGAGACCAACAATGCCACGGTGCTGGCAAAACGGATATTAGAGCGGGTATTGCTTTTTACCGGTGGACGTATTCCGGATGATATGACGGTACTTGCTGCTGCAATTTGGGAGAGATAAATGTTACAAAGGATAGAGGATTATATCAGACAACAGCATATGCTGAAAGAGGGGGACACTGTGATCGCGGGGGTTTCCGGGGGAGCAGACTCGGTGTGTCTTCTGTTTGTGTTGAAAGAGCTCAGTGTCCGGTATGATCTGTCTGTCCGCGTGGTACATGTGGAACACGGCGTCCGGGGACAGGAAAGTCTGGAGGATGCGGCCTTTGTGGAGAAACTGTGTAAAAAAATGGATATTCCTTTTGATTGTGTGCATTATGATGTGCCGGATTATGCACGGGTTCATGGGATGTCTGTGGAAGAGGCTGGGAGAAAACTGCGTTATGAGACGTTTGAGCGGGAGGCAGACCGGTTTCCCGGGGCGAAGATTGCGGTGGCCCACAATCAGAACGATCAGGCAGAAACCGTGCTTTTTCAGATGATTCGAGGGAGCTGTGTGCGGGGACTGGGTGGAATTTCTCCGGTGCGGGGCAGAGTGATACGGCCGCTTTTGTGCGTGTCCCGGCGGGAGATTGAGACTTATCTTGCAGAGCTGGGGCAGCCTTTTTGCGTGGATGTCACCAATGATTCGGATCTTTATTCCCGAAATTGTCTGAGACATCAGGTCCTGCCGGTGTTAGAACAGTTGAATGTCCGGGCGGTGGAGCATATTGCCGCAGGTGCCGAACAAATGAGGGAACTGGATCTGTTTCTGGAAGGACAGGCAGAGAAGATGCAGGAACAATGGGTGAAACGGGATCGCTCAGGCATCCGGATAGATGATGACTGTGCCCGGCGTACAGAAGGGTTTTTACTTCGGGAGATGCTTTATCGTCTCCTGGTGGAGGCGGCAGGCAGTGCGAAAGATATCAGCCGGGTACACGTGGAACAGGTGGAAAAGCTGTTTTTTTCCGAAGTGGGGAAAAGCTTCAATCTGCCCTATGGACTTCGGGCGGTGCGGGAACCGGGGGAGGTTTTGGTCGGAAAGGCCGTGTCTATGACACCTGTGAAGATTCCGGCGGAGGATCTTTTTTCTGCCCGGGATTTTTCTGTGGAAGCTTTGGGGAAAAATACCATGCCAACAGAAATTCCCAAAAAAAAGTATACGAAATGGATCGATTATGATAGAATTGAAAATAGTCTATGCGTAAGGACCCGCCGGGAGGGGGATTATTTCTGGCTCAACGGAAATGGGGACAGACAGAAACTGAAGCAGTTCTTTATAAATGAAAAGATTCCCCGGAACCTAAGGGACGAAATCCTTTTGGTGGCGGATGGCTCCCATATCGTATGGGTGGTGGGATATCGTTTGAGTGCATATTATTACACAACGGATCAGACGAATAGAATATTGAAAATACAGTACCATGGAGGAAAAGAAGATGAGTGAACGGGTTCAAGTGTTGCTTTCGGAAGAGGAATTGGATCAGAGGATTGCTCAGATAGGAGAACAGATCAGTGCTGAATATGCCGGTGAGAGTGTTCATCTGATCTGTATTTTGAAAGGATCAATATTTTTTACCTGTGAATTGGCCAAGAGAATTACGGTCCCGGTGACGATTGATTTCATGTGCGTGTCCAGCTATGGCGCCTCTACGGTGTCCAGCGGGAAGATTCAGATCAAAAAGGATCTGGACGAATCCATAGAAGGAAAAAATGTCATTGTGATCGAGGATATCATAGATACCGGAAGAACTCTGAAGTATCTTTTGGAGGACCTTACAAAGCGCAATCCGAAAACACTGCGGCTGTGTACACTTTTAGATAAGCCGGATCGGCGTGTGACGGATGTGAAGACAGATTATACAGGGTTTGTGATACCGGATGAATTTGTGGTGGGATACGGTCTGGATTATGATCAGAGATACCGCAACCTGCCATATGTCGGAATTTTATCATTTGACTAGGAAGGAGTTTCCGTGAAGAAGAATTATAGAGGTTTTGGATTTTATGTATTATTGATTTTGATTGTGATATTTGTATGGTATATGTTGGATGGCAATCGCCTGTCTAATGAGACCTATAATTATACCCAGTTTGTGGAGGAGATTGATCAGGGTGAAATTGCCTTTGTGGAGATCCGCCCCAATCGGGAGGTTCCCACGGGAAGCCTTGAGATCACCCGCGTGGATAATACGGATGAAACACTGTATGTTTCAGATGTGCGTGAGGTGCGTCAGATGCTGCAGGAGGCGGAGTTTACCGCGTACGTGGAGTACGATGTCCCTGCGGAAAACTGGCTGATTTCACTGCTGCCTTTGCTGCTGGTGTTTGGGGCTATGTTCATTCTGTTTGTGATCATGAACAATCAGTCCGCCAATGCCGGGGGCAATAATAAAATGATGAACTTTGGCAAGAGCCGGGCCAAAATGACTACGGATGAGAATAAACTGGTTACGTTTGATAAGGTGGCAGGTCTTCAGGAGGAAAAGGAAGAACTGCAGGAGATCGTGGATTTCCTGAAAGATCCCCGCAAATATACCAGACTGGGCGCCAGGATTCCGAAAGGAGTACTTCTGGTGGGACCTCCCGGTACCGGTAAGACTCTTCTGGCTAAGGCTGTGGCCGGAGAGGCGGCAGTGCCTTTCTTCAGCATCTCCGGTTCAGATTTTGTGGAGATGTTTGTTGGTGTAGGTGCGTCCCGTGTTCGTGATCTGTTTGAAGATGCAAAGAAGAATTCACCCTGTATCGTATTCATCGATGAGATTGACGCAGTGGCGAGACGAAGAGGAACCGGTATGGGCGGTGGACATGATGAGAGGGAGCAGACCTTGAATCAGTTGCTGGTGGAAATGGACGGTTTCGGTGTCAATGAGGGAATTATTGTGATGGCGGCCACTAACCGGGTGGATATTCTGGATCCGGCTATTATGCGTCCGGGGCGTTTTGACCGAAAGGTACATGTGGGCAGACCGGATGTGGGCGGCAGAGAAGAAATCTTAAACGTTCACGCGAAGAATAAGCCTTTGGCAGAGGATGTTGATCTGCAGCAGATTGCCCGGACTACCGCTGGATTCACCGGAGCGGATCTGGAGAATCTTTTAAATGAGGCAGCAATCTATGCGGCCAAGGATAACCGGGAATACATCAAGCAGGATGATATTAAACGGGCATTTGTGAAAGTGGGAATTGGTGCAGAGAAGCGCAGTCGGGTGATTTCAGATAAGGAAAAACGGATTACTGCATTCCACGAGGCGGGGCATGCAATTTTGTTCCATCTGCTCCCGGATGTGGGACCGGTGTATTCGGTTTCCATCATTCCTACCGGTGCCGGCGCAGCCGGATATACCATGCCGTTGCCTGAAAAGGATGAGATGTTCCGCACTAAAGGGCAGATGCTGCAGGAGATTACCGTGGATCTGGGCGGACGCGTGGCCGAAGAGATGATCTTTGACGACATTACCACCGGGGCTTCTCAGGATATCAAGCAGGCGACAGAACTGGCTAAGGCCATGGTCACTAAGTATGGCATGTCGGAGCATGTGGGATTGATTAATTATGACAACGAAGACGATGAGGTGTTTATCGGCAGAGACTTGGCTCATGCCAGAGGGTATGGTGAGAATGTGGCGACCCGCATTGATGAAGAAGTGAAACGCATTATCGACGAGTGTTACCAGAAGGCCAGAACCATGATCAAAGAGCATGATGATGTATTGCACCGCTGTGCAGAGTTGCTTCTGGAAAAGGAAAAGATCAGCCGGGAAGAATTTGAGGCTCTGTTTTAAGGTATGGGAGTTAGCAGACTATGAGTTGCCGGAGGGGGCTTAGGAAGTTTCAAAAGAACCTGCTGCGCAGCAGGTGCTTTTGACACTTTCAAGCCCCCTCCGGCAACTTTTTTTGCTTGACACAGCGTTTTTTCGCAACTTTTTATTAATGGATATACAAAATACACAAAAAATAAGTTGAAAATTTAGTAAGATTGTGCACACTTTAAATTGGGTTCATGATACTATAATTCTCGTAAAAACCCCCCAATACATTATATAGTTTTTGCTACACCCCATAGTAAAAATACCTTCTCCTAAAAAGACAGCGATTATATCGTCTGTCTTTTTAACTTTGTAAAAAAACAAAGAGTTTTTCGTTGTAATTGCGCGTCGATTCATATATTATGAATGATAGGGAATATGGTGACTGGGGAATTATGGAACAGTTACAGATGCAAAACATCAGAGAAATGGAAGGCAAAGGGAATGAGTAATCAATCAATCTATGAACTGAACAGGATTCAGCAGTATATTATGCAGATGCGCCCTATCTTGAGGAAGAGGGCCCTTTTTTCGGATGGGACAGAGGATTATCGCAGTCCGGCGGAGCCGAAGGCATTTGATAACGTTACGATCCGTTTTCGCACTGCCAGAAATAACGTGGACGCGGTATGGCTGTGCAGTGATCATGAGAGATATCGCATGACGAAAACAGAAACAGAGGATGCATTCGATTATTATACGACAGAGATTCAGATGACGGAGGAGCCTTTTTACTATTATTTTGAGGTGGTAACAGGGATGCTTCGCTGCTACTTTGATCGATATGGCGTCAGCCAGGAGGTGCGGCCGCAGTATCATTTTTGTATCGTGCCGGGATTTTCCACTCCTCAATGGGCAAAGGGAGCGGTTATGTATCAGATTTTGGTGGACCGCTTTTATAATGGAGACCCCACCAATGATGTACTGACGGATGAATATTTTTATATCCGGGGCAACAGCACACGAGTAACAGATTGGAGCAAATGTCCGGAAAATTTTTCTGTGGCTGAATTCTATGGCGGCGATCTGGAGGGTGTGAGACAGAAACTGGACTATCTTTCAGATCTTGGAATTGAGGTAATCTACTTTAATCCGCTGTTTGTTTCGCCTTCCAATCATAAATATGATATACAGGATTATGACCACATTGATCCCCATTACGGTAAGATTGTGGTGGATGAGGGTGAACTGTTGAATGGGGAACGCACCCAGAACAGTGAAGCCAGCAGATATATTACACGTGTCACGGACAAAAGGAACCTGGAGGCCAGTGACCAGTTGTTTGCGCAGCTGGTGTCTGAGGCCCACGCCAGAGGAATCCGGGTTATTCTGGATGGTGTGTTTAATCACTGCGGATCCTTTAACAAATGGCTGGACCGGGAGAAAATTTATACGGAAGAAGCTGGTTACGAGCCGGGTGCATATCGGGAAAAAGACAGCCCGTATCATGATTTCTTTCACTTCTACGAGGAAGATAAATGGCCGGATAATTATACCTATGACGGCTGGTGGGGACATGACACTTTACCTAAACTGAATTATGAAGCCTCTGAGACACTTCGGGAATATATTCTGAATGTGGCAGCTAAATGGGTGTCTCCTCCTTATAATGCGGATGGATGGAGACTGGATGTGGCGGCTGATCTGGGACACAGCCCGGAGTACAACCACCAGTTTTGGCGAGATTTCCGGACTGCGGTGAAGAAAGCGAACCCGGATGCCGTGATTTTGGCGGAGCATTACGGGGATCCCAGATCCTGGCTGGAAGGGGATCAGTGGGATACCGTCATGAACTATGATGCATTCATGGAGCCGTTGACCTGGTTCCTTACGGGTATGGAAAAACACAGCGATGATTTTAAGCCTGGAAACATCGGAAAGCTGGAGTACTTTGTGGGTTCCATGAACCATTATATGGCAAGTTTTATGACATCTTCCCTGCAGTGTGCCATGAATGAACTGTCCAACCATGATCATTCCAGGTTTCTGACCCGGACAAACCACAAGGTAGGGCGTGTGGATCATTTGGGATCACATGCAGCAGAAGAAAATGTGAATAAAGCGGTGTTCCGGGAAGCGGTAGTGATTCAGATGACCTGGCCGGGAGCCCCCACCATTTACTATGGAGATGAGGCTGGCCTATGCGGATTTACGGATCCGGATAACCGACGCACCTATCCCTGGGGACGGGAAGATCAGGAACTCATTGCCTTTCATCGGGACCTGATCCGAATTCACAAGGAGAATCCGGCGTTCCGGACGGGATCCATCAAGTTCCTGAACGGCGAGGATAATCTGCTGTGCTACGGACGGTTCAACCGGCAACAGCAATTTGTAATACTGATCAATAATGACGACCGGGATTGCCGCCTGGATCTGTCAGTGTGGGCAGCTGGGCTGCCGAGGCAGGGAAGGGTCCAGCGGATTCTGTATTCCTATGAAACCGGATACACATTGGAACCGGCTTATTACCCCATCAGTCATGGACGTATCGATGTTGTTTTGTCAAAACATGCGGCAATGATTCTGAAAAATGCAGAGGATGAGCTGACGCAGGAAAATTCATAAAAGATGCTTGCGCATAAAAAAACCTTGTGATATAATCAAACACTGTCAGGACAAAACTGACAGAAATGGGCAGATTCCCGAGTGGCCAAAGGGGACAGACTGTAAATCTGCTGCAAATTGCTTCGGTGGTTCGAATCCACCTCTGCCCATTCCATACTAAGCCCATGTGGCGGAACTGGCAGACGCGCAGGACTTAAAATCCTGTTGTAGTGATACAGTACCGGTTCGATTCCGGTCATGGGCATGCATAAAGGCTGTCGCTTTACAGATATGCTGTAAGGCGGCAGCCTTTTTTGTTGGATATAGAAAGCTTTCGAAGCGTCAGGTCATTTTGCAGCTGGCTGTAGAATCCCGGATAATCAACTTTGGGTGCAGTAAAATGTGACTGATGGGCACATGGTCAATCAGGATATCCAACGCTGAGAAGGCACATTTGCCGAGCTCCAGACGATCCTGGCGGATGGTGGTCAGCGGTGGAGACAGCAAAGAGGAAATGGGCAGATCGTCATATCCTACCACGCTGACATCTTCCGGGACGGAGTAGCCGCGTAGTTGGCATTCGGTGATCACACCGGAGGCAATCAAATCGCTGCCACAGAGTATGGCCGTAGCCCCCGCCTTTAGAAAATTGTTTACGTGGTATTTGGCGGATTCGGCCACATAATATCCGTTGGCTGTCAGTTCATCTGAAACAGGAAGATTATGGCTGACCATGGTGCTGATGTAAGCCTGTTTCCGCTGCTCAGAGATCATGGAGTGCAGAGAACCGTTTAGAAAGGCGATGCGGCGGTGCCCCAGCTGCACCAGATGATTCACTGCGAGACGGATTCCTTCGGTACTGGGGGTGCCTATATAGCATATATTTGGATTGTCCGGAATATAATTATCAAAAAGGACGGTGGGAATCGTGGTGTGATGAAACTGTTCCATCCAGGGATCCTGCAGAGTGAAGCCTGCGATGAAAGCTCCGGAAAAACCGTTCTTAAACATATAGGTATCATATTTTTCTTCTTTTTGTAATTCCGGGGTTGCCGGGAGAAGGGTCACTTCCCAGTTATGCCGGTAAGCGGCCTGCTTAAAACCAAGGATTAAGTCGTATCCGAACTGGTTTTTGGAGGTGTATTCCATATTTTCAATGAAGACACACAGCTTTTTCAGCTCCTGATTTTTCATTTTTTTGGATTTGTAACCCATTTCAATGGCTGTATCCAGGACAAGCTGACGCAGATCTTCGCTGATGTCGCTGGCTCCGTTTAATCCTTTTGAAACCGTGCTGATAGATACACCCAGACGGTTGGCGATATCTTTTATTGTAGTCATAGGATTCCTCCTCTGGTGCGGAACATTCGGCATAATGCCGGATACTCTGCTGATGTTTCCGGATGTTTTAATAAAATTACATAAATTATATCGGAAGAACCGGAAATAGGCAAGGAGCGTGATTACTTTTCGAAAAAAATGAAAATCTATGTGCAAAAATAACAACAAGATTTTACGAAAATAAACGAAAGATATAAAAATCGAATAAAAGCATTGACAAATCATCGGACAGACCATAAAATGAGTAATGCAAATGAGATGGTTAAATTGTCTAAAGAAACATGACACATGACTTGCAAATTGACGGAAACTGTTGTATAATGAAAACAGTTTTTGGAGGAATTGACGAGGAAGTGCTGAAAACGGTCGATTCCGGCGCAGGAACCATGAACACGGTATAAGATGCGCAACGCATTTTATATAAAACATTTTCTAAAAAGGAGAGGTAAAATGAAAAAGAAAGCATTATCAGCATTATTAGCAACCGCAATGGTGGCTACAATGGTAGCTGGATGTGGAAGCAACGAAGAGACACCTTCTACTGACACACCCGCAGCAGCAGACACAGAAACAGCAGAGGGCGGCGAAGTAGCTGAGATCCCTGCAGTAGGCGATGACACAGATGTTACTATCTGGGTAGCAGAGGCAACTGTAGACTTCACTCAGGAGCAGGTTGACGCATTCATCGAGGCAAATCCTGACTACGCACCGTACAACATCACTATCGAGCCTGTAGGTGAGGGAGATGCAGCAGGAAACCTGATCACAGACGTAGAGGGCGGAGCTGATATCTATGGTTTCGCACAGGATCAGATCGCTCGTTTAGTATCTGCAGGTGCATTACAGCAGATCGGTGGCGATTATGCTACATGGATTGACGAGCAGAACGATGCAGGTGCAGCTTCTGCAGCTAAGGTTGGAGATGCTACATATGCATTCCCTATCACATCTGACAACGGATACTTCTTATACTATGATAGCAGCGTAGTTACAGATCCTACTTCTTTGGAGCAGGTTGTTGCTGACTGCGAAGCTGCAGGAAAGAACTTCTACTTCGATCTTGACAGTGGTTGGTATCAGACAGCATTCTTCTTCGCAACAGGATGTGAGTTAACCTATGACACAGACACAGACGGAAACTTTACCGCATGCAACATTGACTATGCATCAGATGCAGGTGTTGTAGCTGTTAAAGAGATGATCGAGCTTTCTGAGTCTTCTTCATTCCAGGATGGTTCTTCAGTAGACAGCGCAACCAACATCGGCGCTATCGTTGATGGTACATGGGATGCTGCTTCTGCTCAGGCTGTATTAGGCGACAATTATGCATGCGCTAAGCTGCCTAGCTTCGAGGGATCTGATGGAAACACTTATCAGTTAAGCGGATTTGGTGGATTTAAGTTACTGGGTATCAAGCCTCAGACAGACGCTTCTAAGCTTCAGTTCTGTATGAAACTTGCTCAGTACTTAACAAGCGCTGAGGTACAGCTTGCTCGTTACAATGCTGTTGCTTGGGGTCCTTCAAACGTAACTGCACAGGGCGATGCAGCTGTTCAGGCTGACGTAGCACTTTCTGCATTGGCAGAGCAGTTAGCATTCACAATTCCTCAGGGTAACTATCCGGATGAGTACTGGACACGTGCAGAGTCTTTCGGCCAGGAAGTTGAGAACAACATGAGCGCTGATACATCTGATGATGATATCAAGGCTGCACTTGAGACATACCAGAGCGATTGCCAGTCTTACGCACAGTAAGAAATAGTGAATATGCTGACAAACAGACATTTTGGGGGAGAGATTCTCTCTCCCTGGATGTTTGTTTTTGAATGGGAGTAATACATTAGTTGCAAATTATGTAGGTGAAACACATACGGAAGCACTTGCCTGCAATCACATTATGCAATCGGAGGGACTATGAACAGTTATAATGATGGATTCTTTAAAAAAGTAGGCAAGGGGATTGCAAACTTTTTTAAATGGATTGGAAATGATCTTAAGGATATTGGGGTGACGTTCGCAGAAGGCGATTGGAAGACCCGTATTTCTTTCCTGATTATGGGCTTCGGCCCGATACTGAGAAAGTCATTTGCAAAGGGTATCGCTTTACTGGCGATCGAAGTGGCTTATATTTATTACATGATTACATTTGGAGCTGGTTATCTGGCACAGTTGTCCACTTTGGGAACAACCGAGACTTACATGGACCCAAATACATTTTTGACGGTCTATGGAGATAACAGTTTCCTGATTTTACTTTATGGTTTGTTAACCATTTTTATTACTTTGGGATTCATCTTCGTTTGGAGAGTGAATATCCGGGAGAATCGTAAGCAGGAGTTACTGCTGCGGAGTGGACGTAATATTCCGTCTACAAAACAGGATTTACTGTCACTGTTAGATTCTAACATTGATAAGACATTGTTGGCAGTGCCTTTACTGGGAATTTTTGTATTCACTGTATTGCCGATCGCATTCATGGTCTGCGTGGCATTTACCAATTATGATAAGAACCATCAGTCACCCAGCAAATTGTTTACATGGGTTGGCTTTGATAACTTTAAACAGATTTTCTCTTTTGGAGGATCACAGTTCGGAAGTACCTTCGTGAAGGTATTACTCTGGACGTTGGTTTGGGCATTTTTTGCAACATTCTTAAACTACTTTGTAGGTATGGCTGTTGCAATTCTGATAAACAAGAAGGGTATCAAGTTCAAGAAACTTTGGAGAACTATCCTTGTTATGACCATCGCAATTCCTCAGTTCGTATCATTGCTGTATGTGTCTAAGATGTTTGCCAATGACGGCTTGATCAATTCTTACCTGATGAAATGGGGCGTTATTAGTAGCCGAATAGAATTCTGGTCAGATCCTATGCTGGCACGTATTACTATTATTTTAATTAACATGTGGATTGGTATTCCTTACATGATGTTGATTGCTACCGGCTTATTGATGAACATTCCGGCTGATTTATATGAGAGTGCACGTATTGATGGCGCAAACTCAATTCAGATGTTCTTTAAGATTACATTGCCGTATATGTTCTTCGTAACAGGACCGTTCCTGTTGACACAGTTTACGGGAAACCTGAACAACTTCAACGTAATCTTCCTGTTGACCGGAGGTGGACCTTATCAGGGATACAGCGACAGTGCCGGAGCTACGGACCTGCTGATTACATGGTTGTATAAGATGACAGTAAACGACACGAACTACCGAATGGCTGCCGTAATTGGTATCATGGTATTCTTAGTCACAGCAATTATTTCACTGGTGGTATACAATATCTTACCTTCAGTTAAAGATGAGGAGGGATTCCAATAATGGCAAAGGAAGCAAAACTTCACAAACAGCACAAAGGCTTGAGCAATGCGATTGCCTATATTGTGTTAATTATTATCAGTATTATTTGGCTGTTCCCCTTCGTATGTATCGTGTTACAGAGTTTCCGGTCCTACGCTACAGAGTTGGGTGGAATGGTTGACTATCTTGTACCGAAACATTTTTCATTGGACAACTACAAGTATTTGTTTAGCAGCGATTGTCAGTTCTTCCGCTGGTATGGAAATACATTGATCATCGCATCATTTGTCGCAGTTTTACAGACCATCGTTGTTTTATGTGTAAGTTACGCATTGTCAAGAACACGTTTCAAAATGCGTAAGGCATTGATGAATTTCTGGTTGGTTCTGGGAATGTTCCCCGGATTCCTTACCATGATTTGTCTGTACTTCCTGTTAAAGAATTTTGGATTGACTCAGTCAGGTGCAATTCCGGGATTGATTTTGATTTCCGTGGCAAGTTCAGGAATGGGATATTATGTATGTAAAGGTTTCTTTGATACCATCCCTAGATCTTTGGATGAGGCAGCCCGTATTGATGGCGCCAGCAAGATGAGAATTTTCCTCACTATGATTGTGCCGCTTTCAAAGCCCATTGTTATTTACACTGCTTTGACAGCATTTATGGCTCCATGGTGTGATTACGTATTTGCGTCTTATGTTGCATTTGGTTCCAGTGCTAACTACAACGTGGCCGTTGCATTGTACAGATGGGTAAATACCACAGATTATCAGGGTTATTTCACCAGATTCTGTGCAGGTGGTGTTTTGGTAGCAGTACCGATTACCATTTTGTTCATGGCACTGCAGAAGTACTACGTAGAAGGTGTAACCGGTGGTGCTGTAAAGGGTTAAGTTTTAACAACAGAACAAAAAGTAAAAATGAATCGGTAGTCATTTTATGGCTACCGATTTTTTAAAAAAGTATTTTGGAGATTTGCATGAAAAAAAGAGTATTTAGTGGTTTGCTTGTAATAGCCCTTTTGATTTCCCTTGTGGCAGGGTGTGGGCAGAACGCCACAGATGGCCAGGACTCAACAGAGACGAGCGCCAGCGCAATTACATATGACTATGAACAGGAATTAAACATTATTGATGATAACTATCGGAACTACTATGAGATTTTCGTGTACTCATTTTATGATTCAGATGGAGATGGAATCGGTGATTTAAATGGCGTCATCGAGAAGCTGGACTACATTCAGGAAATGGGATTCAATGGAATCTGGTTGATGCCTATTATGCCATCCACAACTTATCATAAATATGATGTGATAGATTATTGCGACATTGATTCCCAATATGGAACCATGGAAGATTTTGAAAAGCTGGTGGAAGAGTGCCACAATCGGGGCATCCATTTGGTTATTGATATGGTGATGAACCATTCTTCTTCTTCAAATAAATGGTTCCTGGAGGCCTGCTCTTACCTCCGTAGTTTGGAGGATGGTCAGGAACCGGATCTGGAAGAGTGTCCTTATGTGGGATATTACAATTTTAGCCAGGAGCGGGTGAATGACACGTATTATGTGGTTTCCGGCACAAAATGGTATTACGAGGGTTCTTTCTGGTCTGAGATGCCTGATCTGAATCTGGAGAATGAAGCGGTTCGCCGGGAATTTGAGGAGATTGCAGATTTTTGGATTGCTGAGGGAGTGGATGGATTCCGCATGGATGCAGCAATGCATTATGAAGAAGGGGACACTGAGGCGAACACAGAGATTTTAAATTGGCTGTACAGCTATTGTCTGGAGCAGAATCCTGATTTTTATATGGTATCTGAAGTATGGGCCAACAAATCCACAATTGCAGATTATTATGCCAGTGAGACTCCCAGTATGTTTAATTTTGCCACATCCAGCGCAGAGGGAACGATTGTGAAGGCGGCCAGGGGGACTGCCAGCGCCGTAAAATTTGTCAATGCTATGGTGGATTACCAGAATCTCTACGGAGAAGAAAATCCCAATTATATTGATGCGCCGTTTTTGACAAACCACGATCAGGTGCGTGTGGCCAATAATTTGTCCAATGATGAAAATGATTTGAAGATGGCCTGCGGTCTGCTTATGATGATGAATGGAAATCCTTTTGTGTATTATGGGGAAGAAATCGGCATGTGCAGTTCAGGTACGAAGGATGAAAATAAAAGGCTACCAATGTACTGGTCTGCAACAGACGAAACAGGCATGACGAATAAGCCCTCCGGAGCAGATTCGGGCATCGAGTCCTCCTTTGCAGCATGGGATGAACAAATGGAGGACGAGACCTCTCTGCTGAATTATTATAAGCGGGCACTTCGGCTGAGAAATGAGAATCCGGAGATTGCGAGAGGGACCATAAATGTGGTAGAATTATCATGTGAGGATGATCAGGCGGCTATTACCAAAAACTATGAGGGAAGTGTCATCGGAATCGTGTATAACACATCCGATGAAGTGGCGGCTGTTCCCCTGTCTGGAACAGAATTGGCAGAGATGGAAATCCGGGGCTATCTTACCCTGAATGGGGAAGTAGTCACTTTGACGGATGGAACGCTGACCATGCCCGGTCAATCCATTTGTATTTTAAAATAGCGTTAATAAAATACAGAATAATCCGCAAATGTAAAATTGGCATGAAGGTATTTACTTAGGAAGAATCGAGAGAGGAGGCATGTCTCGTGGGAAAGAAAATCAACAGGAAAAAGGAAGATACTCCGTTGAAGGAGACAATGCTAAAAAAGGGGAAACAATCTAAAAGCGGCAAAACCAAAGGGGATGTGCCGCTCACAAAAAGTATTAGATTTCGGTTAATCACGTCTTTTCTGGTGCCGGTGATAGGAATTCTGATTTTGGGAATTGCATCCTATCGGAAAGCCTCTGATGCCATCATAAGCAGTTATGAAAGTTCGGCACAGCAAACCATGAGCATGGTGCAGGAATATGTGTCCTTGATTGTGAATGGTGAGCGTGATGAGTTTAAAAATTATTTGACGGATTCGGATCTGAAAGCGTATTTAAATGGTGGCGGAGGATCAGAAGCGGAGAGACTGAATACCCGTAGCGATTATACCAGTGAAATAAGAAACCGTATGACCTATGATGCAAAAATTAAAGCCGCCTATTTTTTGACGGATGGCGGTAACAGTATTTACGTTTCTACTGTCAAAATTCCGGAAAATGCGTACTCTGCTTATACGGAGAGTGCACAGGGTCAGATTATGGTGGAAGATACATCCGGCTGGCACCTGTTTGGCCAGGATCCCGAAGCTGATGCAACCATCAACGTAGATAGTTCCGAGTATTCGATCCGTTTGGCGAAGAATTTCAATTTTGGCAAAGTCATTATGGTGATTGACATGGATGCCGCTTACATTCGGGATGCAATGGAGTCTTTGGATGCAGGCGAGGGTGGATATGTGGCAATTATCACCAGTGATGGAAAAGAATTTTATTCCGATGAGAATGTTGTGACAGACGGGCCGGTATTTTATGGTTCTGATTTTTATGAGGAAGCTATGGCAGCCAGTGAGTCTGAAGGCAGCAGCACCGTGCATTTGAATGGGACCGAGTATTTGTTTATTTACAGCAAATTAGACGGTTACGGAGCTATGACGGCGGCTTTGATTCCTGCGGATCGAATCCTTGCAGAGACCAAGGATATCCGGAATCTGTCCATTGTATTGACCTTGCTGGCAACGCTGCTTGCAGTAGGTCTGGGCGTGATAATCTCCAGCCAGATGTCCGGTAACATCCGTTACATATTGGGACAATTGAAAAGGGTTTCAAACGGTGACCTGACAGTGCATCTGCGGACAAAGAAACACGATGAATTCGGACTGCTGTGTCTGGGCATTAACAACACTGTGGAACATGTTAAGTCCCTGATCGAGAATGTCAATGCAGTCAGCGCCCAATTAAATGATGCGGCGACTTATGTGGCAGAGACGGCGGGTACCTTTATGGAAACTACCAGTGATATTCAAAAGACCATATCAGAGATTGAGCTGGGTGTGAATAAACTGGATACCGGTTCGGAGGATTGTCTGAGTCAGATGGATCTTCTGTCCGGCAAGATTCACAATGTAAGTATGAATGCAGATGAGATCGGCAAGTTGACATCTTCCGCCGGAACCACCATAAGCAGTGGTATTGATTCTGTGGCGGGATTGACAGCCAGTGCGAAATCCACTACAGAGATTACGAGAAATGTGGTGGCTGCAATTGAGAGTCTGGAGCAGAAGTCCAGATCTATCAATAACATTGTTTCCTCTATCAATGAGATTGCGGAGCAGACGAATCTGTTGTCCCTGAATGCATCTATCGAGGCAGCACGTGCGGGAGAAGCCGGACGGGGATTTGCAGTGGTGGCAGAGGAAATCCGAAAGCTGTCCGATCAGTGTCTGGCATCTTCTACACAGATTTCTGTTATCATCGATGAAATTGTGGAGAAGACCGGGGAAGTGGTTGGCATTGCAAAACAGGCAGAGCAGGTAATTTCAACCCAGACCGGGGCTGTGGAAAGTACTACAATCTCCTTCCGCAAGATTGATCAGCAGGTGGAGTCTTTGCTTCAGGCTTTGGAAACAATTTCCAGCAATGTGGCGGAGATGAATCGTTCCAGAACGGAAACGCTGGAAGCAATCGAGAGTATTTCCGCTGTGTCTGCGGAGACGGCGGCATGTTCATCCAATGTTTATACTACGGCAGGTACACAGATGAATGCCATCGAGGATCTGGACAATGCATCACAGCAACTGCGTGAGAAGTCAGACCGGTTGCTGGAAATGTTGAAAACATTCAATATTTAATAAGCGCGTTATCTGTAGATATAGGGATGATATTTCAGTCATGTAATCCGGTTGGTCTGTAAGACTGACCGGATTCTTTTGTCCGGATTTTTAAAAAATGGACTTGACAATCAAAGATATATCTAGTAAAATTGTTTTTGCTGTGGCGGACCACAGTACATAAGCCCAGTTAGCTCAGTTGGTAGAGCGGAGGACTGAAAATCCTTATGTCTCTGGTTCGATTCCGGAACTGGGCATTGATTATCGGTTTTGGGATATGAGATGGTCACAGCGTAGGAATAGAATGATAGATTCCGCAACATATTTGTGCGGGTGTAGTTCAATGGTAGAACACCAGCCTTCCAAGCTGGATACGTGGGTTCGATTCCCATCACCCGCTTATGCGATAGTGGCGTAGTTGGTAACGCGCGACCTTGCCAAGGTCGAGACCGCGGGTTCGAGCCCCGTCTATCGCTCTCATAGAGGTTTCAGAAATGTTGGTTTCCAATGTTTCCGAAACTTTTTTATTTTAATAAAGGCAAAATTGTTCGATGTAAATACGGAGGAGAAACAGATGGACAAAAAGGGTGTATTGGAATTAAAGAGACGATTTACCAAAGAAAACTGTACGTTTACCAGACTTTGCGGCTGCTATGTGGATGCAGGAAAAAATAAGGTGGTGGATCTGAGTGAAACATTTCTGAATCTGGAGGATGAGGAATTTTACAAATACCTGGAAATTGCAAAAAAGAGTCTTTCCGGGACAGTGGGAAACAATCTGCTGGAGTTATCCTTTCCGTTGGAGGAAGAAGAAGCAGGGGGCAGACAACAGTTCCTTTTGGGACTTCGGGAAAGCAAACTGAAAAATCCGGAACTTTTGGACCGGTTCTATGATATGGTAATTGAAAATTATGATTATGCCGGAAATTATCTGATTCTGATTTTTCATGATGCATACGATGTCATAACAAAGACCAAAGATCAGAATGCGCTGGATGAGTCGGAAGAGGTCTTCGAGTATTTGCTTTGCGCGATTTGTCCGGTACAGCTTTCTAAGCCCGGGTTGGGTTATCGGGAAGATGAAAATCGTATCGGCCCTCGTATCCGTGACTGGGTGGTAGGTATGCCTGATACGGGATTTATTTTCCCTGCATTTACAGACCGAAGCACGGATATCCATTCGCTGATGTTTTACACGAAAGATACTAAGGAGCCTCATGCTGAATTTATGGAGGGCGGTTTGGGTTGTCCGGCAAAACGTACTGCCACAGAGCAGAAGAATGCGTTTCATGCCATTGTGAAGCAGGCATACGGAGATGATTCCGAGAAAAGCAGTGAAGTACTGTTTGATATTCAGCAGAATATCAATGAACTTCTGGAACGCCAGGAGGAGGAAGAAGAACCTCTGGTGCTGACCATGGAAACCATGAGCAGTGTACTCACAGAGAGTGGTGTGGAAGAAGAACGGGCAGCCCGCATCGAAAAAAAATGTGAGGAAGAGTTTGGAGAAGAATTGCCACTGGCTGAGAATGTGGTGGATAGTAAGGCATTGGCAGTCGGGGAGCAGCTGCAGAAGGAAAAGGAGCTTGTGGCCCAGGTGGAGGTGCTTCAACAGCAGCTTCGGGAAAAGCAGACTGAGGAAGAAGCTGAGGAAGCGGTGAAGACCTATGATGTTGTGCTCCGTGTGAAACCGGAAAAGGTGAGCCAGATCAAGTCAGAGGTGATCAATGGGCAGAAGTGTCTGGTGATCCCTATGAATGAAGATGAGCATGCCAATGTAAATGGTGTGAATACCACAGTTTAGAAGGTGAATTTTTGTGAGTAAGAAATCCTATGTTGTGGACATGTGCCATGGCCCTTTGGTGGGGAAAATGCTGGGGTTTTCCGTTCCGCTGATTTTTTCCGGAATCCTGCAGTTGTTATTTCAGGCAGTGGACACCGTGGTGGTAGGTCGATTCGCCGGACCGAATTCACTTGCGGCGGTGGGGTCTACCACGTCTCTCATTAATCTGTTGATCAATCTTTTTGTTGGCCTGTCAGTGGGAGCCAATGTGCTGATCGCCCAGTATTACGGAGCGAAAAAAGAACAGGAAGTGCGGGAGACCCTGCACACAGCCATTACACTGAGTCTGGTGTGTGGTGTATTGCTGGCATTTGTGGGATGGTTCGCTGCAGGACAGTTGCTCAGATGGATGGATACGCCGACAGAAGTGCTGTCGTTGGCCACGCTCTATATGAAGATATATTTTCTTGGGATGCCAGTGAGTATGCTCTATAATTTTGGAAGCGCCATTCTCCGGGCAATGGGCGATACCAAACGTCCACTTTATTTTCTTATGGTATCGGGAGTGATCAATGCCATGCTGAATCTGGTTTTCGTCATCTGTTTTCGGATGGATGTGGCAGGCGTGGCGACGGCAACGGTGATTTCCCAGTGTATTTCTGCCGGACTGGTGATTTTATGCCTGATGCGGCAGGAAGGATGCTTTCAGTTGAAACTGCGTCATCTTTGTATTCAGAGAGAAAAAGTGGTGCGCATTGTATGCACCGGTCTGCCGGCCGGACTGCAGGGGGTGATATTTGCCCTGTCCAATGTTTTGATCCAGTCCTCCGTGAATTCTTTTGGCCCGGTGGCCATGGCCGGAAACAGTGCAGCCGCCAGCATCGAGGGATTTATCTATATGTCCATGAATGCCTACCACCATACTGCTTTGAACTTTGTCAGTCAGAACTATGGTGCGGGAGAGTACGGACGAATCAAAAAGGTGATGCGAAACAGCCTGATCATGGTGAGCATTGTGGGCCTTGTGATGGGTGTGGCTGCTTACGGTTTTGCACCGAAACTGCTTTCCATCTATTCCTCCGATCCGGAGGTGATTTCATACGGAATTCTCCGTATGTCTGTCATTTCCACCACCTATTTTCTCTGCGGCATTATGGATGTGATGGTAGGAACACTGCGGGGGATGGGGTATGCAATCATGCCTATGGTGGTGTCACTGATTGGTGCGTGTGGTCTGCGGATTGTATGGATTTATACCATTTTCAGACAGGTACATACATTGACCAATCTCTATGCCTCCTATCCGGTGACGTGGGCGATTACATTTTGTGCGCATATGATCTGTTTTGTGGTGGTTATGAGAAAAGTACAGCGGAAATAAAAATAAGGCAGCACACTGGTAACGTTTGTTACAGATGTGCTGCCTTAAATTGCTTGAATTACTTTTTCAGGTAAGGCAGGATATCTTCGGTATATGCCCGGAGTACCTCGCCCACACTCCAGGCCTGAGCATAGCAGCCCCGGCAGGTGTGGGGTTCATTTCCGTCAAAGATTTCGGAGATGGATCCTATACAGCCTTGATACAGATGGGACCGGATAGGGTCCAACATGCTGTCTGCCCGGGCGATGACATCCGGTGACGTGCCATACACATGCACATAAGCGGTGAGAAAACCGCCCAGTAAAAATCCCCAGGAAGTTCCCTGATGGTAAGCGTGATCCCGCTTGGACAGGCAGCCCTCGTAAGTGGGGTGATACTGGGGATCTTCCGGACTTAGGGACCGAAGGCCTGTTCCGGCATATAAGTACTCATATACTTTATCTACCACTTTTTTCTCCCGCTCAGCGTCAAGCATCCGATAGGGAAGAGAAACAGCGTAAATCTGATTCGGTCGGAGGGAAGGGTCTCCTACTGTGCCATCTACCACGTCGTAGAGGCACTGGTCTTTTTCATTCCAGAATTCTTTACAGAAAGAATCTTTGGCAGTTTCTGCCAACTCATGATAATGGCTGCCGTCCTCACCGAAACGGGCGGAAAGCTGTTCCATCACACGAAGGGCGTTGTACCATAGCGCATTGATTTCCACCGGTTTCCCATGGCGGGGGGTTGCCACCCAGTCCCCAACCCGTACATCCATCCAGGTAACCTGATCCAATCCACTGCCGGCATGAATTAAGCCATCCTCTTCCATGTAGATGGAAAATCCTGCGCCATGCTCATAGGCGTGAATAATTTCTTTCAATTTCGGATAAATGGTGGTGCGGACAAATTCATAGTCTGAGGTATCTCCGGTGTAGGAGAGATACTTGTCCACTGCGTAAAAATACCACATGGAGGCGTCAGCGGTGTTGTACAGCGGGGCTGTGCCCTCATCAGGAAACATGTTGGGTACCAGACCATCCTTTACATAAGTGGCAAAGGTGGTGAGGATATCTCTGGCTTCCTGGTAACGATGGGTGGACAATACCAGTCCGGTCAGTGCGATCATGGTATCCCTGCCCCAGTCTGTAAACCATGGTAGTCCCGCCAGCACAGTGGTAAGCTTGGTAGACTGTCGGTAGGCCAGAAAATGGTCTGCGGATATGGCAAGGGCAGAAGCCAGTTCATCAGTGTATCCGGCCTGCTTTTCAAGGGCTGCCAATCGCTCCATTTCCCTTTGGCAAATGGCAAAGGCATCTTTGCAATATTCTGTTTCCAGAGAACAGATGACAGAAATCTTGATATGACTATCTGCAGGAATTTCATAATCTATGACATAAGGGGTATAGTGGGAGTCAATCCCTTCCGTTTCCACATCCAGTTCCTTTTGAAGCTGTGTATCCAGTGTAAAGAGTTGTTCGAAATCGGAGATTTTTCCGTCTCCAAAAAACAGGCGGATACATACCTCCCCATTGGCGGTGGGAATCAGCTTGATTTCATCCTTTTCTATATCTTTGATAAATTGCAGGGTTTCGATGGTATCGGGATCGCTGTGTACCCGGAAGTTGAAAAGCGGAGTGAGCCGCAGCGTGCCGGATTTCCCCTTGTTTTCAATGTCGTAGGCGATGGCAATGGTATTTTGACCGTATTCAAAGGAAAGGCTTTTCTCCATGGAAAATGTCCCTGCCTGGTAACGGAAATGTATCAGCCCGTCATAGATAAAGTCGGAGAGATAGTCCAGACCGGCCGTGTAACAGGTATTCTTTTTCTGGTCCCGATATTGTCTGGTAGTGAAATCAAAAGTGTCATTCCCGCATACAAAGCATTCATCAATTTTGGATAATGTGACGTAGCGTTCCACCGGCGGGTGCAGACTGGCAATCAGGTACCCGTGATGCATCCGGGAGTGAGCTCCGGTAACAGAACTGCCGGCATAACTGCCCAGTCCGTTGGTGAGGACCCACTCTTTCTGGACACCTACCGGATAAGGGGTAAAATCTGCTCTATTCAGGTGAAATGGTTTCATAGAAGCCTCCTATATAAAAATGTTTGATACCATTGTATCGAAAATTATGAAAAAAATCTACCTGTTCACATCATGCCGAGCGCGTAATTTTACCTTCGGAAAAAATAGGATAGAGTGTACCCTTAGATGTTCTGATAAAGCATCAAGCTTAAATTCGATGGTTACACTATACTCTTTTTCAGTTTTCAATTCAACCCTGCCCTCTAGGGCAGACTTCTGCTTAGCTCTCTTGTCTGCCTCTTAGCCTGGAAGATTTGCC
>JBJELW010000059.1:0-4809 GCA_051879315.1 Roseburia sp.
GAATATCTAGGGGTACACTCTATCCTACTTTTTCCGAAGGTAAAATTACGCGCTCGCTCAGTGCCAAGAGAATAGCAAAATCTATCACTTTATGTTATAGTCTATTCAGACAAATACAACCAGCAATAAGGAGAAAATCATGACCAAGAAACAACGCGCTGCAGAGGTAGTGGCCCGCCTCAAAAAAGCTTATCCCTATACAGACTGCACTTTAGATTACGATGAGGCCTGGAAACTTTTAGTCAGCGTCCGTCTGGCTGCCCAGTGCACCGACGCACGGGTAAACGTGGTGGTGGTGGATCTGTATAAAAAATTTCCCACAGTGGCTGCGCTGGCTGCTGCTGAACCGGAGGAGATTGAGGCCATCGTCAAACCCTGCGGACTGGGGCGCAGTAAGGCCCGGGATATCAGTGCCTGCATGCGCATTCTGCACGAACAGTATCAGGACAAGGTTCCCGAGGATTTTGACACGCTTTTGACACTTCCCGGTGTAGGACGAAAAAGTGCCAATCTGATTATGGGAGATGTGTTTGGAAAACCTGCTATCGTAACGGACACCCACTGTATCCGTCTGTGCAACCGTATCGGTCTGGTGGACGGCATCAAAGATCCTAAAAAGGTGGAAATGGCACTGTGGAAACTGATTCCTCCGGAGGAGAGCAATAACTTCTGCCACCGGCTGGTAGACCACGGCCGTGCGGTTTGTACCGCAAGAACCGCTCCATACTGTGATCAGTGTGTGCTGCAGGATATCTGCAAGAAACATATAAAATAATATTAGAAAAAAACGCTTATCCCGTTTTCGGGATAAGCGTTCTCACATTCGCAGTTCGCCAATCATGCCAGCATGTTGGCTCTCCTGCGCTCATTATATCAGCGACATAATATACAGCGGACTCTTGTCCAGATCCAGACAGGACCCGTCATCCAGCTGTACCAAAGGCTTGGACAAATGGTTCGGATTTAACAACACGATTTTTGCCGTTGTACCATCATTTAACATAACACGATTATTCTGATAGGTAGTGGCAATGCGCTGCAAAAATGTCAAAATGTATTTGGGCTTATACTTCTGCAGTCCATCCTTTTCAAACTCCGCAATTACCTGGAACGGGCAAAGCGGCTCCCGATAGGAACGGGCAGCTGTCATGGCATCATAAACATCCGCAATGGCAATGATCAATGCATAATCATCAATCTCATCCATAGTAAGACCCATGGGATATCCGGAACCATCACAACGCTCATGGTGCATCAGAGCAGCTTTTTTCACATGGGAATCCAGCGGCTGCTTCTTCAGGATATCGTAGCCCATTTGAGGGTGCTTGCGGATCATCTGAAACTCCTCATCCGTAAGGCGGCTATCCTTATTCAAAACCTCTTCCGGAATACTGGTCTTGCCAATATCATGCAAAAGTCCTGCAAGAGTCAGCGTGTCCAGCTCCTCCGGCGAAAAATGGAGCCACTTCCCAATCATCCGCGAGATCAGTGCCACATTGATGCTGTGGGCATAAGTACTGTCATTTACCTGACGCATATTGTGGAGCATGTCAAAAATGTCTATCGTAGTCTGCTGCTTGCTGATAAGAGACTTGGTCTTCTCCAAAAGCTCCTCTTTATCTACATTTCCAGAAGTAAGAAATGCATCAAAGCAGTTCTTTAAATCGTTACAACGCAAGGTAAAATCAATCTGAAAGCGTTTAAAATCGTCTGTTTTTTTCACCTTTTGGGAATAGGATGCATCCAATACCGGACTTTGCACCGGTGCCGGATTCTTTGCCGGCGTATAACCTGCTTCCAAAACCTGTGCACCGCCATCTTCAGCGTAAACATCGTTCTCCTTGATTTGAACTTTTTCGATTCCGTAAAATTCTAATCGCGCAATCAGTGCCGCGGACAACGAAGTCTCCTGATTCACCACCAGCTGTCCCCTTCTGGTCCGAACCGGTACTGCTGTAATCATTCCCGGTTTCAGGTCTTTCACTGCATACTCTTTTGTCATAAACATAAACCCCGTTCTACTGCAAGTTACTACTTTTTCACATTTTAGTATAAGCCTTTCCATAAAAAAGTCAATATTTTCCCTTGACAAGCCTTTGCTTCGGGTGTAGTATCGCTCTATGAGACACAATTTCATACTTTTTCTCTTATTCAGAGTGATGGAGATACATAGGATCTGTGAAGTCACGGCAACCCCTTTTACAGGAAGGTGCCAACCTGAGCGAGCAAATCGAACAATAAGAGGATTTGATTTTTTACCGTCGGGTCCGCTTATTATGTAAGCGGATTTTTTTATTGCAAAATACACACAAAATTAATCAAAAGAAAAGGAGATTATCATGGAGAAACTTTTATTCACTTCCGAGTCTGTAACCGAAGGACATCCGGACAAAGTATGCGATGCCATTTCCGATGCGATTTTAGATGCCTGCATGGCTGAAGATCCCATGAGCCGTGTGGCCTGCGAAACAGCCAGCTGCACCGGTTTTATCCTGGTAACCGGCGAGATTACCACCAAAGCACATTTGGACATTCCCTCCATTGTACGCGAGACAGTAAACGGAATCGGCTATGACGATGCAAAGACCGGATTTGACGGACACACCTGTGCAGTGATGGTTGCACTGGATCAGCAGTCCCCCGATATCGCCATGGGTGTAGACAAGGCTCTGGAAGCCAGAGAAAATAAAATGAGCGATGCCGAAATCGAAGCCATCGGTGCCGGCGATCAGGGTATGATGTTCGGTTATGCCACCAACGAAACACCGGAGCTGATGCCTTACCCCATCTCTTTGGCTCACAAACTGGCTTTGCAGCTGACCAAAGTACGTAAGGATGGAACTCTTTCCTATTTAAGACCAGACGGAAAGACTCAGGTTTCTGTAGAGTACGATGAAAATGGCGCTCCCAAGCGTTTGGAGGCAGTGGTTCTTTCCACCCAGCACGATGAGGATGTGACTCAGGAGCAGATCCACAGCGATATTAAAAAATATGTTTTTGATCCTGTTCTTCCGGCTGAGCTGGTGGACGAAAATACCAAGTTCTTCATCAATCCCACCGGCCGCTTTGTAATCGGCGGGCCTCACGGCGATGCAGGTCTCACCGGCCGTAAGATCATCGTGGATACCTACGGTGGATATGCCCGTCACGGCGGCGGAGCTTTCTCCGGAAAGGACTGCACCAAGGTGGACCGTTCCGCAGCTTACGCAGCACGTTATGTGGCTAAGAATATCGTAGCTGCCGGCCTGGCTGACAAGTGCGAAATCCAGTTATCCTACGCCATCGGTGTGGCACAGCCCACTTCCATCATGGTGGATACCTTTGGTACCGGCAAGCTTTCCGATGAGAAGATCGTAGAGATCGTTCGGGAGAACTTTGATCTGCGTCCCGCCGGCATCATCAAGATGCTTGACTTAAGACGTCCCATCTATCGTCCCACTGCAGCTTACGGCCACTTCGGACGTACCGACATTGCACTGCCTTGGGAAGAGCTGAATAAGGTGGATGATTTAAAGAAGTACCTGTAATTTTTAAGCGAAAAACCGTATAAAAAGAGCGGCATCATGCTTGCATGAATGCCGCTTTTTTGCGTCTTTTTATCCCAACGCCACATCCAGAATCATCATCAGGGCAAATCCTAAGGCAAATGCCACGGTGGCCTTGTTGCTGTGCTCCCCCTGTGACATTTCCGGAATCAATTCCTCCACCACCACATAGATCATGGCTCCTGCTGCAAAGCTTAAGAAATATGGAAGAAACGGAGTAACCAGCCCTGCTGCCAGAATGGTAAGCAGCGCCCCCAAAGGTTCCACCACCCCTGAGAAAATCCCCCAGGCAAAGGCCTTTTTCTTAGACATTCCCTCCGCCACCAAAGGCATGGAAACGATGGCTCCCTCCGGAAAATTCTGAATGGCGATACCTATCGCCAGAGACAGTGCTCCCATAACGGAAACCGTTTCACTGCCGGACAGCCATGCAGCATACACCACACCCACCGCCATACCTTCCGGTATGTTGTGCAGAATCACCGCCAGCACCATCATGGAGGTTTTCTTAATCTGTGCGTGAATTCCCTCCGGCTCCTGGCTGTCCCGGTGCAAATGGGGAACCGTATAGTCTAAGATCAGTAAAAACGCAATTCCCAGCAAAAATCCCACCACAGCCGGCACAAAAGAAAATTTTCCCATACCTCCCGCCTGCTCCAGGGCCGGCAGTAATAAGCTGAAAAAAGAGGCCGACACCATGACGCCTGCCGCAAATCCTGTCAAAAGCTTTTCAATCCGTGGTTCAAAACCTCCTGCCGCTCCCTTCTTTCGAAACAGTACAAGGGATGCCCCCAGTCCAGTTCCCACAAAGGGCAGCAAAATTCCTATCAAAACCTGTATCATATCATTTCTCCTATGGTATCTCTATTCTCTCGACGGTTTCTGTTCGCCAGCTCCATGATTTCCCGATATCTGGCATTGATGGCTTCATAATTCTCCCGCCGGTGGGGATAAAGACAGTGTGTACAGTCCTTCACTCCGTTTTCCCTGTACACATAATTCCCTCCGCAACGCTCTCCCAGCGCATATAGCGGACAGTAGCAGAACAGGCAATTAAAATTCTCCCGGTCTGCTCCCTCATGGCATGGAAAATACTCACATTCCCTATGTTGAAAAAATGAATAATTTTTCTTATCTGTCATATAATCCCGCTCCCTGCATGTAGTCATCGTCTCCATTGTAATTCGTGAAAAATCAAATTGCAATACAGCTAGAGTAAATTTTTACTCGGAAAAATAAAAAAATTAAGATAGAGGACACCACT
>JBJELW010000060.1:0-72406 GCA_051879315.1 Roseburia sp.
CTGTCGTTGACATAAGTCATAATTTCTTCCGTCATAATTATCTCCTCCTCTTTTTAAATAAATCTATCAGGATTCGCCCGCGAATCCTGCTGCGAGCCGGTCGTCAGCGAAGCCGACATCCTCCTCTGACCGACTCTGCAATCCTCGCAGAGCGATATCATAGATGCTTGCATCTATGATATAAAAAAGCGGCACTTCTCCCTTGGCCACGTCGTCGTGGTAAAGAAAAAATGCCGCATTTCCTATCAAAATCAAAACATTTTAAAATATTAAATTTTTATTGCGAATACGAAGTTCTCACTATACCTCAAAGATCAGATCGCCGTAAGATGGCATCGGCCAGATGTCCTTATCTACGATCATCTCGAGCTTATCCACCGGATCTCTCAGTGCATCCATCGCACTCTTTACTACATCACGATAGTAAACAGCCTGCTCTCTGCCTTCGCCCATGTTGCCGCCCTGATCGGTCACTTCGATCAGCTTGGAAAGTGCAACCTTGGTCTCTGACAGGAGATCGGATGTCTCTGTCAAAAGCTCTGTCTGGGCAGACACATCTGCATCACATGCAGCCTTCACAGAATTGATGGAGGTTGCAAGCTCTGTTGTATATTTAATCACAGCCGGGATAATCTGCTTGCCGGCAATGTCGATCATAGCCTTTGCCTCGATGTTGATCTCCTTCGCATAGGTCTCGTACTCGATCTCTACACGGGAGTCCAGCTCGGCCTTGGTGAATACACCAAACTTCTCGAACAGTGCAACTGACTTCTCGGTGTTCAGTGCCGGGATTGCGTCTACCATGGACTTGATATTCGGCAATCCACGTCTCTCAGCTTCCACAACCCACTCGTCGGAATATCCGTTGCCGTTGAAGATAATTCTCTGGTAATCGGTTGCATACTGCTTGATCAGATCATGCACAGCCATATCAAAGTCGTCTGCCTTCTCCAATACATCGCAAGCCTCTGAGAATGCCTCAGCAACAATGGTATTTAACACTACGTTAGGCTGTGCAATGGAATCCTGGGACCCTACCATACGGAACTCAAACTTGTTTCCTGTAAATGCAAAGGGTGAGGTTCTGTTGCGGTCGGTGGCATCCTTCATGAAATCAGGCAATGTCTTAACAC
This sequence comes from Roseburia sp., assembly GCA_051879315.1. Lineage (GTDB taxonomy): Bacteria > Bacillota > Clostridia > Lachnospirales > Lachnospiraceae > Roseburia_C. The sequence continues at coordinate 1,134 of JBJELW010000060.1, forward strand.
CGGTCTCCAACTTCTCTCCGGACAAACTGTGGGTAGCAGATCCTGTATTGATCAACTGATTGATTACATCCTGCAGCTGCTCGCCCAAGTACATGGAAAGGATTGCCGGAGGTGCCTCATTTGCTCCTAATCTGTGATCGTTTCCTACATCTGCCGCAGACTCACGAAGCAGATCTGCATGGGTGTCAACAGCCTTCATGATACAGGTCAGTACCAACAGGAACTGTACGTTCTCGTGAGGGGTTTTTCCGGGCTCTAACAGGTTGATGCCATCATCTGTGATGATGGACCAGTTGTTGTGCTTACCGGATCCATTCACACCTGCGAAAGGTTTCTCATGGAGTAAACACTGTAAACCGTGACGTCCTGCGACTTTCTTCAATGTCTCCATTACCAACTGGTTGTGATCCACCGCAATATTTGCCTCGGCATAAATTGGAGCCAGCTCGTGCTGTGCAGGAGCAACCTCATTGTGCTGTGTCTTTGCAGATACACCCAGCTTCCACAGTTCTTTGTTTACATCCTTCATGTAAGCTGCAATTCTCTCACGGATGGAACCAAAGTAATGGTCATCCATCTCCTGACCCTTAGGAGGCATTGCACCAAATAAGGTACGACCTGTGAAGATCAGATCTTTTCTCTTTAAGTATTTCTCTCTGTCAACGATGAAGTACTCCTGCTCAGGTCCTACGGAAGGAGTTACTTTCTTAGAGGTTGTATTGCCGAATAATCTCAGGAGACGAAGTGACTGCTCATTGATGGCTTCCATGGAACGAAGAAGCGGTGTCTTCTGATCCAGTGCCTCACCTGTGTAGGAACAGAAAGCAGTGGGGATGCAAAGTGTTGCGCCTGCTGCATCCTGTCTCACGAATGCCGGCGAAGTACAATCCCATGCAGTATATCCTCTGGCCTCAAAGGTTGCTCTAAGTCCTCCGGAAGGGAAAGAAGATGCATCCGGTTCTCCTTTGATCAATTCTTTTCCTGAAAAGCTCATGAGAACCTTGCCGTTTGGCATGGGAGCTGTGATAAAGGAATCATGCTTCTCAGCGGTGACACCTGTCAACGGCTGGAACCAGTGCGTATAATGGGTTGCACCCTTCTCGATAGCCCACTCCTTCATTTCATGTGCCACCACATCAGCAGTCTCGAGATCCAGCTCTGCACCGGTCTCCATCACCTCTTTTAACTTCTTGTAGGTCTTCTTGGGCAAACGCTCCTGCATGACTGCATCATTGAATACATTTTCACCAAAAATGTCTGCTACGTTGAAATAATCACTCATACTATACATCCTTTCTGCCTCTCACCATAAATCCCCTATAGGTATATGATTTTATTTTCTGCAATCCCGTACATGACTTTTCCTTCCCTCACTGATCCCGGTAAAGAAAAAAGGGTATTCCAATCCCTTTGGAACACCCTTGTTCATCACACACATTTCATTTGCTACATCTAAAATACATGAATCTTTTTCAAAAAGCAAGTAAAATTTTTTAATTTTTTTATTTTTTGATACATGTGACAAATTTACGGGAGTTATCATGCTTTTTTTGTATTAATTTATCTAGTCAGGCTATTGTACGCCGGGTGATAAAGTAAAAAGAGCCGCCACACGGACGGCTCTATAATGCCTGATATTACTCTGCCTTTCCAACAGAACCAAACAGTTCCATCTTCTCCTTAACGGTAGCCTTGATTGCATCTGCACCAGGTGCCAACAGCTTACGAGGATCAAATCCCTTGCCCTCTAAGTCCTTGCCAGCCTCGATGTACTTTCTGGTAGCTTCCTGGAAGGATAACTGACACTCAGTGTTTACGTTGATCTTAGATACACCAAGATCAATTGCTTTCTTGATCATATCAGCAGGAATTCCGGTACCACCGTGAAGTACTAACGGCATAATGCCGGTCTTCTGCTGGATGGCATCCAGAGTCTCAAAGCTGAGACCTGCCCAGTTCTCAGGATATTTTCCATGGATATTTCCGATTCCTGCTGCCAGCATATCTACGCCCAGATCTGCGATAGACTTGCACTCATCAGGATCAGCGCACTCGCCCATTCCTACAACACCGTCTTCCTCGCCGCCGATGGATCCAACCTCAGCCTCGATAGACATACCCATTGCATGAGCTACTGCCACCAACTCCTTGGTCTTCTCAATGTTCTCCTCGATGGGATAATGAGAACCGTCAAACATGATGGATGTAAAGCCGGCCTTAATACATTTATAACATCCTTCGTAAGTACCATGATCTAAGTGTAATGCTACGGGAACGGTGATTCCTAACTCCTCATCCATAGCCTTCACCATAGCTGCAACTGTCTTAAAGCCTGTCATATACTTTCCTGCACCTTCAGATACACCCAGAATTACCGGGGATTTTAACTCCTGTGCGGTTAACAGGATAGACTTTGTCCACTCTAAGTTGTTGATGTTGAACTGGCCTACTGCATAATGACCAGCTTTTGCTTTCTTTAACATTTCGGTTGCTGATACTAACATTCTATTGTCCTCCGTTTTTTTATTTGCCTTACGGCGTGGCTGACGCCACATCTTTTGTCATTATAACATGTCTTATTTGAAAAATAAAGATGCTTTTAGCCTTGAGTTTCCGAAATTTTTACAGGGCCAAAAGCACCTGCCACGAAATGTGGAGACTCAAGGCTTTTACCGGATTTCCTTGTTCTTGACCATGATCTCCACTGCCTGATGCATGTTTTTGATCACCACATCCTTATGATCCCCGCCAAATTCTCCGTCCAGGGTCCAGGGAATCGTAGACTCCGGATAAATCCGCAGCTCATCCGTCTTAAAGGTGTAGATCAGATCGGAATTGTCCTTGCGGTTGGTCAGGTTAATAACAATTTCATTCAGTTCGATAGGATTTTTCGGTGCCTTGATGAGCGTCACCTCAAATACCCCATCATCCAAAAGCACGTTTTTTCCGGTAAGATTCTTAAAGCCGCCCACTGAAATGGAATTGGAGATCATCCCATAGATAAATTCTCCCTCGATCTGCTGATCAGCATACTCGACCCGCATCTGATAGGTAGGTATATCCAACAGACTTCTGGCTCCCTCCAGGATATAGGCAGCATGTCCCAGCACATTTTTCAAACTCTGGCTGGTCTGATAGGACACAGCGGTAAACAGTCCGAAAGCAGCCACATAAATAAAGGAATCCTGATTAAAATCTCCCACATCCACCGGAAATCTGCGGCCCTGCACTGCCACACTGGCGGCCTTCAGCATATCCTTGGGAATCTTTAATGAATTGGCAAAATCGTTGGTACTGCCTGCCGGTATGTATCCGATGGGAACCCGATTCTGTCGCTGCATCATGCCGGTTACCACCTCATCCAATGTTCCATCTCCCCCGCTGCACACCACAAGGTCGAAATTTCCTGCTTCCTCCCGGACCTTGCGCAGAGCATCTTCTTTGCACTGTGTGGGATATGCGGTCACCTCGTAACCCGCTTTTACCATAATGTCAATGATTCCGAAGAGCCGCCCTTTGACATGTCCTTTCCCCGAATGCGGATTTAAAATAAATAGCAGTTTCTTCATACAACCTCACCTCGTATTTTCTATCCTCTTAAGAATGATAATTAATTCCGTTGCTAATTCTCTTTTCCCCTCTGAGTTCTTAGCTTGTCCGCAATTTCCCCAATCTTTCGCAGCCTGTGATTTACCCCCGATTTACCCACGGGGGGATCCAGCAATTCTCCCAGCTCCTTCAGAGGCGCCTCCGGATATTCTAACCGTACCTGGGCAATTTCCTTCAGATTCGCCGGTAATTTTTCCAGCCCGATCCGATCCCGGATATAGACAATATCCTCAATCTGGCGAACCGCTGCCGTCACAGTTTTATTGATATTGGCCGTCTCACAGTTTACCTTGCGGTTCACACTGTTGCGCATCTCCTTTATAATGCGGACATTCTCCAGATTCATCAGTGCCACGTGAGCCTCCATCACATTCAACATATCCACAATCTGGGCACCTTCTTTTAAATAAACCACATAATGATTTTTCCGTTCCACAATCTTAGCATCCGTGTCATAGCCCCGCATGATATTCCGAAGCTGCATGGCCTGTTCCATGGTGGCACACACTACCTCAAAATGATACGCCTTGTTGGGATCGCTCATAGAACCTGCCGCCAGATAACATCCCCGGACAAAGGCCCGCATACAACATGATTTCTGTAGCAGCAATCCATTCACCGGTCCCCGCAGCGGATGCAACATTCCATCCGGCGACTTAAATTTCAAAGCTTCCAAGATTCTGCTAAGCTCCTCCTGATTGGAAATACGCAGCACACAGCCTCCCTCTGTCGCCAGTTCCGGGCTGAATCCAAAGGCCTTCTTGATCAGAGTGTAGCACTTTTTTGCCAGTCCTGCATGCTCCGTTGCAAGTTCAAAGCAATAGCCGCTATTCCCGGGCACGAGCCTGCCACAATATCCGAACAGTGCCGCCAGCTCCGCCAATTGGCAATGACGGCTCTTTCCTATCTGTTTTTCCAACTCTTCCTTTACTTCGCTTGAAAATGACATGTTTCACCTCAATATGTATTGGCAGGAATGTTTGTTTCACAACATTCCTGCCTCATTTGCGAAGAGCATCCTTCTCAATATCACGATGCTCGATTTTTAATCCAAGCTGCTTGTTTTTTTCTAAACGCTTAAACAGTTCATTGGCCAGTGTCACCGAACGATGTTTGCCTCCGGTACACCCAACACCGATCACCAACTGATTTTTTCCTTCCGAAATATAGTTTGGAATCAGAAAATTGATCATGTCCTCCAATTTATCCAAAAATTCATGTGCTTCACGGTATTGCAGCACAAAGTCCTGAATTTCCTTGTCATTACCGTTTTTCGCACGCAACCCTTCCACATAATAGGGATTAGGCAAAAACCGCACATCAAATACCAGATCCGCATCCGCAGGTATTCCGTACTTGAAACCAAAGGAAAGGACGGTGATAAAAAGATTTTTAAACTCCTGCTGGTCTACAAAAATCCGGTTTATCTCGGCTTTTAACTCTCTGGTCAGCAGATGGCTGGTATCAATGATATAGTCGGCCCGCTTTTTTAAAAAGGCCAGTCTGCGCCGCTCCTCGGCGATTCCCTTGTCCACCCGGTCACTGCCCGCCAGTGGATGACTTCGTCTGGTTTCCTTATAGCGTTTCACCAGCACACTATCCTCCGCATCCAGAAACAGGATATCACAGTGTTTTCCCGCTTCCTCCATGCTGTCCAGCACTTGATCCAGTTCCTCCAATGGCTGTCCGTTTCTCACGTCTACACCGATGGCTACTTTCTGCAGTTCGGAACTGTTCAGATTGGCCAATTCCACGAATTTATCAATCAATGGCACCGGAAGATTATCCACGCAATAAAACCCGATATCCTCCATCATCTTAAATGCGGTACTTTTTCCTGCCCCGGACATTCCTGTTATGATTACCAGTTTCACAAAAATTCACCTAACCTTTTTACTTCCAATTCAAGCTCCACCCCGAACTGTTCCTCCACCTTATTTCTGACTGTGTCCGTAAGTTCTATCACATTCTTAGCCGTGGCTGCACCCCGGTTGATTACAAAACCGCAATGTTTCTCTGCCACCTGGGCATCCCCCACACGAAAGCCCCGCAGTCCTGCATCCATAATCAGCTTCCCGGCAAAATATCCTTCCGGGCGCTTAAAGGTACTTCCGGCGCTGGGATATTCCAACGGCTGCTTTTCCAATCGTTTATCACGAAGTTCTTTCATGTACGCATAAATCTGATCCTTATCCCCGGGCTGCAGGTGCAACGTTACACCACATACAATTCCCGGTTCTTTCTGCAAAACACTGTATCGATAGGAAAATTCCATGTCTGCCCCATCTATGCACACACGGGTGCCATCCGGTCGAAGGATATCCACAGATTCCACGATCTGCTTCATCTCCCCTCCATAGGCTCCGGCATTCATATACACAGCTCCACCGATGCTTCCGGGAATTCCCGCTGCAAATTCCATACCGGTAAGTCCCGCCTCCGCAGCCATGGATGCCACCTTCGACAACAGTGCTCCTGCCTGGGCATAGATCCGGTCCTCCTGTATCCGGATAAGGGATGCGGGGGCTGCCAATTCCATGACGACGCCCCGGATCCCGCCGTCTCCCACCAAAAGATTACTTCCATTCCCAATGATTGTATAAGGAATCTGTTCCTGCCTGCAATATGCGATTGCCTGCTCCAACTGTTGGATGTCCGGCTGTATCACAACATCTGCCGGTCCACCGATTCGAAAAGTAGTGTGCCGGCTCATAGGCTCATTCCGTTTTACCTGACTCTCCGAAAGCCCTACAGCCTCCGACATTCTGTCTATCCAACCCTCTGTCATCTATCAACTCCTATGCTTCCTTTAAAAAAGCCACATAACCTTTATATGCTTCATAGAGATCTGCTTTGCTGATAATCTCCCATGGTGCATGCATATTCAGCACTGCTACACCGCTGTCAATGACCTGCATACCGTAATTTGCCAAAATATATGCAATGGTTCCGCCGCCGCCCTGATCTACTTTGCCCAGCTCTGCGGTCTGATAAAACACCTGATTATCATCCATCACCCGGCGCAAATTGCCGATGTACTCCGCATTGGCATCGTTGGAACCGGACTTGCCCCGGGAACCGGTATATTTGTTGAACACCATACCCTTACCAAAATATGCAGCATTCTTCTTATCCATGACAGAAGGATAATTGGGATCGTAGGCAGCGCTGACATCTGAGGACAGCACTTTGGAATTCTGCAATGCACGGCGCAGTGCCAGTTCACTGTAAGTGCCGGTGGCGTTCATCACCTCTGCTGTCATATTCTCGAAAAATCTTGACTGCATACCGGTGGCACCCACACTTCCGATTTCTTCCTTGTCCACCAGGAGACACACGCTGGTATACTCCGGCTTTTCCACAGCCAGCATTGCCTCGAAAGAGGGATACGCGCAGACTCTGTCATCGTGTCCGTAACCCATAATCATGCTGCGGTCCAGTCCGTAATCTCTTGCCTCCCCGGCAGGGACCACTTCTATCTCGGCCGACAGGAAATCTTCCTCCTCAATATGGTACTCTTTCTTTAAAATTTCAAGGACGTTGGCTTTCACCCGCTCCTTGACTTTCTCTTTCTCTTTTCCATCCTTCACCGGAATGCTGGCAATCAAAAGATCTAAGTTTTCTCCCTCTATCACCTTGGCTGCCTTTTTATCCATCTGTTCTGCAGCTAAATGAATCAAGAGATCGCTGACACCAAACACCGGATCTTTGGCCTTTTCACCAATGGAAATTTCCACAATACTTCCATCCTTTTTTACAAAAACCCCATGCAGCGCCAGGGGCAGAGTCACCCACTGATACTTCTTCACCCCACCGTAATAGTGGGTATCCAGCATAGCAAGACCCGTATCCTCATACAGTGGATTCTGTTTCAGATCCATACGGGGGGAGTCAATGTGGGCACCCAGAATATTCATGCCCTGTTCCATGGGCTTTTTTCCGATGATATACAGAGCCAGGCCCTTTCCCTTGTTGTTGGCGTAGACCCGGTCACCGGCCTTTAATTTCTTTTTCCCGGTAATCACCTGCTGCAGTTCCACAAATCCAGCCTCTTTGGCTTTCTGTTCCAGCTCCTTTACACACTCACGCTCTGTCTTGCAGTTTGAGATAAATTTGCGATAATTCTCCGCAAATGCAAATACTTCCTTTTTTTCTTTTGCGCTGTAATGATCCCACGCGATTTCCCGTTCCATGATTTTGTCTCTCCTTTGCATGCATATTTTATTCTTCATCATCGCTCTTAGTCAGATTAGCCTGCACACGGCGATACAGTTCCTGTGCAGCGTTATATCCCATCTTCTTCTGTCTGTGGTTTACAGCCGCCGCCTCGCAAATGACAGCCAGGTTACGACCGGGACGGATAGGCAGAGAATGGCAAACAATCTTATTGCCCAACAGTTCTGTATACTCCTCCTCCAGACCCAGACGGTCATATTCATTATCCTTTTTCCAATCCTCCAGCTTAATCACCAGATCGATATTCTGTTTTTCCTTCACACACTCCACACCGAACAGGGTCTTCACATCGATGATTCCGATTCCTCGAAGCTCGATAAAATACCGGGTGATATCAGGGGAGGTTCCCACCAGCGTGTGTTCATTGATCTTGCGGATTTCCACCACGTCGTCCGTTACCAGACGATGACCTCTGCGGATCAGCTCCAACGCTGCCTCGCTTTTTCCGATTCCGCTCTCACCGGTGATAAGAAGTCCCTCACCGTAAACATCCACCAGCACACCGTGGATCGTGATACAGGGTGCCAGTTCCTCGCTGAGCAGATAAATCAGCTCTGCCATGAATTCTGACGTACTTCTTGCCGTACCCAGAATGGGTACATTATTCTCCACCGCCCGCTTCAAGAACAGATCATCCGGCTGCAGATCCCTGCAAAAGATGATACAGGGAATGTCATAGGACAAAAACTTCTGATATATCTCATCCTTCCGCCCATCGTCCAACTGCTGAAGATAGGTATATTCTACCGTTCCGATGATTTCTACACGAGACTGCTGAAAATGTTCAAAATACCCGCTGAGCTGTAACGCCGGACGGTTCACATCCGCCAGCTTGATGCGATGGCTTTTCAGATCCATCTCTGTGGTAAATTTCTTCAGCTGCAGTTTTTTTATGATTTTTTCTACGCTTACACCTTCCATGTTTTTTCTCCTTCTCTCCTGTCATTCCCCTTGTCCCACCATTCAAAAAGGGTCTGTCCCCCCACAGCGCATGGAACCGGTGGCAAGCCCGCATGTGCTCAATCACACTCAGTTTAGCATAGTTACTAGTCTGTTTCAATATTGCCATGGAAAAATTTGTATACCTCCAAAGCCGCTTTCTGATTGAAACTTTCCGTCTGGGCCAGCTCTTCCACCGTGGCATTTTTGATATCATTCAAAGACTGGAACCGGCGCATCAGCGCTTTTCTTCTGGCAGGTCCAACCCCCGGTATCTCATCCAATACGGAATGGGTCTGCTCTTTGCTGCGCAAGGACCTGTGATAGGTGATGGCAAACCGGTGTGCTTCATCCTGGATCCGGGTAATCAGATGAAATCCCTCACTGTGGGTATCAATGGGAATCTCCACATTATGGAAATATAATCCCCTGGTGCGATGATGGTCATCCTTCACCATACCGCACACAGGAATGTCCAGATTCAGTTCCGCCAGAACCTGCAGGGCAATATTGACCTGTCCACGGCCACCATCCATCATGATCAGATCCGGGAATTTGGTGAAACTTCCATATTCCTCATCGATTCCTTTTTCGGCCAGTTCCTCTCTCTCCTGCTGCCCGTGAGAAAATCTCCGGGTCAGCACTTCGTGCATGGATGCGTAATCATCCGGCCCCGCAATGCTGCGCAACTTGAATTTCCGATAATCACTGCGCTGGGGTTTTCCTTTTTCAAAAACCACCATGGATCCCACAGTCTCAAAACCACTGATATTGGAAATATCGAAAGCCTCTACCCGGTTCAGCCGCTCCATATGCAGCCAGCCGGCAATTTCCTTCATGGCTCCGATGGTCCGCCCTTCCTCGCGTTTTATTTTTTCCTTATCCTGCCGAAGCACCAGCTGGGCATTTTTCTCCGCCAGCTCCACCAGTTTTTCCTTCATGCCTTTCTGAGGCACCCGGAGAGTCACCTTCTGTCCCCGCTTCTTGCTGAGCCACTCGGCGATAACCTCCTCATCCTCCACCATTTCCTGCAGCATAACCTCCCGGGGAATGTACGGAGTTCCGGAATAAAACTGTTTGAGGAACGTGGTCAGTATCTGTCCGGCGTTGTCTTCGTTTCCTACAGTCAGGAAAAAGTGTTCTCGTCCAATCAATCGGCCACCTCGGATAAAAAACACCTGCACCACCGCATCCCGATCGTCGGAAGCCAGTGCGATCACATCCTTGTCCTCTCCGTCCGCATTGGTGATCTTCTGCTTCTGGGCAATCTGCTTCACACTGTTCAACAGTTCCCGGTATTCAATGGCCTTCTCAAACTCCATGGCTTCGGAAGCTGCCAGCATTTTCTGCTCCAGTTCCGCCAGCACCGGCTGATAATTTCCATTTAAAAATTCCAACACGCCCTCTATCTTTATTCTATACGCTTCTTTCGAAATATATCCCTGACAGGGTGCCTGACATTGCTTGATATGATAATTTAAACAGGGACGCTCCTTGCCGATATCCCTGGGGAGACAACGGTTGCAGGAACGAATCTGATACAGTTTTTTTAACAGATCGATGGTATCCTTCACTGCCCCCGCACTGGTGTAAGGGCCAAAATATTTTGATTTATCCTTTTTTATACTTCGACAAAATAGGACCCTGGGAAAATCCTCTCCCAGAGTCACTTTAATATAGGGATAAGTCTTGTCATCCCTCAGCATAGTGTTGTATTTCGGACGGTGTTCCTTGATGAGATTGCACTCTAACACCAAAGCTTCCAGCTCGGAATCCGTAATGATATACTCAAACCGGTGAATTTTCTTCACCATCTGGTCTTTTTTGATTCCCTCGTTATGGCTGGCCTGAAAATATTGATGCACACGCTTGCGAAGGCTCACTGCCTTGCCCACATAGATAATGGCATCCGCAGCATCATGCATGATATAGACTCCCGGCTGATCCGGGAGTTTTTTTAATTCCTCTTGAATATTAAATGTCATCTTCCCCACCACCTACTGTGATGTCCAAAACAGGCTTCTGCTCCTCCGAATCTGATTCCAAATCCCCAGGAGCCGATTTCTGGTTCTCCTCGGCGGGAGCCTCAATACCGGTCATCTCACGGAACATATCCATGAATTCCTTGCCGGTGATGGTCTCCTTTTCAAAAAGATAGTCGGAAATCCGGTCTAACACTTCCCGGTTCTCCGTCAGGAGACGTGTAGCCTCATCATAGCAGTTCTGTAACAGTGTCTGCACTTCCTCGTCAATCTTTGTCGCAGTCTCTTCCCCGCAATTTAAATGTGCTCTTCCGTCCAGATACTGATCATCCACAGAGGCCAGACCCATCATACCGAACTTATCGGACATACCGAAACGGGTAATCATGGCCCTTGCAATATTGGTGGCCTGCTCAATATCATTGGCTGCACCGCTGGTGGCGGAGTGGAATACCAGCTCCTCTGCCGCACGTCCGCCCATGTAGGTCACGATCTTTGCAACCAGCTCATCCTTGGTCTCTAAAAACTTTTCCTCCTCCGGGGTCTGCAGGGTGTAACCCAGGGCACCCATGGTACGGGGCACGATGGTAATCTTCTGCACCGGCTCCGTATTCTTCTGAAGCGCTGTCACCATGGCGTGTCCCACCTCGTGATAAGAAACGATGCGGCGCTCCTTCTCACTCATGGCACGATCCTTCTTCTCCTTGCCGCCAACGGCAACAATCTCAAAGGCCTCGAACAAATCTGACTGGTTCACATACTTTCTTCCGTTCTTTACCGCATTGATAGCCGCTTCATTGATCATATTTGCAAGATCCGATCCCACCAATCCGGCACTGGCCAGGGCAATGGCATCCAGATCCACTGTCTCATCCATCAGCACATCCTTGGAATGAACCTTCAGTGTTTCTAATCTTCCCTTCAGATCCGGCTTATCCACGATGATGCGGCGGTCAAAACGTCCCGGCCGCAGCAGCGCCTTGTCCAGTACTTCCGGCCGGTTGGTGGCAGCCAGTACCAACAGTCCCTTAGAGGTATCGAAACCATCCATCTCAGCCAACAGCTGATTTAATGTCTGTTCACGCTCGTCGTTTCCACCGCCGTAACGGGAATCACGGCTCTTACCGATGGCATCGATCTCATCGATAAAGATAATACAGGGTGCCTGTTTCTGGGCATCCTTGAACAGATCCCGGACACGGGAAGCACCCACACCAACGAACATCTCCACAAAATCCGAACCTGCCAGAGAAAAGAAAGGAACCTTTGCCTCCCCTGCCACTGCCTTTGCCAGCAATGTTTTACCGGTTCCGGGAGGTCCCACCAAAAGGGCTCCCTTCGGCAGCTTTGCACCGATTTCCCGATATTTTTTGGGATTGTGTAAAAAATCCACCACTTCCTGCAGGGATTCCTTGGCCTCGTCCTGCCCTGCCACATCCGCAAAGGTAACACCGGTCTGCTTTTCCACATAGACCTTGGCATTGCTCTTGCCAACGCCCATGACTCCTCCGCCTCCGCGCTTCATAATCATTCCGAAGACAATCCAGATCAGGAGCAGCGGCAGTATGATGCTGGCCAGATTCCAAAGAATCGTGGAGGTACTGCTTGGAATTTCCCCGTCGATATCCACCTTATGCAATTTCATAAGATCCAGCAGCTGGGCATCGTTCACCAGCCCGGTGTAATAGGTCTTACCGGTCTTATCCCTGGGAATAATATTGAACTGGGTGCCGGTGATCTCCACCTCTTTCACCTCGTCATCCTCGATCATCTGAAGAAACTCCGTGTAAGTGATCTTCTCGGAGTAGGAATTGGTCAACAGACGGTTCATCATGGAAATACCGAAAAGCACCACCAGTGTCACAATGATAAAGGCCAGCATAAGGGAGTTATTTCCTCCCTTTTTATCCCCGTTTCCACCTTCTGGCCCGCCATTGTTGCGGTTGCCATTGTTCCCACCATTGTTATTATTGTTATTATTATTTTGATATCCATTCTGTTGATTATTCATGTTATCATACTGATTATCCATCGTGTCCTCTTATCGATCCTCCGCTGTTGCCAGAGAATACCCTTTCAAAATTATAAGAAACATTATATTTAATCTTCCCCGATAAATCAATATTAACTCTATGAACTTTTGGTGTTTATTTCTAAACTTTTTATAAAATAAAGGTGGATTTCTTTTGTCGGTCGTTGTATAATGGGATATGTTTTGTAAGTTTGATTTAGACATTTTCATCACATAGAAGGAGGAAGCATTATGCCTGTAAAATACGTCTTTGTCACCGGTGGCGTGGTATCCGGTCTTGGAAAGGGAATCACCGCAGCATCACTGGGCCGCCTGCTCAAGGCAAGAGGTTACAAGGTGACCATGCAGAAATTTGACCCTTACATCAATATTGATCCCGGAACCATGAACCCCATCCAGCACGGTGAGGTGTTTGTAACGGACGATGGTGCTGAGACCGATCTGGATCTGGGCCACTATGAAAGATTCATCGACGAAAGTCTTACCAAGAATTCCAACGTTACCACCGGAAAGGTGTACTGGTCCGTGTTGCAGAAGGAACGCCGGGGCGATTTTGGCGGTGGCACCGTACAGGTTATTCCTCATATAACAAATGAGATCAAGAGCCGTTTTTACCGGAACTTCACATCCGATGAGACACATATTGCCATCATCGAGGTGGGTGGCACAGTAGGTGATATTGAGAGTCAGCCTTTCCTGGAGTCCATCCGTCAGTTCCAGCACGAGGTGGGACATGAGAACGCAATCCTGATCCATGTAACATTGATTCCTTATTTAAAGGCTTCCGGCGAACTAAAGACCAAGCCCACCCAGGCCAGCGTAAAAGAACTGCAGGGAATGGGTATCCAGCCGGATATCATCGTATGTCGTTCTGAGCAGCCTCTGGATCAGGGCTTAAAGGACAAGATTGCCCTGTTCTGTAACGTACCCAACGATCATGTACTGCAGAATCTGGATGTGGAGTATCTCTACGAGGCACCTTTGGCCATGGAAAAGGAGAATCTGGCAAAGGTTGCCTGCGAATCCCTGCATCTGCCATGTCCGGAACCGGATTTAAAGGACTGGACCGCCATGGTAGAGGCCCTGCGCAACCCCACACAGGAGGTTACCATCTCACTGGTAGGAAAATACACCCAGCTTCATGATGCTTACATCTCCGTAGTGGAGGCGTTAAAGCACGGCGGTATCGCAGCCCATGCCACAGTGAATATCAACTGGGTGGATTCCGAGCTGGTAAACGACGATAACGTGGCAGACTATTTAGGAGATTCCGATGGAATTATCGTTCCCGGCGGCTTCGGTGACCGTGGTGTGGAGGGAATGATTTCCGCTGCAAAATATGCCCGGGAGAACAAAGTTCCCTATCTTGGACTGTGTCTGGGTATGCAGGTTTCCATTATTGAATACGCAAGACACGTGTGCAAGCTGAACGATGCCCACAGCATAGAGTTGGATCCCAGCACCACCCATCCGGTGATCGCACTGATGCCAGATCAGAATGGTGTGGAGGATATCGGCGGTACCTTGAGACTGGGCTCCTATCCCTGTGTATTGGATAAGTCTTCCAAGGCATATGAAGTGTATGGCGACGAGACCATCCACGAGAGACATCGTCACAGATATGAGGTAAATAACGATTACCGTGATACCCTTACCAAAAACGGCATGAAGCTCTGTGGTCTCTCACCGGACGGACGCATCGTGGAAATGATCGAGATCCCGGATCATCCCTGGTTTATTGCAACCCAGGCACATCCGGAGTTAAAATCCAGACCTAACCGTCCGCATCCGCTGTTTAAGGGATTTGTGCAGGCTTCCTGCAATCATAAGAATCAGTAAAACTATAAATTATATAAATTTCAAGAGCAAAAAGTGCGATCCGCCTCCGCGAATCGCACTCTTTTTTTGCAAATAAACATTTATCCTAACACATAATTTCCACCCAGCACAAATCCACTGGTATCGGCTTCCACCGGCGTGGACAGGTAGCTGTTCACATCCAGATAGCAATGGGTATCCATGTGATAGCTTTCTGTCAGATAGACCAGATTACAATGTAATCCCATGGGCGTGTACTCTTCAATCTGCTGCAATACCATTTCTCTGTCCGGAATCTGACTGGTTCGTTCACCGGTAAAATCAATAATCACCGTAAACACATGGGCATCCTTGCCGTACAATTTCGAAAATTCTTCTACCAGACTGCTGCCATCCCCCATCCAGTCTTTCCATTTAAAGTACTCCACGATGCGGGTCTGTCTGCCCGTAACCATCTCCAACACCCGCCTCATAACACCACAGGTTCCTTTCCCCGCCTGTAATTCCCACAAATGTGCAAGCATATACCGAAGCTGCTCCGGTGAATAGGGATAATCCTGCTTATCCAATCCTACCCAGCCTGCAAGTTCTGCCAGCTTATCCTCCGGGGTAGTCTCATAATCCAGATAGTTCGGCAGTTTGGAAACCTCAGCTTCCAGGTCCACATACAGGCTCTGCAATGCTGCCATATAACGTTCAAAAAAAGTATCCTCTGTCTCTTGATAAATTTCCGGCAAATATTCCACAAAACTGCTTTTGGGAAATTCTACCTGGAAACTGTCAATGGTGAATGAGCCTGTTAAACTGGAAGATGTGACACCGATATAAATCCAAAGATATCGCCCCTCCAGCTCATGCAGCAGAAAATCATCTTTATTCACTTTTCTCACATGACCGAACTGTTGCAACAGGGAAACCTGTTCCATAGGCGTGATTCCCTCTTTCAGCAGACTGTCGCTGATATCCGTATTCACCGCTGCTGCCAGAATTTCATATTTACACTCCCGAAAACTTCCGTTTAATGTAAATCTATGGAAACTGCTGTTATAATCCATGGTATCAAATACCGGTGCAAGATAGGAGAAATATCCACCGCCAGAGCCGATCAGCTTATCCTCTGCTGACAGTTCCATACGGTTTGGCATACCCCCATGCAAAGACAGCCGGCAATAATTAATTTTCTTTTGTATATTCTGCATTACTCTCCCGCCTTTCTATCAGCAAAATTCCAGATTGATGTCACTAATATAGCAAAGAGCATCCTCCATCAGCTGAATGTCACCTCTCTGATTTTTTTCAGCGCCTTTTCCCAACCGCTCTATGGACAGACTGTGCACTCTGCTCACTTCTTCCATCATCTCTAACCGGGAGAACAGAGCGCTTAAAACCAGCTTCTTTCCAAATTGTGGAGCCTCCCCCTTTGCATCCACCAATTCTTCCAACAATTCCAGTACTGCCGCCTGATCCTGTGGCCGTTTATGAGTGAGTTCTATCTTTCCGTAAATCTCGATTCCCACATAGGAAGGGGATACAATGGACACTTTTGTGTTAATCAGCCGCTTTTCTTCAATATACGCAGAAATGCTTTCCTTATAGAAATCACTTAAGACCGGACATTTCTTTTGGGCATAGGGCTTTACCACTACAACCACTTCATTGTCTTCCCAATTCCGGTCATGAATTTCTCCATATCGTTTTCCCGACAAAACTTCCACAGCCTCAATCATCAAACCGGGGGTTCTTTTTACCACAGTCTTGTAATCGTCCACCGATACCAGACGTCCCTGGCAAAACAGCTCTGTCTCCAGACGGGTCTTAATATCTTTCATAGTCTCCAGGTTTCTCCCGCCAACAGCCGGCATGGGATTATATACCTTCAGATTCTCCATCTGTCCCGGCACCTGCGTGATTTCCCGCTCCAAAGCATTTCCGTCTTTAAACTTTGAAACAGCAAATCCGGTGATGCAGATTTTCTGTCCCGGCCTGGGGACTCTTCCATGTTCCCCATCGCCGAACAGGATTCTCCCCTGCTCCCAATCATAAGTGAACACCTTATCGGTATATGCGGCACGTTCTAAATTCGGAACATAATTCCAGATTTCATATCTGACTGTCCCATTCTTTTCTTCCCCCCAAAGGGAAATGGACAGTTCCTGTATTCCATCGAAAGAAAATGGAATTTCCTGATTGGCACATCCATCTGTAATTCCCTGACCAAATACAGAACTCAGTTCTTCACAAACGAAAAAGACTTGTAAGATACTTCCCGCCACAGGTCTGCGTTCCTTATCTAAAAAGACAATCTGCCGTTCTCCCGGCCGACCGGTTTTTCTCACATCCAGGCAATGGGCTTCTTCCCCTCCTTCCCGGTATAACAGGCTGCCAAATCCTTCCTGCTCCCGGAGTCCTATCATGATACCGGCATTTTCCGGAATATAATACGGGATAACAAGTTCTTCCTCCCCCTGATATTCCACTTCACAGACCCTGCTCAGTGTTCTCTTCTGTTCTGCCAAAACAGGATTGATATAGATTTTCCCGATTTCCGGAAGCTTATCATAGGTATTCTTCTTCAAAATACAGCGGATGTAATGGGCCTTGCACACGGAATCCGGATACTGATACAGCACTGTTTTTTCCGGAATATATACCTTCAAAATTCCGCTTCTCAACAAGCCACCTGTACCATCTTCCCTGACTTCCATGTCCTTCCATCCGTTTTCCCCATAATACTGCCAATGCAAATCACTCATGGAAAATCCCATTTCAAAAGGATTCCGCCATTGGTTTTCCCTGACACAGATCTGAAGGGCCACGTCACCGGAAAGCTCGTTTCCAAATCCAAAATAACCTGCTGCCTGTTTTTCAAAGTCCTCGGAAAACAAATCTGCATAATCTCCGTCCATACCCGCAAACATGGTTAAATCTATGCCAATTCCATCCACCTCATTAATATAGGAAATCATGGAATTGCTGTTGATCCTGCTGTCCTCCACCGTCTCAAAACATATATTTCCTGCATATACCGGTGTCCCGGCACGAACCAAGAGATCAGGGGTCGATGATTCCATATTCAGGTATGCTTTTGCAGCCTGTGCCTCTCTGGGCAAAATGCCCAACAACTTCATGTATTTTCGAATATGTATATCCCCGGTGGCATCCATATAATAATTCAACATGTCCACCAGCCATGCATAAGTCTGAAGTACCGTAATTCCCGGATCATGATAATTAAAATCCGTCCACTCCTCTGTCATGGAAGGAATTTTTTGAATTGCCTGCTGTACCATCTGATCATAGGTTATATCACTTACACTTGGTACCTTTAACACGAAATCACCTCCTTACACAATATCAATGTATACAATATGTTCCCCATTTACTGCCATGATAAAGGGATTTTGCTGCTTCTCATAGAATTCTTCCGTAACCGGTATCTCATTTCCGTCCACATTGGCCGTCATGAGTATTTTCGCGATTTCACAGCCGGTGAGTCTGGTCCGCAGATATGCTGCAATCTGAGACACCCGGGGGAAATCCCCGATCTCCCATCCCTTTTTGCTGAGTCCTCCATCTAAGGGATCGATATATTCTTTAATGGCAGACAACGCTTCATTTTGCAGTTCGTATGCCTGCTCCATATTTTCTTTCTCCAGCCAAAGCCTTATGCTCACCCGGATAAAGTGGGGCTGCGTCAACAGCAGCTCCTTTCCCGCCGGAACAAGACCACTGACCGATAAAAGCTTATTTCGGATGGACTCCTTCATCTCGGAAAAAATCTGCATTCCTTTTTCGTATTCTTCAATCAATACCGCCACCGTCAGTGTACCGGGCTTGGGTTTTCCAAACAGGTCCACATTACTTGCACACTTCACCTTGCGCACGCCGAAGGATGTCTGGCAGATAATATAGTAAAAATCCTTTGCCGTAACGGCCCGGTTTCTGGTATACAGCATGGATGTCACCAGCTTTTGCGCACTCTCCTCTGTATAGCCATCATAACCGCCATAGGTAGGAAATGGATTGGCAACACTGCTGATATAACGAACGGAATTCCGCAGGGTATTGATGGCTCCCGCCTCCACATTTGCCTGTGCACCGGTATAGTTATAATGCTGCACCTTAAAATGGGGGCCGGTCTCCGGCAGCTTTGCATTGACCAGGACCTGCTTATCCACATGGATAATTCCCTGTGCCATATCCACCTGATAATTGCGTCCTTCCTTCCAAAAGCCGGGTCTCTCCTGCCAGAGCACCCAGTCCGGTGTCTCTTCCGTTCCTTCGTTTGCCCATAACTTCACCTGCAGCAAATTTGTTTGTGACAACTGAATATCCACGTCATGATCCCGGTTTTCCAGATAAAATTCCTCCGTTACCGCATTCCGGTTTTCCACCTTCGCCATATTCATATAAATTCCCTTGACATACGGAAGCGCGTATTCCTTAATCTCCGGATTATAATTAACAAACCGCAGAAAGTAACCTTCGTAGCCGTACAAATCTGCCTTTTTCATATCCTTAGGAATCATCAAAAGCATATTGCCGGAGCCTAAAAATCCATCTGTGGCATCTATATTTTTCACAGTGACAAATCCCCGCTCCGACAGATATTCCACGGTGAAATCGATGGGAATATCACTGTAATTCTCCAGATCAAAGTAGATACTGATGGGTGTACCGGAAATAGCAGCAGGAAATCCCAGATACATACAACGCCGCTCATGCTCCTGATTGTAAAACAGTTTTACGGCTTTTCCACTGCTTAACTCTGACGTAATATCCTGCTCTTCAAAACTGTTCTTCAGCAGCACATAATCTGCAGACTGCCGATTTTCTTCATAAGAGTAGGATAACTTCAATCCCCGTATTCTGGGACATTTGTAGATAGCCGGCATCTTATAGATATTTTCCGCCCGCAGCAGCCGTGCCCGTATGCTTCCCTGCTGGGAAATCTTTTCCGGGTCATCCTCCATATCCCCGGGGCAGAGGAAATCCATGGAGATATGTCCCTGGGAAGAACCGTTAAACATGGATGCAATGTGCTCCTCTTTCCAGATGGGCTTCCATCCGGAATAGCTCAAGTATTCCCACACCACATAATCCGCCATCACTTCCACCGGATGCAGTTCCGCGATTTTCTTTGGCTTTTTCATGATTACCTTGTATTCCAGATCCACCTCCGGAATCTCCGGGATTTCCTCATGAACGACATAGTCCAGATCAAAGTCCAGTCGAATCACTGCTCCCTTCTTAGACAAAACCTCACGGGATACAATACTGAACTCATTGTACAATCCCAAAGGTTTTCCAAAGGGCTCTATCATACCCAGGGAACCGCTGATTCCATTGACAAACAATTCCTCCGGCAGTATCTGCTCCTTGGCAAATCCCAACTGGATTTGATTGACATATAACTGCGGCAACTGTTCCTTTGTTTCCAGCACGATAAAATAACCTTCTTTATTCCCAATCCGGCTTTTCCGGGGAGAATAGTCCTTTTTCACAAGTTCAAGGCCATTCTCTGCTGCTGTCACCTTGTCAAAGGGCTGGGAATTTCCCTCCTGGTCCAAAATGCTCCAGGATACTTTGTCCGAAGCCAGCAGTTCCATGCTTTCCTGCTGTTTTTCCTTCTCCTGCATCTCGATAAACAGCATAATATCCAGGCTTTCCAGATAATCAAACTGGTTCTCGAAGCATAAATATAATTTATGTACTGCCTGATTCTCACCACTGATATCAAATGCCTGCCACACCGGCATTTTTTTCTTATCACAGGTATGCCGGATAATGACATCCTGATCCCGGTCTGTGGTCACAATCATCTCCGGCTCCGCTGTCACCGCTGACATGTCATGTCTGGTCTCGAAAATAACCTCTCCCTGGGCACCTGCCGCACCCATTACCTGCGTGCCGGCCGGCACCATAACATCCCCTTCATAACCACTGACCGGTGTAAACTGCACATAGCCTTTTGCGGATGAAACCGGCTCCGTCTTCATCTCTTCAAATAAATTCAAATACTGTACCTTATGCTTGGGCAGCACAGCAGAAAATCGTTCTTCACTGTCTGCAATCATGTCCGCACACAAAGTAGTCAGCACGGATCCGGCATCTTCATTTCCCGGTGCATAAGAAAATTCAGGAACATAGGATGCCATCAGCTTTTGTATTTTTTCGTAGGTTTTATAACTGGTCATGTCTGTTTCCTCTCTTCTTCTTATGATGATATCTCTCCTACCCCTTCCTCCAGGTAATATGGGAATACAAGATTATTGGGATTATTGGTGGCTCTGACCCGATAGCTGATGTGGAATAATATCCGTCCCATTTTACTGTCCCGCTCACTGATTTCCACTTCTACTCCGCGGATCCGGGGCTCCCACTCGGTCAATGCCTCCTCGATTTCCCCACAGATAATATTTTCAAATGCCGCATCCGGCAGTTCAAAAATATACTTGTGCAAATTGCATCCAAACTCAGGCTGCATGGCCCGCTCTCTGGTCTTGGTCATCAATATAATATATACTGCCTGACGGATATCCTCTTCGTTCTCGGACATCACAAATTTTCCGGTGGCAGAATCTATCTTCGGGGGAAATGCAAATCCCCTTCCCAAAAAATCTTTTGAATTACCCATCTCACACCTCCGATTGATGCTTAGTTAATCTTTACCATTCCTCCGGATATTTCCGCCTGCACACCGCCCTTGGCTGTCAGCTTCTGACTTCCTTCTATCTGCGCAGTTCCACCCTTCAGATTCAGACTTGTAGATCCCTCTATCTTAACGGAATTGCTTCCCTTTATCTCCACACTATCTGCTTTAATCTCCATTTTCCCGCTGTTTCCATCCAGGTTCACTTCCACCTTTCCGGTTTTTATGGATATTTTTTTATCTGCGGCAATCGCAATTTCTCCATTTTTATAATCCAGGAAAACCTGGTTCTTTTTCTCTTTGTCAGCAATGAGACAGGTTTCCTTTTCATCCTCTATCACAAACTGACTTCCCTTGGGCGTTGTTATCTGGATGCTCTGTTTTCCTTGTTCATCCAGAATTTTCAAATCCATACCGCCCTTTGTCTTAAAGTGCTTAATCAGGTTCTTATCATCAAAGCTTTCATTGACGATTTCCGCGCTGGAGGGATAAAGACTTCCCAACAGAAACGGCCGTTTCAGACTGCCCCCGATAAACCCGATCAGCACAATTTCATCAATCTCCGGCACAACATAGGATCCATAATCCTTTCCGGTGTAAGGGGACAAAAGCCGCACCCATTCGCACATATTTTTTCCGTTTTCCCAAACGGTAAATTCTACCTTCACCATCCCCTTAAACTTGGAATTGTTATTTTCTACCACAATCCCCTGTACAAAACCGGGAACCTTCTGATTATCATAGTTTTCATTATTATCGTACAACAAATCTGTAATGGAATTCATAAGCTCTTCACCCTTGCCCTCAATACTGTCCGATATCCTTCTTCGTCGATCCTGTGTCTCACCTGCGTAATATAATATTTTTTATCCACATTTTTCGCCAGTTCATCTATCTCTATGAAACGCCCCGGCCCTAACTCCGGGATTCCGATACATTCGCATTCAAACATTCCAAAGCTCTCTGCCGCGCGTTCCACTTTAATCTGCGCCCGCTTCCTTGCTTCGCTGGCATCTTTTACCCCCGGTTCATAAAACACCTGTTTCGTGGTTCCTAAAAGCTTTGTGTCCATCCCCTTGTCGCTGAACTTACCACTGATATTTGCACTCCCCGTTATAAGCTGGGCATTTTCCTCATCAATGGAACGTACCTCTGCCGTCTTAAACAGTCCCTGTCCGGACAATGTCAGCCGGGCATTCCGGATTCCATGTTTGGGAGTCAGCTTCATAACAGGGCTTGTCACCTTCTCTTTTTCACGGAAATACACGGTTCCCTGAACGATAAAAAATTCATAGCCCATCTTTTTGGCCTGTTCTACAATCAGATCGTAATCTGTCATCATATTGGCACGCAGTGCAATTTCATCCTCCGGGCAGCTGTCTAGCTTCTTTCCTGTAATGTAACTGCTGACGGGCTGCTCTCCCAGAATGGCATTCACCACCTTATCTGCGCTTTTTTCCTTGAAAAATTCCAGTCTGCGCCGCTTCATCAGCACGCCTTTGGCATCCATACATTCCACCCGGATCCGCCAGGTCTGATCACCCATTCCGAATTCGTAATCCACCTGATTGATATACCCCACAAACACCTGCTCCGTCCGGATATATCCCAGCTCTACCTCAATTTTTTGTCCGATTTGCAGCATGTCCACATCCGACGTAAAATCAGTCTTTTTCGGATCGTATTCACCCACCACATAGAACACACAGCCGGATGCTTCATATTCGCTGGTCAGTTCAACCTCCAGCTCTGTAATCTGGAGTTTTTCTCCGGTCACCAGCTTACTTCCCCCCACCTTGATCTCATAGGTGGGTGCCAGAAAATTATTATATTTACCTGCCAGGCTCTTATAGCTTGTCGTAACACTCATCAAATCCATAAGAACACTCTCCATTCCACGTTATTTATAAAGATGGGTAACTGTTCAGTACCTTCCAGTTACGAGCGCAAATCCATGCAAAATTTGCTTCGCAAATGGATTTGCGCTTGCTAAATATACTTTTTCATACGGCATCCGCAGTAAATGCGTATGCCTACTGAATAGTTACAAAGATGGAACCTTTAAGCTCTTTGTATAATCCACTTTTCGTGGATTCAGGATTCCGTTTTCCCGCGCAATTTCTTTCCATGCGGAAGAATCATCATACTCATCGTATGCCAGCATCCAAAGTTCATCTTTCTGTCCCACACTGCGATACTTGGTCCGGTCAGGAGATTCATTGGGATTTGCTTTAATCTCCTTCAGTATCTCTTTCTCTTCCCCTGTAATCGTCAGATCCACCTTTATTTTTACCGGATTCCCCTGTTTATTAAATAACTGGTTCTGAATATTTACACCTGTGACATTTCCCTGGAACTGAAGCTTTCCCCAGGAAAAAATCAGCTGCTCCGGCATATGTTCCTCATGCTTGTATTTTGTCAGCATGGAGAACATCTGACATAATTTCGTCAATCCTCCATCATCCGAAATATAAGGTTCCAGCTTTTTGGGCAGGGCAAATTCTTTTAATGTTGTGGTGGCATCCACACGTATACTGACAGAAAGCTCTGCCAGCTTCCCCTTTCCCGGCTGCATATGATTGGGATGACTTTCCTGCCCAATACCTGTATTTTCCTTATAGTCTAAATTCCGATTAATAGAATATTCCGTGGGATTAAACTGCACCGGAAGTACCAGCTTACTCTTTCCCTTGGAATCCAAAAATATCAGGCTCGCTTTCTCTATGGGGCCATCCTGAAAAATATTTTTATTTTTCTTGCTGTTTTCTTTATTCATCTTACATCAATCCTCTTCTTCCCCGCTCAGATTTCAGTCTTTCTTCCAGCCTGCGGTATACTCTTCCTGCAATTTGATTTACACTGGCATCCATCTGCTTCTCCAAAACTTTATCCACTTCTTTTTGGATCAACTTCTTTTCTTCAACAGATACTACATTGCCCTTCTGTTTCTCTTCCTTCTGCAGGTTGATCCACTTTTCATAGGTTTCGTTCACCTTTTCCACCACGCTTCTGGTTTCCCTGATATACGAAATATCTTTTTGAACATCCTCCTTCACCTGCAAAAGCTTTGTTTTTTCCTGTTTTTCTTCCACCATAGCACTGTCTTCCCCTGTGCTATACACCAGATCAATCGCCTGACCCTTTAAGAAGGAAGTTTCCTGTGACGGAACTGCCATCTGCTGTAATGTCAAGGTTTTGATTCCCTGAGACTGGGGCATATGGATGGTGAGCTTCATGGGGGAACGCATGGGCTGGTTGACCACCATGGGCTGGCCCGTTGCCCGTGGCTGACTGATATCCGGGATTGCCACAACGGAGGGCTGATGCACCAGCGGCACCGGAACCCTGCTCTCTGCTTCATCGGCAGCCGAACTGCCCACGGAGGGTTGATGTACCAGCAACACCGGAGATATGGGCGCTTCCCCCACTTCTCCCCTTGGTTGCAGCCTGCTTTTCTCAAGTGGCTGATTCGTTGCCACGGGCTGATTCCTCTCAGCTAATGGGTTCGCTGTCACGGGCTGATTTCTTCTCAGCGGCTGGTCCGTTCCCTGCGGCTTTTCCTGTGTTTTACCCGATTCCTCACGCCTCGGAGCCCTGCTCTCTGCTTCATCGGCAGCCGTGGTTCCCATGGTGGAGGGTTGATGTACCAGCGGCACCGGAGATATGGAGGCTTCCTCCACTAATTTCACCGTTTCCTCCCTTGGTTGCAGCCTGCTTTTCTCAAGTGGCTGATTCGTTGCCATGGGCTGATTGATTGCCACGGGCTGATTGATTGCCACGGGCTGAATCCTCTCAGCTAATGGATTCGCTGTCATGGGCGGATTGATTGTCACGGGCTGATCTCTTCTCAGTGACTGGTCCGTTATCTGCGGTTGCTCCTGTGTTTTAACAGGATTCTCACGCCTGGGAGCCCTGCTCTCTGCTTCATCGGCAGCCGTGGTTCCCATGGTGGAGGGTTGATGTACCAGCGGCACCGGAGATATGGAGGCTTCCTCCACTAATTTCACCGTTTCCTCCCTTGGTTGCAGCCTGCTTTTCTCAAGTGGCTGATTGATTGCCACGGGCTGATTGATTGCCACGGGCTGATTCGTTGCCATGGGCTGATTCGTTGTCATGGGCTGATTGATTGCCACGGGCTGATTCCTCTCAACCGACGGAGCCGATGCCGGCACCTGCGCTTTCTCCGATTCCTCATGCCTGGGAGCCCTGCTCTCTGCTTCACCTGCAACCGTGGTATCCATGGGGGAAGGCTGATGGATCATGGGATGGTTCATTGCCGTTGGCTGGTTTGTTACCGTTGATTGATTTGTTGCTGGAAATTCCTTCCTTGTGGGCTGATCCGGTTGTGCCGAAATGCGTTCCGGTTGTTTCCGCGGCTGTCTCTGCTGCTGCCTCTGCTGCTTACTTTGTTTTTTTCTCTCCTCCTCCAGATATGCCAGTATCTGGCTATACTCAGGTATGTATTCCCTATTGGCAAAAAACTTTTCCCGCTGGGATACTTCCTTTTCAATACGCTCCATTACGGATGAAAATACCTGCTGTACGGAATACTGCGGCTTTTCCGTTTTTGTCTCCCGGATCACCTGCTGCACATATACCTTTGTTTCTTCCGATATAGTGTTCTTTTCTATACTCTCCCCGAATCTTTCCTCTTTCGGTATATCCTCCTGATTATATGACAATGGAACCGAACTTGTATCGTATTCTATCCGGTGTTCCATCTGATTTTCTACTTTAACTGACGGCAAATTCAATGATGTTCCTTTGCTGTCACTCTGCTTGTAATCATAACGATTGTTGTGATTATAATTGATCCTGCTATAATAACTTTTGCTAATATTATGATTAATATTATGATTAATATTGTTATAAGAATTGTTATATCTATTGCTATTATAATATTGGTTCTGATAACTCTTATTTTCCCTGTTGTGAACATGACTCTCCGTAACATTCACAAGATTCCGAATCAGCTTCGTCCGCTGCTCCGGAGAAATATTTTTCATTTCTGTTTTCTGTTCCAAAAACTGCTGTAACACATGTGTCAGATTCTCTGTTTGCATCTGATTGGCAGTGTGATCTTGCGTCAGACGGATGGTCTGATGCCGGTTTTCCGTCAAATTGGTTGTCTGATGCCGGTTTTCCGTCACTTCCACATACTCTTCCTTTCTGAGCACCTGCTGTATCTGATTGGTCATCTGTTCTACCACCGATTGCTGTGCCTGGGGAAGCTGTTCCTTTACCACCCGTTCAATCTGCTGCTCCATGGTGGGCAGCACATCCTTCTGTACTGTTTTTTCCAGCAGGTTGGTAATAAACGTAATATTTCTCTGATAAAGGTGATTTTCCTCTTTCAGATAATTTGCAAGCTGATAGATGTTGGTAACAGACATCTGCTGTCCGGTCTCCTCCGGCTCTTCCTGCCATTCTTCCGGGAAAAGAAGGGTTATGGAACTGTCATACAGACCGTAATCACAATATTTATCCATGATTTTCTTTCCAAACTCACTATATCTATTCTGCATTTTGTCCAATTCTTCTCACTTCCTTACCGTTCCCTTGCCATTGCCTAACCGAATGCCTGATCCTCCATGGACTGATACGTAATCTCAATACGCTGCATCAGCACATCACTTCTCCCTGCATCCAGTCCATCTATTGTAATTCTTTTGATGACACAGCCCATAAAATGATATTCCCAGTATATCTTTCCGCTTTCGTCTGCCAGATACAACGATATTTCATCGTCCAACACATCTCCGGCCTTTATATCCAGATCCTTCTGGGGATTCTTGGGAAGTGCACGCTCTAACACCAGCGTATTTCGTGAATGTTCCGATGTGGTACCCTTCCTGGTTACATACACTTTATCATTGCGTCCGCCCTCTTCAATTTCATCAGTCTCAACACTGTCTTCTATGCCGGAAACCCTGCTGACCGGAATCCGTTTATTGTCAATATACACATGAAAATTAAAGGATTTTGCAATACCACCACTCTGATCATTTGTATTTACTGCCATCCTTCTCCTCCATTACTACCATTCAAAATTTCCATTACTACAATTCAAAAATATTCTTTGGTTTTCCTGAAATCTGCTTATGGATATCGGAAATTTCTGCGCAGAATCGCCGTCTTGTCTGATGATCCATATTCATGACAGTTTCGTAACTCCAATGAAAATAGTAGGCTACAAAAGAGACTTCACGATACAGGTCATCCTCCGGATAAACGACTATTCCGCTCTCATAAAATTTATGGGTTTCTTAAAGGTATTGCCACACTCCGGACATACGCAGGTCTCGGTCAGTTCATCCAAGGCATTGATTCTCTGGTACATATCCTGTAAAAATGCCAAATCTGCGGAGAAAAACTTTTCCACAGTATTGGGCCGGATATTTTGCAGGGAGCCCAATGAAGTAATGACTCTGGATAATAAAATAATGGTCAGATAACCCGGATTGCTGACAACTCTGGGATCACGCAGTGGCAAAATCTCATCCGCAGCCGTAGCAAGCCGCATGGTTCCATGCTTGTGCACTTCTCCATTTTCATCCACATAGCCTCGTGGAAGGTCAAATTCAAACTCAGTAATCAATTCACTCATATGATTTTCTCCTATTCCCTTACATTTTACAGCTTTGTCTGATAAAAGGAAACTGCCGCCAAACTGCCGTTTTGCAGCAGTTTCCCAATATATCAGGCATTAAAGAGATATCTTAGCTCTCTCTCTCCATAGACTCGTATACCAGCTCTACACTCTCAAATGCAATCTCGCTGGAGCTTGCATTAAAGTCCGGTGCTGTATACTTGCTGGGCCATGCTGAGTGCAGTACCCATGTTGCCAGAACTGTTGAGTTGTCGTCGTCCACCAGGCTGATGGTAACATCCTTATTGCGCGCCTCATCCAGAACCTTTCCGGAAGATACATCCATAACCCACTCATAGAAGCTTACAGAACTGGTCATGCCCCATTTTAAGGTTACGTTACCAAACTTGGTAAGACCGTTTAATTTTCTGGAATAATTTACTCCTTCATCACCTGCACGATACTCAATCACATCAATGCTGGCATCAAAGCCGCTTACTTCTGAAAAGCTGGCCTCATTGATTCCGTTGATTTCAACTTTGTAGTTATACTTTTTAAATGGATATCTAGCCACTTATAATTCCTCCTATTCTTACGCTTATGTGCTTTTTATACTTCTTCGTAACTATTCAGTACCTTCATAGTTACGAGCACAAATCCATGCAAAATTTGCTTCGCAAATGGATTTGTGCTTGCTAATTATACTTCTTTTCACGGCATCCGCAGTAAATGCGTATGCCTGCTGAACAATTACACTTCTTCCATGAACTGTGTAATTCTGAAGATTACAAATTCTGCCGGGCGGCTTGGAGCTACACCGATTTCACAAATCAGTCTGCCGTTTAAGATATCATTCTGTGACATGGTATCTCTGCCAATATTGACAAAGAATGCCTGATCTTCGGTAGATCCAACCAACGCACCGTTTCTCCACATATCACGCAAAAATGCACGAATGGTTCTGCTGACTCTAGACCATAACATCTCATCATTCGGCTCAAATACAGCCCAGTTTGTCTCTGCCTTGATGCTCTCCTCAAGGTAAATGAAGAGTCTTCTTACGTTGACATACTTCCATAAGCTGTTGCTGGAGCAGGTTCTTGCGCCCCATACACGGATTCCCTGTCCCGGTAACGCACGAATCAGGTTCACGCCTGCCGGATTCAGGATATCCTGCTCTGCCTTATTGTATAAGCAGGACAGCCCAATGCAGTTGTAGACTACTTCATTTGCAGGTGCTTTATGTACGCCACGTTCCACATCACTTCTTGCATAGATACCGCAGACTGCTCCTGATGGCGGAATGTATGCCGGCTTTTTGTTCAGAGCATCATAGATCTGAATCCAAGGATGATACATTGCTGCATAATCAGAATCAATCTTCTCTCTGTGTGCCAGAACATCCTGAGGCTTAACCACATCCTGCGGGATATCCAATACTGCAAAGCTGGCTCCGGTGTTGGTGCAGTGTGTTACCAGTGCAAGCTGTACTGCCGGGCTTGTCACGCCGGGGATTGCCATGATGCTTACATTATTAATCTCCTTAAAAGCTGCCAGTCCGGTACGCTTACCAGGGCCGCCATCTTTTCCCATGAACACATCATCTGTGATTGCCTTCTTGGTTCCATCAGAACCGCCTGCCAACAATACCACTGCCTTATCTGCCTCCGGAGCTGCTCCAAATGCTGCCAAAGGAGCTCCCTGCACTTTCAGGTTCTCAGCGGTTACATCAACCAGCTCTGATTTGCTCAGCATATTTGTGATAAAGGTAGCTGCGCTCTCATTAAAGGAAACGCCCTCATATAATTCTACATTATCATGGTAGCTGATTTCCACATTTAATTCGCAGGTTGCAATCACCTTTTTCGGTACCGGATTCTTATCCACTAAATCTTCTTTTACCGGTACTTCCAGAGAAATGGTATTTCCCTGTACCATCTTGATCTTGTTGTATCCGGTTGCCTTACCATTATTGCGGATTACAACGATATCGCCCACTGCAAAAATAGATCCGTTAGCTACGGTGTAGATCTTGTCGCCGGAAGCCTCATCTGTTGCCTCCACAACATTTGTCTTTCCCTTAGATGCCGGAACAACCGTTACCTTAATGTCGTTGCCCCATTTTCCGGGATTCTTTGCTGCGATTTTGATTCCTCCTGCTGTTACGCTTGCCTCTGCTGCATCTGCTGCAACGGTACGCATCACATAGCAGCGGGAACCACCATTGGCGAAGAACTGTTCCACTGCATATGCCAGATAACGATATTCGCCATATGTATTCTCAGACAAATAACCGCCGAACTTACGTGTAAAATCTGCAAAGCTGGAAACAAACTCCGGTGTACCACTAACCTTTCCTTTCTCTGCCATTCCAATGAAGCCCGCTGTACTTGTACTTACGCCCTCCATCGGTCTTAAGCCAGATTCAAATTCTTCCACATACACTCCTGGGGATAAATATTCTGCCATGTCTCTTTCGGTTAAGAAGCCCTTTGCTCCTAACCCTTCCTCCTTTCAAATTGAAATTTACTAAGTAACCATATTGCTATGGAACCATAGTCGTTGTCTGCGCAGGTGTGACAACCTGTATCACTCCTGCATACGCACACATCAGTTTACATGTGTTGTTTACTGCCGGTTTTCCTCCCACCATTACAGTAGGTGAGCCCGGTGCCCAAGGACCTGCTATTACAGGTGTGCATGGCTGTGGTGTCAAAACTCCCAGAGCCGCTGCTGTTGCTGCACTAACCGCCGGATTAGCCAACGACGTACACATGGCAAATGGCATTACATTTACCATGGGGACATTATCCATGATATTTGCCACAGGTGTCTTGCACATTACCTTACATGTCGGTAAAACGTTCAATGCCGACGGTGCAGTACCAAAACTGCACATTAGCTGTGTCCCTGATGTCACTAGAATTGACATTTAGCCATTCAAACCTCCTTTCCTTCGTGATGGAATAATTTATTTTGAAGTATAATTACTTCCGCAATTTGATCCTGCTCCCCCGGTTCTACCGGGATTGCATAATTTCCCTGACTATCCGTAACCGAGCAGTATACCCGCTCTATGGGAGTCTTCTGAGGGTATTTTTCTATCAAGTTTCTATCTATTTTATATTCATTCATCCCGATTTTTTCCGTGATGACAAAAACCTCCGTTTTCTTTTTGACTGTCATGGCAAAGGTTTTACCAATAAATACCTCGCGTGAGAAGCCGTTGACGATCAGATGTGTCCCATCCTCCTGCTGCTTTATTTCTTTCAGGGAAATGAGCGTATCACGGCTGGTCTTTGCACATATCAGTGCAGGATACCCGCCTCCTTTTTGTGAAATACGTCCTTCCACCAGACTGCTGCGATAGGGGAAGCTCCCTCCGGGTCTGCCATATAACCGCACATCCAATACCGGATTCTTCTCATCTAACTGTTTTTTCTGCACTGTTACCATGTGAGAATAATAATCCGATCCCCGGATCCATATCCGGGCCTCCTCCTCCGTTGGTTCTAAAAACACGTACATTCCTTCCGATTTCTCCAGAGGCTTTAACGCTTGCCCCTCTCCGTTTTCAAAAAGGAATTTCTTCCCTGAAATCGCTTTTCCTGAGAAGTCATCTACCAGTCGAAGCACAAATGCTACTTTTACTGAAATCACCGCAACTCCTCCTTCTTATCCTTATATTCCACACTGTATTCTGCCTGTAAAACTCTGGAGAAGGTATATTCTCTTCTGGAGGACAGTACCACCGGAGATACACTGAAATAAACCGCCAGCTGATAGGGCTGATTCAACACTGTCCACAGCTTGGTCTTATCCTCAAAGCTTAGAGGCAGCAGAGTGATGGTGGCACTGCCCTCATCCTCCTCTTCATTTGCTGTATTATATAAAATGGCGTTATCCATCAACACCTGAATGACACGGCCGATAATACGCTGCTCGTTCTCCGCATCCGACATCATCTGGGACTTGCTGTTGATGTACAATGCATAAAACAGATTCAACGGCCTGGACGGATATTTCGCTTTGTTGCGGTCAATCCTTACCATATCACTCTGCTGATATTCCCTTAATTCCTGCACATCATACAGATACAAGCCCAACTGAAAATCTGCATTTTTTTCAGAAGGAGAAACCAGCTTGATGGATTCCGGCGACTGAATCAACTCCGGGCAGATATGCTCCCGCAACAGTTTCAATATCTCATTGCTAACATCTGAAATAACGGAAAAATCCGACATATACTCACTTCCCTTCTAGTAAGCTTCCATTGTGATAAATTTCCAGTCCTCATACTCATCTGCCTCGAAACAGAATCGATATCTGATATTATCCAGTTCGTAGGTTTCCGTATAGATTGCCTCTGCCAGATTGATTCCTGTAATTTTGATGTAATTGCTGTTTTTGGCTGTCTGACTAAACTGAATATTACTGAATAACGTCGGCTCCTCCAAACGGAGCTGGTCGATCATTACACATTCTAACAAGTCTGCCTCTCCATTGGCTGAAATAGGCACCTCATCCTTTAGGAAATCTGTAGAAAACTCTTTATTGGCAACGGCAAGACCGGTAACCTTTATTTTGCTGTAATCCAGGTCTGCCTCTTTTACCCATTCATCGGTTTCCAGATAATAGTACGCATTATATTTTCCGGCTGTACTGATAATCGGAAGATTTACCTGTTCTGAGTCATCTGCCACACTGTCACCGGAATCCTCATTGATGGCACCCTCCTCCTGGGATGTGTCTGTATCCCCTGTCTGATTCGACGCTGTATCCGAAGTATCCTCCGAATCCGGCAAAACCTCGGAATCTTCATCTCCCGGCAGGTACCATCCGTCCCCGTTGGCAGTCAGGCTTTCGTCCTTTTTCAGTTCTACCACGCAGTTTGTCTCCAACGCCAAGCCTAATCCTTCAAACCAGAACGTGGTGCTGTTGTTGGAGTAGTAGATCTTAGGCGTCTCGTTACACATGTTCAACACGTCGGACATGGCAGCTCCCAATAATGATTCGTATTGAATCTGTCCCCGGACGAACTGACCGGTAAATAATTTTTTTCCGGTGGAAGAATACATGGTTCCTTCCCCATGCTCATGTCCGGAATTGAATTCGCCTTCATATTTCTTGGTTCCGTTTTCATAGTACGAGGTTCCCACGCCATGAAGGTTTCCATTTTCAAATCCACCTTCATACACCAGTATTCCATTTTCATTGTATAGAGTACCCTCGCCGGAAAACGTGCCATTACGGAATTCTCCCTCATACTCCATGGTTCCATCCTGGTAATAGCTGATGCCGGAACCGGAATAGCAATTATCCTCAAATTCTCCTATGTACTTAGGCTTCTTGTTGGGATAATACATGGTTCCCTTACCGGAAAATTTGTTGTTTTCAAAGCTTCCCTCATATACCAGAGTTCCATCCTGATTCCACAAGGTTCCCTGACCGGTACAAACACCCTTGTCAATATCGCCGGTATATACCACCTCGCCATTTGCTGCCCGGATGTTTGCCCTTCCCGAAAACTCCGCAAGATCCAAATCATCATAATCAAAATATACGGTGGTCAGCACATTGGTAGATGAAACCGTATCGTCAATTGGTTTGGCAAACAGCGTAAAATACAGGAACACGCTGGCGCAGGCTGCCATAATCAGAAAATACAACAGCTTTTTGGAAATCCAAAAAATGCCGATGGTAATATAATCATCTTTTTCCTTTGGCTTGACGTCAAAAATAGACTGTATTTTTTTATTAATGGGTGTAATCAGCTTTGCCGTTATCAGATTGACATTAAAAATCTGCTGAATCCGCCGCAATATCCGGCGAAATGGATTCATTACTGCCGTCCGTAATCTTACAAAGGCTTTCGCGATTATGTTAAAAAAACTATTCACTCTTATCAGCCTCCACTGTTATGACTCGTCCTGCGCTTTCTCACACTGGAAGATATAATATTTTGCTGCCATATCCTCTCTGTTTTCCCGCAATACCAATGTAAACAAATTCTTTGCTTCATAATAGAAGCCTTTTTCATACAAAGCCATTGCCTTATGGAAGGTATTGGCCGTGTGCCTGATGCGTCGGATAGCCTCCGCACTTCTGTCATCATACATGTCGTACATACCAATCTTCTCCGTATCCAATGACACTTCACCGATATAACGATTTGCATATACATCCTTGTTTTGGATCAATTCATAGGCATCCCGGGTCAGCAGAATCCTGCTCTCCATCTGTTCGATGAATTCTCTATTCTTCAGAAGCTCATCCATTTCCGGTGCGAATAAAGTGGGAATATACCTCTCTTCATCTCCGCAAATACAGAAATTGATTTCCGATTGATGAATCAGGAAAAATGCCTGCAGCTTCTCCTTGCATCCCTCTGAAGCATTATCTGCATCCACCTTTGCAAGAACAGCCAGCGCAGTATTTAAAGCTGACTCCACACCATTCCGACAGATCAGCCGTATATTTCCCGCTGCCGCATCATCCATAACTGCTACCAGACCATTGGATGTGGCAAACTGATTCAGCGTTGCGAAAAACCGATTGGTGGCCTCCTCCATATCCACCAGGCTCCAATCCGTCTGTCTCCGGATAAATGCCTGCACGACTACGTATTCTCCGGTAATCCTGCTGTTCAGGGTAAGATCCGCTAGATTTTCCTTATTCAGCAATTCCATAATACTTGCTGGCATGAACCGGTAATAGGTCTTTGACATTTTCTCAAGATTATGTGTCTGCACCAGGGCATCCTCCGCCATCTTATTGAATACCCTTCCGATGCCGGCGAGTTCATCTTCCGACTTCACATCCACCCTGACATCCTGTTCTCCTTCCACATAGCGGCCCATTACCCACTTCATTTCCTGAATCGGTGACAATACCCGATAGAAGAAAATACTCAGCAATACCAGAATCATTATGGAAAATGATACACATATAATAGTAAAATTCCTGGTGTATCCGGACATATAACTGTCAATATTAGAAACGTACAAACCATTTTCCATCAGGTAAACGGTCTGACCGGAAGCTCCTCCCACCGGTGTAATACATACCAGCCGTTCTCCCATTTGATCCTTTATATAGCCAATGACCTGTTTTCCTGTCAGCGCTGCCTCCTCATAGAGTTCCTTTGCTCCCTGGTTCATCCAGATATCCACCGGATAAAAACATGGACTGTTCTCATCAACCCCTATATATATCTCACCACTCTCATAATAGAGAATGCGGTTATACAACTCTCTGGTCTTCAACTGCTCGCTGAGATAGATGTATGCGTCTCCGGAATAATCATAGGGATACTCCACCTCGCCAAAAACATCCTGCCCAAACAAGGCAGTGAGCATGTTACCTTCATCCTCCACCTGTTTTTCAAAATTCTCCTCAATGGCACTGCGATAGTATTGATAAGAAATCAGCTCAAACAGACTCATAACCACAACGATTAACGGAATAGAAACATATACCAGTCTTCCCATAATGGTTTGTCCATTTCGTATGCCTGAAATAAACAATGCAATCAACAGGATAATTCCACCGCATAACAGAAATGCCAACACATAACTTTTTGCGAATTTTATCCCCAGCTCCGCCAATGAATATTTCAGGTTTTTGATAAGAGTTACTCTCCCATCATAGGAAGACAGCAGATTATATTTCTCATTCTGGGTGTCACAAACCACCGCCGTATATACGTTTAAACTGGTCATGGAAACCTGGACAAAGGACTTGGGTGTGTAAACCCCGGCTCCCCCGATGGAAGTTCCACCTGCCATCACCACTTCCTCGTCTCCGTTGGACAAATCCAGTTTCACGATATTTCCGCTCTCATGCTCGCCAAAATAAACACAGCCACTCTCCGCATAAGCCAGGAATGTGGGATACATAAGGGTAGTCAGTTTCCTTGCCGGATAGACTTCTGTTACACTCTCTTCATCTGCCCGGTATATCTTGCCGGAATCGGAAATATAAACCAGATCTGTATTATTTCCCATTGCCTGGTAGATTCCCTCTCCCTTTGCCAACGGATAAATCCTGGTATTTTTAATATTTAAGGTGTCGGCCAGCAGAGACCCATATTCATAAGTTCTTCGTATAGCCTGCTCTTCATACATGTCAGTAGCAATCAGTGTGATGGTCTCTCCGGTCACATAAATCCACTGGTATTCATAATTTTCCGTCTCATCCGTCAGAACAAAGGACTTCTGCTCCTTCGGAAAAAGTCTTCCAAAGTCTAAGATCACCAGCTCCTGCTCAATCAGATTGCCTGTCTGGGCATTCCGCACATCCCGCAGCATATATGCCGTGTCTGCAGAGCCTGCTGCAATCCCCCGGATCGTATACATCCTTCCCTTATTCAGTGTGTCAAAAGATACATATTTCTCTATCTTTCCGGCATTACTTACCCTGGCAACAACAGTCTCATCACCCTCATACCACGCGACAATACTGTCTCCATCCACTCCATTGGAAACGGCAATAAAATGGTCCATAGACACTGTTCGCTCCCGTAGACTGACAACCGCTGCATAAATACCGGCTGCTATTGCTAATGTAATTACAATATATTTCATCCACTTTTTCATTCGTTTGCCCTCGTCTGTTTAACCATTTTAATTTCCGAGATATACATCACCGATGTATTCCAGTCCGTTATAGCTGACATTTTCCTCAAATACCCGGTTCGCCCGAACCCGCTTACTAATCTGTACGCCTGCATACACAATGGTTGCCAACACCATGATTGTCAAAAATGTATGCATGGCATTGCGGAATAAAAATCCTCGGGTTCTCCGGATCCTGCTCCGAAACCACCAGACAACTCCCCGCATCTCCATGGGGGAATCGGACATTCCCCGGATGGTATTGATAATCTGTCCCAGTGAATGAAATCCCTGATGTTTCAGTTTCATATAATACAAGCGCAGATCACTGGGATAGATATCCGGTGAGTGGTACTTTTCCTTATAGTTCATTTCCAGGATAGAAAAGGC
The DNA here is from genome assembly GCA_051879315.1 of Roseburia sp. Classification (GTDB taxonomy): domain Bacteria; phylum Bacillota; class Clostridia; order Lachnospirales; family Lachnospiraceae; genus Roseburia_C. The sequence goes on from JBJELW010000060.1 coordinate 37,996, forward strand.
CTTTTCTCCTAAAAGATTGATGTATTCTTCCTCGGTTACCTCTTCCTTATATTCTGCAAAATCAAGGAAATAGTTCAGGTCAATGTCACCATCTTTTGATATGTTGATATTTCTGGAATTCAACAGCAGCATTCCGATTTCAGGACTGACCCCCGCCTCTGCAAAAGCTGCCACCAGATTCACCGCTGCTGTCTTGCACTCTGTAAATCTGTAAAGGTATACCTCTCCCATCAGAGACAACAAATTCTCCTGATGATAACGAAATACCAGATTCAATTTGTTGGAATACACGAAGGAACCCACATAATCCTGATTTTTAAAAAACAGTCCCTCCGTATTTACCTTCTCCGCAATCATCTTCCGATAGTTTGCATCCCCAATGGAAACCATGGTATAAAATACACCCGTATCCTTCGATACATCCGTGCAAACATAAATGTCGTTGACCTCATTCTGTAAAATTGTACGAACAATTTCCAGTTCCATGTTCAGAGCAAAATACATCCGCTTCACCTACTCCAATTATTTATTGTTATCCAGTCAGTTCTCTTCCTTCTTCTGTGAGACAATGATAAATGCCTGTGCGAAGATATCCGGATTACTGATGCAGGATACTTTGATCTCGTATACTCCCTCCTGTGCCGGAGCCGTATACGTTCCGTTATTGTCAATCTTTCCACCCTCAGTATCCAACAGGGTATACATCAAAGCCTCCTCCGGCATATTGATAAACACAGGATTGATATGTGCGGTTCCCTTGGGCTGTACCACAATGGTATCCGGCTGGATCATGATGCATCCGCTCTGTTCCTTCTTCATCACTCTCTGCTGTAGATCCTCCGGCTTAAATGCATACCAGCGGATACGCAATCCGATCTTTCCTGTCTTTACTTTTGGTCTTACACCTACCACAAAAGTACCACGGCCGGGCAGAATCTTTACTGCAGAGTCCATAGGATGCATTTTCTCGTCTTCCTTGTTTTCCGACTGAATAAAGATACTGTTATCACCCAGAATGATTTCTTCTCTCTCCGTTCCTTCCCTGGTATCCCTGGTCAGGTATTCGATTCCTACCTCCACATACACGGCTCCTTCTCCCAGTCCGTGCATGATCTCATCGGAATAATAAACCTTTCCGGCCTCTCCGCCATTACCCAGAGACATTTCAAAGACACCGCTGGAATGAAACCGGGAGCTGACCGCCGGCTCTCTTCCCGTATCCTGTACCTTTGTCACCTGCTCTGTGGTAAATGCATTGGGAACATTTCCACCCTCCGGCAGCAGGAATTCATTCAAATGATTGTACGCCATCAACTGCTCTGTATTGTACACATACTGCTCCAACGGTGCATTTTCAATGTTTTCAATCAACACAGAACTTCCTGATTTTAAAACATCGATTTTGGCAATCCAGAGCTTGTCATCATAATGGTTGTCCAGATCCACATCCAAAATACCCTTATAGGAATTCTTAAGTACACACTCCAATACTTCTTCCTGGACCGGCTGCATAGAAACGCTGCATTCTTTTTTGAGTTTTTCCTTTTTCTCCGACTTCTGAATCTCAATATCCCTCATGGTCAGCGTCACTTCATTTCCGCTGAAAATATATGCCTCCGGAATCAATTCGTACTCAAGCACGGTTCTCTCGCCGTATTCCAGATTCAGATTATCGGCTGCCACAGTGATACCATGTCCTGCAAAGCCCTCTGCCACCAACTGATACTGAATGGAGAACAGTTCCGGTGCATGGGACAACTTCACAATTTCTACCTTGACCCGCGCTTTTCTTCCTCTTGTGATGTAAGCGGGTGTCTTTTGTATCACCATGATATCGCTGTCCTGGAAGATAACCTCTCTGCGGATAAAAGCCTCTTCCTTTCGTTTTTGATTCAAACATGCCTCTTCATCCATGAGATAAAGCCGGAACCCCTCCCGGATGCCATTGTAACGTTTGCTCTTTTCTTCCTCTCCGTCTGTCCCCATGACGGAATAGGTAGGATCCACCTTCTCTTCCTGATAAGCAATTCCCAGATATGCCTTAGAGGAAGTAAGTTCCTGATACCCTTCAATGGTAGCCAGCTTAATCACCTGTGTCTTCGGCACTACGATTTCTCTTCCCGCCCCATCCAGTGCTGCACCGGATTGAACGATGATTGAGGCATCATCTGCCTTGAGTACATTCAGCCCATACACAATTCCTGCACCATACAGCACGGAATTCAAGAAACGCCGTTTGTTATTCATGTACTCCTGTTCACTCTCAAAATCCCTGGAAGTCAACAGCTTACCATAGAAATAATTATTTCGTTCAAATGAATAGTACTTTCGATTTAACATCTGCCCTCGTCCTTTCTTTATATGTCATAATATCTTTGATGACGGTAAACTATAAAACCAATTCCTGCTCCAAGCACCGCCAGTACGCCCACTCCAATCAATATGTAAATCCATAAACGGCTCTCTTTCTCTTCCTCCGTCACCGGTGCCACAATGGAATACTGGCTCAGATGCGATACTTTCGCATACGCCATACCACCGCTTCTTCTGGTTTCCTGTATCTCCATTGTCCCATCCTCCGATACATGCACCACATAGATTAATGCATTCTCATATTCAGAGGGTATGGGCAGCCCGATCTCTATGGTTCCTTCCGGCTGAATCTCCTCCCCATTCCGGGTTAAGGTAATATCATAGCAGGATACAACACTATATTTCTGTCCCAGGTTCTGTTTCACAAGGTTTTCCGAAGTGGCATCTGCCTGAACTTTATTGACGTTCAACTGCACATCCTCAGGTATCACCTCAAAGTCTGACGCCAGAACCACTCCATAGGCAGAATTCTTTAACAAAATATCCGTAAAGCTGGGACCGGTATCAGATTCTTCAAACGTTCGCCTGCTTTGAAGTCTTCCGCTTTCATTGTCCCACTGCTTTTCCTCTTCTTCTACGGTTTCTTCCTCCTCTACCACAACCGCCTCCTTAACAGTGTATCCCACCGTCAGAACATTACTTGCCTGCATACCTGACTTTACTGCAATGGCCTTTAAGGTCACAGGACGGCTGATGGTAATGGGCCCGGTATAGACATTCAGCACACTGGTATTGTCCGGGTCCGGATCGGTTCCGTTGGTGGTATAGTAAATGGTTGCACCATTCGTATCACAGGTCAGTATCACCTCGGTATCGATATCCAACTGTCCGCTTTCCTCCGATGCCTCCACATCTGCCACCTGCCCCGCCATCTGATACACAAAGGTGCTGACATCGCTGGCATCTGCATCCTCAGATATGGCAATGGCCTTTATGGTGGTGCCGCTGGTGATACGGATGGCTCCCTGATACATCTTACTGTTTTCGTTGGGTACCGAACCGTCTGTGGTATAGTAGATATTCCCCTTCTCCGCTGTCAGGGTCACCTCCCCTTCCTCCGTAAAGATTGCTCCGGAGGGCACATTGCTCTGCGGTGCCTTCAGTTTATCCGTAATGGTATAGGTATAGGTCGCCGCTGCCGCATAACCGGAAGATCCGGGCACCACGGCAATCGCCTTTAACACAACGGTACTTCCCGAAGCTCCGTTAATGGTTACCACATTGCCCTTATTACTTAAGACATTAGGCATACTGCCGTCTAAGGTATAGTAGATATCCGCACCGGTCACATCCGTGTTCAGGGTAATCTTGTCTCCGTTTTTCACCACAGTTCCATTTTCTTTATCTGCAAAGATAGCATTTTCATAGTAACTGATGGTATAGCTGTAGTTGCCGATCTCACTGTTACTGTATCCGGTTTTGGCAGCGTAAGTCCGAATGGTTACCACACTGCCCGAAGCCCCGTCCAGAAATACCGTATTACCAATATTTACATTGGTATTGGCCGGATCTGCGGGGTTAGAACCGTCTGTGGTATAGTAAATGGTAGCTTCGCTGTCCGCCGTTAAGGTGACAGTGCTTCCTCTGGCAACCACCGAACCACTTCTGAGAGATGGCTCCGGCACCGTCAGCTTGTTGGCTATGGTATAACTGAATTCACTGACACTGCTTTTTGTTCCGTCCTTCACTGCAATGGCCTTAATCTTTGTCTCCTTGGTAATCACAATAGGATTCGTCTCTTCAAAAGCACTGCTTGCCTCTGTAGGATCCTTGGGTGTTTCCCCATCATAAGCAATCTCATAATAGATGACTGCATCCTCCGAGGAGGATTTCAGGAAAACCTGGGTATTCTCCGACACGGTTCCGCTTCCGGGTGTGGCGTAAGGAGATGATATTGCCGACGGATATTTATAGACAAACCGGGCGATTTCACTGGTTGCCATTCCTTCCTTGTAGGCAATTGCCGTAATGGTAAACAACGAATCCGTCTGGGTCGGCATGGTAATTCCCTCTGCTGCATTGTACTCATAAGTATTTCCTGCCAGAGTACCATCCTCATAACGCACCGGCTCCGTACCGTCTATGGTGTAATAGATGGTGGCTCCCGGGGTATCACAATGCAGGGCTATTTTCCTGCCTGCTCCCAGTATCGCCGGATTTGCGGCATCTGTCACCGGAATGGCTCCCACCGGTGTCACCGGATCCTGCTCCCCTATGTAATAAATGAATTTCACTACCTCGCTGTCATTCATGGTACGGTAACCATCCTCATAGCAGACGGCCTTTACCATAAAGGTGAGATTACTTCCATAGGAGGCAATCTCCTCCGTAATGGTAACACTTTCCCCGTCTGACACCTTTTTGGTACTATTGTTACCCGGCACGGTAATCACGGTTCCATCTGCCTGTTTCTCCGTTGACACCACCGGGGCGCTTCCGTTTGTGGTATAGAAAATCTCACTGCCTGTCTCAAGACAACTGAAGTTTACAGCTGCTCCCATCACCAGCTCCGTGGGTGCATCCTCCGAGGTGGCCACGTCTGTTCCGGGGTTTTGTACTGTTTTTTTCAATACCAGCGGAAGGGACAACCTTTTATAATCTCCAATTTCCTTTCCGGATACCACCGCAAGAGCCTCCACCTGTATCCGGTTTTCCGCCCTGCATTCTTTTCCTACCGGAATTGCATCCCCCTCGGCAAATAACTGCACGGACTTGCTACACTCATACCAGAAACCATTTACTTTCAAATAATTGCTAGTTTCAGATGCATCTGTCACAAAACAGATGTTGCCGGATTCCTCCGCTGCCTTCTCCTCCAGCGCCCCCAGTGTTACCGTTTCATCCCCTGTAAAATACTGGAATTTGGGGATCGACCCGTCTGTGGTATAAAAGATGGCTGCCTGCGCATCGGTTCCCGGCTCCCACACCAGTTCCGTGAATTCTCCCACATCCACACCGGTGGATTTCTGTTCTTCTTCTCCCTCTGCGTCCTTCGGCTGGAATATTATGGTGCCATCCGGCTTTCCTTTATCATAAACAAAGGTGTACTTTACAATCTCACTGTCTGTATAAGATTCACCAAAATAGCTTTCTTCGCTATCCTTGATTTTCAACTGCACATACAGATAACGGGTATTTCCGGCCATATTTTTTCCGGCCAGGGCAATGTCCAGTCCCTCATCCTCTGCCGCCACCGTCTTCCACTGTTGTTTTAATACTTCTTCCTCAGAATAATCCGTGGATGACAGGAAATAACTGAATTCACATTCTCTCGTGTCATTCACTGTCTTAGCTTCCTCCGGAAGCTGCAGTGTTACGCTGGCATCTTTGAAAACAGAATATTTCTCACTCTGCAAGCAGGTTATGGTCTGGCCGGATGCGTCTTTTGTGGTCACCTTCGGTGCAGCGATAGCAGTTTTCTTCTGAACCGGATAGTAATTGACTGAAATCAACGGTGCAGCGATGGTATCATCACTAAGGGGAGGACCTGTAATCCAATCGCCAGATTCACTGAAACTAAGTTGAATGAAATATGTCAAATTTGTTTGTTCAATGTCCCATCGGATTAAGAGAATCGTCTGGTTCATCGCACCATCTTCCGGTATGACGATCCCTTTGTCAGCCTCATACCGCTTGGCTCCCATCTCCCCCATGAAATCGTTCCACAACTCGTTAATTCTCGCCGGATCATTGTCCCATGCTTTGGTTGACTGATTCTTCACCATCTGTATCCTTTTTTGGTTTTCTTCGATTGCTATCCCTTTCGTTTCCAAATAACTCATAAACTTGTTCCAGAGTTCAGCTTGCGTCAGTGTTTGTGCTTCGGGTTCTCCGTCCAGTATCAGATAAAAAGTATCCCGATAATCCGTACTTTGTGCCGTATTATTTTCAAGATTACCTTTAAAATATCCAGTGAGAATTTCACCAGGGTCTTCCCATGTTTTAACGGAAATACCTTGAGAAGCTTCATAACTAGCCTGGGGATCCCAATCCGTAACAGTGATTACATCACCGGGCTTACAGAAGTAATCTTCCGTTACCGTTGCGGATACAGACCAGTCATCGGATGTAATCCGATATCCGTCTCCCGGTGCCGGTAAGCTTAATGTACCACGCACCTGATCATCGCACGTAAGTTTATCCGTCACTCCCATCACATCATAGCTGTCACTTTGTGCCAGGGATGTGCTTCTTCCCGCAGACACAGCGCCCATATATGCCACAGAACCCAGCACCAGAAGAAACACTGCTATTCCCGTAATATAAAGATATTTTTTTCTGTTGTATTTACGTTTTTTCTTTTTCAAATGGCGCATAGCATCTCTTCCTTTACTGTTTCGTTCTGCGATATTTTCTGCGTCTGATTCTCTGCACAAAGATAAATCCAATTCCCGTTATGGCGATAATTCCTGCCACACCTGCCACAATGACTGTGACATTCAGCTGAAATCCTCTCTGGTCCGGCTGGGAAACTCCTGCCACACCATACACACTGAAATGATTGGTATATGCATACAGCATATTCCCTGAACGTCTGGTTTCACAGGTACGCACATTTCCATCTCCGTCCACATAGATAATGGTCAGCACTGCATCCTCATACTCCTTGGGAACAGGAATACCGATTTCCACATCCCCGGAAGGCTGTACACTGGCCCCGTTACTATACAGTCTCATATCATACAGCTGTAATATCTCATACTCGTCTCCCAATAATGCCCGGAGATTTGCTTCCATGGTTGTACTGCAGGCAGCATCCCTGGATACCAGCTTCGTATTCTCCGGAAAGACATCTTCCGCTGCGGCCACACAGGTACAAAATTCATCTTCTGTCAGAATTACTCCCTTAATGGAGACACCTTCTGTACTTTCTTCCCGGCGGGATTCTAAGCCGGTTGCATCTGTTTCCTGTAAGGCATTGGCAGCTGCCTCTTTCTCCGCCTCTATTTTGGCTTCCTCTGCCGGAACCGTATCCACCTCGTATGTATAGGAAGACACCTTGCTCAATAGCAAGCCCTCCTTATATGCCACAGCCTGAATGGTCACCGTTCGGTTTACAATAATTCCTTCTCCGTCATACTTCAACAAACTATCCAAATTATTCAAAGTCGGCACTGTTCCATCTGTGGAGTAATAAATCTGGGCGCCGCCGGTCTGACAGGACAGCAACACCTTTGTTCCCGGTTCCACCACCTTGCTCTCAAGGGATGCCCGGGGCTGGGCTGCCCGTCCGGCTGCCTGATAGGAGAAGCTGGCAACGTCACTCTTGTCTCCGGTGTCGGTAATTGCTATAGCTTTCAAAGTCATGGTTTTATTTACCGTGATCGGTTCCTTATACAGGCTGGAATTTGCAGTAGGGGTCGTCCCGTCAGTGGTGTAATAAATATTTCCCTGTGGAGCTGACAGACTCACGGATATTGCGGAACTTAGTGTTCCTCCTGTGTGGGATGCGGTGGGTGCTGCAATTCCCTGCTTCATCTTATAAGTAAAGATTGCAGTGGTGCTTCCCGCATCATCCACCGTAAGTCCCTTTGGCACAGCCACTGCCTTCACCGTCACTAAGGAACCGGGGCTCTGATTCAAGGTCACCGTTGTCCCGGTGGAACTTCCACTGGTAGGAGATGTGCCATCCACCGTATAGTAAATCACTGCATCCGACACATCAGAAATCAGGTTGACGGTGGTTCCTGTTGTCAGTTCCCCACCACTGGCCACATCACTGGTTACTCCGCCCTGATACTGACTGATCTGATAAGTAAAGGTTGCCACATCACTGGTGGAGCTTCCCTTCATCCTGGTGCATGCCTTCACAGTGATCACACTACCATAATCCCCATCCAGCAACAGCGAATTTCCCGATACTGCATTAGTATTCGTCACATCCGACGGATCACTTCCATCTGTGGTATAGTAAATGGATCCTCCCTCAGCGGACAATGTAAGGCTGGTACTTCTGGATACAATGCTTCCGCTCTTCAAGGATGCCTCCGGCACGCCCAGCTTCGCTGAAGCCACATAGCTAAAGGTCACCACATCGCTCTTGACTCCATCCAAAACAGCCATGGCCTTAATGGTGGTATCCTGATCAATGACAAAGGGATGTGCACTGTCAAATACCGCACTTCCCAAGGTGGGATTGGCCGGGACATTCCCTCCATACGCCACCTCATAATAAATGACTGCTCCCTTGGTGGCATCCTTCAATTCCACCGTTGTACCCAATTCCACCGTACCGGATACCGGAGTGGCATAAGGAGATGAAACTCCATCCGGAAAACTGTATCTCAGCTCAACCACATCACTGGTAAGCATTCCCGGTTTCACCGCCAGGGCACGTATGGTAAAATATCCATCTCCCTGCTCCGGCATCACAATTCCCTTGGTGGCATCATATAAGGTGCCATTATTTACGGTTATGGTTGCATCTGCCTCTGTACTGCTCAATGTGACACTGGGGTTACTGCCATCCGTGGTATAGTAGATGGCTGCTCCCGTGGTACCCGTACTCAGCAATATTTTCTCCCCCGGTGACAATTTTGTAGGATTTGTCTCATCGGTGGATGGTATGGAAGTAGGCTTTTCCACCTGATCAGGTGGAATAATCCTATAAATATAGTATCCGATGCTACTGGGGTTCGTCATCAATTCCCCACTGGCATTTCTCTTTACCGCCACAATCTTCACGATGAAAGAGTTATTGTAATTACCCGTTACTTTGATTCCCTCTGCCGGATCATACTTTTTGGTAGCTCCTTTTTCTTCTATGCCCGGGTTGGAATTGTTGGTGGTATAGTACATCTCTGCATCTGCCGTCAAGGTATTGAAGTACAGACTATCCCCTACCAAAACTGTGGTTGGATTTGTCTCACTGGTGGACAATACTGCAATGGGTGTCTCTGCCGCTGTCATGGGCAGTACATGATACACATAGTAAACCGTCTCGCTTGGTTCTTTTCCTGTCTGCTCATCCTCCTGCTTTTCCGCAAAATTGATCACGCCGATATAATAGTCCACCGTGGCATTGGTTTCGTTATTCAGATAAATTCCGGACTCCGGGTCATAAACCTTTGCACCTGCAGACATCTGGTACCATATGCCGTTATTTCTGATGTAAAGGATATTGTTAATGGTTGTGCTGTCATTATCCCCTGCAGACTGATTCAGCCGGCTGACCATTGCCTCATTTCCCACAATGGTGGCACTGATCTGGCTTCCCTCAAAATTATTTCCCATACAGTACAGAATTTTTCCATTTACCTGTGTTTCCAGATAAGCCACTGTCTTAGCCTCCACCTCGGATGCTGCCTGAATATTTTCTGTTCCGTCCATAATGGAAATGGTATTGGGTGAAATTGTGGGAACCTCACTTTTTTCAGAGAATACATAGCTAAATTCCACAACCTGACTGCAGGCGTCTATATCTCCAACTTTTCCAAATGCCTGTACATATATATATTTGTTATTAGTCTCTCCCCGCAGCAGCTGAATCTTGCTTCCAGCCGTATATACAGTAGTTTCCAAACCGGTCAGCGACTCTTCAGACATCTTACTATCCCTTATCAGATACCGCACCTGACGATTCTCCAGCCCTGTAGCAAAATTCGTCACATCTAAACTCAGCCACGTTCCATTCAGAACTGCTGTGTCATCGGAAACAGAAGGCTCTATCCCATCCTCTTTCAAGCTAAATCGATATTCCCTCACAGCCGTATCACGTCCCTGTCTTGCCTTAAACAAATACAGATAAATTTCCGTCACATCGTCCTCATAGGAAGGCACAGTGATGGAGCTGCCCTTCCCATAGGCACTGGCAGTATCTTTCCACTGATCCACAGTCTGCTGTAAATGATCCGGCATGGGGTCTTTCGAAAACAGATAATAGTAGGAATAGCTGCTATTTGTCTCACAGTTAAGCATCTGGATGCTCTGCTTTTCAAAAACATCTGCCCCTGTTTCCAATGCAGTATAAACCATATTCCTATCACTTGTATTCTGGTAATAAATTCCTGTCTGAAGGGTCTCCTTATAAAACTCCACCGGAGGTGCCGCAATACTGTCCGATGTGGCAGCCGGATAATACTTTCCGTCTATCTCCCAGAATCCCAAAAATACCGCATCCCCATCTTTGTCATCCGGGTATGATATTTTTGCAGTCCAGCGATTATTGGTGCTACTATTTTCATCCCAGGTGGCCTCGGCCTCTGTTCCGCCACTTCCCGGTAACGTCAACGCTGACAGGCTGCTCACATTTCCCTGTTCTATAAAACTGTAATAATATTTTACCGTTGCCTCCTCCGGTATGTCTCCCTGAACTTCCAGCAGGTATTGCTTCGTACCCTCATCATAGTTGAAGCTCTCACCATATGTCAGCTGGCTATAATCCTTGTTATCCAGATAAACGGTGGGACAATTCTCAAGAATAGGGTTGCCATTCGTATCTGTCGCATCATATTGTTTGAAATAATAGAATTTTCCATCTGCCGCATAGGTACTGCACACTTTCATATATCCGCTTTTTCCCATGGTCGGCTGAAGTCCGGCTGCTATGGTTTCCTTCTCGCCACTGGTAACACAGCCTTCCGTCAACGTGTCATCCTCCAACTGATCATGGTACAGATAATGGACGGTCAATTTGTTAAAAGCAGACTCTCCTTCCGGAAGTGTTGTTACAAACGTTCCGTTTGCGTCCATGGAATAGGTAAATTCAGGATTTTTCACCAGCCACGCCGGTACATAGATGTCATCGTTCTCCTTGGTCTCATCTTTTTCCAGACACTTCCAGCCGGACATACTATCCCCATACTCATTGAATTTATCCAGACTCAGCTGGGCCAAACCAGTAACAAGATCCGGAGTCTCAGCGTTTACCAGACACTCCACTGCCTCTGCTATTCCTGTTCCCGTGAGCTTTCCTGATGTTCCATTGTCCACGATACAGGTGGTCAGAGATGTGGTTGCTACGGAACTACTGTCCTCTACGATACCGAAACAGCTTCCGGCATACCCCTTTGCACTGGCAATCCCGGTACTGCTATCCTTATCATCCGCACCTGGCAGCGTTATGCTTCCCATTCCCTGTATCAGGCAGTCCTTGATGTTTCCGCCACAGGCTCCGCCTGCCACTCCTCCGGCGTAAATCTCTAATTTACCTTTTATCTTTTCCGTCCCTCCGGTTGTGACCTGGGCAGCTCCCGCTGTCAACGGGGCACTTTTCCCCTTACCGGTTGCGGATACTGTGCCCTGCTGTACCGCTCCGCTTATGGTTCCGCCATTCAGATATCCGGCAATACCGCCGGCATAGAGCTTTGCATTCGTAGCCTCTGCACTATAGCTGGTATTGCTCAAGGTGAAAGATGTAATCTGGTCCAAAGATGTCGAATATTCCAAATCACCCGCTTTACTACAGGCAATCGAGTCCATTTTATAAAGTGTTTCTGTGATTCCATTTTCATCCACATCATTTGCGGTGTAATATACCGGAACATATTGTTCTTCTGGTGTCAAAACAAAATTGGTGGCAGTACCATTTTTGTATTTTGACAAATCATAATATTGGATTTCATTTATCGTTTCTAAGGAATATATGGAATTGGCTCCCACAACCGGATTAGCCATATCTGTATACAGTGGAACTTCCACATCATAAAAACTATTATTGTGATAAGCATAAAGATACAAATACTTTGTCGCCATTTTTTCCTGTGTATTCACCTGCACACTGTATCCATTACTGAAAACAGGGCTCGTTCCATCACCTGTTTGCCTCGGTTGTGCATAATTATAATAAATGGTACCGTCAACATCTAACTTATCATAAATAAAGTAAGTATTTGTCTCCTCTACAGTAGTGGGCGTACTTGTGTAGAGAGGAATTGTCAAATCCCAACCACCACTATCGGTACGTGCATACAAATAGTAATTCGTTCCGTCAAGATATTTAGTACAACTAACATTAACCGATTGTGACGTAGTTACATCCACTAATCCCGATAACCCTTCCAAACCACCATCGGAAATAATTGGACTACTCAAATCAAACTGTAATCCATCGCTTGTTTTATTATACAATGGAACGTCAGCAACCAATACCCCAGACTCATTCCGTTTATACAATTCTACATACTTTCCTGAGGAATCTTGTCCATAAACGTAATAGTACGTTCCTGGTCCACCATACTGTGTCACAGAAACACCACCGGACAAGTTCCCACATGCAGGATAAAGCACTGCATGCTCCATATCATATGTACCATCCGTGTAATAACACCAACCATTTTGATAATACACCTTTTGATACAAAGGTTTTGCCACATCAAATGCTCCGTTTGTCATTTCGTAAAGAGGCTTGGTCAGATCAGCGCCACTATTGGCATAAAGATAATATCTACTAGATAGATGCATCCATGTTAATGGAATGGTTGCATTTCCATCTGTAGCGGTAATATCACATGTAGAACCAGCGGGAAATACATGTGCGCTGGTTCCTTCGTCAGTGGGATTGCATAAGTCAAATTTCGTATTATTCGCTGTTTTATTATAGAGGGGCTTCTCCAAATCGAATGTCCCGTCCCCTTTTTTCTGATACAGAGGATAGTATGCCCCAGTACTGCTATCCTTTGCATAGAGATAGCAGTAGCTATCATGCACCTGAACAGGCTTTACCACCTGAGTGTCTGTTCCGCTATCTCCGGTCACATCCACCTTATACCACTGGGTCAAAGTGATGGTCTCCGTGCTGGAATACGTTTCAGTCTTCTTATAAGAATCATCGTTAGTGGTTGCCTTAATCTGACCTGCGCGAACCTTAACATCTTGAATGGTTCCCTTATTTTCTCCGCAGACAACGCCAAAGTGAACCTCTTTTCCGTTCTGTGTGGTGATTACATCTGCTTTTTGCACCCCCACATCTTCTGCCTGTATTTTGATATAAAATTCTTGTGTCTCGCCCGGATCGGTAAATACAATCTTTCCTGATGTTGGAGTAGTGTCAGTCACACTGTCATATCTTGCCGTCAACAGCATATTTTTGATGGTTGTCTCAAGTGCCGTCCTTTCATCACCCGTGGCATCCAGATCCAGCCAGGGCTCTGTGTATGGCTTCAGAGACACCTCTCCGCCTGACACCGTGGCTGCCACTGCGTTCTCATGCACATAATTTACATCTCCCACCTTCAGGAACAGATTCTTCACCGTTCCTGTTCCGGTCAGACTACCAAACAAAATACCCTCATTGATGACAGTTTCTGTTCCGCTGGTAGTTTCGCTGCTAATCGTCACATCTCCATAGGTGATCATATGTCCGTTTCCATCCAATGTACCTGCAAAGGTTCCGGTGCTGGCTGCACTTACGGACTCCACTGTAATATCCTTTGTGAGCAAAAATGTCCTGTTCTGGGTTTCTGCCTCAGTTGCATTTCCCAATGCCTGCAGCTGAGCAGCGGTCTCCACCTGATAATTTCCCTGGTCATCCACGGCAAAGTTCACCTCATTGATTGTCTCACTTTGGCCCCGGACTCCAACACCCACCAGCAATGCGATAGCCACTACACCAACTGCCACTGCTGCCGTGTATTTTTGAATTCGTTTTTTCGTTTTTAATCTACTTAATGTTTCTCTCATAGACTTTTCACCAAGCTCTTTCCAAAAGTACATTACGGATGTCTCAAAACATCTCCTTTTTCAATCACGATTGATATATGTTCATCAGCTCTTTCTGTTCAGGGCTGAAATTCTTTCCCGATTTTTCATATTCATTCCGGATGCCATCCAGTAAATGCTTCATCCCGATGCTGCTGCCCTCTGCCATGGCACAGCAGGCGCCGTGCACGGACACATTTTTGATGGCAGCTCCGGACAGTTCGAAATGATGGGCCAAAAGAGCCGCATCCACCTCAGCAGATACTTCTGCGGATTCCGGGAATACACTCTCCCAAAGCTGCCTGCGCAGTTCCTCGTCCGGCATAGGAAAATGCAGCATATAGGTTATTCTTCTGCGGAATGCCTCATCAAAATTCTGTAAAAAATTCGTTGCCAGAATGGAAACCCCGTTGTACTGCTCCATCCGTTGCAGCAGATACGCGGTCTCTGCATTGGAATAACGATCCTGGGCATCCGACACATCACTTCGTTTTGCGAAAATGGCATCCGCCTCGTCAAACATTAAAATACAGTCACACTTCTCTGCTTCCTCAAAAATCCGACCCATATTTTTCTGGGTCTCTCCGATATATTTACTGATCACCTGGGACAGATCCACCCGAAACAGAGGCAGTCCCAACGCATTTGCCATCACCTGTGCCGCCATGGTCTTACCGGTTCCCGGCGCACCGTAAAACAGAACGGAAATGCCGTTCCCATAGGCGTATTTTTCCTCAAATCCCCATTCCTTCATGACCTGTTTCCGAGCCGATACGATACCGCATATTTTCTCTAACTGCTCATGCTGCTGTCTGGGCAGCTTCAGTTCCTGGAAGGTGCGGTTTGCCGGCAACAGATTCAAATGTATGGAGCCTGTGTGGTAATTTTCCTGCTCCGGCTCCTGTATCCCGGTCACCATTCCGGCCCGGACACTTTTTATGTAACGGATGTAGTTTCCCAAAGGCATCTGTCTGGCAGCAAGCGGTTCCACCGGAGCCTCTTCCGCACCAAAACAGTCTGCAATGATCTGCTTTTTTAGTTCCATGTCCGGCAGTTCCATCCGATGATGCAACAGGGTATAACCCACATCTTCCCTAGGTTCCTTACCGCTCTCACAGGTCAATATCACAAAGGGCAAATACCCGGACAACTGCTTTGCCAGTGCTTCCGCTGTCTTTGTTCCCATCTCTACACAGACAAGGGCATCATACAGCTCGGTCTGAAGCAGGATTTCATTGATATAGCGATTCTGTCGGGACGAATCCATCCATTCTTTATTTTCCCCGGGTGTAACATACAGCAGACACTGCTCCTGTCTGGCTGCCAGCTGCTGTACCAGATAGTGTCTGCCACTGCCTTTCTCTCCGGACAGTACCAGTGCCAACGGTTCCCATGGTTCCTCTTTTTTCCACTGCTTCTCCTGATACTGCTGAATTTTTTTTGCTGCAGCGAAAAATTCCTCTCCACCGTAACAATTTCCGGTTTTCGGCAGAGACAGCTCCATCCCGCCAACAGGCTGGGGCAGTTCCCCTTCCAGATAGGCAAATGCTCCCGGAGACAACTGCACCTCGCCCTGCTCCTGCCAGAAGCAGGGAGCCAGAAAGCCCTTTCCACGCCACTGTACATAAGGCTGCATCAGTCTTCGGACTGTTTCCGCCTGAACGCCTGTGCCGTTTTTCTGCTGCTGATACCATAACAGACAAGCCAGCACCTGTTCATACTCATTTAGTGCAAAGCAGGCGCACAGTCTCTCAAAAGCCAAAAATACTCCCGCATCTTTGGCTTCCTGTCTCACTTCTGCAATTTTCTCGTCCGCACCTCCAAAGTCCTCCGCCTTTCCATCGTGCCGCTCCATAAGCCTGCGGCCGATTTCCAGGAGAGATTCATTGAGACGCTGTGCATATCCTGCCTGTTCCATGGTTCTCATTCCTCTCGTAAGCCTTTCATTCCTATCTATACTTACTACTTTCTCCTAAGCCCGGCTAATCATCTCCTTAAGATGTGCCTTTATGGTGTCATAAGTACTGCCTAATTCATACAATGCCTCACATACAATTCCCTCGTCAAAGGGTTCCCCTGCATAGCCGCCGATGGTCCACTTGATCTGGACCAGCCTGCGTCCATCGTTTAAGTCCTCACCGTAAAAGCAGCTTCCCACCAGAAGCGTACGATTCAGTTCACTGATATAACGCAATACCTCCAGTTCATCCAAAGTGCTTACATCCACAAGGATCGGTGTATAAATCATCATGTATTTGGTGGGCTGCCCTTCCTCCCCTTCCGGCTGCATAATATAGCAGGTAGCCATATGCATATCCGTCTTGTATTCCTCTTCCCAATCCTCCATGGTAGTGGGAAGTACCACCATCATAACAGTTTCCGAATTGTCCTCACCCACCTGCAGAATCTCTGCTGCCTGGTTCAGTTCATCCAGCATATCTTTGATACGTTCAAAATCTTCGATTTTTTCCTGTTCTGTCAACTGTCCCATAAGATATCCTTTCTTCTATCCCTGTATTACCCCACTAATTTCCAGCCTGAGAATATGCGGCTGCCAGTGAATCTTTCATGTGATCACTGGTGGGTGCCTGTATCAGGCTGCTTTTTCTTGCTCCCAATCCCTTAAGTACGATGTCAATGTCCCTCATGGCAGTGGCTTCTTCCTTAATCTTATAATCCTTTACACTGTCTCCAAGCATGAAAAAATCACCATCCCATGAAGCCACACCACCTTGGGGTGATAACATGACCATTCTGTCAAATAAATACTCCGCCATTTCACTACGGGTATTCTGCTTATTTGCATTGGCTCCGGTCTTATCACCAATCTTTTCGTGTGCAAAACTTCCAAGCTTTCTGGCACCTCCATAGGCACTTACTAACAGTTTTCCTCCTGCCCCCACCACAGTGGTAATTCCGGCAGTTACCGCTCCTGCAATGGAAATCGCCGCATTTACAATTTTTGCGCAATTAACACCAATGCTCTCTGCATCAGCTTTCCATGACTTACTCATCTTTTTATCTGCCTGATCCAATGCCCTGTACTGATTCATAAGCTGTAAAGCCTTCATGGAACGCATTTTTCGTTTGTAGTCTTCTGGTTTTCCCTGATATGTACTTTCGTGTTTGCTTTTTCTCAACTCAGCAATACGAGTTGAAATGTTCTTTTCTGCATCCGCAAAATCAGCTTTATTACTTTTGACTTTAAAATGATCCCAAAAACGTTCCGAAAGGCTTTTCTTTTCTGTGGCTGCTCCTTGTGCACTGGCATTTCCTACAGCATTTCCTACAGCATTTCCTGCAGCATTTCCTGCAGCACTTCCTGCAGCACTTGGCGTAGTTCCTGCCTGCGTCACCATCTGATCATGTACTGTTTTTAATAGTTCACGACGCTTGGCATCAATCTTGTCGTCCCCATCCACGCCTTCAATATCATAAAACGCAGAATGCTTCTTTGTCTCCTCATCACCGGAATCGGCATACTTTTTCCGTTTGTTCTCAATCACCAGCCAAAGTCTCTTTTTCTCATCCTGCACAGCCCTTTGCTGCATGCGATGCTCGCACAAATTTGCAGTATTTACCCCAATCTGCAATCCGCTGGTCATAATAGAAAAAACATCCCCCAGAATCGGTACGCTCTCAATAAAGCCGCCCACAAATCCAAGGCCACTGTCCAGCATACTCACAAGGTTTCCCATGATTTCACGCGCATTCAACCAACTTTCCTGATTATCAACAATTCCCTTTTTGTCGTGCTTGACAGCCTTCGAAATACCGCGGAACACTTGTATGGCCGATGTCGCTACACTGATAATTCCAAGTATACTACTAAGCGTATCCGACGTATCTTTCACGCCACCGATATACTTTACCGCTTTTTTCTGTTCGTCTTTAAACTCCCCGGTATGTTCTCCCAGCGACTTCACGAAATCCATTCCGTTTGAAATCACATCCAGCGCGCTTCCGCCCCACTCTTGAACCGATGATGCCAAATCAGCCTTTTCATCATGGCTCGCCTTTATCTCTTCGTGAGCAACCGCAGCATCTCTTCTTTTTTGGATATCACTCTTTACTGTTTCATCTTCATCCGGATCTTCTAAGGTTTTGTCCTCCTTGCTCAGCTCGCCTGCATGTTGAATAACTTTTATAAGAACGCTTCCCTGGTAGCTCTTTAGTATGTCGTGATGTTCTGCGTTTTTTTCTACCTTTTGTTCCGCTAATTGCATATTTTGTTCCGCTAATTGCATATCGGAATCACATTTTTTCTTCTTCTTCTCCATATTGGTATGATGTTTTTTCGTATTGTTTCCCGATTCCGATGTGGGCATCGCAGCATACTCTGCATACGTTTGATCCAAATCCGCCTTCGTCCTTTTCAGTTCTTCCAGCTGTTGTCTCTTATTATGTGTATTAGTCGCTCCTGCCAACTTCTCTGCCTGACTTGCCAGCGTGGAATATTTTTTCCCTAATGTATAGTAATGAGGACGATGTGTGGTATGAGAGGGAGGGGTTTCGCTCTGCCGCTGTGTATCCTCCGCCTGCGCTGACGCCGACTGAACAGCAGACGTCTGTTCACCAGTTGCCTGCCCTTTTCTTCTCTTGGGACGACTAACTAAACCTCCGTCTTTTTTTGTCGTTTCGTTTCCCATACGCTATTCCTCCTTTGTCATTTGACACGAGGTGTCACCGCAGGTGACGTTTACGCCCCCAAAGGTCGCTTTGCGCTGCTTTGGGGACAAACCTTGTGTCGGTCTTCATATTCGACTTAGCACTATCATATTTATTCTGTCTGAATTCCCGACTTCGCTTTCGGGTTATATTTCTCAATAAAGAGTACCAGAGCCTCTTTCAGCACTTCTATCTGGGATTTCAGATAGAACTCGTCCTCGAACAATGTGTAATGTACGCAGGCTCGAACGAGAATGAAAATCAGTGGTGTCAGCTTTTGATAGGGAATACCCAGCTTACCTTCTAAGCTTTTTGCGTATTCGGTATATCGTCTGTCAACACCTGCAAAGAATTTCTGACCATATTCTCTGTATTTCGGATGGGTATACACCTGATACATCAGCCTGTACTTCTTTCCGTGTTTTTCTGCCGTCCAATAAGGGATCTCGTCAATAAACTTCCACAGTTCCTCAACATCTGTGGGGGCCTTCGCCATAAAATCCTGCTCCACTTTGCTCATACAGTATTCGGTGGACTGGATGATCAGATCATCTAAATCCTTGAAATAGGTATAAATCATGGATGTGTTATATCCGCAATACTTAGCCACTCCTCGAATACCGGTGCCGTGCAAACCCAAATCAGCAAAACCGTTATAGCACTTTTCCATAATCTCAATTTTCTTGGCATTCCATTGTTCTTCTGTATAATTCGCCATCTAGTCGCCCCTTTTATTTAAAACGTTCGTTCTGAATAAATAGTATAACATATATCTAGTAAATTGCAATAGAGTTTTCTTCCTTTTCCATCAGACTGTAGTAAATACCAAAATCGCTGGCAATCATGTTCTTTCCAGTCTTTTTCATCTCTCGTTTGATGGTTTTTAAAATATGTATCATCTTGAGTTCGCTGTTGTCCCCCGCCGCCAGGAATGCGGCTCCCACTGCGATGTTTTTTATCTGACTTCCGGACAATACAAATTCCTCTGCAAGATACGGATAATCCAGTTCCTCCTTTGGCAGTTCCTCCGGAAACACCTTCTGCCATATTTCCAGTCTGCGCCGCTCATCCGGGAAGGGAAATTCCACAATAAACTGAAATCTTCTGCAAAATGCCTGGTCGAAGTTCTGAAGCAGATTGGTGGCCAGAATAATGATTCCCTGATATTCCTCCAGCTTCTGCAATAAGAAAGCGGTGCTGGCATTGGCATATTTATCCTGGGAATCCTTCACCTCGGAGCGCTTTCCAAACAATGCATCCGCCTCGTCAAAAAACAGGATGCTCTGGCTTTTCGCCCCTTGTTCAAAGATGTTTCCCAGCTTTTTTTCGGATTCTCCCACATATTTGGAAAGAACCGATGCCATATCCACACGGTACAGTTCCAGATTCAGGCGATTGGCAATGGCCTGAGCACCCATGGTCTTACCGGTTCCGGGCGGTCCGTAAAAAATCATGGACACACCTTTACCATACGCCATCTTCTTGTCAAACCCCCAGCTGTCAAACACCTGGTGATGATATTCCACCATGTTGCAGGCATCCAGCAACAATTTTTTCTGGCTGTCCTGCAGAACCAGATCATCCATGGTGTACTGGGCCGGAACACGCACCGCATCCTTGCCCAGACTATGCACCAGCTGCCGCTGGCAGCCCTGGTAAAGTCTTTTTTCCAGCTGTTCTTCCTTGCCATTCAGCACCATGGTCAATTCCGTTTCCTGTACTACACGGGCAATGGCTCCCGGTGGCAGCTGATAGGTTCTGGCCAGCCGTCCCCTGTCTATCTTTTTCTGCAGTCCGCTTTTCTTCAGATAATGTGTCCACAGGATTTCCCTTTCTTCCACATCCGGCAGTTCCAACGCCAGCTCCATGCAACTCATCTCTCCTGTCCGGATGGACTCCTGCCAGTGTTGTTCCGAAGTAAACATGGGAACCAGGTGTGTATCCTTCAGACAATTCAGCAATTCTTCCACTGCAGCATTGTGATCGATGCTTTCCGGTTCCTGTTTTCCCTCTTCATTTAATTCCACACCTGCAATGCACACCACAGCATCACCCTTCAGCGCTGCCTCTCTGGCCAGCCGGTTTACGGACCGGCGAAGGTCCTCCCCCAGTTCCAGGAATTTTGTTGCATCCACCATTAAAAGGGGACGTTTCAACTTTTTACACAGATGCCGTATCAAAAATTTCTTACCGCTGTCCCGCACTCCTGACAAGAACAAAAACCCTTTTTCTCCGGCTGTCCGATACATTTTTTCCAGACAAACCAGCTTGTCCTTATATATCAACATGGGTTCCAGCTCTTCGGAGGGCAGGTAACAGATAACCGCCGCCTCCAGCACTTTGTCATTGCTGTCCATATCATATATGAATCGCACAATTCGCTCATCTATTTTCAGGGCGCAGGACAAGATTCCTTCTCTTCCTCCCATTTCCCTGCCATTTTCCTGTTTTACCACAAAAAAGTGTTCCAGTTTCTCCCAGTGACTCAGCACCTGCTGCTGCAGCCTGTACCGCTGTCTTTCATCCAATGTATACATGCGGATGCACTGGTCTATGGTGACTGTCTTCTTATTAAAATCATCCTGTAAGAGACAGTAAACCCGTTCAAACTGCTGATCGATCTCTATCATAAATGCCATACAGAACAGATACCATTCAAATGCATCAAACCGAAAAATACGATAAAGATACTCCATGGTAACCATTCCGCCGCTCTCTATGAAGCTCGCACTTTTCGCATGCATCTGTTCCATCTGTTCCAAAAGAGCATTTCTCTCCCGCTCATATGCATCGCTTTCCATGGGTTCAAACTGCTTTTGGCACAATTCTGCCAGTTCCTTTTTAAACAGAGCTTTCCCCTTGATCAAAGCGATCTCGCCCTGGGGAGACACATCCACAGCCGCACGGGCATAAAGCTGTACCCACTGTTTTCCCCAGTCGGCCAGTTCCTTAAAATAATCTTCCGTTGTATCATAGGTCATGTTATCTTTCTGTAATTCGGCCATCCTTATTCCTCATTATTCTCATCTTCCGGCATATCATTGAGATTCTCTGCCTCTTGCTGTTTCTCTTTTTCCCGATTCTTATAGTATTCAAACATTTCATGCTTCTGTATATCAAAAGCATAATTGATCTTTCTCATAAAATATCTGCTTGCCGCTTCCTTCTTCTGAAGCATGGCTTCTAAGAAATTCTCCTCATAAAGCCCCCGTTTTTGATCCAAACGGGGTTCCTGCAGCTCATCGGAGTGACCTTCTGCAATCTTTCTTTGAATCTCCTGCTGCAGCTCCTTGCGCTCTTTGCGAATCTCCTGTAACCGGTCCCGTTCCTTTTTTCTCGCCAAAAACGGCATGGTCTTTTGCAATGCCTCTGCGTTTACTCTGCCATAATAAGGCCGCACGGTATTTTCGCTCCAGGGCTTGGTATCAGCCTTTTCAAACAACACCGCCGATTCACTCTTTCTCCGTGCCACATAGGCCCGGTTCTGGTTCTGTCCCTTCATCAGACTCTTCATCTGATATTCCTTCATTTCCTTCTGATAACGACTGCTCACCGTGTCATAAATGGAAGTTTTAATATTGGCAAAGACAAAACTCCTTTTCCGGTTAGGGTTATAACCCATCTGGATCCGGCCGTACAGGTTCTCAGCTTTCATCAGGCGGTCGCACCCAAAGAGATGCCCCACATCCTGATCCTCATAATAGCCTTCAATCTTCGTATGTTTGCTGAAATGCTCTACGGTAATATGCGTGACAGCGGTAACACGGTCCATAGTCTCCCGGTACTCTGCTTCCCGCAGCTTATCACTGATGCTCTTCTGTACTTCTTCGTACACCGTCCCACCTCCTAAATACTCCCAATTTTGATTATACTAAAACGAAATTAAAAATATTATACCGCACCAGCCAACAAAAAGTACAGTCCAAAGGGATCTGTGACTTACATCCGGCTCATAAACTCCTCAATGGAGTCCACCTTCGCTGCAAGCTTATGCTGGATCAAAAGCACAGACAAAAATGTGCGCCTTACAGCGCACAAAAAATCTTCCCTTATGTATCATCACTCATCCTGATCCAAAAAGCGCATCTTGCCCTCTTCTTCATCCGGCTGATTGGGTGCATAGCCAAAGCCCTTGGGATTCCCATTTAACAACCGGAGGCACTTTGGACACAAGGAACCAAAGCTGACCTGTGCTCCACAATGGACACAATAATTTGCCATGATTTGAGCCTCACTCTGACTGCGGTACTCGATACGCCCCTCCCGGATCCAGCGTTTTACCAGATGTACGGAAATATTAAAATGCTCCGCCACCTGATACTCATTGACATTATATTTTCTCACATAATCCCGCACCCTCGCAAACAGTTCCGTCTCCTGACAGGCATTGCACAGCTCTCCTGCATAGGAAGGAGGCAGCACACGTTTGCACCGCTGGCAGTATTTATATTCTCTCGTATCTCTTGTACATAACATATATCTACTCCCTTTTTTCTTTTGGCATGAGATGTCACCGCAGTTTGGTCTGCCCCTTTAGCTCTTTGTGATCAGATCTTGTAAATATGTGATATACTGCTGTCGCACATTCTCCGGTTCTGCGATGGTCACTTTTCCTCCCAGACCTGCCAGCCATCCAAAGAACTGATGGCTCAGCGCCACATGGATCCTGGCTCGAAAATGTTCCTCATCCAGTTTCCGCATAGCCACGTCCTGTCCGAAGCGATCGATGATGACACCTATCATTTCCTTATCTCCCTGCAGAACCAGGGTTTCTTCCTCCCCGGCAAACATTCCGAAGGTCTTGCGGGAATAAGCCGCAATATCCAGATTCTTCATTTTTTCCCCACCGGTTCGCTCCTCATGGGTAAGGGAAATCTGAATCATTTTATCCACACGGAAATGTTTGATTAGATCCGCCTGCTCGTCATAGGCAATCATATAATAGTTTTCATCATCCCAAGTCAATATGTAGGGACTCACCTCATAAAAGGCACCATCCCTCCGCGGACGCATCTCCTTTTCCACGGTCCACTCAAAATACCGGAAGCGGATCTTGGAGTTCTCCGCAATTCCATTGTAAATCATATCCACATTGTAGTAAATACTTTCATTCACCGCCTTGGTGCGGTTCATCACCATCACCTGACGATTTAACTGCCCGGCCTCGTGGCGGCTGGTGAGATGTTCCAGCTTGTGGATTAGCTCCCTGGATTTTTTCGTGGTGATAAATTTGGAGGACTGCACCAGATCCACCAGAATCTTAAGCTCTGCCAGTTCAAATTCCCGGCTGGCCAGATAATAGCCTCCACTGCGTCCGCCTATTTTGATAATATCCATGCCAAAATCCTGCAGCAAAGCAATATCGTCATAGATGCTTTTCCGCTCAGCCAGAATATCATTTTTTGCCAGATATTCAATAAGATGCTTCGTGGTGACGGGATGCTGCTCATCCGTATACTCATACAGGTATTTTACAATATACTGCATTTTCAATTTCTGATGATATGACTTTGGCATAACCTACCTCCCTCTACCTTTGTTCAATGGCATTTACCGGACAACCTTCCATGGCATTCACTGCCTCCGGTTCATGCTCCCCGGTAATATCCTCGGAAATGGCACTGGCCACTCCTTCCTCTGTCATGTGAAATACTGTCGGGCACAGGGATGCGCACATCCCGCAGCCGATACAATTGTTATTTACCGCAAATCTCATGGCATAACCTCCATCTTTTGGCACCAGGCATCACCGCAGGTGACGGAACCTTGGAGCCATTTTTAATTGTACAATACTATCATACATATTTTTAGGAAAATTATTCATCTACAGATTGCGGATACCAAATGTACCGGAGTCCCCGCAACGGTTCCTCCGGTACATTTTCCCTCATCATCCCATTAGCGGAAACTGTTCACCCAGTTCACCAGGGAATCATGATATACATTCTCTGCCACGCTCTTCCTCATCTGGGAATCCACGTAACCGTTATTCACCATCTTGGCCAGTACGCATGCCTGAAGTTCTGAGACGGTCATGGTATCATAAGCTTTTCCTGATACCGCCTTTGCCAATGCCAGAATTTCCTCCTCGGACGCCTCCATGGGATCAAACGCGCCTGCTGCCGGAGCCTCTTTTTCCACGGGCTTTTCCGGTGCTGCTGCCACTGGCTCTGCTGCCGGTGCCTCTTCTTCCACCTTTGCGGTCACCGGAATCTCCTTCTCGTCATAAGCAACCGGCTCAGTGATTACTGCATCCCCTGTCACCGGAATCCAGATTTCACCGTAATTTGCCGGAATTACCACATCGATATGTCCGCCGCTTACCGATACCTTTTTCCCGGAAAGGGCTCCCACATATTCTGCTGCATCTCCCACCGGCAGTTTCATGTGTGCTTCATTGTCATCATTATTCACAGCAATCACCACGTTCTGGCCCTGGTAGTTTCTGGAGAAAGCATACTGGCGGTTTGTCAGCTGCAGTTCCTTGAAATCGCCGTAGGACAATGCGGGGGTAGCCTGACGAATCTTACCTAATGCGGACACAATCTTGGTGCAGGCATTGTTTTCATATGCATCCTGATAATCCTCTAACTTCAATGCCGGACGGAGGGATGCATCGGAGAACTTCTCCTTCTTGCCCTCGATTCCAAACTCGGAACCATAATAAATGGAAGGAACACCGGGCAGGGTGTACATGAGAATGTGCACCGGTGCAAAATGCGCCTTGTTGTTCAGCTTGGTGTAAATTCTCTCCACATCATGGTTATCCACGAAATTGTAAAGCTTTAATCCATCGGGACGATTGCCGCCCATCTCATACAGACGCTTCACGGTGTGGGCAATCTCGAAGTAATTGTGGTCGTTATGTCCGGAGTATAGTGCCTTGTGCAGCTGATAGTTGGTAACAGAGTGAAGGGTTCCTTCATTTACCCATCGGCTGTAATCTCCGTGAATCACTTCGCCCATCAGCCAGAAGTCCGGCTTCACGGTATTGGCCACCTGGCGCAGTGCCTTCATGTAGTTAAAGTCCAGCACATCAGCTGCATCCAGACGGATACCATCAATATCAAATTCGCTGACCCAGAAACGGATCACATCACAGATGTAATCCCGGACAGCAGGATTATTCTGGTTTAACTTAACCAGAAGATTATATCCTCCCCAGTTCTCATAGGAAAAGCCATCGTTATACTCATTATTTCCGCTGAAGTTCACCTGGCAATACCAGTCCTTATAAGGTGAATTCTCCCTGTTTTCCTTCAGATCCTTAAATGCGAAAAAGTCTCTTCCCGTGTGGTTGAATACTCCGTCTAAGATTACACGGATACCCTTCTTGTGGCACTGTGCCACAAAATTGGTCAGATCCTCGTTGGTACCCAGTCTGCTGTCTAATTTCTTGTAATCGGTGGTCTCATATCCATGTCCCACAGACTCAAACAGCGGTCCGATATAAATTGCATTACATCCAATCTCCTTAATATGATCGATCCAGGGCAACAGTGTGTTCAAACGATGCACCGGTTCCCCATATGCATTCTCTGTTGGTGCCCCTGTCAATCCCAAAGGATAAATGTGATAAAATACTGCCTCGTCATACCATGCCATTACTAAACTCCTCCTGTGTGTCGTTCCTTCCGCGCATCCAATCCTCAATAAAACATCATGCGCATTTCATGCATAAGTATAACATAGTTATGCCCATTTCTCCAAGTATTTCTATCCAAGATAAGAGAATTTTCCTCATATTTTACATGTTGCCCATCTGTCGTAGCATACCTATAAGCTGTTTTTCATCTACCGGCTTTGCCAGATGTCCGTTCATACCACATTCCAGACAGCTGGAAACATCCTCTGCAAACGCATCCGCCGTCATGGCAATGATGACGATTCCGGCCTTTTCTGTGTCCTTCAACGCCCTGATGTGGCGGGTTGCCTCCCGGCCATCCATCAACGGCATCTGAATATCCATCAAAATAGCAGCATAAGTATCCTCCGGCGCATCCACCAACATGTCAATACATATCTGACCATTCTCAGCCCTGTCACAGGATATTCCGTAATCTCCCAGAATTTCCTCCATAATCTCCCAGTTCAGATCATTGTCTTCCGCCACCAGAATCTTTCTTTCCTGCAGTATCGTCCCGCTTTTCTTTCGCCATACGGGTGCGGAATTCGGAAATTCCACCGCCTGTACCGCAGCTTCGTCCCAATCTTCTGTAAAATGTACCAGGCTCCCAAGATTACACTCCTGCTGCTCTTTTGCTATCGGAATATCTAAAATCACGGAAAAGGTGGTTCCCACCCCTTCCCTGCTCTGACAATGAATCACTCCTCCCATCAATTCCACCATCTGGTGGATAATGGCCAGTCCTAACCCGTAACCCTGAATGGCATCCACCCGGCTGTTATTTTCTCTGGCAAAGGGCTCATACATCGTTTGCATAAATTCCTGGGACATCCCGATTCCCGTATCCCTCACCTGGCAGATCAGACGCACCCGTTTTTCGTCATCTCCCAGTTTTTCCTGCCAAAGGAGAAACTGCACACTGCCATGGGGTGGCGTGTACTTCACTGCATTGGATAGAAGGTTGATAAAAATCTGGTTCAGCCGGAGTTCATCTGCATATAGCTCATCATATATAATATCCACCAGTTCCATCTGAAAATCCAACGCTTTCTCTTTGGCCTGAAAACTGATATTATTGCAGATCTCATCTGCCAGATTTTTCAGCGAGAAGCAAGAAGGTTTCAAGGTAAATTTTCCACTTTCCACCTTAGATATATCCAGGACATCATTGAGCAGTGTCAGAAGATGATGTCCTGCCAATGCAATTTTTTTCAGACTGTCCTTTACCCGGCCCGGATCATCCACATGTTTTGACGCAATAGATGTCATGCCCAGAATGACATTCATAGGTGTCCGGATATCATGTGACATGGTGGACAGGAAACGGGTCTTAGCCAGACTGGCCTCCCTGGCCTCCTCGGCAGCTTCTGTCAGTATCCGCTGCGTATACTCAGCATTCTTCCGATAAGCGATAAACACGCCAATGAGCAATGTCGCCAATACAGCCAGTCCACTGACAAACCATATCGCATTGTCCTCCACGAACTCCCGCAGCCCATACTGGGTTTCCACATAGGAATGCTGGATCATGGAATTGGTGACATCAGCCATATCTATCTGTGTAATCATCTTATTTAACATCTCAACCAAAAGATGTTCCTGGCCGTTCACTGCAATGCCAAAATCCTCTGTATCATCCAAATATGCTATATTTAATTCTGCATATTTGGGATTTTCCTGCATCACTCTCTGCAAAATACTTTCACAACCGATACAACATCGTATCTCTTCATTTTTTACCGCCTCAAAACAGGCTGTGGCATCTTCACAGTACATCACCTCAGCCCCCGGGTAATTGTCTGCCACAAAATACTTCTGCCCGATGGAATTATTGCTGATAGCGATTTCATTGAAAAGATCCTCGCTATAATTTCCTGTAAAGACCAGCATAACACGGTCTTTTACAATGTAGTCCGTCTGGTATATTCCCTTATTCTCCGTACGCCACAGGTCCCTGTACGATGGAAATGCTGCGTCCAGCTCGTCGGCTTGCAGCGCCTCCTCCATCTCATCTATGCTTTTATAAGCAATGGGCTCCACTTCGATTCCCAGAAATTTCTCCATGTTCTGCAGTATCACTTCCGTAACTCCCGCCGGAGTACCATCCTCTTTCTGTCCGGAGATGGGTAATGCATCCGTTATGTAGCCAAACCTGATTGTCCCCTTCTCCTCCAGCCAGCTTCGCTCCTCCTCTGTCAAAGCCTGTCTCAATCCATCACTGAAATATTTATCCTGCAGCAGCACCATGTAGTAAGGGGATGTCTCCTGAATCCGTTCCATGGCCGTATCCAGCTCTTCCAGCAAATCTTCTCTTTCCGGACTCACTGCAAAGTACAGATCTGAAGTCCCGATGAGGGCAATCTGTTCTACATCACTCTCCACAAAATTATCCGACAGGACACAGGCATCCAGTTTCCCGTCCACCATATCCCGGTGCATCTGATTGTAGTCATCCATAAGAACAATTTCACTGTCCACCCCTTGTTTTTCCAGGTATTCCGACAGCATTTCCTCCATCACAGTCCCTTTGGTGACACCAATCTTCTTTCCGTTCAATGTGGCAGGTTCCTTGCTCCGTATCTCCGGGGAACCTGAGGGTGCATAGATATAGTAGGACTCCCGTCCCATACGTTCCGCAGAAAACAGCATTTCATCCTGCCGTTCCTCTGATATGGAGAATCCCGCCATGATATCCACCTCGCCATTTACCAGCTTTTCAGACAATTCACTCCATGTACCATAGACATATTCGTAATCCCAACCGGTATACTCCCCGATTTTCTGATAATATTCATAGGCATAACCGGATTTGCGTTCCTCCCCGGGACCTCCGCTTTGAAATCGATCATTATCCAGGAAATAACCAATGCGGACAGTCTTTGTTTCTTCTGTTTCTTCTTCAGCGTATGCCTTTGCCGGGCATCCTGCCAAAACCAGAAGAGAACTCAGACATACACATAGTGCCGCGCAAAAAAATCTTTTCACTCGTCTTACAGATATTTTCATCGCTCTCTCTCCCTTTTTCTTTTGCACATACCAGTCATCGCATGGTATTCTATCCCAAGACTTTTGCAAAACTTGTCGATTTCTGTAAAAGACTGTCCTGTAAAGTCGTTGTAAATCCATATCATCTTCTCCATCGTATTGATTGAAAAAACAGCCCGGAGAGGGACATTTTCCGTCCCTACTCGTAAGGCTGTTTTCATACATTCTTATCCAATCAGCAAAAAGATGCAGGCACCGAATCTAGTGCTCTTTCATTTTTTCCCGAATAAAGCTTTCCATAATATCCGCAGTGGCATCCACACCCAATACGGAACTGTTGATGCACATAGCATAATTTCTCGAATCTCCCCACTTCATCTTGCTGTAATGATTGTGGTAAGCCTTTCGCTCCCTGTCATGACGGAGCAGGGCTCTTTTCGCCTCTTCCTCACTCATCTGACGCACTTTCATAATTCGCGCTATCTTTGCATCCCGATCTCCCAGGACGAAAAACGGAACAAGCCCTTCACATCCTTTCAGCACAGACTCCGCACTGCGTCCCACGATCACAAAAGACTCGCCTGCCTCTGCCCGATCCCGCAAAAACTGGAACTGCATTTCAGCCACGATCTCCTCCGGTGAATTGGTCATGCCTCTCACCTGTCTATGCACAAAAGGTTTACGGATCCCTTCATCATATTTCTTTAATCTGGATAGATCCATTCCCTTCTCCTCAGCAATATGATCCAATAGTTTGTGATCATACAGTGGCAGATTGAAACGCTTGGCCAAGAGCTCTGCAATATAATGCCCTCCACTGCCGTATTCTCGACTGATTGAAATAATTAGTTGCTTCCCCATAGCATACCTCCTCTGAAAATATACTCCATCACTTTTTTAATTCCCCTTTTTATTTTCTAGAATGAAAATCCTATATATCTCATGAAAACCATGAATGTACTGATCAGTAACACCATACAGGTTGCGGGTACCGCCCTTTTGCAATACTCACCCCAGCTGATGGGATGACCTGCTTTCGCTGCAGCAGCCGTTCCCACCACATTGGCAGATGCACCGATAGGTGTTGCACTTCCGCCGATATCTGTTCCCATGGCCAGTGCCCATGCCAAAGTCCCCACCGGAACACCGGTGGTAGATGCCAGTGTACTGATAACCGGCACCATAGTTGCCGCAAATGGAATATTGTCGATAAATGCACTGGCGATGGCAGAAACCCATATAATGATGGCCACCATCAGATATACATTTCCACCGCTGACATCGTGGATCACCTCTGCAATAATCTTCAGAATGCCGGTCTGCTCCAGACCACCCACCACAACAAACAGGCCCATAAAAAACAGCAGTGTTTTATAATCCAGTCCCTTGCAAATATCCTTAAGCCCTTCCTTTCCGGCAATACAGCCTGTGGTAATCAGCGTAATCACCGCAATAAATATACCGATAGCTGCTACGGTGAGACCGGTCACACCATGGGTAACCAGCAATACCACAGCAATCAGGAAAATGACTGTGCTGATGACAAATCCCTTCTTATCCAGGATTGCCTGCTTCGGATCCGGAATTGCTGACAGATCCACATCCTTTCCGCCATCCTTCAGCTCCTTCCGAAAGGAAAGATAGAAAAATATTACTGTAACCACCAGACCTATCAGAGCAATAAGTCCCGTGTTGGTCAGGAAATCTGAAAAAGAGTATCCCAGTGCAGTACCGATAATGATATTTGGCGGATCTCCACACATGGTGGCCGATCCTCCCAGATTGGCACAGAAAATCTCCGCCATAATCATGGGCACCATTTCAAATTTCAACAGACGTGCAAGTTCAATCGTAACCGCTGCCAGGAACAAAATCACAGTAATACTGTCGATAAACATCGCAAGAACAAAGGACATGATCATAAAGGTGATAAAAATCGGAATCGTCCTGTAGTGTACCAGCTTAGCTATTCTCATACAGAGCCAGCGGAAAAAGCCCACCCGGGCCATTCCCTCCACCATCACCATCATTCCGGCAAGAAAAAGGATTGTGGCCCAGTTGATACCGGAGGAAGTTCCCTCCGCTTCTCCCGCCGCGTACCAGAATGCCGGAGTAAAAATGTTGTGAACATTGAGTGTTTCCCATACAGCGGTAAGACTGTGCATTCCCACACCAAACACCAAAAGCAGTGTCAATGCAGCGCAGACTAAAGTAATGTAATGCTTCTCAAACTTTTCCATGATAATCATGATAAACATTACAACAAAAATCAGAACCGCCAATATTTGTGCTATCATAATTGCCTCCTCATTAAATAAATCTGTTATTATTCTACTACAAATCTCCATAAAAACAAGAATAATATTTTTATTAAATGGGAAAAGATAATATCTATATCACAAATGAAAAAGCAGCCTTACGGCTGCTTTTTCGAGGAGTTTAGTTATGAAAATGTTTTATCTATTAAAAGGATTGTTGCCTCAACTGATAGGTACATTATAAAAATCAATTGTGTCAATTCTGTGTCAATTCTCGAAATCATTTCTAAAATGATTCTAAAAAAAATTTTATTTTTGTCCAACCTCCAGTAAGAACTGACACAAGGAAATCTTAGCCGGATCACTGTTACGAAACTGCACAGTTCCCGGCGTTCCCTCCGGGGCCAGCGCATCCATCGCCAGCAGACGGCGCCTGGTTTCCCGGGCCACGCCCGCTCCTCCGTCAAAAAACATCACATCTCTCCCCAGGACCTGCCTGATAGCTTCTTTCACAAACGGGAAATGGGTGCAGCCTAACACGACCGCGTCCACCGGCCTGCTCCGATACTCCGCCAACACAGATTCTAAATAGGTATAAAGTTCCTGGGAAGAAAACTCTCCCCGCTCCACAAACCGGACCAAATCCGGGCATGGCTGTGTCCAGATCCTGGCCTGCCCCTCATACTGCTTCATCAGCGTCTGAAATTTCTTTTCGCGGATGGTCATGGGCGTGGCCAACACCAGCACCCCCGGATTCTCCTTAAATAAAACCGCCGGCTTAAGAGCCGGCTCAATACCAATAATCGGAATCTCAGGATACCTTCCGCGCAGGATAGACACATCTGCACTGGTGGCTGTGTTACAGGCGATGACCACCGCCTTCACCTCCTGCTGCATCAGTTCCTCCACATGCTGTTCCGTCAGCCGGCGAACTTCCTCCAGTGTCTTGCTCCCGTAAGGTGCCCGCAGGGAATCTCCGTAGAATATGTAATTTTCACAGGGCATCAGCCGGACCAGTTCCCGCAGGACACTGATTCCCCCGACACCGGAATCAAACACGCCGATAGGCCGTATTAAATTCTCCATCTCCCGCCTACGTTTCCTCCTTCATACATGAGGTCACCCGTTTCAAATTGCAATCCTGAATTGTCACCGAATCACAATCCACCAACCCATGGAGAAAACAGAACCCCTTTTCCTTTACTCCCTCTTCATGTACAGCATCCTGTAGCATACAATGGGTTACCCGCTTTGTGTTACAGTCCTGAATTCTCCCGGGGCTGCAATCCACCAGACCCTCGAGAAAACAAAATCCATTGCTCATCTCTTACCTCCCAAACAACATTCCTCTCCCCCAAGGTCTCTGCTTGCATCTGCCACGGCAGCTGAATCACTACCTTCGTTATCAAATATTCTAACATTTGCGCTTGGGAATGGCAACCACTTTTCACTCCTTGCCTCCTTCATTTTCATTGTGCTATAATGCCAATAGCAACGCAAAGAAAGGAACTTTCCAAATGATCCAGCGTAAGAATCTTTTTTCCATTCCATTTTACAAAAAAAGCGCTTTCACCGGCAGCGAACAAGGCATGCGTTTTCGCATCGAGTGCATCAAACCCGACAACGAGGAAGGTGAACCTCTGTTAAAAGCCACCTGTTGGCCCGGCCCTTTGGCCTATACCGCCACTCCTGATGAGCAAAAAAAATCCGACACCTTTCCTTTCACGGAAGAAGGTATCGGAAGTGCCTGTGACTGGCTGAACAAAATGTATCAGGAGAACGCAGACCTTTTCCGCAAGGTTCGCGTCCGCTAAGCTACATCTGATGTCGGACCACTTTATATTCATCATAAAGCTGGTAATAGGGACACCCCTTGGTATTCCCCGTCAGGAAACGCACCATATCATCTTCGTCCAGATTCAGATCACATACATAGTATTCGTATTCTTCATCATAAACATAATTCACACAGGTCTCGCAGGATGTCTGCTCACTCACGGCTGCTCACCTCGTTCTTGGCATGAGGTGTCACCGCAGGTGACGGAGTCCTGATGCCGATTCTTTTTCACACTCGACTCATGTTTAATGCGGCTTGCATAGCGGTGAGCCATCATATCCAGCATATTCTCGTCCGGCTCAAACAGGATATCCACCACGCTTTCCCCCTGGGTGTATACCGCTTCGTACACCTTACGGTCCGGCTCACCGGAAGTGTAATCGCGCTTGATAATGTTCATATTTTCATGAAAATTGCGCAACTCCGGTGCCCCCACCGGTGCAATAAGCTGCAGTGTTTCCATCTCAATCACCGCCAGGCTTTTGCGACGTTTTTTATTTTTAATCTTGGCAAAGGACAATCTTCCTTCAATATAGCTGTATTCATACTCCACGCGGGAGGTAGCCCGTACAGCATAGAACAGAATTGCCGCAATCAGAAACAGTAAGACGAACAGCAGCTGGAAACAAAGCAAAAAACCGATTGCACATGCAAAGCAGAGAAGCAACAGTGCATAGGCCAGCACCAGCTGCACAGCAGATGCCCTTTTTTTCACCAGAATCGTATTCTCAAAAATACCCATATAAAGTCCTCACTTGTCTTGTAGTTTAACGCAAGGAAGATTATATCTCTTTTCTCCTGAATATTCCAGCATTTTATAAAACTTTTAGAAACTACACTTTTTTCCGGGGGCATGATGTGCTAGAGTAAATTTTTACTCGGAAAAATAAAAAAATTAAGATAGAGGGCACCACTTTGTGATAAAGTATTTAGCAACCAAACTAATACAAACAAAGGAAGGTGTCCTCTATTGATTAACAGTATAAAATATTTTGAAGAAAAAAGCATTAAGATTTTTGAAAATCT
>JBJELW010000061.1:0-4483 GCA_051879315.1 Roseburia sp.
CCGGAATGGGGTGTCTACTGGTTCAGACAGCACGGACAATGGGTTGGTCGGCAAACAGTTCCAACGCCTGGAATGATAATCTTCTACGACTGGGACAACCCGGAAACTGGCGGTCAGGATGGTGTTACAGACCATGTAGGTATCGTCAGCCGTGTAGAAAATGGTATCATATATACCATTGAGGGCAACACCGTAGGAGATAGTTGTCAGGAACGCAGTCACCCGATAGGCGACTATCAGATTATCGGGTATGGCGTCCCGGAGTATTAAAGCAGGATACCGCCCAGTCGGGCGGTATCCTTTTTACCATCAAAAATCAAATGTGCATTTGTTGGGGAAGTCAAGTGGCGCATCGGATTACACCCGGTGCGCCGCATTTTATTCAATTCCTTTCTTGGGAGAGGAACTCCACTTCTCTCTTACGGAATTTTCGTATTGTTTTGGGGCCATTTTGACAATCTGACTGAAACGCTTGGAAAAATACTGTGGTGTATTAAAGCCCAGCATTTCGGAAATTTCTGTAATCGACGCTGTATTTTCCCGGATAAGATATTTGGCCTCGTCGATTTTTAAGTTTGTATAGCAGGTCATTATGCTCATGCCATATACTTTTTTGAAAACTGTGGAAAGGTATGTCTTACCGTATCCAAGCTGCTGTGTTATTTCTTCCATCGACAAATTTCCATAAACATGTTTTCGCAGCAAGTCCATGACCGCTTCTGCAATCTGGTTGTCAAATCTGGATTTCAATGGTGAAGTCTGCACTGTGTTTTCAGAGCCATGCTTCATTTCCCGACGGATTAGCAGAATAATCAACTCTTCAAGCCGCATTTTAATTAACTGCTGACTGCCAAAATGATTCCCCTCCTTCTCTTGGAGACAATATCGATTTGGCATAGGCAGTTCAAAAGCTAGTCCACCTTCCTGAATGACTGAACGAATGAGTCCTTTCATTTTGGAGGATAACATGAAAACTTTATTGCCCAAAAGCGTCATCATCCCGGATTGTGCAACAAATGATGTGATAAATACATTGGAAGGGCGCAGCTCATCTGCCCAAATATTATGAAACAGGTTGGGAGGAAGAAATATGATTTCTCCCTGAGATAAAAGATGTTCTTGCCCATCACAGAGAACATAAGCGTTTCCACGATCAATATACATAATCTCCCAAAAATCGTGACTTTCTCCGTGATACTTATAGTCCTTGGTATATTCAAAGTAGTGAACGGAAATGAGCTGAGAAATCTCAACATCTGTTTTAATAGTGTGCTTTACATAAGTTGCTGAATTCTTCATACTATCTCCCTTTTCTGTGAACAAAAGTGTAAGTTTATAATAACATACTTTCTTTAAAAAATCGAGATAAAAACTATAATTAGTATAGAAAACATTCGAAGAGTCCATTAAATGAACATACAGCTAAAGGTTCAAAAAAACCTAACGGTATGATACGGGATACACCAGCTTACCTGGTATCCTATACTCTGGGCTGTGCTTTGGGAAAACTGATTGGAGGGCAGATCGTCGTGATAATCCATAAATAGGTCAAAGAGTCCCATGTAATAGAAGCTGCAAACAAACCTAACTATACCAGGAGATAATTATGATCTACAATCTAGAGGTTACGATTCTGGATATGGAACGCTTTTTGCAAGCAGTTAATTCCTGTAGTGGTGCAGTCAATTTACTAAACAAAAATGGTCAGAGTGAAAATATCAACAAACAATTTGATATTCAGCAAAGTCTGATCGAAGAATATCTTAAAAATCGTCGATGCCTAAAAGTTACTATCAAAATAGCCGATTATCGGGATTATGATAATATTATTCGCTTTTTTGCAGACGAATGTCGGCAGTTTGTTTGCAACTCTTTCAAAATGAAGAAAATAATCTGACATCTTAGTAGGAAAATGTTGATTAAGAATGGAGTAAACCTTATGTCAAATCCAATTCGAGTTATTGTTGTAGGTATGGGTGAACGTGCAATGATTTATGCCCGTGAATCGCTGCGCTACCCGGATTTGTTTCAAATTGTTGGTGTCGTGGATGTTAATCCAGACCGTGTTCGTTTGGCAAGAGAAACCTTTGCCATTCCAGAGGAGCAGTGCTTTTCTTCTGTTGCAGAATTAACTGCCGTACCTAAATTTGCAGATGCTGTCATCAATGGCACCATGGATCAACAGCATGTATCCACGTCACTGCCACTGCTTAGATGTGGTTATGATATACTACTGGAAAAACCTTTTGCTGTTAATCAGCATGAAGCCGATCTTCTGCTCAACTGCGCCCGTGAAGCGGGAAGAAAAGTCATGGTTTGCCACGTACTTCGATATACACCTTTCTACCGGCAAATCAAAGAAGTAATTACAAGGGGTGAGATCGGAAAAATCATCAATATCCAAATGTCTGAACAAGTCAGTTACTTCCACGAATCAGTATCCTATGTCCGGGGAAAATATGCTTCCCCTGAGATCTGTGGCTCGGGAATGCTTCTTTCAAAATGCAGTCACGATCTTGATATTATGGCATGGCTTATGAATGGTAACCAGCCTGTGAGCGTATCCAGTGTTGGCTCAGTATATCAGTTCAAACCGGAAATGGCACCTAAAGGTGCAGGAACACACTGCTTGCTGAACTGCCAGATCGAACGGGAATGTCCATATTCAGCCAAACGCCTGTATATCGAACATCCACAGCGTTGGGCCAATAACATATGGTATGGCCATAAGAATGTATCTGAAACAGATAAGATACAGGCACTGCGTGACATATCAAATCCCTTTAGTCGATGCGTTTACCGCTGTGACTTGCAAATCGTGGACCACCAGTCACTGCTGATATACTTTGCAGATGGCGCGACAGGAACATTCTCCATGAATGGAGGTGCCGCAGCATCTGGCCGGCATATTCATATTACCGGCACATGTGGAGAAATTCATGGGATATTTGAGGAACAGCGCTTTACCATCTCTCTGATTGCGCCGGAAGCTCCCGGTGGAAGAACCATGCGTACTGTAGATGTTTCCACCGCACAACAGGGAAATGCTCACGGTGGTGGTGATCAGGCAATCATTCAGGACTTTATCGCTATCCTGAAAGGCAATGATCCTTCTCCATGTTGTACAACATTAGAAGATTCCATGACAGGACATCGCCTTGTTTTCATTGCGGAAGATTCCCGAATAAGAAACGGTGAAATTCAGAAATTCTAATTTTCATTTATCAGGATGTAATTTACATAGCCATTTTGATATGAGTAGGTACTGTTAATCATATAGACAGATCTACAATATACTTGTAAAAACGCAACCTCACATGGCTTTATTGCCAGACGTATTACGCAGAGCAAAGCCAAAAAACGGAGATATGTAGAGTGACAGAAATGCAAAATGAATCTCGGTGGATTCGTTGCCCAATTTGCAATGGAAAAACCAGAACAAAAGTGTATGCGGATACGGTGATGTTCAAATTTCCGCTTTACTGCCCTAAATGTAAAAGAGAAATCAAAATTGATGTGATGCAACTGAAAATGGCAATAAGCAAATGAGCCAGACGTAAAACGCAGAGCCTGCTTCCCGTAAGATGGGAGACAGACTCTGCGTTTTCTTATTTCACATCATGGGTATGGTTATTCCGGATCATACGGATTGCCGACTCAACGACAGGGTAGAGCGCTACAGCCTCCTCCTCGGAACACTCACCGATCAAAGCCTGGAGCCGGAATACAGATGGCGTTTCCTGCTGCATTTCTGGATAGAAAAGGATTCGTGGGTCCAGCTTATAATAGCGAACCAGCGCAAACAGGTTTGAATACAACGGATTTCCTCTGTAATTTTCAATATTCAGAACCGTTCGATTATCCACACCGGCAGCAAGACCTACCTGCTGTTGGGACAGACCTGTTTTCTCCCTTTCCGCTTTGAAAACATCACCTAATAAACGAGAGATATCTACCATATATTTCACCTCTCGAATATTCTACATTACACTCTGTTTCGAGGGAATCCGACAGGTTTCACATCTTATGTGAAATGATTTTCACTATAAATAAGAAAGAGGTTTCCAGTTCATGGCATTTCTGTGGGATAGAATGATGTCACATAGCTTGCATTTCATCCTTCCATACGAAACTGCCACACATTCCAATGTGAAACGCATTTCACATCAAGATCATATGAATGCCTAAACAGCATATCTGATCTTCGGTGCAGAAGTCCTCCCGTCAATCTGAAACTCAAATTTCAGATTGATTGGAGGAATCACAAATGGATGGAAACCATCCAAAGCACAATAATACCCGTCCGAAACGACGGAAAAGGAAAGACAATCCATATACGATTTATACAGTTGGCAAGGATTCAGAAACACCCTTGTATTGGCTCTCATTTACGGATCATTGCGGAACACTACACCGTATGAAGATTGAAAAAGCCCTTTTCGATACTTTCGACCAGTTTGAACTGGACGATCTTTCCGAAATG
>JBJELW010000062.1:0-4355 GCA_051879315.1 Roseburia sp.
TAAAATCATGGTTGCCTAGGGTCACATAGTCGTAACCGCAGAGATTCATGATTTCGGCAAAGTTCTTGGCTTCCCCCAGAGAATCATGGCAGAAAGCGCCCAAAGGCGAGCCTTGCAGAATATCTCCGCCGTCAATGATCAGGGTATTGCCATCCTTATGAAAACGATTGGCGCACTTGAAAAGCCCAATATCTCTCTCATCCGGACCGCGATAGTCTGTTGGAAAAATAAAGGCGTGGAGGTCAGAGGTAAAATAGATTTGCAGTTTCTTTTCTCCCATGCCGATTATCCTCTGGTAAGCTTTGTCCTGATTCTGGAAGAAATCTGCTCGATGATCAGCACGACGATAATCAGTCCAAGTAAGATGGCCCCCACATCATTCCAGCGATAAGCGCTCATGGCGAAAATCAGAGGCGCACCAATGCCACCCGCACCGACCAAACCTAAGACGGTTGCATCTCTAAGGTTCATATCAAAACGATAGATAATGGTGGATGCAAAATCTGCTGTAAGCTGCGGAAGTACGCCATACCGTATTTTTTGGAATGTTGTGCAGCCTGCGGAATCCAGGGACTCCAAAATACGCTTGTCGATATCCTCAATACTTTCAATGAACATCTTGGAGACCATTCCCACAGAGCACAATGCCATCGTAAGCAGTCCGGCAAACGCACCAGGGCCAGTTACACGGATAAACATCAGACCATACACAAACGCGGGAATGGTACGAATTGCGCCGATCAAGGCTCTGCCTACAATCGAAATTGGGCGCGGCACAATATTGGATGCGGACAGAAAAGATAACGGAAACGAAACGACAGCACCAACAACTGTACCTAAGAAAGCAATACAAAATGTTTCTAGCAAAAGATATGGCAGGCCAGAAGTTGTCAGATTAAATATGATGGCCGTGGACGGATGGAAGATTCCCGAAATAATATTAGCCGCCACTTCAAGGCCACTACCAGAGGCCGTGCCAGCTTCTACAGCATCTCCTGACCATACAAGGATTGCGACTATAATAAACGCGATGATAAAATTGCGTCTCCAAGTTTTAGGCGCACTCTCATATGCCTTTGCAATTTTTTCGTTCATATCAGAGTCCTCCTTTTTAGGTCAATTTCTTTCTTAAGGCATGACTGAGCCATTCTATGAAGATCACCGTTACATACAAGACAATTAAAATCATGCCAAGACTGTCATATTCACGCCAGCTGATTTTTTCATTCATAATCAGTCCCAATCCGCCAGCGCCGACATATCCGAGGATGGAAGCATACCGAACATTGCCTTCCAGGCAGAACAGGGAGACAGACAGATAAGTTGGAAGGATCTGGGGAAAGACGACCATGATAAAGGCTCTTATTTTGTTTGCGCCTAAGGCTTCCATAGCCTCGTATGGTCCCATATCCACGGTTTCAATCACTTCAAATAACTGTTTTCCGATGTAAGCAAATGTAAATACGGCAAT
This sequence comes from Roseburia sp., assembly GCA_051879315.1. Taxonomy (GTDB): domain Bacteria; phylum Bacillota; class Clostridia; order Lachnospirales; family Lachnospiraceae; genus Roseburia_C. Next base: position 1,472 of record JBJELW010000062.1, read on the forward strand.
GGCGCAGGTACCTGCCATCGTTCCCAAGCCGAAAATATAGGTTGCAATAAGCGCACATACAAGTGTCGGCAGCGTTCTGACCAAGCTCAAAAACAAACGGACAATCCCGACAACAAATTTATTTGTCACAATATTACTTGCAGCCAAAACCGCGAAAGGTACTGCCAGCACCGCGCCGATAAAACTGCCCAGGATTGACATTTTGATGGTATCAAGCAATGGTTCCCATATCTTCGATAAGTAGGCGGTATTGGGCGGAATCATGGATGCCAGGATGTCCCAAAATCTCCCGCCTTTACTAATAATGACAGACAGATTGAAACCCGTAATGTGAATGGACAGAGCAGAAAGTGCCAGGACAATCACGATGATCAATGGCGCGCGAGAAGCTTTCTCTTCTATGACCTTGCCATCTGACAATATGTATTTTTGGGGTTTGAACAACCGATCATACAAGCTCATCTTTAAACCTCCTGTACCACCGCGTCTCCATATATCGAATCCAATACTTCTTGTGTGACTTCTTTGGATGGACCATCATACACGATTCTCCCGGCTCTGATTCCAAGAATGCGGTCGGAGTATTCAATCGCCAATTCGACATGGTGGATATTCAAAAGGATAGAGATTCCCATCTCTTTATTGATTCTTACGAAATCTTCCATGACTTGCTTTGCAGTGACCGGATCAAGTGCTGCGACCGGCTCATCAGCCAGAATAATTTCCGGGTTCTGAGTTAATGTCCGCGCCAATGCAACGCGCTGCTGCTGGCCGCCGGATAGTTGGTCGGCTCGTATATAGGCCTTATCCAAAATTCCCACTTTATCAAGGGACTCTAATGCGCTGATCTTATCCTGCTTGCGGAAAAGCCCAAGTAACACACGCCAAAAGGGCATATCTGGGACACACGCGGTCAGAACGTTTTTAATGACGGTTGTTTTTGTAATCAGGTTAAAAGACTGGAATACCATTCCGATCTTTCTGCGGAAACGACGCAGCTCTTTTCCCTTAAGCTCAGACACGTTGATCCCATCAACCGTTAATGTTCCGTCCGTGACCTGGTGCATACGGTTCACGGCTCTCAGCAACGTCGATTTTCCCGCGCCTGATCTGCCGATGATTGCAACAAACTCTCCATCCTGTATGGTCAGGTTTACGTCATCCAGACCAAGTGTCCCATTTGGATATTTCTTTGAAACATGATCAAAAACAATCATTGTCGTGCCTCCATTTTAAAAAATAGCAGGGACTAGGACGGGAGTTTGTTCTCCGTCCCGGTCCCTGCATGCAAACCATTGGTAATTAAAGATATTTACTGTGCAGACAATTCCTGCAAAAGTTGCTGCGCGGCTCTCTCGGCATCGTAATCAGAAGATGTTGCAATCTTATATCCATTATGGCTGTAGATTGCAATGACCTCTTTGCCTTCATCTGTTGCTGCAATGTTAATGAATGCCTGCTGCAGTGCAGCGATCAAATCATCATCCATCACATCAGAGTTCTTGCTTACAGTAATCGTATCGTTGTAGATCGGGCTGGTGACACCAATGACATTGGTTTCGGCCCAGATGGATTCCGTGCGGCCATATTCACTTGTCCAGTTTGCTTCATAGTCTCTGCGTGCATCCGCATACGTTGCAAGTACATCCACCTGTCCAGATGCAAGGCGGGCGAAAGCGCTTGCATAAGAATCAGAGATTACAGTGCTGCTCAGATCAGGAAGGCTCTTTCCATATAAATCCTCAAGCCACAGAGCCGGATAGATGTAACCAGCAGAAGAAGAGGTATTCATAATACTCCAGCTTACGCTATTCAAATCTTCCCAAGTGAGTTCTTCACCGGCATTAACCTTTGCAGCAAGTGCTTGTCCCTTTTCGGAAGGACCAGCGATAATCAACGCACGATAGGAAACAGCCTGGTTTTCGGTTCCTTCAGTGGGCTGTCCATCATTCCAGTCAGCCGCATTGTCAGAGTCCTTGCTGAGTCCGTCACGGGTGGAGGTCAGGATGACATCACATGCATCATCATAAAGGACATATGTACCACCCGGCATACCGAAGCCAATATCAACGGTTCCCGCATCAAGGCCTTCGCCGACGGCTTCATAAGTTGTTCCGACAGTAATGTCGATGTTTCCAACGTCATATCCCAGGCCAGCAAGTTCGTCTGTCAGCAGTTCCTTTAACGGCGCTGTCAAAGTAACGATCTCATCCGGGTCACGGGAAGGTACAAAAGAGATTGTGAGGGAATCAATCTGAGTGTTACCAGACTCATTTGTTGCCCCATTACCATTAGAACTTCCGCACGCTGCCAAGGACAACATGCAGCAAACGGCAAGTATCCCTGCCAAGAATTTTTTCCAGTTTTTCATAACTTCCTCCTAAGCTACTTATTTTAAGTTCGTATTTCATGATATTAATCTTAGACCCACATACTATGAGTCAACTTCCATCAATATCATTCCGATACAGATTTCAGTATAGTCATCGAATGTCGAGCCATCTACCCAATTTTCGCTAAATTAATGTAAAATGATTGTAAAGTTGACTTATTAATGGGAAATGGTAAATCTCTTTGACCATGTGCAGAGGTGCTATTTCGCCATTGTGTTTGACCTCCTTTTTGAAAATGGAGATAAAAAGAGACCGTCAACTTGAACTGAACATATCTCCGAGATCTTCTTTTTCATTTGCTTCATACATTTCTTTGTAGAGATTGTATGAACTTCATTGACTTTTGCTGTCTACTGTTGTAGACTATAATCAAGAGGTCTACACCAGTAGACAAGGGGGCTGACTTATGGATATTCCTAAGATTCACGAAAGTGAGTATCGTTTCTGTTTGATTATGTGGGAGCATGAGCCTGTTACGGCTGTGGAACTGG
>JBJELW010000063.1:0-17856 GCA_051879315.1 Roseburia sp.
ACAAAGCGGGTCAGCTTCCTCCAAGGCAATGGCCCAGCCACCACCAAGGAACTCTGCAGCACCGAAAGGTGTTTATTTTTTTGCAAAAATTATAACCATAACCCATCAGAAGAAATCAATTCACCTGTGACAAGCTATGGTCATATTCATACTATATTTATATTAAAAACAATCACTTCTTTTTGGCGACAACTGGTTTATCAAATAAATCAGTAAATCCTTTTTGAGATATCCAATAATTAATATTAAAACTTTTAGTAGCTGAGATTTTACCATTCGGATTTTTTTCTTTCAGATGTTTTATTTCATAGGCTGATAGAAGCTCTTGAATCTCAATATTTCCGATAGGTAAAGGTTTATCATTAGTGCCAAGTATTTCACGCAGGCATTCAAAAGCCATATCCGATTCATTTTCATTCCAAGACCTTAGAACGATTTTATTCTGCAGGCCTTTTGAACTTAGATAACCTTTTTCACCTTGCAAATCGTCCCAGGCCACCTGTTCCATGTTATCAATGCAATATGAGATTTTGCTTTCAAATTCATCATGGCGGGTTAAAACTGTATTATGTACAATGCCATAAGACCACATTTCATGAATATTTTTCCCGGATACAGTTTCATCAAAATTGCATATCATGTGATAGTGCCAGTGTTTATTTTGCTGCCGACTAAAGACAGCAAGATAATGAAAATCAGCATATTGGTGTCGGACTCGCTTTATGAATTTCTGGAAGGCTTTATGACAGGTGGCTAAATCATCAGCATTATCAAAGATTCTACTATCAAAAGTTAATGTAACAAACTGAATATTAGGAACCATGAAGTTTATATAAGCAAGTGTTTTAAACTTAGATCTTCTTTGTTTCACACGCTTAGCATAATTATATTTGGCATACTTACCATCATTTTTCTTGGTGGATTCATTAGTTGCCGGAGTTTCTTCTTCGTTTTCCTCGTCCTTATCATCTTCAGAAAAAGGTTTATTAGCCACAGAAAAAACAGTGGCCATTGCATCTGTCATGGGTTTGTGTTCTGTATCATCCGAGTATGAATCGTCGGGACCCAGGAGATTCATTCTATATTCGTCAGCAAAATCTGCTGGTACACCAGTCCACGTTGTAATCTTTGTACTTCTGTTTGTAATCTCCAATTTGAAATGTTCTGCCATGATTTCACCTCGCAAACAACTTCTTAATCGCATAATACCACAGATTAGAATTTATGTGAATCGTTGTAAGATAGTCCTTATATATGGGCATTTTGTTCAAATAAATATATCCAGTAACAACTACGTGCAAAATTGAAAAATACAGGTAAATAAATATGGAAAATCGTGTGAAAACATTGTGGGTGCAATTGAAATAACGTGTGGTATCAATTGAAAAATACTGCAAAGTAAAATCTCCTGACAGATTCCGGCACTTTATATTGAGAAGAAAGAAAAAATATTTTGTAAAGGAGAGAGTGGACTATGCAGGTGAAATTTATAGGGCGCAAAGAGGGAAATAAAATCAACATTAGGATGATTATTCCAACAGCTCAGGAGAAAACAGTGATCACTATGGAGATGCCAGAGGGTGGAGACTGGCGGGCAGATATGGAGTGCTATGACAAAGTTCTATCTGCTTATGAAGAGCGATTGGATAAAGCGATGCAGCTATCGCAGTTGGTACAGCAGACACAGCAATCAAAATTAGAGCAGTTAGTTGTAGAGCAAACAGAACCAGCATAAGGGGGAGCAACAGTTATGAGTATCAGGTTTAAAAGCATTCGACAGAGAAACATTATAGGTTTATTGATGATCTATCCGGATGGTCAGTCACGCAATGTACTTATGGCTGAACTACCTCTGGATGGAGATTGGAGAGCAGACGTAGATTTCTATGACGAAATCGAAGCAGCATACAAAAAGCGGTTACACAGAGCAATTTCAAACTAACAGCAAGATTTACAGAGCAAAGAGCAGTAGTAATCTAAGCTACTGTTCTTTTTTTGTGTATTACCGAAAATTGCTACAGTTTTCAGGGCTAGTGAGAAGGCTTATGAAAAGTTGATTTTTCTATCAACTGAAAAATGTGGATTTTTTGAAAAAATCAGTACTGAAAAAAATGTGGAAATTTTGAAAAATTATGTACTGAAAAATTGAATCAAAAATGGGAAAAATTTTGTTTTGGTTAAAAAATAGCTTGAAAATAAAATTAAAATAGCAGTTTGGAAGAATAAATATATTGTGGGATAAAATGATGGAGTTGTTACCATGTTATAAATACTTAGAAAAAACAGAGCAAAAACACCACCAGCAAATAATTCAAAAAATAACCCGAGTAAATACCGAATCAAAAACCACATATAAAATTCACAATAGATTGCATTAGAGGTTTACTCTGATGTAATTTTATTTTCCAGAGCAGATATATCAAAGAAAGAAGCGAGTTTCACTTGTGTAAAATGCACAAAGGAAATCTAAAGCAAAAAACAGTGACAAAAATCTTAGATGTCAAAAAATAGGATAACGCCTAGAGTAATTTTTGTAACGTCTCATCATCATTTTAAAAACACTAAATTTGCCAGGGAACAACCTTAAAATAGCCGAAAATAGCTAATTTTTAGCAAACCTGCTGAAAATAAAAAACTTGCTCCAATTATGCTTACATTTTGGCGTTTTAGTGGTATTAATAACAGTATAAGGTACCTTAAAAATAATCATTCACAGGAGGAAAAAATATGAGTACAGAAACAGTAAACACCCCAGCACCAGTAGTCGGTGCGGATGCGACACAATCAGTACAGCAGACACCAACACAGCCAGACAAAGCGCTTCGCTTCAAAAATCGTGCTGAAAACCAGGCGTCAAAAATCTTGGCAGAGATTGAGAGTATGAAGAAACTCTCGAATAAGAAGTATTATACGTTCACGCCGGAGCAAATCACCGAATTATTCGGTGCAATACAGACAGCACTGGAAGAGACTCAGGCATGCTTCACGTCAGACAGTCCAGAAAAGAAAAAGCTGTTTACATTCTCTAAATAGGAAGCAGCAGCAACAAAACGCAGTTCGATACAGGTGTATCGAACTGTATTCATGAGGTGAAATAATGATTCAGAATACAAAAGGAAGGTATTCGAATCAAAATGAAAATAGAATCAAAGAGCATGCTCCCTCATAAAAATAGTAACAAAGTCGAAAAAGGCGAGTGTGCAGAAAATATGGATATGGAAACATATTCAGAAGAGGTAGAGATTGGAAAGAAAAGGGTAAAAATCACCCTGGAGTTTCCATTCACAGTTGATCCTAAAGATGCAGACAGATTTGAGCACATGCTTAAAGAAATTTATTTGAATAAAATTCAAAAAGGGTCTTTACAAAGCGGTTTATGTGATGTATCATCCCCACCCCTAAAAGGGAATCTGAATAATCAGATTTGAAAAAGTGAACCGGCACCAGGACTCCGTCACCTGCGGTGACACCTCGTGCCAAGACAAGGAGGAATGAACCATGAGTAAAAGAGTAAGAACCCTACTTCGGGTATCATCAAGACAGCAGCTACATGATGATGATATTCCCATACAGCGTGCAGAAGCAGAGCAGTACATAGCAAATCACGCAGGCTGGGTATTTGACAAAGAATATCTGGAAAAAGGTATATCTGCCTACCACAATGGAGTGGAGGACAGAGAAGTTCTCCAAGAAATCATGCAGGACGCAAAAAATGGTGAGTTTGATGTATTGCTTGCCTATATGTCAGACAGAATCGGCAGGCAGGAAGAGTACAGTTTCTATGTTGCTGAATTAAATCGTCTGGGAATAGAAGTCTGGACGATTAAAGACGGACAGTTAAAAACAGAAGAACATATTGATAAGCTGCTCAACTATATTCGCTTTTGGCAGAACGAAGGGGAAAGTAAGAAAACAGGTATGCGAGTGCATGACACCATGGTGGAAATGGTAAAGGAGGGAAAGTTTGTAGGTGGGAAAGCACCCTATGGGTACAAATTAGTCCTCTCTGGAGAAATCAGTAACCATGGCAGAGCACTACACAAACTTGTGATTGTGCCAGAGCAGGCAGAGATTGTGCGACAGATTTATTCCTATGCAGTAGGTCAGGGAATGGGTTTTCAGAAAATTGCAAATACATTAAATGAAAATGGTGTTCCGGCACCGATTTTGGAACAGTGGAAAAACGGAACAGTAAGAAGTATTTTAATGAACCCTATTTATATGGGGTATATTGCCTACAATAGAAGAAGAGATGGACACGCGAATTGTACGAGACTTGATCGGAAGGATTGGATTTATTCCAAGGAGCAGAAGCCAGAACTTGTGATTGTATCGCAGGAAACCTGGGAGAGAGCCCAGGAGATACGTGAGGCGAGAAAGAAGCGGATCAATGAATCCAGGCAGGCTACAAATGAATTGTACATGGAGCAGTATCATGTGCCATTTTCAACAAGGGGAAAATTGGCACTGACAGGGCTGGTTTATTGTGGGTACTGTGGAAAGCGGTTAAAGAATACTGGCTATGCAAACCACTGGACTTGTAAGAAAACAGGGGAAAAGAAAGTATCCTATGTGGGGCGTTATGGCTGTCCCAATCAATGCAAGCCCAGAAATTCATATTCACAGGAATATCTGGAATCGATTGTGTTTACAACAGTAGAAGGGTATTTGGAAAATCTCAAAAAAATTGATTTATCAGCTGAAATTGAGGAAATGCAGTCCCAGCAAAATAAAAACATAGTGCGTGAAATCAAAGACCTTGAGAAAGAGACAAAAAATCTGGTGGCAGATATTGAAACTCTGGAAGATAAAATACCCGATGCAATTCGGGGTGATTTTGCTTTTAGTGTAGATAAATTATCTGCAATCATCAAAGAGAAAGAGTCGCGAAAAGAAGAGATAGAGGATAAGAAGAAAAGTCTGAAAAAACAGTTAGAAGAGGTATCAGTACAGAGTGAAGAATTGAAACAGTTTGTGGATTTCATGCCGAAATGGAGCGAACTCTTCAGAGAAGCTGACATCCAGACGAAACAAATGCTGATTTCAACTTTAGTGGATAAAATCATTGTAAAAGATGATGAAATCACCATAAAATTCAAAATACGGCTGGAAGATTATATGGATAAAACTATACTTGAAAGTGATGGCTCCCCTACCACTCAGTGTAAACTCTATTCAACGTAAAGGACATGATTGCCAGAATATTTGCCTTCAGGCTTTCGTCCGGCCAGGTGGCATAGATTTCACTGGAAGCCACGTTTTTAATGTAGTCGCGGTAACGCACATAGTAGTTTGGTGCCGTATTGTCCGTGGGGGAACCGTCGTGAACCACGATATATTCCGGAATGACCACCCGGCTCAATACGATTTCTCCCGTTTCATTTGTAGGTTTGATGGAGCTTTCCGGAATCTTTGGGGGAAAATTGCCAAATAAGGTATTGGCCGAAATCACGATATTGGATTCCTCCGGCGCAGGCATCTCCTCCGGGATCAGCCGGATGGGCTGAAGCGCCAGAACATCCGGCAGTACGTTGATGCCTGATACGTTGATGGGATGGTATCCCGGCGCACTTACCTGTACCGTGTATTCGGCGTAGGGTTGGGTTTCCGAGGGCTCCATGCTGTATTCCAGGGCCGGAGCAGCCAGAGTTACCCGGTCGGTCTGCCCGGAGGAATTGGTTTTTAATTCTTCCAGTGTATTATCCGGAACTCCGGTGTAAGACAGGATAACGGTGGCATCGGGAATTGGATTTGCGTCGATGCGGGAGTTCACGTTTACCTGCAAAAGGCCCTGATCCGTCCCGGTCTGTGTAGCTTTTAAATTGGACATAGGTTCATACCTTTTTTTGCTTTTCCTTTTAGAATATGAAAAAAGATGCAAATTCGTTCCAAAATGTGATAGGATTATAGGAAGAAACTGAGATAAGGAGAGGAATATATTATGTTGCATACATTTCAACCGATTTCAACAGATATGTTAGATATGAACCCATTTACCCAAATAGGGCAGGAGTGGATGCTGGTGTCTGCGGGAGATGAGACGAAGGCAAACACCATGACGGCCAGCTGGGGCGGTGTTGGTGTTATGTGGGGAAAAAACGTGGCAACGATTTATATCCGGGCCAGCCGGTATACCAAGGAATTTATTGACAGCCATGATACGTTTTCCATTACTTTTCTGGATAAGGCATACAAAAATGAAATGAAGCTGCTTGGAACCGTTTCCGGCAGAAATCAGGATAAAATGGCGGAAGCGAAGCTTCATTTCAATTATAGTATGGATACCCCTTTTGTGGATGAGGGCAACCTGGTGCTGATCTGCAGAAAATTATCTGCCACACCTATTACAAAAGATCAGTTCGTGGATTCACAGATACAGGAAAAGTGGTATTCAGATGAGGATTATCATACCATGTATATTGGTGAGATACTACAGATTATGGTCCGCTAGTGGAGTGATTTCATGAATAACTACAAACTGATTCTGCAGTATGACGGCAGCAGATACCGGGGCTGGCAGGTGCAGGGAAACACAGATGCCACAATACAGGGAAAGCTCCAGCAGGTGCTGGAACGTATCACAGGGGAGTCTATCGAACTGGCAGGCTCCGGCAGGACCGATGCAGGAGTGCATGCCCTGGGACAGGTGGCTAATTTTAAATGTAATAAATATTTTGAACCGGAGCAGCTGGTGAAGGAGCTGAACCGGTATCTGCCGGAGGACATTGCGGTGCTTCGGGCGGAGCCGGTAGATTTGCGGTTTCACAGCAGGCTCAGTGCGGTGGATAAGACTTATTGTTATCAGATCTGCAACAGTGATAAAGCGGATGTATTTGCCCGGAAGTATCAGACGTTGGTGGAGGAGCCGCTGGATGTATCTGCTATGGAGCGGGCAGCAGGCTATCTGCTGGGCGAACATGATTTTACTTCCTTTTGTGGAAACAGGCATTTGAAAAAGTCTGCCCGGCGCAGGGTGGATGAACTTCGTGTGGAAAGGGATGGAAAAATTATTCGTATTACCATTCGGGGAAACGGATTTCTGCAGAATATGGTACGGATTATCGTGGGTACATTAGTGGAAGTGGGAGCAGGCAGGAGAGAAGCGGAGACAGTGGGAGATATACTTGCTGCAAAAGACCGCAGTATGGCCGGCCCTACCATGGCGGCCAAAGGCCTTGCTTTGGTGGAAGTCAGATATAGTAGAGTAAACAATGGAAAAGTGGATAGAAATTAGAAAAGGTGGAAATTTTAAAGAAATAGGAAATCGATTCGGTATCGATCCGGTGATCGCTAGAATCATGCGGAATCGTGAGGTCTGCACGGATGAGGAAATACGTACATACCTGTATGGAGGCAGAGATCAGCTGCTGGACCCTCATCTTCTGAAGGACGGGGTACAGTCTGCCGGACTTTTGGCTCAGGCGATTTCCCGGGATCAGCGGATTCGGATCATCGGTGATTATGATGTGGATGGGGTGAATGCCACCTATATTTTGCTGAAGGGATTAAAAAGAGCGGGTGCACAGGTGGATGCGGCAATTCCGGACCGGATGAAGGACGGATACGGCATCAATGAAAACCTGATCCGGCAGGCCCACCAGGCCGGGGTGGATCTGATTGTCACCTGTGACAATGGAATCGCGGCTTTGGAGGCCATTGCCTATGCCAAGGAGCTGGGGATGCAGGTGATTGTTACGGACCATCATGATATTCCCTATCGGGAACTTCCGGAAGGTGGGCGGGAGTATCTGCGCAGTAAGGCGGATGCCATCATTAATCCAAAACAGCAGGAATGCCCCTATCCCTACAAGTGTCTGTGTGGTGCGGCAGTGGCATGGAAGCTGGTGCAGCTGTTGTATGAACAAATGGAAGTCCCGGTGGAGGAAGCGGATTGTTTCCTTGAGAATGTGGGCTTTGCCACAGTGGGGGATGTGATGGACCTTACGGGAGAAAACCGTATTCTGGTAAAGCTGGCTTTGGAACGGTTATCCCACACGAAAAATCCGGGGATGAGAGCCCTGATTGCTCAAAACAATCTGTTGGATAAACGTATCAGCGCCTACCACATCGGTTTTGTGCTGGGACCCTGCATCAATGCCAGTGGCAGGCTGGATACGGCGGTACGATCCCTTTCCCTGCTTTTGGAGGAAGATCCTTCTGTGGCGGCTGATATTGCCCGGGAGCTTGTGGAATTAAATGAAAGCCGCAAGAACATGACTGTAAAGCAGACGGAACTGGCGCTTCAGATGATTGAAGAGCAGCATATGGAACAGGATAAGGTTCTGGTGATATTTTTGCCCGAATGTCATGAGAGCCTGGCGGGAATTATTGCAGGGCGGATCCGGGAGGCTTACCACCGTCCCGTCATTGTACTGACAAGAGGGGAGGAGGGAGTAAAAGGCTCCGGCCGCTCCATTGAGGAGTACAGTATGTTTGAGGAACTGACCGGGGTGTCAGATCTTCTGACCAAATACGGCGGTCATCCCATGGCAGCAGGTCTTTCTTTACCGGAGGAAAATATACCTGTTTTTCGCCAGCAGTTAAACGAAAGGACCACGCTGACACAGGAGGATCTGGTGGAAAAAGTGTATATCGATGTGGCCATGCCCATGTCCTATGTGACGGAGGAGCTGGTTTACGGACTGGAACTTTTAGAACCCTGCGGAAAAGGAAATACCAAACCGGTTTTCGCAGACCGGGGGCTGACCATTGCAGGAGCAAGATGTGTTGGAAAAAACCGGAACGTGTTAAAGCTTCAGCTGAATACCGCGGATGGCAGCCGGGTTTCTGCCGTATACTATGGTGATATCGACGCCTTTTGGCAGCGGATGGAGGAGAAATCTTCGCCGGAGGATGTGGCGGCCGCACAGCAGGGACGTCCTAACGGTATCCGGTTTTCCGCCATCTATGAGCCGAAGATTAACAACTATCGTCAGATTAGTGAGCTGGAGATGGTGATACGTAAGATCTGTTAAGGAGTTGAATTTCTGAAAAATATTATTTATTATGATGGCAGCGAAAACATCTTTTAGATTTAAGGAGGATAACATGAAAAGATATCTTGCAGGTTTTTGTATGGCGGCCATAATTCTGACCATGGTACCCCAGAATTTCATATATGCAGAGAATGTGACCGGGGAGCTGGTGACGGATGAGGCGGACGATCATGTGGTGATCGAGGAGGAGGACCGGCCTTATCTGGCGCTGGGTGCAAATCTTACAGCAGAGCAGCAGCAGACCGTGCTGGATCTGATGGGAATCGACAGCAGCCAGTTAGACCAGTATGACGTGGTTTATGTGACAAATGAGGAGGAACATACTTATCTGGATCAGTATATTTCTTCTTCCCAGATTGGAACAAAGTCCTTGTCTTCCGTGGTGATCGTGAAAAAGGGAAGCGGAAATGGAATCAATATTTCCACGAAAAATATTAATTACTGTACCGTAGGCATGTATAAGAATGCGCTGGTCACTGCCGGAATTGAGGATGCGGATATCATTGTGGCAGCACCGCAGCCTATTTCCGGAACGGCGGCGTTGGTGGGAGTATTTAAGGCGTATCAGGAGATCACCGGAGAGGAAATTCCCCAGGAGAATGTGGACACGGCTTTAAATGAACTGGTGCTTACCGGAGAACTGGGTGAGGCCTTAGGTGAAAATACCGAGGTGGAAGGTCTGATTGCTTATATCAAACAGAGGATTGCGGAGGAGGATCTGGACTCGGATGACCAGGAGAGCATCAATGCCATTATCGACGATGCCTGTCAGCAGTTTGATGTGGAACTGACGGAAAGCCAGAGGGAAGAGGTTTTAGGTCTGGCCATGAAACTCAGTGATTTGGATCTGGATGTGGACAGTTTGAAGGAGCAGGCACAGTCTGTTTATGACAAGCTGGCGGAGCTGGACATCGATACGGATCAGATTGCTGAAAAAGCCAGCGGATTTTTTGCTAAGTTATGGGAGAAGATCAAAAGCTTCTTTTCACAATTTTTTGATTGACAAAACCCTGATTTCTGCATAAACTAGTAAGGAAATAAGAAAAAGCACAGAAGGGAAAGAGTAGTATAGCAACGCATCTTCAGAGAGGGAATGCCATTGGCTGTAAGCATTCCTGTTGACGGGTTATATGAAGTGCCTCCCTGAGCTGCTGCGGTGAAGAGAGTAGCTGCAGACGGATTGCACACGTTACGTGCCCAGAGGGAAAGCATAGGAAATGCTTTACTTAGAGTGGAACCGCGGATTACTTCGTCTCTATAATCGATTATAGAGACGATTTTTTATTTCCGGATCATGATAGAAAGGAAGTTGAATATTTATGGGTTTTATCAAGGAGCTGCGTGAGGAGTACGAAATTATCAAGGAACGGGATCCTGCGCTGAGATCTCCCATGGAAGTTTTACTTTACCCCACGTTTCGGGTTATGTTAAGCTATAGAAGAGCACACAAGCATTATTTGAAAGGACACTATTTCAGAGCCCGTTATATTTCCCAGAAGGCGGCAAGAAAGACCGGCATTGAGATCCATCCGGGTGCTACCATTGGAAAGGGCTTTTTCATCGACCATGGTTCCGGTGTGATTATCGGTGAGACCACCATTATCGGGGATAATGTCACACTGTATCAGGGTGTTACCCTGGGCGGTACCGGTAAGGAAACCGGCAAACGTCATCCTACACTGGAAGACAATGTCATGGTCAGTGCCGGTGCAAAGATTATCGGATCATTCACTGTGGGAGAAAACTCCAAAATCGGAGCGGGAAGTGTGGTGCTGAAGGAAGTTCCGCCGAACTGTACCGTGGTAGGTGTTCCCGGACACGTGGTAAAAAGGGATAACATTAAGATCCCACGCAGTGACATGGACCAGACGGACCTGCCGGATCCGGTGAAGGATGACATCGATCAGCTGAAGCGGGAGAATACCGCACTGATCAATCGTATCATTGATCTGGAGCAGGATGTGAAGCGTTTAAAAGAACAACACGACTAACTGTAAGTTATGGATAGATACAGAAATCAGGAGGAAAACATGGAAAACAAAATGCACATTTTTAACACACTGACCAGAAAGGTTGAGAACTTTGTTCCAAATGTGGACGGAAAGGTGAATATGTACACCTGCGGTCCCACTGTTTACCATTTTGCCCATATCGGCAATCTGCGCAGTTATATCATGGAGGATGTGCTGGAAAAGACGCTGCGCTATATCGGCTACGATGTAAAGCGTGTCATGAATATCACCGATGTGGGACATCTGTCCAGTGATGCGGACACCGGGGAGGATAAGATGTTAAAGGGTGCTAAACGTGAGCACAAAACAGTGATGGAGATTGCGCAGTTTTATACGGACGCATTCTTCTCAGATTGCGCAAAACTGAACATTAAGCGCCCGGATGTGGTGGAGCCTGCCACCAACTGCATTTCAGAGTTTATCCATATGATTGAGGTTCTTTTGGAAAAGGGTTATGCCTATGTGGCAGGAGATAATGTTTACTTTGATACTTCCAAGCTGAAGGACTATTATGTATTTTCCAGCCAGAGCGAGAAGGAGCTTATGGTAGGTGTCCGGGATGATGTGACGGAGGATACTAACAAGCGGAATAAAAGTGATTTCGTGTTGTGGTTTACCAAGTCCAAGTTTGATAATCAGGAATTAAAGTGGGAAAGTCCCTGGGGTCTGGGATATCCGGGCTGGCATATCGAGTGTTCCTGCATCAGCATGAAGCATCTGGGAGAGTATATGGATATTCACTGCGGCGGCGTGGACAATATTTTCCCTCATCATACCAACGAGATTGCACAGAGCGAATCCTATCTGGGGCACAAATGGTGCAACTACTGGTTCCATGTGCATCATCTGAATGACAAATCCGGTAAAATGAGTAAATCCAAGGGTGACTTCCTGACCGTTTCCCTGTTGGAGGAAAAGGGATATCATCCGCTGGTATATCGCATGTTCTGCCTGCAGTCCCATTACCGAAAGCCTCTGGAGTTCTCCTACGACGTGATGGATAATATGGAAAATTCCTACCTGAAACTTCGAAGAACAGTGGCAAAGCTGGATGAGAACACAGAGTTGGATCAGACTGCTTTTGATGAATACAAGGAGAAGTTCAGCCAGGCGCTGGAGGATGATCTGAATACAGCTATGGCGCTGACCATGGTATACGAGGTGTTGAAGGCAGACATTTCCGATCATACCAAGCTGGCGCTGATTAAGGATTTTGATCAGGTACTTTCTTTGGACCTGGCCGCAGGAGAAATAGTAGAGGAAAGCAGCGTGGATGAGGAATTGGAGAACTATATCCTGGCTAAGATCGAGGAGCGGAAGGCAGCAAAGAAGGAAAAGGATTTTGCGAAGGCGGATGCCATCCGTGCAGAACTTTTGGATAAGGGAATTATCCTGGAGGACACCAGAGAAGGAGTAAAATGGAAAAAGGCTTAAATTGCTGTATCAAGGAAAAATTTGGGCTGCCTCAGGTGGACATTGCCACCTATTCGCCCTTGGCACTGGCCTATATCGGGGATGGGATATATGATCTCATCATCCGGTCCATTGTGGTGGGGCGGGGAAACACCAAAGCCTCCAAACTCCACATGACCACCAGCCAGCTGGTGAAGGCCCATGCACAGTCAGAGATGATGCGGGTGATTGAGGCGGTGCTGTCTCCGGAGGAGGAGGAAATCTTCCACCGGGGACGCAACGCAAAATCCCCAACAATGGCAAAAAATGCCACCATGACAGATTACCGCAGGGCCACCGGGTTTGAGGCATTGATGGGATATTTGTATCTTTTGGACCGGACGGAGCGGATTTTTGAACTGGTGGAGCTGGGAATCGGAAGCTACGACGAGAAAACCGGAAAGATCAGACAAAGTGAGACAGATAATGACTATGGAAAATCAGGAGAATGATATGGATCAGGAAATGACAGAGGGAATGAGAGTGGAGGGAAGGAATGCCGTGCTTGAGGCATTTCGTTCCGGCAAAACCATCGATAAGCTCTATGTACTGGAGGGATGTAAGGACGGACCCATACAGACGATTCTGAGAGAGGCAAAAAAGCATGACACCATCGTGCAGTATGTGAAGCGGGAACGCTTGGATCAGCTCTCTGAAACCAGGAAGCATCAGGGCGTCATTGCCCAGACGGCAGCCTACCACTACGCAGAGGTGGAGGACATGCTTCAGGCGGCCCGGGATAAGGGAGAGGATCCTTTTCTGTTCCTGCTGGACAATATCGAGGATCCACACAATCTGGGTGCCATCATCCGTACCGCCAATCTGGCAGGGGCACATGGGGTAATCATTCCCAAGCGCCGTGCAGTAGGACTGACGGCTACTGTGGCGAAGGCCTCAGCGGGAGCGTTGTCTTACACACCGGTGGCGAAGGTGACTAATCTGGGAAATACCATCAAAGAGTTGAAAGAGCAGGGACTCTGGTTTGTGTGTGCCGATATGGGAGGCAGTACCATGTATGACCTGAATCTCAAAGGCCCCATCGGACTGGTCATCGGCAATGAAGGGGAGGGGGTCAGCAGACTTGTGAAAGAACAGTGTGATTTTGTGGCATCCATTCCCATGAAGGGGGATATTGATTCCCTGAATGCTTCCGTGGCGGCAGGTGTGCTTGCCTATGAGATTGTAAGACAGCGTCTACAGTAAGCAGGATGAATTAGGAGGAGACACTATGGCTTCCTACGGGGACAAAAGTGATGAGGAACTGATTGCAGAGTATCGTGCCGGGAATGATTCCATCATGGATTATCTGATGGAAAAATATAAGAATCTGGTGCGAAAAAAGGTCAGTACCCTGTTTTTGATCGGTGGAGATAAGGATGATCTGATTCAGGAAGGGATGATCGGCCTGTTTAAGGCTGTGCGGGATTATTCGGCTGATAAGGACAGCAGTTTTTTTTATTTTGCCGATCTGTGTATTGCAAGACAGATTTATACGGCTATTGAGGCAAGTAACCGGAAGAAACACGCACCGTTGAATTCCTACGTTCCGCTGTATGAGGAAAATGAGAATGCGGGAGAACTGGGAAATGGATGCGGTCAGCAGCCGGAGATGGAAACGAATCCGGAGGATCTGGTGATTGACCGGGAGAATGTGGAGGATTTTCATCAGCGGGTGCGGGAGAAACTCAGCGATATGGAGCGGGAGGTTTTAACTTACCAGCTGCAGGGGTATTCTTACGTGCAGATTGCAGAGATCATGGAACGGGACCCTAAGTCGGTGGATAATGCGTTGCAGCGCATTCGAAAAAAGCTGCGCTGATGCGGTTCCTTTTTGAAAGGGAATATGCTAATATATATGTATTTAATGAGAACTTATGAAAAAAAGGGGGTATCCGATGACAGCAACAACAGAATCGGCGGAGAATTATTTAGAGACAATTCTTATATTGAGCAAGAAACTGCCGGTGGTCCGTTCCGTGGACGTGGCAAACGAATTAGGCTTTAAGAAGTCCAGTGTCAGTATAGCAATGAAGAATCTGCGGGAGAAAAATCATATTACCGTGACGGATGCCGGATTTATTTATCTGACAGAAAGTGGAAAAGCGATTGCAGATATGATATATGAGCGTCATGAACTGATTTCGGCGTGGCTGCAGTATCTTGGGGTGGACAAGGCGGTTGCGGATGAAGATGCCTGCAAAATGGAGCATGTGATCAGCAAGGAAAGCTTTGAAGCCATCAAGAAGCATGTGCATGCACAAAACGAGTTGTAAAAGACCCATAGGATGATTTGGTGTCAGGTGAGGATGAGAATATGAAGATCGTTGCAGTGCTTCAGCCCAAGGAGATTCAGAATGAGGCTGCGGTGCAGAACACACAGACAAATGAAAATTTTTCTACATATATGGCTCAGGAGACAAAAGCCGTCACGGGGGCAGCAAATGTGGAGGATGCTGAGCTGGCATCTATTTTTCAGGAGGCAGCCGATACCTATGATGTGCCGGTAGAACTCCTGACTGCCATGGCAAAACAGGAGTCCAATTTCCGGGCAGATGCCACTTCTGCCGCAGGAGCCATGGGAATCATGCAGTTGATGCCCGCCACGGCGGAGGCCTTAGGATGTGAGAATCCCTATGATGCCAGAGAGAATATTATGGCAGGAGCCAAGTATATCAGTCAGCTGCTGCAGAAATATGATGGAGATACCTCACTGGCGCTGGCTGCTTACAATGCCGGCAGCGGGAATGTGGCAAAGTATGGAGGAATCCCGCCCTTTGCCGAGACACAGAATTATGTGCAGAAGGTTTTAGGCTATATGGGACAGGCGGCATCAAATCCGATGACGGAAGCAGCTGAGTCTGTACAGGAGACGGCCACAAAGAGTTTGTCTGTGAAGGTTTCTTCCGCCAATGATGTACAGTTGGCCATGTACCGAAATATCCATTACAGTCAGAATGTGCTGGAACTTTTGCTCATGGAGATAAATGAGCAGCAGGCAGAGATAAATGAGCAGTCGATTCAGGAAGATGAGACAGGAATCATAACAGGCGGACAGGAAGGAGTATTCTAATGGAAAAAATAGCAAGCTTTACTATAGATCATATCAAGTTACAGCCCGGGGTTTATGTATCCCGGAAGGATCATGTGGGTGCGGAGGTGATCACTACTTTTGATCTTCGTATGACTTCACCAAATGAGGAACCGGTGATGAATACTGCAGAGGTGCATACCATTGAGCATTTGGCAGCTACTTTTTTAAGAAATGATGCTGAGTATAAGGACCGGGTGATTTATTTTGGTCCCATGGGATGCCGTACCGGTTTTTACCTTCTGTTGGCAGGTGATTACGAGTCTAAGGATATCGTTGACCTGATGGTGCGCATGTTTGAGTTCATCCGGGATTATCAGGGCGAGGTGCCCGGTGCCTGTGCAAAGGACTGTGGAAATTATCTGGACATGAATCTGGGTATGGCCAATTATTTGGCGAAGAAGTATCTGGATCAGGTCCTTTACGGAATCGGGGAGGACCGGTTGGTTTATCCGCAGTAAGCGGGTATTGAAGGCAGAATTCGGTAGTGAATGAAAAGATATACTTTTGAAAAGATCAGTTATATAAGGCTGATCTTTTTTTATAATGAAAAAATTGTACTTTATGTTATGAAAAAAATTTCTGTAAAAATTTCTGTAATTTTTTGAGAGCGTGAGATATTTCAAAGAAAAAATGTATCTAATTAGTGAAACAAAAAAATTCGGCCGATAAATTTGGAGTATATTCCGGAAAGGATGGATGAGATGCATGAATAAAGATGATTTTATCGCGCAGGTATTGGAGGCGGAAGGTTCCCTGTACCGCGTGGCAAAGTCAATTCTTCATAACGATGAGGATTGCGCGGATGCGATACAAAACGGGATATTGAAGGCATATCAGAAGCTGGATACTCTCCAGAATGAGAAATATTTTAAGACTTGGTTGACACGGATTGTAATCAACGAATGCTATCAGTTTATCCGAAATGAACAAAAGCATGTGGCACTGGATGAATTCCCGGGATGGGATGCGGAGGCTGTTGAGTCAGCAGAAGGTGAATCCATGGTTATGCTGGAATTGATGCAGTTGGATGAGAAGTACAGGATTCCCATTGTGCTCCACGAAATAGAAGGATATTCCGCAAAAGAGATTGCAAAGATTTTGGGACTGTCCGAGACGAATGTGGGAAATCGTATTTTCCGAGGGAAAAAGATATTAAAAAAGAGTTTGGAAGGAGCGGTATAAATGATGGATAAAAAAATATTTAATAAAGTTCCGGATGTAGTGCATAATGCGGTGATGGATGCACTGGATTCGCTGGAGGAGAAAAGTGCACCGGTTAATTGTGTGGTTTCCATTTCAAATAAGAGCAAGCGGAAAAAGAAGGGCAAAGGAGTCCGTTTCTCCCACGTGGCAGTGGCATGTGTTGCCTTTCTTCTGGTATCCGGAATCACAGTTTATGCCATGGAGGCTGTGAAGACATACCGGCAGCGTATGGAGGATCTCAGCGAGGAGGAGCAGAAAGAAATCTTTGAGATTTCTTCGATGGGTGAGACAACCGAGTTGACCCGGCCGCTTACTGAGGAGGAGCAGGAACGGTTTGATGCGCTGGATGAAGCCTATGAAAAGAGCAATGTATTCCCGGAGTGTGAGATTCTCTATGTGGACAGTGAAGATCAGTACAGTGGAGAAGGCGTTGCGCTGGACACCACGAAACGTCTGATTTATCTGCCGGAGGAGACTCTGAGTGACGAGGATCTTCTGGAGATAATCGATTTCTTCCATAAGGAGGCCTACAGCGCATACACCCAGCTGGAAGAAAACGTTGCAAACAGCAGTGACTATGAGAGTCGATTTACAGACATGACGGACGAGGAAGTGGACCAGGTGTATATTTCCATGACCAGCAACAATTCTGAAATCAGTGGAGATTTCTGCAGACCATTGACAGAGGAAGAGAAGAGCAGATATGATGAATTGAAGGTGAAATACGAAAACGAGGGATTATATCCCACATCAGAAGTAACCATCATCCGGGAACCTTCGGATTATACCGGTGAGGGAGTGGCCATCTGTATTTCCGATGCGGTCTATTACTTCCCTGAGGGAGAGGTTACCGATGAAGTGATGCTGGAAATCATTGAGTATAATCATAAAGTGAACTACTGCATGGACCGGATTAATAAGGAAAATGAGCTGGGCCTGAGGGATGGCTATCCAAAGCTGACCGAGTAGTAAGCTGAAAACGTTGGGAGAAAAGGAGCATTTGATTTCACTGAAAATCATGAGGACTTGAAAATTGTCCGCAGACAGGATTTTTTTACCCCAATGTAATGTCATTCGCGCCGTTTCAATGTCGTTTTGAGAC
>JBJELW010000064.1:0-17811 GCA_051879315.1 Roseburia sp.
ATGATATACCTCCTGTATGTACATAAGTAAAATACAAAATAATCTCAATTATTTTTAACGCAATTATTATAAGAGATTTTGCCTAAGGTTGCAATGTTTTGTTCGTTTATGTTACACTGACAGATGGCGAATACAAATAGTAAAGGAATGAAAACAATGTATGAACTGTTAAAGCAGGAAGGCAATGCAAAACGCGGGGTATTTCATACCGTGCACGGCGATATACAGACACCGGTATTTATGAATGTGGGAACCGTGGCGGCCATCAAGGGGGCAGTATCTACGGAGGACTTAGAGCAAATCAAAACTCAGGTGCAGTTGTCCAACACCTATCATCTGCACGTGCGTCCCGGGGACAAGCTCATTAAGGAACTGGGTGGGCTGCACAAATTTATGGTGTGGGACAGACCGATTCTCACCGATTCCGGCGGATTTCAGGTATTTTCCCTGGCAGGATTACGCAAAATCAAGGAGGAGGGAGTGTACTTTCATTCCCACATTGACGGAGCGAAGATTTTTATGGGGCCGGAGGAAAGTATGCAGATCCAGTCCAATCTGGGATCTACCATTGCCATGGCCTTTGACGAGTGCCCCAGCAGCGTGGCGGAGCGTTCTTATGTGGAGGCCTCGGTGGCCAGAACCACCCGATGGCTGGAGCGGTGCAAACGGGAGATGGCGCGACTGAATAGTCTGGAGGATACGGTGAACCCCCACCAGATGCTGTTTGGTATCGATCAGGGTGCAATTTACGCAGATATCCGTATCGATCACGCTAAGCGGATCAGTGAGATGGAACTGGATGGTTACGCCATTGGCGGTCTTGCGGTGGGAGAAACCCATGAGGAAATGTATCACATCATTGAGGAGACGGTTCCTTATCTGCCGAAGGAGAAGCCCACATACCTGATGGGAGTGGGGACACCGGCAAATATTTTGGAGGCGGTGGAACGGGGCGTGGACTTTTTTGACTGCGTATACCCTTCCCGGAATGGAAGACATGGCCATGTCTACACCAATCAGGGGAAGCGGAATCTGTTCAATCAGCAGTATGAGAAGGATATGCGGCCCATCGAGGAGGGTTGCCAGTGTCCGGCCTGCCGCAGATACAGCAGAGCCTACATCCGTCATCTGCTAAAGGCAAAGGAAATGCTGGGCATGCGCCTTTGTGTGCTGCACAACCTGTATTTCTACAACACCATGATGGAGGAGATCCGGGATGCCCTGGATGAGGGGCGTTTTGCTTCTTACAAGAAGCAGAAGCTTTACAATATGCAGCAGATTGAGCGGGAAAAGCAGGAAAATATTAAAAATGCATAAAGTGCTTGCCCCATATTACTTTTTCGTGTAGAATAGGTGAAGTGATAAATTTCGCTAAAATTAAGGCAGAAAAGTGAATGTTCAGGAGGAAATGAAATGTCTGTTTTATTAAATGAAGCTGCAGGTACAGCTACCGGTGGCACGTTGGGTCTGCTTGTTTGGATCGTTGTTCTGTTTGGAGTTATGTATTTCTTTATGATTCGTCCCCAGCAGAAGGAGTCAAAGAAGAAGGAAGCAATGATGGCAGAGGTGGCAGTGGGAGATACAGTTCTGACTACCAGTGGTTTTTACGGCACCATCATCGATGTGGCAGATGACACGGTCATCGTGGAGTTCGGCAATAACCGTAACTGCCGTATCCCCATGCAGAAGGCTGCAATCTCCGCGATTGAGAAGCCGGAGGACGCCACAAAGACTGAGGAAAAGAAATAACGGAATAGAAGAGAAAGGCTGTTCGCTCCAGGAGCGGGCAGCTTTTTTGCTTGAAATGCTGCGCATTCCGCTGGGCGCAAAAGAGTCGCAAGCGACTCTTTTACATGGAAAAAAATGTTGAAATATCAAAACAAATGCTATATGATATAGGTTAATGGGCTTACCATGCCTGTTTTTAGATTGATGGGAAAGGAAGTAATAATTCCATGAAGTACAATGTTGGAGTGATTGCCGGTGACGGGATCGGACCAGAGATCGTCGCTGAGGCAAGAAAAGTGTTAGACGCTGTGGGAGAGAAGTACGGACATACTTTTTCCTATGATGAGATTTTGATGGGAGGCTGTTCCATCGATGCTACCGGTGTTCCCCTTACGGATGATGCCATTGCCCATGCAAAGGCCTCGGATGCCGTGCTGATGGGTTCCATCGGAGGCAATACGGCCACCTCCCCCTGGTATAAATTGGAGCCTTCGCTGCGGCCGGAGGCAGGCTTGTTAAAGCTGAGAAAGTCGCTGAATCTTTTCGCAAACTTAAGACCCGCATATTTATATGAAGAGTTAAAAGATGCATGTCCCCTGCGGGATGATATCATCGGAGACGGATTTGACATGATGATTATGCGTGAGCTTACCGGTGGACTTTATTTTGGCGAGAGAAAGACCGAGGAGGTAAACGGAGTGCTGACAGCCACCGATACGTTGACCTATAACGAAGAGGAGATCCGCCGCATTGCAAAGCGCGGATTTGATATTGCCATGAAGCGCAGAAAGAAAGTGACCAGTGTAGACAAGGCAAACGTGTTGGATTCCTCCCGTTTGTGGAGAAAAGTAGTGGAGGAAGTGGCAAAGGACTATCCGGAGGTTACATACGAGCATATGCTGGTGGATAATTGTGCCATGCAGCTGGTAAAGGATCCCAAGCAGTTTGACGTGATTCTTACTGAGAATATGTTTGGTGACATCTTATCAGACGAGGCAAGCATGGTGACCGGTTCCATCGGAATGTTATCTTCTGCCAGCTTAAATGATACCAAATTTGGACTTTATGAGCCCAGTGGCGGCTCTGCACCGGATATTGCAGGGAAGGGAATTGCTAATCCCATTGCAACTATTCTCAGCGCTGCCATGATGTTGCGATACTCTTTTGATCTGGATACAGAGGCAGATGCCGTGGAAGCATCTGTGAAAAAGGTGCTGAAAGCCGGGTACCGTACCATCGATATCATGCCTTCTGAGGATAAGAAAACGTCATCTGTTACCCAGGTGGGTACTGCACAGATGGGCGATCTCATCGTGGCAAACCTGTAAAAGTACAGAGCCGAGAGCCAAACATGAGCAAAAGGAAAGCGGCGGAGCCGCGATTTTGCGTATGTGCTCTGAATGAAGCGGAATATAATTTTTAGAAAGGAACATAGAATGATGAAGAGTGATAATGTGAAAAGCGGAATGCAACAGGCCCCGCATCGCAGTCTTTTCAATGCGTTGGGCTTTACCGAGGAAGAGATGAAAAAACCTTTGGTGGGTATTGTAAGCTCCTACAATGAAATCGTACCCGGTCATATGAACTTAGACAAGATTGTAAATGCCGTAAAAATGGGTGTTGCGGAAGCAGGAGGAGTACCGGTGGTATTTCCGGCCATTGCAGTGTGTGACGGTATTGCCATGGGACATATTGGTATGAAATATTCTCTGGTAACCAGAGATCTGATTGCAGACTCCACAGAATGTATGGCTATTGCCCATCAGTTTGACGCACTGGTTATGGTGCCAAACTGCGATAAAAACGTGCCCGGGCTTCTGATGGCAGCAGCCCGTGTGAATGTACCTACCGTATTTGTATCCGGAGGCCCCATGCTGGCCGGTCATGTGAAGGGACAGAAGAGAAGTCTTTCTTCCATGTTTGAGGCAGTGGGTTCCTATGAAGCAGGAACCATGACTGCGGATGATGTGAAGGAATACGAGGAGAAGGTTTGTCCTACCTGTGGATCCTGCTCCGGTATGTATACCGCCAATTCCATGAACTGTCTGACAGAGGCATTGGGCATGGGACTTGGTGGAAACGGAACTATCCCCGCCGTGTATTCTGAGAGAATTAAGCTGGCAAAGCGTGCCGGTATGGCGGTTATGGAAATGTACCGCAAGAATATCCGCCCAAGAGATATTATGACAAAGGAAGCCATCATTAATGCCCTTACTGTGGATATGGCACTGGGATGCTCCACAAACAGTATGTTGCATCTGCCTGCAATCGCTCATGAGATCGGATTTGATTTTGATATTGCTTATGCAAATCCCATCAGTGAGAAGACACCGAACTTATGTCATCTGGCTCCGGCAGGTCCTACTTACATGGAGGATCTCAACGAGGCAGGCGGTGTCTATGCAGTAATGAAAGAACTGGCAGATATCGGACTTTTAAATACAGATTGTATGACAGTTACCGGAAAGACTGTGGGAGAGAATATAAAGGATGCGGTAAATAAGAATCCTGAGGTGATCCGTCCCGTTGACAATCCATATTCCAAGACCGGTGGCCTTGCAGTATTAAAGGGAAATCTGGCCCCCGATGGATCCGTGGTAAAGCGTTCTGCAGTGGTGGATGAGATGCTGGTGCATGAAGGACCCGCCCGGGTATTCGACTGTGAGGAAGATGCCATCGCAGCCATCAAGGGTGGCAAGATTGTTCCCGGTGATGTGGTGGTGATTCGTTACGAGGGACCGAAGGGTGGCCCCGGAATGAGAGAAATGTTGAATCCCACTTCCGCAATTGTGGGTATGGGCTTAGGATCATCTGTAGCTTTGATTACAGACGGACGTTTCTCCGGCGCCAGCCGTGGAGCATCCATCGGACACGTTTCTCCGGAGGCAGCTGTGGGCGGCCCCATCGCATTGGTGGAAGAAGGAGATATCATCAAGATCAATATTCCCGAACTCCGCTTAGAGCTGGATGTATCGGATGAGGAACTGGCAGCCAGAAGAGCAAAATGGCAGCCCAGAGAGCCGAAGGTGACAGAGGGATATTTGAAGCGTTATGCATCCCTGGTTACATCCGGAAACAGAGGTGCAATCTTAGAATTACCAAAGGAATCATAATGAGGGAAGCGAGGGATAATCGATGCTTTTAACAGGAGCACAAATCGTGATCGAATGTTTGAAGGAGCAGGGCGTGGATACCGTTTTCGGGTATCCCGGCGGAGCGATTTTGAACGTTTATGATGAATTATACAAACACAGGGATGAGATCAAGCATGTTTTGACCTCACATGAGCAGGGAGCATCCCATGCGGCAGACGGATATGCCCGCAGCACCGGGAAGGTGGGTGTGTGTCTGGCTACCAGCGGACCGGGTGCTACCAATCTGGTTACCGGTATTGCCACTGCATATATGGATTCCGTACCCGTAGTGGCCATCACCTGTAACGTAACGGTTCCCCTTTTAGGAAAGGACAGTTTCCAGGAGATTGATATCAAAGGAATTACCCTTCCTATCACGAAACACAACTTTATTGTAAAGGATGTAAAGGATCTGGCAGACGTGATGCGCCGTGCATTCCGAATCGCCCAAAAGGGTCGTCCGGGTCCGGTTCTGGTGGATATCACAAAGGATGCTACCGCCAATAAAGCTGAGTATGAGAGAGCGGTTATCGAGCCGGTTGCCAGATATGAGGATAATATCCGGGATGAGGATTTGAAGACTGCGGTTGAGATGATTGAACAGGCGAGAAAGCCATACATATTTGTAGGAGGAGGAGCCGTAATCTCCGGCGCAGCCGGGGAAGTGGCTGAACTGGCGGAAAAAATCAATGCACCGGTTTGCGACACGCTTATGGGAAAGGGAGCATTCCCGGGAACAGACGAAAAATACACCGGAATGCTTGGTATGCACGGAACGAAAACTTCTAACCTGGGTGTCAGCGAATGTGACCTGTTGGTGGCCATTGGTGTCCGCTTCTCGGATCGTGTGTTGGGCAATGCTTCGAAGTTTGCATCCAATGCTAAGATTTTGCAGCTGGATATTGATCCGGCAGAGATCAACAAGAATATTGTGGTAGATGCCAGCATCATTGGCGACATCAAGGCCATTCTGCAGCGGTTGAATCCTCTGATTTCCAAACAGGAGCATCCGGAATGGATGGCACACATCAAAGAATATCAGGAAAAGTATCCTTTGAAATATCCGGAGACCGGACTCAGCGGTCCTTTTGTCATCGAGGAGATTTGGCGACAGACCAGGGGTGAGGCTATTATGGTGACGGAGGTTGGACAGCATCAGATGTGGGCAGCCCAGTATTACAGATACAGCAAGCCCCGCACCTTACTTACTTCCGGAGGCTTGGGAACCATGGGATATGGTTTGGGAGCCGCCATCGGAGCTAAGACAGCAAACCAGGATAAAGTGGTGGTCAATATTGCCGGAGACGGCTGTTTCCGTATGAATATGAATGAGGTGGCTACGGCTGCCAGAGAGAAGCTTCCGTTAATTGAGGTGATTGTAAATAACCATGTACTTGGTATGGTTCGCCAGTGGCAGGATCTTTTCTATGAGCAGCGTTATTCTGCTACCGTTTTAGATGACGGGGTGGATTATGTGAAGCTTGCAGAGGCCATGGGAGCTGATGGATACCGGGCAACCAGCCGGGAAGAGTTTGTAGAAATTTTCAGCAAGGCCTTAAACAATACAGATAAGCCTGTGGTAATCGACTGTATCATCGACAGTGATGATAAGGTATGGCCTATGGTGGCACCGGGGGCAGCAATCTCGGAGGTATTTACCGCTGAGGATCTGAATAAATAATATGTGACTTACCACGGCTGTGGAATTTGCAGCGGTGAGAAATGATATTTAATTTGAGGAGGAAGTTAAAATGAGCAGAGTGTATAATTTTTCTGCAGGACCGGCTGTTTTGCCGGAAGAGGTTTTAAAGGAAGCCGCAGACGAGATGTTGGATTACAGAGGAACCGGCATGTCCGTTATGGAGATGAGCCATCGTTCCAAAGCATATGACACCATCATCAAAGAGGCAGAGGCAGATCTTAGAGATCTTATGAATATTCCGGATAATTACAAGGTACTGTTTTTACAGGGTGGAGCATCCCAGCAGTTTGCCATGATCCCCATGAACCTGATGAAGAACAAAAAAGCAGCGTACATCGTAACCGGACAGTGGGCAAAGAAAGCATATCAGGAGGCTAAGATCTATGGTGATGCGGTTGAGGTAGCTTCCTCCGCTGATAAGACATTCTCTTACATTCCGGATTGTTCAGATCTGGATATTCCGGAAGATGCAGATTATGTATATATCTGTGAGAACAACACCATTTACGGAACCAAGTTTAAGACTTTACCCAACACAAAGGGTCATACATTGGTAGCAGATGTTTCTTCCTGCTTCCTGTCAGAGCCTGTGGATGTTACCAAGTACGGCGTGATTTATGGCGGCGTTCAGAAGAACATCGGACCTGCCGGTGTGGTAATCGTGATCATCCGCGAGGATCTCATCACAGAGGATACTTTACCGGGAACTCCTACCATGTTAAAATACAAGACCCATGCAGATGCAGATTCTCTGTACAATACCCCGCCTGCATACGGTATTTACATTTGTGGAAAGGTATTCAAGTGGCTGAAGAAGATGGGCGGTCTTTCTGTTATGAAGGAGCGCAACGAGGAGAAGGCAAAGATTCTTTACGATTTCTTAGACCAGAGCAAACTCTTTAAGGGTACGGTAGTGCCGGAGGATCGTTCCCTGATGAATGTTCCTTTTGTGACAGGAGATGCAGATCTGGATGCAAAGTTTGTAAAGGAAGCAGCAGATGCCGGATTTGTAAACCTGAAAGGACACAGAACCGTAGGTGGTATGCGCGCCAGCATTTATAATGCAATGCCCAAGGAAGGCGTTGAGAAGTTAGTAGAATTTATGAAGAAGTTTGAGGAGGAGAATGCATAATGTTTCAGTATACATGCTTAAATCCCATTGCAAATGTGGGTCTGGATCTTCTGACCGCAGATTATAACAAGGTGGATGAATTAAAGGATGCCCAGGCCGTATTGGTCAGAAGTGCAGCAATGCATGATCTGGAGCTGCCGGAGGGACTTCTGACAGTAGCCAGAGCAGGAGCCGGAGTAAACAATATCCCGCTGGATAAATGTGCAGACGCAGGTATTGTTGTATTCAACACACCGGGAGCAAATGCAAACGGTGTAAAGGAGCTGGTATTCGCAGGAATGCTTTTGGCTGCCCGTGATATCACAGGAGGTATCGACTGGGTAAAATCCGAGCAGGAAAACGCAGACATTGCAAAAGCAGCTGAGAAGCAGAAAAAAGCATTTGCCGGAACTGAGATTGCCGGAAAGAAACTGGGTGTTATCGGACTGGGAGCCATCGGTGTGAAGGTTGCCAACGCAGCATTGAATCTGGATATGGAAGTGTATGGATACGATCCCTATATTTCCGTAAATGCAGCATGGAATCTGTCCAGCGCAGTAAAGCATGTGGCTTCCGCAGAGGACATTTACAAGGAGTGTGATTATATCACAATCCACGTTCCACTGATGGATTCCACCAAAAAGATGATTAATAAAGAAGCCATCGATATGATGAAGCCCACCGCAGTGATTCTGAATTTCGCCCGTGATCTGCTGGTTGATGAGGATGCTGTTGTGGCAGCGCTGGAAGAGGGTAAGATTCGTAAGTATGTTTCTGATTTCCCCAATCCCACCACTGCAGGAAAGGCCGGATGTATTGTGACTCCTCATATCGGAGCTTCCACCGAGGAGTCCGAAGATAACTGTGCAGTGATGGCTGTGCAGGAGATCCGTGATTTCCTGGAGAACGGAAATATTACACATTCTGTAAATTATCCGGACTGCAATATGGGAACCTGTGAATCTGCGGCAAGAGTGCTGATTCTTCACAAGAACATCAAGGGAATGATCAGCCGTTACACCACAATTTTAGGTGATGCGGGTATCAATATTTCCAATATGACCAACAAGAGCAAGGGTGATTATGCCTGTGCATTGTTAGATCTGGATGCGCCTGTGGACGCAGAAGTGGCTGGAAAGCTTGCTGATGTGGAGGGTGTGTTAAAGGTTCGTGTGATAAAATAAAACCCAAAAGCGGGCTGGCAGGTGATTGTCAGCCCGTTTCTTTGCTTTTTGGCAAACTTATTACGATATGGAGGATAAAATATGGCAGATATCAAGGCATTTTGCGCCATCAGACCACGGGAAGATGAGGCGGATCAGATTGCAGCATTGCCCTATGACGTATACAACCGCAAAGAGGCAAAGGAGGCGGTGTCAGGACATGAAAAGTCTTTTCTGCGCATCGACCGGGCGGAGACACAGTTTGATGACTCTGTGGATACCTATGATCCCAGAGTGTATCAGAAGGCCCATGATCTGTTATGGCAGATGGTGGAGCAGGGGGATTTTGTAAAAGAAGAAAGACCCTGCTATTACATTTACGAACTGACCATGGATGGCCGGACCCAGACCGGAATTGTGGCCTGCGCCTCCATTGATGATTATGCCAATCAGATCATTAAAAAGCATGAGAATACCAGGGTGGACAAGGAACAGGACCGCATCAATCATGTAAATATCTGTGATGCCCAGACTGGTCCCATTTTCCTGGCTTATCGCTCCAATGAAATTATTAATGGAATTGTGGATAAAGTCAAAGAAGGAAAGCCGGTGTATGATTTTGTGGCGGAGGATGGAATCGGCCATCGCGCTTACATCATTGATGAACCCACAGATATTCAAAACATTCGGGATGCATTTGCCGGCATCAATGAAATCTATATTGCGGACGGGCACCATCGGGCAGCATCTGCTGTTAAGGTGGGATTTTTAAGAAGGGAGCAGCATCCGGAATATACCGGGGAAGAGGAATTTAACTATTTCCTGTCTGTGCTGTTTCCGGACGACCAGCTGATGATTATGGATTACAACCGGGTGGTGAAGGATCTGGCCGGAATGACGGAAACAGAATTTTTAGATAAGATGCGGGGAATCTTTCAGGTGGGGGAGCCGCAAAAGAATGCCATCCGCCCTGCGGAGAAGGGGCAGTTTTCCATGTACCTGTCCGGTAACTGGTATCCCTGTGGGATCAGGGAAAAGGACCGCAGTCTGGATCCGGTGGACGGACTGGATGTTTCCCTGCTTCAGAATCTTTTGCTGGGTCCGGTGTTTGGCATCGAGGATCCGAAGACCGATCAGCGCATTGACTTTGTGGGAGGCATCCGGGGACTGGAGGAACTGGAACGCCGGGTGAAGACGGACTGTAAGGTCGCTTTTGCCATGTACCCGACAGATATCCGTGAACTG
This sequence comes from Roseburia sp., assembly GCA_051879315.1. Lineage (GTDB taxonomy): Bacteria > Bacillota > Clostridia > Lachnospirales > Lachnospiraceae > Roseburia_C. The sequence goes on from JBJELW010000064.1 coordinate 10,084, forward strand.
TTTGCCGTGGCAGATGCCGGGAGGTTGATGCCTCCCAAATCTACCTGGTTTGAACCGAAGCTTCGCAGCGGATTATTTATTCATGCGTTATCTTAGGCGGTGCATGTGATGGCATATTTGCCGGAGATTGATTTTGCATGACGATCTTGGATTAGGAGGAGAGTAGCATGATACCATTTTACATGTTGACGGTGGAAGCATCCACAGAGGAAATTACAGCGGAGGAAATGGCGAAGGTGTTAGAAAAAGTAAAGGAGCCCGGTGTGATCCAATCCTATCTGGAAGGGATTGTGCCGAATGTTCTGGCATTCCTTTTTCAGGTTGTTGTGGCACTTCTGATTTATTTGATTGGAGGAAAAATCATTAAACTGGTGCGCAGGCTTGTAAAGAAAATGCTGGATCGGCGGGATGCAGACGAGGGGCTGAAGCAGTTTCTGGATGCTCTGATTAAATTTCTGTGTTATTTTTTCCTGATTATGATTATTCTTTCTCTGTTCGGTATTGCAACCACTTCGGCTATAGCAGTTTTGGGCTCTGCCGGACTCACCATAGGAATGGCACTGCAGGGAAGCCTGTCTAATTTTGCAGGCGGGGTATTGATTCTTCTGCTGAAACCCTTCCGGGTGGGCGACTATATCGTGGAAGATTCCCATGGCAATGAGGGAACGGTGGATGAAATTTCTGTGTTTTATACCAAGCTGAGAAGTGTAGACAACCGGGTGATCGTGATACCAAATGGAACATTGGCCAACAGTAGCCTGACTAACGTAACACATTGTGAAAAAAGAATGGTGGACATTAAGGTGGGCGTATCCTATGGGGCAGACCTGAAAACAGCGAAAGAGGTAGTTCTCCGGGTGTTGCTGCAGGATCCGGACCGCTTGCCGCAGGAGGAGCCGAAGGTATTTGTCTCGGAACTGGGAGATTCGGCGGTGATTCTTGGTGCCCGGATCTGGACTTCCACAGAAAAATACTGGGAGTGCCGGTGGCGCTTGATGGAGCAGATTAAAATTGCTCTGGATGCAAACCATATTGAAATTCCGTATCAACAATTGGACATAAATATCAAAAAATAAGTATTTTATTTGACAAAGTATGGGAAATGTGCTAATGTTAGTGGGTAAATGGGGCACGTGATGTGCAATTTCTAGTTTTATCGTATTAGGAGGAAAGATTAATGCAAGGAACTGTAAAGTGGTTTAACGCAAAGAAAGGCTATGGATTTATTTCAGATGCTGAGGGAAATGATGTATTTGTACATTTTTCCGCATTACAGATGGATGGATTCAAGGAGCTGAAAGACGGAGAAGCCGTTGAATTCGAAGTAGTAGATGGAGAGAAGGGACCTCAGGCAGCAAACGTTGTTCGCTTAGGTTAATCTATAAATCGTACAGAGAATGAATTAAGAGAATCCCATGAGTGGGGTTCTCTTTTTTTGGCAGAATATAAAAGTAATCATTTATTCTTTTTGTAAAATATAGTAAAATGTAATACAGATTGTAATGAAAACAGAAAAGGAGAACAATGGTGGATTTTGATAAATTAACAGCATATCAACTGGTGAAAGAGGAGAATCTTCCGGATATCCATTCCAAGGGATATCTGCTGAAGCATAGAAAGAGCGGGGCAAGGATCGCATTGATTCCCAATGAGGACGAGAACAAAGTATTTTATATCGGATTCCGTACACCGGTGGAGGACAGTACCGGCGTTCCCCACATTATTGAACATACCGTGTTGTGTGGCTCTGACAAGTTCCCGGTGAAGGATCCCTTTGTGGAACTGGTGAAGGGCTCCCTGAATACCTTTTTAAATGCCATGACCTATCCGGATAAAACCATGTATCCGGTGGCCAGCTGCAATGATAAAGATTTTAAGAATCTTATGGATGTGTATCTGGATGCAGTTTTTCATCCGAATATTTACAAAAAAGAAGAAATATTCCGACAGGAAGGATGGCATTATGAACTGGAAGACCCGGATGGGCCTGTCACGATCAATGGTGTGGTCTACAATGAAATGAAGGGTGCGTTTTCCTCCCCGGAGGGCGTGCTGGATCGGATGATCTTATCCTCTCTGTTTCCGGACACCACTTATGGCAATGAATCCGGAGGAGATCCGGAATGTATTCCTGATCTGACCTATGAACAGTATCTGGACTTCCATCGCAGATATTATCATCCCAGCAATTCCTACATTTATTTATACGGCGATATGGATATGGTGGAACGGCTGGAGTTTCTGGATCGTGAGTATCTGTCTGATTACGATGCTATTGCTCTGGATTCTACCATTGCGTTGCAAAAACCTTTTGACAAACCGGTGTCAGTGACGAAGGAATATTCCATTGCCAGTGGAGAGAAGGAGGAGGATAATGCCTATTTATCCTATAATGCAGTCATCGGAACAAATTTAGAACCCAGATTGACGCTGGCTTTTGAAATTCTGGATTATGCATTGTTAAATGCGCCGGGGGCACCGCTTCGCCAGGCCATTTTGGATGCAGGAATCGGCAAGGATGTCATGGGAGGATTTGATAACAGTACCCTGCAGCCTGTATTTTCTGTGGTGGCGAAAAATGCCAACACAAAGGATGCGGATCGATTGGTACAACTGGTGGATGAGACCTTACGTGGATTGGTAAAGGGCGGATTAAATCAGCGCTCCCTTCTTGCAGGTATTAACAGTTCGGAGTTTCGGTTCCGTGAGGCGGATTACGGAAATTACCCCAAGGGCCTGATCTATGGCCTGGACTGTATGGACAGCTGGCTGTACGACGAGGAAGAACCTTTTATGTATCTGAAACTTCTGGATACCTACGCTTTCTTGAAAGAACAGGTGAAAGAGGGCTATTTTGAACAGCTCATTGACACTTACCTGCTGAAAAACACACATAAATCTGTGGTTTGCATTGAACCGAAAAAGGGTTTAAATGCAAGGCTGGAGGAGAAACTGGCAGAGAAGATGGCCAGATATAAGGAGAGCCTGACTCCGGAGCAGGTGGGGCAGCTTGCAGAGTCCACCAGACAGTTGAAGCAGTATCAGGAGGAGCCTTCCTCCAGAGAGGACCTTGAGAAAATTCCGCTGTTAAAGAGAACAGACTTAAGAAAACAGGCATCTCCGTTCCATTACAGCTGCAGGCAAATCGACGGGATCCCTGTGATTCACACCAATGTCAATACCAATGGAATTCTTTATCTGAATTTCCTGTTTGATACGGCGCATGTTGCAGCGGAAGATGTGGAATATCTGGGTATTTTAAAAGCGGTGCTGGGATTTGTGGATACAGAGAAATATGGATTTTCCCAATTGGCCGACGAGATTAATCTGGTGACCGGCGGCATGGCATCCAAGATCCAGGTATATGTTGATATCAATGATTATACGAAAATATCATATAAATTCGAAGTGCGGGTAAAAATTCTGTATGAGAAACTGGAGGAGGCACTGGATCTGGTTCTGCAGATTTTAAAGACTTCCAGTCTGACGGATGAAAAGCGTTTGCATGAGATTCTTGCCCAGGCCAAGTCCAGACTGCAGATGTCTTTGAGTTCGGCCGGTCATTCTGTGTCTGCCATGAGAGCCATGTCCTATTTCTCGCCGGTTGCAGATTACAATGACCGGGTAGGAGGAATTGCACTGTACCGTAAGGTGTCGGATGTGGAGGAACATTTTGCGGAACGGTATGATGATTTGTCGAAAAAACTGGCACAGTTGATGGCAGATATCTTCCAAAAGAAAAATCTTACTGTTGCTTGTACGGCGGATGAGGATGGATATCAGCTTCTTTCGTCAAAGCTTACGGATTTTGCAGAGTCTTTACCCTGCGTGGAGATAAAAGAAGGGACGACCGCTTTGACCTGCAAAAAGAAAAACGAAGGATTTATGGATGCCTCCAAGGTACAGTATGTATCAAGGGCCGGAAACTTTGTTCAGAAGGGGTATTCATACACCGGTCTTCTCCGTATCCTGAAGGTGATGCTGGGATATGATTATCTGTGGATCAATGTGAGGGTAAAAGGCGGTGCATACGGCTGTATGAGCGGTTTTCACCGAAACGGGGACAGCTTTTTCTGCTCATACAGGGATCCCAATCTGGGCAAGACCAATGAGATATATGAAGGCATTCCGGAATATCTGAGAGCGTTCCAGGCAGATGAGCGGGATATGACCAAGTTTATCATCGGAACGGTCAGCGACATGGATGTTCCACTGATGCCGGCAGCACAGGGAGAACGCTCCGTCAGTGCGGTATTCAGCAACGTTACCTACGAGGATATCCAGAGGGAGCGGGATGAAATCTTAAATGCCCAGCCGGAGCACATGAGGGGGCTGGCTGATATGATGGAGGCAATCCTCCAGCAGGATTGTCTGTGTGTCATCGGCGCTGAGGAGAATCTTAAGGCGGAACAGGAACTGTTTGACACGTTGGAAGCATTATAATTGGATGCAAATCCAGAAACAAGGCTCGCAAGTGTGTCTTGGAGATAAGAGAGGATACTATGAAAGAAAATTTTAAATCGGGATTCGTTACGTTAATCGGGAGACCCAATGTAGGGAAATCCACCCTGATGAATCACCTGATCGGACAAAAGATCGCCATTACATCCAATAAACCACAGACTACAAGAAACCGGATTCAGACTGTGTATACGGACGAGGAGCGGGGGCAGATCATTTTTGTGGACACACCGGGAATCCACAAGGCGAAAAACAAGCTTGGGGAGTACATGGTCAATGTGGCGGAACACACCTTAAATGAGGTGGATGTGATTCTCTGGCTGGTGGAGCCCAGTGACTTTATCGGTGCAGGGGAGCAGCACATTCTCGAAAAGCTGCAAGGGATTACCACGCCGGTAATCCTGGTGATCAATAAGATGGATACGCTGGCAAACCGGGATGAGATGCTTGCCTACATTGATCGCTACAGCAAAGAGTATGATTTTGCTGAGATCGTGCCGGCATCCGCTCTCCGGGGAGAGAATACACAGGTGATTTTGGATCTCATCTTTAAATATCTGCCTTACGGTCCCATGTTTTATGATGAGGACACTGTGACGGACCAGCCGGAGCGGCAGATCGTGGCGGAGTTGATCCGGGAGAAGGCACTGCATGCTTTAGATGAAGAGGTTCCTCATGGGATTGCTGTTGCCATTGATCAGATGAAAAAACGTCCCGGAAAACGGATGTATGACATTGACGCCACCATTATCTGTGAGAGGGATTCCCATAAAGGAATCATAATCGGGAAGCAGGGCAGTATGTTGAAGAAGATCGGTACCAATGCCCGCTATGAGATTGAGCGCCTGCTGGACGCAAAGGTGAATTTGAAGCTTTGGGTGAAGGTAAAAAAGGATTGGCGGGACAGTGATTATATGATTAAAAATTTCGGTTATCGGGAGGATGAAATTTAAAACTGGCTGATATTGACAGTATGGAGTGCCGGACTTTTGGAGAACCTAGAAATAGGGATTCAATCGAAAGAAAAGGAAGGTAAACTGCAATGCTGGAAGAGAGCTGGAATCAATTTCGCATGACCGGGAGCGTCAGGGACTACTTAAAGTACAGGCAGGAAGCGGAGCAGGAACAGGTAAGGAGGAACGAAGGCAATGGGGAACAATGTCACTGTAGTGGGAATGATACTTTCCGCAATGCCCATGAGTGAATTTGATAAAAGAGTGACCATCCTGACCTTGGACCGGGGAAAAATCGCTGCATTTGCGAAGGGGGCGAGGAGACAGAACAGTCCCCTTCTTGCTGCATCCAATCCCTTTGTTTTCGGAGAATTTACATTATATGAGGGGCGCAGCTCCTACAATTTACTCAGCGCATCGGTCACTAACTATTTTTCGGAACTCACATCAGAACTTGCCGATACATATTACGGACTGTTTTTTCTGGAAATGGCGGAGTATTTCACTCAGGAGAATAACGATGAGAAACTTGTGCTCAGTCTGCTGTACCAGTCTTTGCGGGCTTTGGAGAGCAGCAAGTTTGACAGAAGGCTTGTGAAGGTGATTTACGAGTGGAAGATGCTGATGTTGAATGGCATTTATCCCAATATGTTTTCTTGTCAATGCTGCGGGAAAAAAGAGAATCTCTATGGGTTTTCCGTGCGTCGTGCAGGGATGATCTGCCGGGAGTGCAGTGCAGGGGAGTATGTAAAACCATTGCATCCGTCCACATTGTATACCATGCAATACATCATGGCTACGGAGATCACCAAGCTGTTTCGTTTTTCGGTGACGGACCAGGTGTTACAGGAGTTGGAGGAACTTTTGCGATCTTATCGGGGGCAGTATGTCAATCATATGTTCAAATCCGAAAAATTTTTAGAGGATGGATTGTTGCAATAGCTTCCACAACAAGGTATAATGAGCATGACCTTTTGCAGGATCAAATGACCTTATTAAAATATTGGAGGAAATGATGAAAAAGTTAATCAGTTTGATGGTACTTATAATCACAGGTTCTTTTCTGCTTACCGGATGTGGGCCCGCGGTGGATGCCGACACCAACACCATATTTGTGGGTAAGGATGGGAAGATCAGTGAGGTGTCCGTGGGAGATTTTACAGCAGGTAATTATGACATAGATGAGTTTAAGGAATATGTCAAGGATGAAATCGATACATATGAAGATTCCGATGCATCCGGCAAGGTAAAGCTAAAGAAGATTCAGGAGAAAGACGGCACGGTGAAGCTTGTTATGGAGTACAGCGATTACAGTACGTACGTTTCTTTTGTGGGAAATGAACTGTTTACGGGAACTGTTGTGCAGGCAATGGCTGCGGGATATGAATTTCCGTCGGATTTTTATGAGGTTACGGATGCAATTCTGGCAGAGGATACCACAGATCGGAGTGATGTAATCGTCAATGACGATTACAATGTTGTGATTACAGACGCAGTGACGGATGTCTCTGTAAGCGGAACCATCTGTTATGTATCTGAGGGTGTAACCGTGAAGGATAAGGGCACGGCCACTGTGACAGATTCATATGAGATAGATCTAAAATATATTATATACAAATAGAATGTGAGGAAGTTTTGAAATGGAAAAGACAATGGAAAAAATCGTAGCTTTGGCGAAGGGAAGAGGATTTGTATATCCGGGGTCTGAAATTTATGGTGGACTGGCCAATACCTGGGATTACGGAAATCTCGGTGTGGAGCTGAAGAACAACGTAAAGAAAGCCTGGTGGCAGAAGTTTGTTCAGGAGAACCCTTATAATGTGGGTGTTGACTGTGCTATTTTAATGAATCCCCAGACATGGGTGGCATCTGGCCATCTGGGCGGATTCTCCGATCCTTTGATGGATTGTAAGGAGTGTCATGAGCGTTTTCGGGCAGATAAGTTGATTGAGGATTTTGCTGAGGAGAAAAAGATTGAGTTGGCAGGCTCCGTAGATGGCTGGTCACAGGAGCAGATGGTGGATTTTATCGAGACAAACGCCATTCCCTGTCCTTCCTGCGGCAAGCACAATTTTACTGATATCAGACAGTTTAACCTGATGTTCAAAACATTCCAGGGTGTGACTGAGGACGCAAAGAATACTGTATATTTAAGACCTGAGACGGCCCAGGGTATCTTTGTAAACTTTAAGAATGTGCAGAGAACTTCCCGTAAAAAGATTCCTTTTGGAATCGGACAGATCGGTAAGTCCTTCCGTAATGAGATTACGCCGGGTAACTTTACCTTCCGTACCAGAGAGTTTGAGCAGATGGA
>JBJELW010000065.1:0-64349 GCA_051879315.1 Roseburia sp.
GCTTTCAAAATGTGAAACTCGTTTACAAAACGGGAATCTCGTTTTACATTCGAGCAAATGTGAAATGTGGTGTGAGTTTTTTGTCGTTTCATGCCGTTTAAATGTCGTTTTAAGCCAAGTCTATTGTTTCTAAAGCTGTTTTACTATAAAATATACGTAACTATGTAGTAACGTAGGAAGACTGCATGCTATAAGGAAGGAGAATTAAAATGAAACAAACAAAGGCAATCAAAATTATCACATGGATTACTGGAATTTTAACAATTCTACTGGGATTTTATGCATTAGCAAGACCCATGAAGACATTTCTGGCTATAGGATGGATCCTGGGAATACTTTTTTTGGTAAATGGTATTGAACTTGCGATTCTTTCCCTGTCCAAAGAAAAAAAAGAAATCGGCGCATGTATCCTGGGTGTTATTGAGGGGCTGGCAGGTGTTGTTTTGTTGTTCAGCGGATTATTTAGATTCTTTACAGATATTATGGTAACTTATCTGGTTGGCGGAAGTATATTACTTTATGGTATTTTACAGGTTGTAGAAGGAGTAAAGAACTTTAAACTTTCCAAGGGAAAAGCAGTTTTAGCAATTATTTGTGGCGTGTTATCTGTCATTGTAAGTATTGTAGTTATTAGTCATCCGATCTTGACCATGTTCTCTGTGGGATATATCATCGCATTTTCTGTTTTGATGCAGGGATTTAATATGATTGTACTTGCTTTAAATATTGGCAAAATGGACAAGGTAGAAGGATAAAGGTGAAAACAATGAAGCGGCTGAGAAAAATGAAGAGAGTCGTTGCCGTGCTGCTGGCGTGTTGTATGTGCGTTGGAGGAAGGCTGCCGGTAACAGCAGAAAACAACACGGATGTGGATTCCTATGAAGTGGAACAGGAGTTATTAGGTGATTCGGAAACAAAGGTTTCTAATTTGCCGTCAGGTGATAACGATTTGATGTTTATCACGCTGGCGGAGGATACAAATTTCCGATGGAATGCCAACGATTCTGCTGGTCAAAACAGCGTTATTCATCTGGATGATTATAGCGGAAAGAACTGTTATTTTCGGTTTCATGCATTGTCAGATGGATATTATGGAATTAAGTGCGTAGATGAGGCGGCGAGTGAGAATGATGGCGATGAGACCGGAAGGTACGTGGATATAGATGGAAAAAGTACAGACTCAGGGGCGAAGCTTCACTTATTTGAAGATGACGATGATGAAGTAAATGATAAGAACCCTCATCGATGGTTTGCTTTTTATTATGTAAAAACCGACGAATATGGCAACAAATACTACTATATCCAGAATAAAAAGAGTGGATTGTGGGTAGGCTATGAAGATTCAGAAAATGATGGTCCGACTGTTGGAGATAAGTTAATACAGACGACTGAAGCGAATCGTAAGCTTTGGATTATCACAAATGGAGTTGTTCCTAAAAGTGGCAATGAATATGAAGAAATGATTGCCTTCAAGGAAGGAAGCGCTACAGTCAGAGACGAAGGTGCCTTTATAGAGATATTCCAGGAAGGAACGATTAACACAATTAACAGAGCGTGGGATACAACAATTGATGGCACATTTCTTCACTTATACGAAATGGGAACCAGCAGCAAATGGCTCATTAAGTGGGACGAAGCGCATTCGGCATATAAAATATATGCTGTCAAAAGGAGTGTCGCAGACATAGACCTACACATGGACCTAAATCAGCCCATTGAAACCACTCCTAGTCTAAATGAAATAATCACCGATCAAGTATGGGATTTAGCAGACGAAACAAGCACCATGATCCACCTCTGGGGTGATGATACTACAGCATATAATAAGCACACAAATAAGTTATGGCGATTTATTAAGCAATCGGATGGAACCTATAAGATACAAAATGCCAGAACCGGTCAATATGTGGAAGGTATACCGGATATTGATACAGCACATGTTTACAAGCTTTATACGTCTGCTGGAGGAACGAAGTTTGAGATTTATCCAATTGCTGGAACTGACACGGATGTGAACTTTAATTATGCCACTGATTGGATGGCGGATATACCGAATGACGTATTATTATCTACTGTAAATATTCCGGGATCTCATGATACAGGAACTGCCGCAATAGTTGAGGACTTTACGGCGGGCTATTCCATAACACAATGTCAGAAATACTATTATGGAGAGCAGTTAAATGCAGGAATTCGCGCCTTTGATGTACGTTGTGATGCCAAAAGTGATACGGCATCACTCTCGGAGGTGAATATTGTTCATGGTGGTAGTGTATGGAAGTGTTTTGACCGCGACGGAAGTGACCTGAAGCTTCAGGATATATTGGACGATAGTGTGAGGTTTTTAAAAAATCATCCCTCTGAAACCATTGTAATGATGGTGAAGCCGGATGCCGGAAGTGTAGAGGGATTGGCACATGCATTGAATTCCTTTGTAACGGATGAGGATACAAAAGATTATGTATATGACAAAAGCGATATTCCCAGCATGGGCGAAGCCCGTGGCAAGATTGTGTTTATCTGGAGATTCGATGCAGGCAGTTATTATAGTTCACTGGGCTTTGGCCTCAATCTATCCAATTGGGACGATTTCTCTTATAAAGATTTTACAGGAACAGTTAAAATATATGATCAGGATAACATAACTGTAAATGTACAGGATGCGTTCAATGTAGATGCGGATGATAAAAAGATATATATCGAAGATGCGATTAGGGAGTCCATTGGAGTCCCTTGGGCGGAACCGGTGGACCAGGATGCATGGATATTTAATTATACGAGTTGCGCAAGCGGTCTTCCTCACCAATTGACAGAAGAGATTAATCCATGGTTGTATGAAGATTGTATGAACAATGGCGATGGTTATATAGATTATCGAAGGCTCGGAATCGTTATGTTGAATTACGTTGACAATCCCATGGCAAAACTTATTTATGAAACCAATAATGAAAATACGGATTATTATGTGCCAAAGGTAACTGCTCCCACGTCAGTAACTTTAACTCATGGGGATCCTCTTGAGGAGGCTGTACTTAGCGGCGGTACTGGAAATGGAACATGGAGTTTTGAAGATGGCAGTTATATTCCATCCCAGAGTGATTATGATAATCATGAAAAATATACCATGATCTTTACACCGGCTGACTCACGCTACAAGTCGGTAACAGCAGAAGTCCAAATAACGAATTATCTGCCGAAAGCAATCAATGCAGAAGTGGATGATAAGGAAATGACGTATGGGGATCCGATCCCTGAACTAACATATTCTATCGACGAATCGCAGTTTGTGGGATGTGAAAACACAGGTTTAATATCTACCGAACTGGAAATTGAATCGCCGGAATATACCACTTCAGGTAATTTGAAAGCGGGTACTTATACAATAAAAGCAACGGCTCATAGTGTTTGTTACGATGTGACATTTACTACGGGAACCCTCAAGGTGAAGCCAAAAACACTGGGGATTGAGTGGAGTGACACGTCAAATCTTGTATACACAGGAAGTCCGGTAAATGTAACGGCAACTATTACGGGAGTTCTGAGCGGTGATGACTGCGTTGCTTCGGTTACGGGTGGAAATGCGACAGAACCCAGTTGGGATGGAGATCCCGATCATACACCGAATACATATACTGCGACAGCTGTTCTTTCCGGAGCGGATAGTGGGAACTACTGTCTGCCTGAGGATGAAGATAGTATGGATTATTACATTCGACGGAATGATCCAGATGATTATTCTTTCCCCACAAAGGCTGTGCTGACTTATGGCCAGACGCTGTCGGAAGCAACCCTCATAGGTGCTTCGGGAGAAGGCGAGTTTGTTTTCGTGAGTGTAGATGAGAGTGATCATTGGACGAACATCAACGATACGAAGCCAGCCGCAGGTGACTACTCATATAGAATGCTCTACAAACCGGTGGATTCGGATATAGAACATGGCGTATTGAGCACCCAGCAAATCCAGGTGGTTGTTTCCAAGAAACCTATCACGGTACGTGCGGAGGCAAAGACAAAAACATATGGAGATGTCACTCCGGCACTGACATATACCTTCGATGAAACTCAGCTCGTAGAAGGTGATACCAGAGAGAGTCTGGGGCTTACGCTTTCTGCAGGAAACGGAGACAATCAGTTCTGCAATGCAGGAAAATATTGGATAAAAAAAAGTAGCGCATGTACAAGTGCCAATTATGATGTCACCGTGATTCCGTCATATCTCACGGTTTCAAAGAAAGAAGCTGAGATTACCTGGAACGGATCCGTTGAGTATACGTACAACGGAAATCCTGTGGATGTTACTGCAACTGTCAGCAACGTAACAGGAGGCGATCCGTGTGAGGTTAAGGTCATTGGAGGCAAACGTACCGACGCAGGTTCTTATAAGGCCGTGGCAGTATCCCTTTCCAACGGGAATTATGTGTTTAAAAGTGAGGAAGCAAATAGAATTTTTGCCTATGAGATAAAGAAGGCAGATCCTACCGTCACATTCCCCACTGCAGCTTCCATCACCTACGGGGAGGAACTGGATGAGGTGGTATTTACAGGGGAGAGCAGCAGTGTACCGGGAGAATTCGAACTGGAGGAACCGGGACGACTTCTGACTGTGGCTGACAGTGGCAGCAGATATAATATCTCATTTGTTCCGAAAGACACGAAAAATTACAATACGATTACGGCAGCAGAAGGGTTGGCGGTAACGGTTCATCCTAAGACAGTGACGGTTTATGCAGATCGAAAGACGAAAATATACGGGCAGAAGACACCGGCACTTACCTGGCATCTGAACGAATCGGAACTGGTGGGAGCGGATAGCGCAGATGAATTTGATTTTACACTGACAGCAGGTGAAGGTGAGAATCAGAACTGCGATGTGGGTGGGTATCCCATATCATTTACAGCTACTACCAGACAGAATAGTAACTATGCTATTGAATTTAAAAAGGGTGTCCTTATTGTAGATCCCCGTATGGCAGAAATTCAGTGGAATCCCCATTACAATATTGTGGTTGGTGGTTCGGGACCTTCGGCCAAAGTAACTAATTTAGTGGATGGTGATGATTGTACTGTCGTGGTGGAATGTGACGGTACCGACACTCCCAGCTGGACCACCGGTTCAGAGACCCTGAAAGATCTTAAGATATTCAATGCAGAGGTAGCCGGACTGGCGGGGGCTGATTGCTATAATTACACACTTCCGGAAGATGACATGACGATTCAGTATCTTGTGAGAAGACAAGATTCGGATGATTTTTATATGCCTAAAGAAGCAATCGTGACTTACGGGAAGAAACTGTCCGATGCAAGGCTGATATTGGCTTGCGGCGACGGAACATTTACATTTGTGGATGATAGCAGTTTGCATAAAGATATCGGTGACACTGTGCCTGATGCAGGAGAGTATACATATACCATTAAGTTTACTCCAACAGACACAAACAAAAAGCCGGAATATGCACAAATCACTGTACTGGTAAGAAAAAAGAATGTTAAGGTAACCGCGCTTACCAGTGAAAAAACATATGGTGATACCACCGAGCTGGATTTTGAACTGGATGAATCCCAACTGGCTTTCGACGATACGAAGGAAGATCTGAAATTGACACTGACAGCGGTAAGCCAGTCAGGAGAGGACGGAGATCGCGTGAATAGTCCGGTAGGTGCCTATGAGATAGGCCTGAAAGAATGCGGAAATGAAAATTACAACGTAACAGTAGAATCCGCATGGCTTTATATATCCCCCAAAGCCGTAAGTGTGGTATGGCCCGGTGGGTCAAATTACTCCTATACAGGATCGCCGGTAAATGTTATCGCAAAAGCGCAGGGTGTTTTAGAGGGAGAACAATGTGATGTAAAGGTGGCAAATGGTAACCGGGTAGAGATAGGAACGTATTACGCATATGCCTATGGCTTGTCAAACAGTAACTACTTCCTTCCAAAAGATTATAGTATGCGAATCAAGGAATACACGATTCTGGAGGCTAGTGGAAATGGAGACGGTGCCAACACGGATAACGGAGGCAGTACGGACCCCAATAATGGTGACAGCACAAAGCCGGATAACGGAAGTGGCACTGGTACCAATAACGGAAGTGGCACTGGTACCAATAACGGAAGCGGTGCGGATACCTGTGACGGAAATGTTACAAACGATGGTAAGGCAGATGCTCCGAATACTGCTGATCCTACGAATATGACATTTGTACTGCTTATGATGTTGTTTGCAGTTTTGTCAGGAGCAACCAGTATGATGATGATGCGTAGAAAACGCCGGATGTAGAAAATGCCAAATAACTGAAAAAGACTTTTAGGTAAGGAGCAGGGATGAATTGCAGAAATGTGGTTCATTCCTGTTTTTTAATGAGGTCTTTTTACAGATGGAATCAATCCGTAATTTCACAGGTGCAGAATAAATAGAACTGTGTTATAATTTGCATAGATAAATCACGAGAGGAAACAAAATATCATGGAATTTTGGGATATATACGATAGTAACAAGGTAAAGACCGGTCGGACCATGAAGCGGAATGACTGGATTCTGCAGGATGGAGAGTATCATCTGTCTGTGCTGGGCGTGATCCACAGACCGGACGGCAGATTTTTAATCACCCAGCGTGTCATGACCAAGGCATGGGCACCGGGCTGGTGGGAGGTATCCGGCGGCGGTGTTATGGCCGGAGAAGAATCCTTTGAAGCGGTGTGCCGTGAGGTGCGGGAGGAGACGGGACTGGATGTTTCTCAGTGCCCGGGGAAACTGGCACTGACCTATCACAGAGAGAATCCGGGAAAAGGGGATAACTATTTTGTGGATGTGTACCGCTTTGAACTGGATTTTTCCGAGGAAGACGTAAAGATCCAGACCGATGAAGCACTGGCGTTTAAGATTGCCACGCTGGACGAGATTCGTGAACTGGCGGAACAGGGAATCTTTTTACATTATGACAGCATCAAAGAGGTGTTTCAGGAACAATAGTTCCCGGACAGATGGGAGGGGGAGAAAATTATGCCGACACAACCCTATTTTTATGCAAAACAGGAAGAGAAGACCACTTATCTCAGTGGTGTGGTGGAGGGCCTGACCAAGGAATTGCTGAGAAGTATCAACGTACCGGATCTGGCGCTGGCAGCAGATGTGTTTTACATAGGAGAGAACAATGAAATTGCCATTGTGGACGCGGTGAGAAACAGACTTTCCCACTATTGTGATATGAGCGGAATTGTCACCAGCCCGGTGCATGAGAAGATGCTGATCAAAGAGGCGGATTTCACTCTGGAGCAATCCACTTATCCCAGTCTGTCCAGTGCAATCCTGGCACTGTTAAATGAAAATACGGAGAAGATTCAGAAAAGCATTTACACCTTTACTGACGATCTTATCACCTATCTGGGAAATCCGCGGCAGCTTTATCGTATGCACGAGATGGAGAACCGTTACCAGATTTTTCATGATTTCTACATGCGTCTGGTGGATGCGGTGCTCTTTGTGGAGTATCAGAACTACGTGGTGATGATCGTGTTCGGAACCAATGAGTGATGAGTATGCCCTGTGTGACAAAAAAAGTCACACAAGGCATTTTATTTTGCAATGATCAGGGAATAATACCCGGCATCATCCGGGATTTCATCGATGCTGTGATAAATTTTTTCATCCGGCATGCCGCAGTTTTCCACCATGGTTACTTCCCGGCCGCTTTCCCGGAGACGTTTCTTTACCTGGGCCATTTTGCTGCCGGATTTCATCAGGATGTAGTTGCCCGGCTGGTCTAAGGCCAGTTCCGTGCGATGGATGGCTGGCAGAATATGCAGTGGCTCATTCCATTTTGCCAGAGGTATGTTCGCCCGGGCTGCTGCTGCGCAGAAGGAGGGAATGCCGCTGACCAGCTCTGTGTCATATCCCCGGTCAGCAAGAATATCCTGCACATAGTGAAAGGTGGAATATATGGTGGAATCTCCCAGCGTGAGGAAGATTACGTTTTTTCCGGACTGTAGATATGGCTCAATCAGATCTGCAGCTTTTTTATGATTTTCTCTCATTTTTTCCCGGTTCATGATCATGGGCATGGCAGCAGGCAGCAAGGTTTTTTCTGCCATTTCCGGCACTGCCTGTACAGCAATCCGATAAGCCACGGTTTCTGTCGGAACCGGACCCGGCAAAGCAATCACGTCGTTTTCACGGATTAGTCGCACCGCCTTTAACGTCATTAATTCCGGGTCTCCCGGACCTACTCCAACGCCATATAGTTTTCCGCTCATTGTGTTTGGGCTCCTTTTCGTTTCATATCGTTTCGATTTTACCATACAATAAAACAAATGTCATTAAGCACAAAGGTGGGGTTAGTTTAAGACAAGTGGTGGGTTAACTAATAATTCATCAATCATAGCATGATAAATTGTTTTATCATCTATTCTGGTTATGGATGTTATTTTCTTTCCAGCATCTTTAGAAGATGCTCCACAATGATATATTTTTTCGGTTCTGGTATTGTAATCAAGAACTATGTATCTGTCGTGATACTTACCATTGGTCTTTTGGAAAGATATTGGTGGATGTCCGTATTCAGTAACATAATCGTTAAAATCTGCAAGTCGTAACATATTGCGAATGTTGTGGTGGAAACTCCATGTTTTTTTACTGGGATTTTGTGGACGTTTGTGTTTTTAAACATTGATAAGTAGTGAATACCAGACATTAACCTAGTGAATGAAGTGCATGTAAATCATTGAATTATTCATAATACTAATCTTTATTATTTTGATTGTCAAGTCGCTTATCTTCATCCGAAAATCCCGGATTGATTAACAGAACGAATTGTGTTATATTCCTTCTTAACAGTGTATCTGTACACGGAACTGAATAATGCGATTGGTGCCGCAGAGGAATCTGCGGAGAATAGGGAAACAGGTGAAAGGCCTGTGCGATCTCGTCACTGTATGCACCGGTATCATTCCATTTATGCCACTGTTTGCACGGGAAGGCGGTTTGATATGAGAGGTGTGAGCCAGGAGACCTGCCAGTCGTGGTACGCGGGAGCGATCCCAGGTCACGAGGTTTGGCCGTACCGAAGGCAAAGATACAGGCTGCATGATTTTTCATGTCGGGTTGTTTACTCCTTCTATGTTTATTTGGTAAATCGCTTGCGGATATACTGAATAAACTTTTTTTAATAGGAGGAGAAACATGAAGAAAAGAATTTTAGCAGTGATGTGTGTATTTGCTCTGTCACTTACCACAATTGTGGGATGCGGCGGTAAAGACGCAGCAACGGATGGTGAGCTACAGGAGAGTTCCACCGGAGAGAGCAGTACAGATGCAGCAAATGACACGGAGACAGATCAGGAGGCAGCGGACAAATTGGCAGCAGATAAGGTGGCAGAATTAATCGATGCAATCTATGTACAGGAAAGAACGGATGAGACGGATGCCCAGTGCGAGGCGGCAAAGGCAGCCTGGGATGCTTTGACGGATGCTCAGAAGGAGCTGGTAGAGGGTGAGTATGCAGATCCGGATTACTTCGGCAATGACACCGGAGATGCTTCTCTGGATGACCCGTTGAATCAGGATGACATCGGAGAAAATGAGATTTTGGTGGTGAGCTTTGGTACGTCCTTCAACAACAGTCGTGTGGCAGATATTGGAGGTATCGAGAAGGCCGTTCAGGCGGCAAATCCTGACTGGTCTGTCAGAAGAGCATTTACCTCTCAGATTATTATCAATCATATCCAGGCCCGTGACGGAGAGAAAATTGATAATGTGGAGCAGGCATTGGATCGTGCTGTGGCAAACGGAGTCAAGAATCTGGTGATTCAGCCTACCCATCTCATGCATGGCGCGGAATATGACGAGCTGATGGATGCCGTGGCAGAGTACGAGAATCAGTTTGAGAGTGTAAAAGTGGCGGAGCCGCTTTTGGGCGAAGTGGGTTCGGATGCCACTGTCATCAATGAAGATAAGAAAGCTGTGGCACAGGCCATTACTGCGGAGGCTGTGGAGACAGCCGGTTATGACAGCTTAGATGCTGCAAAGGAAGAGGGCGTGGCATTCGTGTTTATGGGACACGGTACTTCCCATACAGCCAAGGTATCCTACAGCCAGATGCAGACCCAGATAGAAGAGCTGGGATATGCAAATGTATTTATCGGAACGGTAGAGGGAGAGCCGGAGGAGACTGCTTGTGAAGCTGTGATTGAAGCGGTAAAGGCAGCAGGCTATACCAAAGTGGTGCTTCGTCCCCTGATGGTAGTGGCCGGAGACCATGCAAATAACGATATGGCCGGTGATGATGAAGATTCCTGGAAGAGTTTGTTTACTGCAGATGGTTCCTTTACATCTGTGGATACCCAGATTGCAGGTCTCGGTGAGATTGAGGCAATTCAGGAAATCTATGTGGCTCATACAGATGCGGTAATCCAGGAGTAAATAGCACATGTGCAAAAGGAAATAGAAAAGGAGTTTTCATCATGAAAAAGATTTTTTTACTGCTTTGTATGGCAGTGTTTAGTATTTCCATGGTAACCGGATGCGGCGGCAATACGGAGGATACAGGAAACAACGGAAACACAGAAGTATCTTCTGAGCTGGCTGATGCTGATATCAGTATCCCGGAAGATACTGAGGTGGACGCAGAACCTGATACTTTGCTGGCTGACGGGGAATATCAGGTGGCCTTTGACACGGACAGTACCATGTTCCATGTGAATGAGGCTTGCGACGGAATGGGAACCCTCACCGTGGAGAATGGGAAGATGACCATTCACATTTCACTGGTTTCCCAGAATATTGTGAATCTATACTGTGGATTGGCCGCTGATGCACAGGCGGCATCCGAGGATGAACTTCTCTGGCCTACCGTGGATACTGTTACATACAGTGACGGTACCACGGAGGAAGTTTACGGTTATGATGTTCCGGTTTCCGTTTTGGACCAGGAATTTGATCTTGCAATCCTGGGAAAGAAAGGGACCTGGTACGACCATAAGGTCAGCGTTGCATCCCCGGAGCTTTCCGGCGAAACAAATAGTATGGAGCTTTCCGATGGAACTTACAGCATAGAGGTCTCTCTGGAGGGAGGAAGCGGGAAAGCCACCGTGACTTCCCCCTGCACGCTGCAGGTGGAGGATGGAACAATCTATGCAGAGATTGAGTGGAGCAGCAGTCACTATGATTATATGCTGGTGGACGGAGAGCAGTATCTGCCGGTGAATGAGGAGGGAAATTCGGTGTTCCGGATTCCGGTGTCAGCATTTGACACACCCTTAGATGTGGTGGGGGATACCACAGCCATGAGCACGCCCCATGAAGTGGAATACACGCTGAATTTTGATTCCGCCACATTGACGGAAGTAAGCAATGAATAAGAGAAGATTTGTCAATAAGAGGTTAAAAAGCGGAATGGCCGGGCTCCTTGCCATGTTGCTGTTTATAAGCAGCGCCGGATGTGGAAAGAACCCGGAAGAACCTGCGGCATCCGTGGAAAATGAGACAGCGGTTTCGGACAGTGAACAGTCTGTCCGGGAAACTGCCGGAGCGGCGGATATTTCCGTGGCAGGACATAGTACAGAAATCAGCCGGGAGCTGACTTACGATCACAGCATGGAACTGTCCTATGCCACGGGCTTTTCCGTGGATTATTATGAGGAAGGCTGTGCGCTTGTGACCGTGGAACGTGACGGACAGTATCTGGTGGTGCCGGAGGGGCAGCAGGCACCGAGGGATTTGGACTCTGAGGTCACAGTGTTGTATCAGCCCCTGACCAATGTCTATTTGGTGGCCTCCGCTGTGATGGATATGTATGTGTCGCTGGATATGCTGGATGATCTGCGTTTTTCGGCTCTGAAGGCTGAGGACTGGTATATAAAGGAAGCACAGGTTCAGATGGAAAGCGGGAAGCTGTTATATGCAGGAAAGTATTCCGCACCGGATTATGAACTGATTCTGTCGGAGGGATGTAGCCTGGCCATTGAGAATACCATGATTTACCACAATCCTGAGGTGAAGGAGCAGTTAGAACGTTTTGGCATTCCGGTTCTGGTGGATTATTCCAGCTATGAGAGCAATCCCCTGGGACGGATGGAGTGGATTAAGCTGTATGGCGTACTCACCGGCAGGCAGGAGCAGGCAGAGGAGGTATTTGCAGCCCAGGAGCAGCTTTTTGCAGAGGCTGGGGCAGCGGAGAATACCGGGCTGACGGTGGCATTTTTCTATATCACTTCCACCGGATCTGTGAACGTCAGAAAAAGTACGGACTATCTGCCGAAAATGATAGAAATGGCGGGGGGAAGTTATATTTTTGCAGATCTGGGCAGTGAAGAGGAGAGTGCTTCTTCCACGGTAACCATGCAGATGGAGGAATTCTATGCGGTGGCCAAGGATGCGGACTATATTATCTACAACAGCACCATCGATGGGGAACTGGGAAGTGTGGAGGATCTTCTAGCCAAAAGTCCGCTTCTGGAAAACTTTAAAGCGGTGCAGGAGGATCATGTGTATTGCACCGGAAAAAATCTGTATCAGTCCTCCATGGAGCTGGGAACCATCACTTCAGACATCCATAACATGCTGATGGGGGAGGATGAGGAGCTGACTTTTTTGTATCATGTGCAGTGAGAGAAATGAGTACGAAGGAGAGAAAGAGATGTCAGACCATAAATGGACAGGAAAAAGCAGATATGTGGCTTCTTTTGGAATTCTGACAGGTGCAGTTCTGGTTTTGCTTGCGTTAAATATCTGCATTGGCAGTGTGAATATTCCTTTGAAGGAAGTGGTCAGTATCCTATGGGCAGAGGCGCAGAAGCTGTTTGGCGGCAGTGGTGCAGCAGGTACCAACAGCGACATCGTCATGCAGATCCGCTTTCCCAGAGCCATGGCGGCATTGATCCTGGGCGGAGGGCTGGCACTGTCCGGCTATCTCTTACAGACCTTTTTTCACAACCCCATCGCAGGCCCTTTTGTACTGGGAATCTCATCGGGAGCAAAACTGATTGTAGCACTGATGATGGTATTCTGTCTCAGTCAGGCCATCAACGTCACCTCTGCATCCATGATCCTGGCGGCCTTCGTGGGAGCCATGATTTCCATGGGCTTTGTGCTGCTGATCTCCAAAACGGTGGACCGCATGTCCATGCTCATCGTCAGCGGCGTAATGATCGGATATATCTGTTCTGCCGTGACAGAGCTGGTGATTACCTTTGCGGATGATTCCAACATTGTAAACCTGCACAACTGGTCCATGGGCAGTTTCTCCGGCATCACGTGGAGCAATGTGGCAGTGATGGCAGTGGTGATTTTTGTGTCGTTTTTTTTGGTATTTCTCATGGCAAAGCCCATCAGCGCCTATCAGATGGGAGAGGCCTATGCGAAAAATATGGGTGTAAACATCCGGATGTTTCGGGTGGCGCTGGTGTTGCTGTCCAGCATACTGTCTGCCTGTGTCACTGCCTTTGCAGGGCCGGTGTCCTTTGTGGGCATTGCGGTACCTCATCTGGTAAAAAGCCTGTTTCGCACGGCAAAGCCTATTCTGATGATTCCGGCCTGCTTTCTGGGCGGTTCTGCATTCTGTCTCCTGTGTGATCTTTTGGCCCGGGTGGTTTTCGCACCTACGGAGCTCAGCATCAGTACGGTAACGGCAGTGTTCGGTGCACCGGTGGTGATTTATATTATGGTGCATCGGAGGAGGGAGTAAAAAGCCTAACCTGTGAGATTGACAGGAGAGGCTTTTTTCTTTGCAGACGGTACCTAGGTGTTGTATACTTAGGTCAGTGCACTGGTGTTAAAGGAGAGATGTATGCCGAATTGATTGGGAAATGGGAGAATACGGATGGGAATGAGGACAACATGGGACAAACACAGGAATATTATTTACACACAGAAAATTTAATCGTGGGATACAATGGACAACCCCTGATCCGGGATATAAAAATAGGAGTAAGGCCCGGAGAGATTTTGACTCTCATCGGACCAAACGGAGCCGGAAAGACCACCATTTTAAAAACAATGATCCGGCAGCTGAGTCCATTGGCGGGAGTGGTGTATCTGGACGGCAGGGGTATACCGGAACTCAGTGGTCAGGAACTGTCGGAAAAAATGTCTGTGGTTCTCACGGACCGGGTGCATCCGGAGATGATGACCTGTCAGGAAGTGGTGGCCACCGGACGATACCCCTACACCGGGAAGTTTGGCGTGTTAAGTGAAGAGGATCGTCGTATCGTCCGGGAAGCCATGGAGCTGGTTCACATTACGGATCTGGCAGAGCGGGATTTTGACCGGACCAGTGATGGCCAGAAACAGAGGATCATGCTGGCCAGGGCACTGTGCCAGCAGCCGGATATCATTGTACTGGACGAGCCCACGTCCTTTTTGGATATGAAGTACAAGCTGGAGTTTTTGTCCATTCTGCAGAGGATGACCCGGGAAAAGCATCTGGCTGTGATTATGTCCCTGCATGAGCTGGATCTGGCGGAGCGGGTTTCGGATCAGATCGCCTGCATCAAGGGAGACCGGGTGGACCGCTTTGGCACACCGGAGGAGATATTTACAGACGGATATATCCCGAAACTATATGATATGACCATGGGATCCTTCGGGGAGCCCACGGGTACTCCGGAACTGGCAGCGGCGTCCGGGGAACCGCAGGTTTTTGTCATTGCCGGCTGTGGCACCGGACTGCCGGTATATCGGAGACTGCAGCGGCAGGGCATTCCCTTTGCCACCGGCATTTTATTTGAAAATGATATGGACTATCCCACTGCCAAGGCGCTGGCAGCCCGGGTAATCAGTGTTCCGGCTTTTGCGTCCATTCCGGAGGAAACTTTGGTGTGTGCAAAGAAGATTCGGGAAAGCTGCCGTCAGGTGATCTGCACGGTGACCCCGGAGCAGATGGGGCCGGTGTGGGAGTATATGAAAGAATTATTATAAGTTTTTACAACGATTCTTAATGAATCGTATTTGGTGGCTTACACGATGGCAAATGCCTATTGCATTCCTGACACAACTTTTCGCTCTCTCACGCAAATTTTTCCAAGGTAGGGCTTTTTACGTCAGATGTTTCGACTTTGCATTTGGTGAGTGCGATTATTTCCCGCCTCTTCGGGTCATGGCAGTTGCCTTGTGCATGCGGAATCGTAAATCTAGCATTCGTAAGCATCCGACCACTCTTCGAGGCGCAACACGGCGGGCGGCAGGATGCACCATCCATGGTTTATTCCTGCCTGAAGCGCACATCCTGTGCGCTTCCCCGCCGTTCGCTTATTGGTCGGATGCGTAACGACTGCACGATTTACTTTACGGTGCACAGGCAATCTGTCCATGTCCGCGAAGGGCGTTGGAAATATCGACGCGGAAAAATGCAAACAAAGAAACATCAA
This sequence comes from Roseburia sp., assembly GCA_051879315.1. Classification (GTDB taxonomy): domain Bacteria; phylum Bacillota; class Clostridia; order Lachnospirales; family Lachnospiraceae; genus Roseburia_C. The sequence goes on from JBJELW010000065.1 coordinate 15,358, forward strand.
ATAAAAAGTAAAAAGCCCGTTGGATGAAATTTGCAGTGAGGGTAGCGAGTTGTGGAAAGAATGCAATAGGCTTTGCCCATCGCAAGCCTTTAGCAACGATTCATTAAGAATCGTTGAAAACAGATTTAGGAGGAACGCTTATGAGATCAACCATCGGAAATCACTTATCCTCATCCGGAGGATTTTTAGCCATGGGAAAGGCGGCGTTGGCGCTGGGAGCAGACACCTTTGCCTTTTTTACCAGAAATCCCAGAGGTGGTTCCGCTAAGGCTATCGATCCGTCGGATGCACAGGCTCTTTGTGATCTGCTGAAGGAACATTCTTTTGGGAAATTGGTGGCCCACGGCCCCTACACCATGAATGTGTGCGCGGCAAAGGAAAATGTCAGGAGCTTTTCTCTGCAGATGTTAAAGGAGGATATGCAGCGCATGGAATATATTCCCGGGAATTACTACAATTTTCATCCCGGTTCCCATGTGGGACAGGGAGCTGAGGCGGTCATTCCCATGATTGCGGATGCGCTGAATCAGGCGTTGACACCGGGAATGCACACCACAGTGCTTTTAGAGACCATGGCGGGCAAGGGAACGGAGATGGGACGAAATTTTCAAGAACTGCGGCAGATTATAGACCAGGTAGAGCTTACGGATAAGCTGGGAGTTTGTCTGGACACCTGCCATATCTGGGATGGCGGATACGATATTGCCGGGAACTTAGATCAGGTGTTGGAGGAGTTTGACCGGATCATCGGTTTGGACCGGTTGAAGGCCATTCACCTTAACGACAGCATGAATCCTTGCGGTTCCCATAAGGACCGTCACCAGAAACTTGGGGAAGGGGAAATCGGGACAGACGCTCTTAAGGCGGTGGTGCAGCATCCCCTGCTGGCCGGAAGACCTTTTATCTTAGAGACACCAAATGATGATGCAGGCTATGCAAAGGAGATTGCCTTGGTGCATGGCTGGATGGAGGAGACAAATGAAAAATAATTATCATACCCACAACGAAATGTGCGGTCACGCAGGAGGCACGCTGGAGGAATATGTACAGTGTGCAGTGAAGAATCACATGGAAGAGATCGGCATGTCGGATCATCTTCCCTATCCCGGAGATGGATTTGGCATGCGTATGCCCTACGGACGGCTGGATGAGTATATCCAAACCACGCTGCAGCTGAAGGAAACGTATCGACAGCAGATTCGGGTGCTTTTGGGATTGGAGGCGGAGTATTTCTCGGATTACGACCGGTATTATCAGAGACTGCTGGAGAAAAAGGGTGTGGAGTATCTGATCCTGGGACAGCATTTTTACATGAATGATGATGGAAGTCTGGCCAATGTCTACAATGACATGCCGGACACCACTGCCTGCATCCAATATGTAAAAAACTGCATAGAGGCTATGAATACCGGATATTTTGCTTATCTGGCCCATCCGGATCTGATCTTTGTCAATGACTTCCCGGTGGATGATGCGGTGAAAAAAGCGATAAATCTTTTGCTGAATGAATTCATAAAGCATGACTATATTCTGGAACTGAATGCCAATGGTTTTCGTCGGGGGAAGTCCCGGTTTGTGACGGGGGAGCGCTATCCTTATCCCACAGATTTCTTCTGGCAGGAAGTGGCGAAAAGTAATGTGCGGGTGATTATCGGATCCGATTGTCATTCTGTGGATGCCCTGTGTGACTGGGCCACGGATCAGGCGGAGAACATGGTTCGGGAACTGGGGCTGAATCTGGTGGAAAAATTGGGGTGATGCAATGAAAAAAAGTTTGAAGTTTAAAATGTTGATGTTGACGGTTCTTCCGTTACTATTTCTGGCGGTGGTAATGCTGCTGGTGAGTTACAGCTGTTTTCGAAACACCATGGTGGAGGAAGCCAGAGTGGATATGCGAAACCAGTGTCAGCTTCTGACGCAGATGTTTGAACGGATGTATCCGGGAGAATACAGCATCGAGGTGTTGAATGAGGATAATTATCGCCTGTACAAGGGTGATTATGATATTACCTCCTCAGAGGATCTGCTGGACAACCTGAAAGAGGCATACGGCGATGAACTTACCATTTACTGTCGGGACACCAGTGTGCTCACCACCATGACGGATGATACGGGAAACCGCGCCCTGTTGGGAAAAGTCTCTCCCATTGTCTCTACGGAGGTGTTGGATCAGGAGGAAGAACGGTTCTATTCGGATGTGACTCTGGAGGGGGAAAAGTATTTTGCTTATTACCTGCCCATCCTGTGGGAGGACGGCACCTGTTTTGGTATGTTTGCGGTGTACCGCTCCGCAGCTTCCCTGCAGCAAAGCGTGTATCGTGCCCTGTTGCCCGTGGCGTTGGTGTACCTTTTTGCCACAGTGTTGATCGGGTTGATAAGCATCAGCTATTCCCAGCAGATCGTAGCCCGTATCCGGGGGATGCAACGCTTTTTAGGAGCATTGTCCAAAGGGAAATTCGATGGGGAGCTGCCCCCAAAATATCTTCAGCCGGAGGATGAACTGTCGGAGCTTGGCCGGAGCAGTCTTTTGATGCAGGATTCACTTCGCAGGCTGGTGGAGTGTGATGCGTTGACGGAGCTGAACAATCGCCGGTATGGGGATAATCGCCTGAAAAAGCTGTTGGACGATGCCGGTGTTCACGGAGCCGACTGTTGTGTGGCTATCGGGGATATTGATTTCTTTAAGAAAGTAAATGATACCTATGGACATGACGCGGGGGATGAAGTGTTGCGTCAGGTGTCCAGAGTCCTGAAAAAACATATGGCAGGAAAAGGGTTTGTGGCTCGTTGGGGCGGGGAGGAATTCCTGTTTGTATTTGAGAGACAGGAACTGTCACAGGCAGAGCAGATACTGTGGGATATGTTGGGAGAAATCCGGGAAATGATCGTTGAAAGCGGTGGAAAGGAGATTCGGGTCACCATGAGCTATGGTGTCACCAGGGCATGGAAAAATGCTACTGCCGATGAACTTTTAAAGAAGGCGGATGAGCATCTGTATGTGGCAAAATCTACCGGCCGTAATCAGGTGGTCAGTAGAGATTGATTTTTTAGAAAAAATTTAGAATTGTTTTCTTGACTCATCCTTGTGGCATGATAAAATAGAAAATTAAGTCTATGTATGTAAATTGATATTTCACCACAGATGAGGGAGGAACATCGTGAAACAGATTTTAAAAAATATGATTCCTTATTGGAAATCATTGCTATTGATTATTTTACTTCTGATCGTTCAGGCCGGCTGTGATCTGGCATTGCCCACCTACACTTCCGATATTATCGATGTGGGAATTCAGAACGGCGGTGTGGAGCATATCCTTCCGGAGAAGATTACAGCCCAGGAGTATGGGGAAGCGCAGATTTTCATGACAGAGGAAGAGCGCAGCTGTATGGATGCGTTGTATGACCGGAGCGGGGAAATCTACACCCTGCAGGAAGCGGATGAGGAGACGCTGGACGAAGCAGACGAGACATTGCTTACTTCCATCGTGCTGACATATCAGCTGGGACATATGGAGGAGAGTCAGTTCAAGGAGACTGTGGCAGGCTCTATGGCTGAAAACGAAGCTACCGCAGCCTATGCAGATCAGGTAAAGGATATGTCCTTAGAAGAAATCGAAGAACTGCTGCATATGGACATTTCATCTTTTGAGGCGGAGGACGAAAACGGAGAGACTTCCACTTACGTAGACATGCGTCCTATTATGCAGGCCATGATCACCTCCGGACAGATTGATGAAAATATGTTGGACACTGCCAGGAATCAGATGGATGAGGCCATTTCTTCCGTGGGAAGTGACACTTTAAAATCCATGGGAATTCAGTATACTGTGTCCTGCAATGAGGCGGCCGGTGTGGACGTGGATGAAGTTCAGATGTCTTATCTGTGGGGTATGGCGGGCAAGATGGCCCTTTTTGCAGTGGTGATGATGCTGACATCTATCCTGGTATCGTTCTTTGCCTCCAGAGTGGGCGCAGGGATTGGCCGGGATTTAAGACAGAAAGTGTTTAGAAGAGTCATCAGCTATTCCAACGCAGAACTGGAGAAGTTCTCCACCGCATCCCTGATTACCAGAGCTACCAACGATGTACAGCAGATTCAGATGGTATCCACAGTGATGCTTCGGATGGTGATGTATGCTCCTATCATGGGCATTGGTGGTATCATTTGCGTGGCAAGGACCGGAGCAGGCATGGGATGGATCATTGCGCTGGCGGTCCTGGTTTTGGTTGGGTTTGTTATGGTATTGGTTGCAGTGGCCATGCCCAAGTTTAAGATCATGCAGAAGATGGTGGATGCACTGAATCTGGTTTCCAGAGAAATTCTTACCGGCTTATCTGTAATCCGTGCCTTTGGACGGGAAAAGACAGAGGAGCAGAGATTTGACAAAGCGAATGTAGATTTGAAAAAGACACAGCTTTTTACCAACCGGGTCATGACATTTATGATGCCGGGTATGATGATGATCATGAACTGTATCGTGGTTCTGATCACATGGGTATCGGCAAAGCATATCGATGCGGGAACCCTGCAGGTAGGAGCAATGACGGCGTTTATTACATATACCATGCAGATCGTCATTTCATTCCTGATGCTGACGGCCATGTCTATTATGCTGCCCAGAGCAGGAGTGGCTGCGGATCGTATTCAGGAAGTGATTGATACGGAACCCACTGTTCGGGATAAAGAGGATCCGGTTGCGTTGGAGGATAGCAAGGGAGTGGTTCGGTTTGAACATGTAAGCTTCCGTTATCCGGGGGCTGATGAGGATGTGTTACACGATATAAGTTTCACGGCGGAGCCGGGAAAAGTCACCGCCATCATCGGCAGTACCGGCGCCGGTAAGAGTACTCTGGTGAATCTGATTCCCCGGTTCTATGATGTGACAGAGGGAAGTATCACCATAGATGGAGTGGATTTGCGGGATATGCGGAAAAAGGATCTGCGGGCCCTGATCGGTCTGGTGCCCCAGAAGGGCATTCTTTTCTCCGGAACCATTGCAAGCAATCTTCGTTTCGGCAGGGAAGAGGCCACGGATGAGGAAATCCGCGAGGCGGCAAGAATTGCCCAGGCCAGCGATTTTATAGAGGAAAAGAGGAAAAAGTACGACAGCCATATTGCCCAGGGAGGCACAAATGTGTCCGGTGGACAGAAACAGCGTCTGTCCATCGCCCGGGCCATTGCAAAAAGGCCGAAAGTATTCCTGTTTGACGATAGTTTTTCTGCACTGGATATGAAGACGGATGCAGCACTGCGGAAGGCACTGGCAGAGTGCGTGGCAGACAGTACGGAGATCATTGTGGCACAGCGTATCAGTACCATTCTCCATGCAGACCAGATCATTGTTCTGGATGAGGGGCGTGTGGCAGGGCTGGGTACTCATGAGCAGCTGCTGAAGGAATGTGAAGTGTACAGGCAGATTGCAATGTCTCAGTTGTCGGCATCGGAACTTGGCTTTAAAGACGGAAACGAGGAGGTGTAGGCCATGAGTGAAGAGATGAAAAGAAACAGCTCCGCAGGAAAAGGTCCCTTCGGGAAAGGCCCCATGGGAGGCGGCCACGGAGCCGGTACCGGTGAAAAAGCGAAAAATTTTAAAGGATCCATCAAAAAGTTGCTGGCCTATATCGGCAGCTACAAGATACCGGTGATCGTGGTCATGATATTTGCAGTGGCTTCCACCGTATTTAACGTGCTGGGACCGAAAGTAATGGGCAAGGCCACCACGGTTCTGTCAGAAGGCCTGATGAATAAAATGCAGGGAATCGGCGGAATCGATTTTTCCCGCATTGGAATAATTCTTTTGTGGACATTGGGTCTGTATCTGTGCAGTGCAATTTTTACATTTATTCAGGGCTGGATCATGAGCGGTATCACACAGAAGTTGTGTTACCGTATGCGGAAAGAGATTGCAGAGAAGATCAACCGCATGCCCATGAAATATTTTGAGGAGCGCACCTATGGAGAGGTGTTGTCCCGCATTACCAATGATGTGGACACACTGGGTACCGGTTTAAATCAGAGTATTACGCAGATCATTACGTCCATTACCACTATGGTGGGTGTGTTGGTGATGATGCTGTCCATCTCTCCCCTGATGACGTTGATCGCTCTGGTGATTCTTCCGGTTTCACTGATGCTGATGGCTTTCGTGGTAAAGTTTTCCCAAAAGCACTTCCGCACCCAACAGAAGTATCTGGGAATTATCAACGGCCAGGTGGAGGAGAGCTTTGCCGGGCAGATGGTGATCAAAGCGTTCAACAAGGAACAGGATACGATTCGGAACTTTAATGATACCAATGACGTGCTGTATCAGTCAGCATGGAAATCCCAGTTTTTGTCCGGCCTGATGCATCCCATCATGGTGTTTGTGGGAAACCTGGGATATGTGGGAGTGGCCATTTCCGGTGCGGTACTGGCTATCCGCAGCACCATCGGAATCGGAGATATCCAGGCATTCATCCAGTATGTAAGGAATTTTACCCAGCCTATTCAGCAGATGGCCCAGATCATCAATCAGGTGCAGTCCATGGCCGCTGCTGCGGAGCGGGTATTTGAATTCCTTGACGAGAACGAGGAGGATCAGTTGGCAGAGAACCCGGTACATTTAGAGCATGCACAGGGTCGTGTGGAATTTGATCATGTACAGTTTGGGTATGTGCCGGATCAGACCATCATCAAAGATTTTTCTGCCGTGGTGGAGCCGGGACAGAAGATTGCCATCGTTGGTCCCACCGGAGCAGGAAAAACCACTATGGTGAAACTGCTGATGCGTTTTTATGATGTGAATCAGGGGGCAATCCGCTTAGACGGTCATGATATCCGGGATTTCAACCGGCATGATCTGCGGGATAACTTTGGAATGGTATTGCAGGATACCTGGTTGTTCAAGGGAACCATTATGGAAAATATCCGTTACGGCAGACAGGAGGCCACGGATGAGGAAGTGATCGCCGCTGCAAAGGCGGCCCACGCGGATCACTTCATCCGCACACTGCCGGGAGGCTATCAGATGGAGCTGAACGAGGAGGCATCCAATGTTTCCCAGGGACAGAAACAGCTGTTAACCATCGCTCGTGCAATTCTGGCAAACAATCCGGTGCTGATCTTGGACGAGGCCACTTCTTCCGTGGATACCAGAACGGAGGAACGGATTCAGAAAGCTATGGACAATCTCATGAAGGGGAGAACCAGTTTTGTCATTGCCCATCGACTGTCCACCATCCGGGATGCAGATCTGATTCTGGTCATGAAGGACGGCGACATTATAGAGCAGGGCAATCACAACCAGTTACTGGCGCAACAGGGATTTTATGCAGAATTGTATAATTCCCAGTTTGCTCAGGGCTAGCAGCATGGTTGGAGTTAACGCCTGAATAACGAGGAAAAACGAGGAATGACACATGAATGACAAACAGGATTTTACCGTTGGAAGTATACCGAAGAAAATGATACAGTTTATGTTTCCCATACTGGGAGCACTGATCCTGCAGGCGATGTATTCTGCAGTGGATCTGGTGGTGGTAGGAAAGTTTGGCACAACGGCAGGCATTTCCGGTGTATCCACCGGCAGCAGTATTATGAATATGCTGACCTTTACCCTGTGCGGCCTCACCACCGGTGTGACCGTGCTGATCGGACAGTATATGGGGGAGGGTAAACACGAGAGGATTGGCCGCGTGGTGGGCGGTGCCATCTGCTTTTTTGCAGTGATCGGAGTGGTAATGACTGTAATTCTGGTATTTTTTGCCAAACCCATTGCCGTGCTGATGCAGGCACCAGAGGAAGCGGTGGATCTTACGGCACAATATCTCAGAATCTGCGGCGCGGGATTTATTTTTGTTGTGTTCTACAATTTTATCAGCAGTATTTTCCGGGGACTGGGAGATTCTAAGATGCCCCTGGTCTTTGTATCTATTGCCTGTGTGGCCAATGTGGCAGGTGATCTGATCCTGGTGGCAGGATTCCATATGAATGTGGCCGGAGCAGCCATTGCTACGGTGGGGGCTCAGGCCATCAGCGTATTATTGTCGTTGATTATCATTATGAAAAGAAAACTGCCCTTCACCCTGAAACGGGAATATCTGTGCTTCTCTTCGGAGGTCAGACGGTTCGTGCAGGTGGGTGCACCATTGGCGCTGCAGGAGTTCCTTACCAACATGACATTTCTGGCTTTGTGTGCCTTCATCAACCGAATGGGGCTGGATGCATCATCCGGCTATGGAGTTGCCCAGAGAATACAGGCATTTATCATGTTGATTCCGTCTTCCATCATGCAATCCATGTCATCCTTTGTGGCGCAGAATGTGGGCGCAGGAAAGGAAGACCGCGCTAAGAGTGCCATGAAATGCGGTATGGTGATCGGAGCGGTAATCGGAGTGGTCATTTTCTATGTGGCGTTCTTCCATGGGGATCTGCTGGCCACCATCTTTACCAATGATCAGGCCGTGGTGGCGAAGGCCTTTGAGTTCCTGCGGGGAATTGCGTTGGAGGCTATCGTGACCTCTGTGCTGTTTAGCTATATGGGATATTTCAATGGACATTCCTGGTCATTGTTTGTAATGCTGCAGGGGCTGGCCCAGTCCTTCTTTATACGGTTGCCCATGTCCTATTTCATGAGCATCCGGCCAGGGGCCACGCTGACAGGCGTGGGGCTTGCGGCACCCACAGCCACTATGTTTGGAATCATACTTTGTACGATATATTATATATGCAAGAGAAAGCAATGCATGTAGGTGACACCTCGTGTCAAGAGAGAGGAGGAAGAAAATGGAAAAATGGGATTTGTTTACGAAGGAGCGTCAGTGTACCGGCAGGACAATGGTGCGGGGCGAAGCAGTGCCGGAAGGTCTTTACCGCATGGTGGTCCATGTGTGCATTTTCAACAGTAAAGGTGAGATGTTGATCCAGCAGAGACAGGTGGATAAAAAAGGCTGGGCAAATCTGTGGGATCTCAGTGTGGGCGGTCATTCCCTGGCAGGTGAAAACAGCTGTGAGGCGGCCATGCGCGAGGTGGCAGAGGAGATCGGTCTGGAGTTGTCATTAGAACAGAAACGACCGGCACTCACCATTGACTTCGCCGATGGATTCGATGATATATACACGCTGGTGTCCGATGTGGACCTCGCATCGCTGACTTTGCAGCAGGAGGAAGTGCAGGCGGTGAAATGGGCAACCTTGGATGAGATCACCGGAATGATTGATGAAGGCACATTTATCCCTTACCATAAGAGTCTCATTGAGCTTTTGTTTTTCCTGAGCACCCACAGTGACGCCCATACCAGACCGGACCAGAAATAGTTTAGCGAGGAAAGTTTATGCAGTATCGTAAAATAAGAGAGGCCCGTTTTTGCAGCCGTCCCAACCGTTTTGTGGCAAAGGTAAAACTGGATGGAGCAGAGGAGACGGTGCATGTGAAAAATACCGGGAGATGCAGAGAACTGCTGTTGCCGGATTCCAGAGTGATTCTGGCGGAATCCGATAATCCGGATAGAAAAACGCGATATGATCTGATTGCAGTGTACAAAGAATCCTTGGGCTGGGTAAACATTGACAGTCAGGCACCCAATCATGTGGCGGCAGAGTGGCTGTCACAGCAGGAATTCACTTATGTAAAGCCGGAATACCGCTACGGAGATTCCCGGATCGATTTTTATATGGAGCGGAGAGAAGAGAAATATCTGATGGAAGTGAAGGGCTGTACGCTGGAAGTGGATGGCATCGGTTATTTTCCGGATGCGCCCACAGAGCGCGGCGTGAAGCACTTACGGGAACTGACCCGTGCCATAGAACAAGGATACCATGCCATAGCAGCTTTTGTGGTACAGATGGAGGGGATCGAAGAGGTGCGGGCTAACGTGGAGATGCATCCGGCCTTTGGTGAGGCGTTAGATACAGCCAGAGAGGCCGGAGTTGAAATACTTGCCCTATGTTGTAAGGTGACACCGGACAGCCTGGTGGTGGATCATGTTCAGAAATTATCATAAAAAAAGAGGAGCCGGTGTTTCTACACCGGCTTTTCATATGAAAAAGATTTAAGTATGAAAATCGAAATTGGCGGGGAGGAACCTTGCAATAAATGCAAGGCTATGAAATAAAAAAGTTATCATCACTATGGTTTGAAGTATAGTGGGAGAATATGAAACGAGTATGTTTCAAATGTAAGAATGCTGTTAATAAAATATGAATAAATTGTTAACGAGCCAGGCGCTATCAACACTGTGAAATGAAATTGTACTGGAAAACATTTCCGTTATGTGTATAATAGAAACGGAGTGAGAAAGGAGTCTGATATGAAATTACTTAGTGTTGCCATACCCAGTTATAATTCTCAGGATTATCTGGAACATTGCGTAGAGTCCCTTTTAGTCGGGGGAGAGGACGTGGAGATCTTGATCGTGGATGATGGATCGAAAGATGCTACGCCGGAAATTGCGGACCGCTACGAGAAGAAATATCCCACCATTGTGCGGGCCATTCATCAGGAAAACGGCGGACATGGAGCGGCAGTAAACACAGGGATTGCCCACGCCAGCGGACTGTACTTTAAGGTGGTGGACAGCGATGACTGGGTAGATCACGATAGTTATCTGCAGATTCTGGATAAGCTGCGGGAACTGGCCGGTGGAAAACGCACGCTGGATATGCTGATTAGCAACTTTGTGTACGAAAAGCAGGGGGCAAAACACAAAAAGGTGATGAAATACACCATGGAGTTCCCCAAAGAGGAATTGTTCGGCTGGGAAGATGTACGTATGCTCCGCAAAGGGAAATACATACTGATGCATTCCGTAATCTATCGCACACAGCTGTTGCGGGAATGTGGATTGGAACTGCCCAGACATACGTTTTATGTGGACAATATCTTTGTGTACAATCCTTTGCCCTATGTGAAGACCATGTACTATATGGATGTGGATTTTTACCGCTACTTTATTGGCCGGGAAGACCAGTCTGTAAACGAAAAGGTGATGATTGGGCGTATCGACCAGCAGATCAAGGTGAATAAGCTGATGATCGAACAGGTTGACTTATGGAAGATTTCTAATAAGAAGCTTCGCAAGTATATGTTCAATTATCTTGAGATCATCACGGTGATTTCCACAGTATTGTGCCTGCGTTCCGGAACAGAGGAGAACCTGTTGAAAAAACGGGAGCTTTGGACATGGATTCGTGATAAGGATCTGCGTCTGTTCCATCGTCTCCGTCGGGGCATTTTGGGACAGTCCATGAACCTGCCGGGCAAGCAGGGACGAAAGATTTCCGTTGCGGCTTACAAAATTGCACAAAAAATAGTGGGATTTAATTAAAGGCCACCCACTGAAAAAGAAAGGGAGTTACAAATGAAAAAACTAGCAAAAAAACTTAGTATTTTATTGATTCTGGTGCTGGCAGCCACAATGTTTACCGCCTGCAGCGCCGGTTCCACGGTAAATACGGTGCTGACTTTGAATGCAGATGGTTCCGGCCAGCGTGTTATGACCATCGCCATCAGCGACAGCGTATTCAACGATTACTTCAACGGCACTACGGATGATATCAACGGGGTGGCAGAGGAACTGTGCCCGGACGGAATGACATGGGCCTACAGCGAGAATGATGGTGTTAAGACATACACGGCTACCATCGAGTTTACATCTATAGATGATTATCAGCAGAAAGTGGAGAATATTCTGGGCTATGAGACAGAAATCGAGTACAGCTCATCCGATACGGTCTGGGCTAATGGTGTTTATTTACAGGAGTCTTTCTCCAGTCTGGATCTGTTAGAGTGGATGAAAAATGCACTGGTGGAGCGCGAATATGTTGATTCCTCCAATGCAGGCTATATTTTCTCCAATGGAAGCAATGAGATTGTCTGGGGCGGTGAATCCTACAGCGCAGGAAGCAATCTGTATATTGAGACTGTGGAAGAGGTTGCAATTGATAACATTCAGTTCAGTACACAGATGAATGATACAGATGACTATTCCCGTCAGGTGGCATTTTATGTAAACACTGCGTCCATGGAGGGAAAAGAAGATCAGATCAAGGAATTCATGGAGGAGCATTTGCCGGAGGGAGCTGTCGGTGAGTGGACTTCGGATGAGACGGATACCATTTACACCATTTCCGGTGCAAATTATACATTGGATGGCCTGAATGATTTTGATCAGACCTTGTTTGAAAATGAATCCTCCAAGGTGACACAGAAAATAGTGACAGATCAGGTGTATCCTTTCAGCCGGGATGTAGTGCTGGAGGAAACCATCGATTTTTCCGCATATTTCTCTGCAAATAGCTATACCAGCCGGACCTTCTCCGGTGCCGACACTGAAAACTACAGTGTTTTCAGTCAGTATGGAACAGATTACAGTTATATACAGGCAGGAGATGACGGATTGGCTGACTGGAGCCAGGACAGTTATGATGTGGTATCTACTTATACCATGTGCTTCCGTCAGGTTTATCCGGTTATGGCTGTGGATGTAACCACAAAGCTTCCGGTAGTAGGTGATAAGATTACCAAAACCACAGTGTATACTTTATCCGCACAGCTTCCCAAAGATATGAGGGATGAGGTGGAGGAGCGTATCCTGGTATATGCCGGAGAAAAAGAATTCGAGGCAGCAGCAGATACAGAGGCACTGACAGATACAGAGGCGCTGGCAGATACAGAGAGCAGTACCGAGAAGGAAGAGGTTCTTTCCTATGCAGATGTCAGCGTATCCTTTAAGGATAAAGGGGAGACCACCCAGGTAACCATTAAGGAGAGCGGAACTGCGGAGGAACTGCAGAATACCGATAATCGTTTATACAACAGTGACTATAATGTGGTTGCGTTCGAGCAGGGAGGAAGTATCCTCTCTGTAAAGAGAGATTTCAGCTTTGATGAGTATGTTTACTTAAACGAGTTTATGTACGATAAGACAGATGACTGTACCCTTACCTACACTGTTAAGTTGGGCAGCGGAGTTAAGTACAATTCCATCTATTATAATGAAATGTCAGAGGATGATTTGTCTACAGCACTTACCAGTGGACTGGGATATGGAAACCGCACATCCTACAAGAAACTGGATGGCGGCGAAATCACCCAGACCAGCAGCGGTGACAGCTACACGTTTGATATCTCCGGAAAGCGGACCAACGTAATTGCTCTCATCGGTTATATTCTGCTGATTGTGGTAATCGTGGTAGTAGTTCTGTTGATTCTGATCAAAAAGGGAGTATTTAAAAAGATTGCTGCTCCGAAGGAGAAAGCCCCTGCAGTCCCTGCCGGGCAGCCAGCAGCACCCGCTGAACAGTCCGCAACACCTACGGTACAGCCTGAAGCTCCCGCAGCACCGCAGGCCACAGAAAACGTTACGCCGGCGGTGATCTTCTGCCCTCAGTGCGGAGAAAAGAATGAGGGAACCAGCAGATTCTGCAAAAATTGTGGAACTGACATGAAGGGAAACCAGTAATATCATGAGAGGGAAACAGAATCAGGGTCGTCTTTGGGCGGCCCTGCTCTTTTTTGCGGTTCAGATCGCAGGTGTACTTTTGATGTTTGATCTGCTTCTGTTACGTTTGCCCTTTTTGGAGCAGGAAGCTGCACGATACCAGGTCCATCAGCAGATTGGATGCAGTCAGGAGGAGGTCCGGCAGGCGGTCTCTGCCATGATGGGATATGTAAACGGACAAAATCAGGATCTGTCTCTCGTTCGGATTGTAAGAGATGGCAGACATGTCCCCTTTTTTTCAGAACGTGATCTGGAACATTTACAGGAGGTACGACAACTGGTGCTAAGACTCCGGCTGCTGCTATGGATCTTAATTCCAGTGGTGACGCTTTTGTGGATTTTCGTTTGGAAAAGAAAGCAGGTATCAGGGAAAGAAATGCGTGCAGGTTACGGAATCAGCCTTGGAATACTGTTTTTTCTGTGCGCAGTCGCAGGAATTCTTATGGCACTGCGTCCCCTTAATATGGTGAATGGCTTTCATGAACTGTTTTTTCGCAGTGATACCTGGGTCCTAAATCCCGTTACGGATTATCTGGTGCAACTGTTCCCCATGGGAGTATTTCGGGATGGATTGACAGTGTGGATTCTGGGCGTTGGGGCATGGCAAATTTGTCAGATATTGGTTTTAGGGCTTGCATTTAAGAAAAAAAGCTGATAGAATAGGTTCCGCAGTTATTTTTTTATACATATGGAGGTTTAAAAATGAGCGAAGAGTTTAATAATGAGAATGTAACAACTGAATCACAGGATACTTACAATGTGAATGGAGCACCTCAGGGTGGAGAGACCAAAGGTTTTGCTATTGCTTCCATGATCTGTGGTATTGCATCCATCATATTGATGTGCATTAACGGCTATGTTGGTATTGCAGCAGCTGTTGTAGCAATCGTGCTCAGCGTAGTATCCAATAAGAAAATCGGCAAGAATGGTATGGCAATTGCAGGTCTTGTTTGCGGTATCGTAGCACTGGCTATCTTTGTAGTATGCCTGATCATTGTTGCTGTATGCGGTGCAGCAGTTTTAAGTATGGTTTAGGATTGTGCTAGGTGATATGTATGTATGAGAATGAAATGAATTCTTATCAGCAGCCGCAGAGTGGCAACGGACAGTGGTCACAAGGTGGTAATGGACAGTGGTCACAAGGTGGCTATGGACAGCAGCCTCAGGGAGGCTATGGACAGTGGGCACCGCAGAATAAGCCGGTGGGAAACGGTCTGGGGATTGCATCCCTGGTGCTGGGCATCCTTTCACTGGTGCTGTTTTGCAGTTGTGTAAATATCATTACCGGTATATTGGCGATTGTGTTCGGCATCGTGCAGCTGGTTAAGGGCGGCAATAAGGGAATGCCTATTGCCGGAATTGTCACCAGTGCTATTTCCATTATTGCATGCGTGGTTTATTGGGTTGCGATTATGGGAAGCACGGCATCTTTGGCAGATTTTTATTCTGATCCCTCGTATTATATGGAAGAGTATTACGACGATGAGCTGGAATACGATTTTGATTCGGATTCTTTTGAGAATATGGATTACGGGGAAAGCATATCATTATAGTGAATGAAGAAGGGACACCATCCATTGCGGATGGTGTTCTTTTTGTTCAGTAAAAAAGAAATTTTCTATAGACAAATGGAAAACAAGAGACTAAAATAAGTGTCAGAAATACTATAATAGAAAGCCATAACTGCAGGTTATGACAACTATAAATCTAGGTTTAGTGAACGGAGGATGTTACTTATGGAAAAGAAAAACTTGGATTGGGCAAATCTTGGTTTCGGCTATGTTCAGACCGAGAAAAGATATGTTTCCAATTACAAAGATGGCGCATGGGATGAGGGAGCAATCACCGAGGATGCCAATATCGTGCTGAATGAGTGTGCTTGTGTATTCCAGTATGCACAGACTATATTTGAAGGATTAAAGGCGTATACTACAGAAGATGGTCACATCGTCTGCTTCCGCCCGGATTTAAATGCCAGTCGTCTGGCTGACTCTGCCAGAAGACTTGAGATGCCGGTATTCCCTGAGGATCGTTTTGTGGATGCGATTCAGCAGGTGGTAGAGGCAAATGCAGCTTATGTTCCGCCATACGGATCAGGAGCTACCTTATATCTGCGTCCGTATATGATGGGAACCAACCCGGTTATCGGTGTAAAGCCTGCCAGCGAGTATCAGTTCCGTGTATTTGCCACACCGGTAGGACCTTACTTCAAGGGCGGCGCAAAGCCTATCACCATCTGTGTCAGCGATTTTGACCGTGCCGCACCACATGGAACCGGACATATTAAAGCAGGACTTAATTATGCTATGAGTCTTCATGCAATCATGACCGCTCACCGCAATGGATTTGATGAGAATATGTACTTAGACCCGGCTACAAGAACCAAGATCGAGGAGACAGGCGGTGCAAACTTTATCTTTATCACAAAGGATAATAAGCTGGTTACTCCCAAGTCTGATTCCATTCTGCCTTCCATTACCCGTCGCTCTATCATGTACGTGGCAGAGCATTATCTGGGCATGACTGTAGAGCACAGAGAGGTAGAGTTCGCAGAGTTGAAGGATTTTGCAGAGGCAGGTCTTTGCGGAACTGCAGCCGTAATCTCTCCGGTAGGAAAGATTGTGGATCACGGAAAGGAGATTCTGATCCCCAGTGGTATGGAGGAGATGGGTCCTACCACCAAGAAGCTGTATGATACCCTGACCGGTATTCAGATGGGCCGCATCGAGGCTCCTGAGGGATGGATCAAGACAATTTTATAGGAATGAAGATACCAAAAAAGATTGACATTTGAAAAATCGGGTCCTATACTGATTAAGGATAAGAAAAGACGATGACGAAGACAGTAGTTCAGTAGGAAAAGGCAAAGAGAGCCGGGAAAGGTGCGAGCCGGTACGAGTACCTTCTGTACGAAAATCACTTCCAAGTTGCAGTCCGAAGGATGCGTTCTGGTAGGAACTGACGGTATTCCCCCGTTACGGGAACGTGTATGCAGATCAGATTATGGTCTAAGTACTTTGTAATAAGGTGGTTAAGAAACGACAGGCGCTCGTCCTTTTTACAGGATGAGCGCCTTTTGTGATGTGCAATCCGCCGCAGGCGCAGAATCCTGCGTGGCAGGATTCTATTTTAATGAGGATGCACACGGATTCGGAGATGTAGATTGTCAGCAAAGCTGACTGGAATCCGGTGCCAAGCCTTGCAGAGCAAGTCTTGATTTGAATATATTCAGGAGGAGAAGAGATGTACGAAAAAGTTTCAACGAATTTGAATTTCGTGGACCGGGAAAAAGAAACCGTGAAATTCTGGAAAGACAATGACATTTTCCGCAAGAGTATGGAAAACCGTAAGGAAGGAGAGACCTATACCTTCTATGATGGTCCCCCAACCGCAAACGGAAAGCCCCACATCGGTCATGTGCTGACTCGTGTGATCAAGGATATGATTCCCCGTTACCAGACCATGAAAGGAAAATATGTGCCCCGTAAGGCCGGATGGGATACCCACGGTCTGCCGGTGGAGCTGGAAGTGGAGAAGCTGTTAGGCTTAAACGGCAAGGAGCAGATTGAAGAGTATGGTATGGAGCCCTTTATCAAAAAGTGTAAGGAATCCGTATGGAAGTATAAGGGAATGTGGGAGGATTTCTCCGGAACCGTTGGTTTCTGGGCAGACATGGATAATCCTTACGTGACCTATGACGATAACTTCATCGAGTCCGAGTGGTGGGCCTTAAAGCAGATCTGGGATAAGAAGCTTTTATATAAGGGCTTTAAGATCGTGCCTTACTGTCCTCGTTGTGGAACTCCCCTTTCTTCTCAGGAAGTGGCTCAGGGCTACAAGCTGGTAAAAGAGCGTTCCGCAGTGGTTCGTTTTAAGGTGGTGGGCGAGGATGCTTACTTCCTGGCATGGACCACCACACCCTGGACACTGCCCTCTAACGTGGCTCTCTGTGTGAACCCGGATGAGACCTACTGCAAGGTGAAAGCGGCAGACGGCTACACCTACTACATGGCAGAGGCACTTTTGGACAAGGTTCTGGACAAGCTGGCCAATGAAGAGGAAGGTGTGAAGGCCTATGAAGTGCTGGAAACCTACAAGGGAAAAGACTTGGAGTATAAGGAGTATGAGCCTTTGTATGCCTGCGCAGCTGAAGTGGCAGCAAAGCAGCACAAAAAGGGACATTTTGTTACCTGTGACAGCTATGTAACCATGTCAGACGGTACCGGAATTGTACACATCGCACCGGCCTTCGGTGAGGACGATGCAAAGGTGGGCCGGGCTTATGATCTGCCTTTCGTACAGTTCGTGGACGGCAAGGGCGAGATGACAGCAGAAACTCCTTATGCAGGACTTTTTGTAAAGAAGGCAGACCCGGAGGTAATTAAGGATCTGGATGCCCAGGGCAAGCTGTTTGATGCACCAAAGTTTGAGCATGATTATCCTCACTGCTGGCGTTGTGATACTCCGCTGATCTACTATGCGAGAGAGTCCTGGTTCATTAAGATGACCGCAGTAAAGGATGATCTGATCCGCAACAATAACACTGTAAACTGGATTCCGGAGTCCATTGGAAAGGGACGTTTTGGAGACTGGCTGGAGAATATTCAGGACTGGGGTATTTCCCGTAACCGTTACTGGGGTACACCGCTTCCGGTATGGGAGTGTGAGTGTGGACATCAGGAGTGTATCGGCAGCCGCGCAGAGCTGGCTGAGAGAAGCGGCAACCCGGAGGATGCCAAGGTGGAGCTTCACAGACCGTATATTGATGAAGTGACCTTTGCCTGTCCGGAGTGTGGCAAGACCATGAAGCGCGTGCCGGAGGTAATTGACTGCTGGTTTGATTCCGGAGCTATGCCTTTTGCACAGCATCATTACCCCTTTGAAAATCAGGATCTGTTTGAGCAGCAGTTCCCGGCTCAGTTCATCTCTGAGGCAGTGGATCAGACCCGTGGCTGGTTCTACTCCCTGATGGCAGAGTCCACCCTGTTGTTCAACAAGGCACCCTATGAGAATGTCATCGTATTGGGCCATGTGCAGGATGAGAACGGGCAGAAGATGAGTAAATCCAAGGGAAATGCAGTGGATCCTTTTGAAGCGCTGGAGACTTACGGCGCAGATGCTATCCGCTGGTATTTCTACATCAACAGCGCACCCTGGCTGCCCAACCGTTTCCATGGCAAGGCGGTGCAGGAAGGTCAGCGTAAGTTCTTAGGAACCCTGTGGAACACCTATGCATTCTTCGTACTGTATGCAAATATCGATGAATTTGATGCCACCAGGTATACCCTGGACTACGAAAAGCTGTCCGTGATGGACAAATGGCTCCTGTCAAAGCTGAATACTCTGGTGCAGTCCGTGGACAATAACCTGGGCAATTACCGGATCCCGGAGGCTGCCCGTGCACTGGATGAGTTCGTGGACGAGATGAGTAACTGGTATGTAAGACGCAGCCGTGAGCGTTTCTGGGCAAAGGGTATGGAGCAGGATAAGATCAATGCCTACATGACACTGTATACCGCATTGGTAACCGTATGTAAGGTGGCAGCCCCCATGGTTCCCTTTATGACAGAGGATATCTATCGCAACCTGGTTTGCAGCATTGATAAAAATGCCCCGGAAAGCGTGCATCTGTGCGACTTCCCTGTGGCAAACGAGGCTTGGATCGATCCGGAGCTTGAGAAGAACATGGATGAAGTCTTAAAGATTGTGGTGATGGGTCGTGCCTGCCGTAATACGGCAAATATCAAGAATCGTCAGCCCATCGGTGCCATGTATGTAAAGGCACCGGCTGAGCTCTCCGAATATTTTGTGGAGATCATCCAGGATGAGCTGAATGTGAAAAAGGTTTCCTTTACGGATGATGTCAGTGCTTACACAGATTATACATTTAAACCGCAGTTGCGCACCGTAGGCCCAAAATATGGAAAATTTTTAGGTCAGATCCAGCAGGCGTTGGCGGGACTTAACGGCAATCAAGCCATGGAAGAACTTAAGACAACCGGTTGCATCAAGCTTGACAGTGTAAGTTCGGACGTTGTATTATATGAAGAGGATTTGCTTATCACCATGACTCAGATGGAAGGCTACATGACAGAGGGTGATAATCAAGTGACCGTAGTATTAGATACGAACCTGACACCGGAACTGTTAGAGGAGGGTATGGTTCGTGAACTGATCAGCAAAATCCAGACAATGCGTAAGGAAGCAGGCTTTGAGGTGATGGACAAGATTGTCATTTCCTACAAGGCAGATGCCAAGATAACCGGAATTATGAACAAGTTTGGGGATTCCATCCGGGCAGAGGTATTGGCGGACACCATTGTGGCTGATACGGTTACAGGCTACCAGAAGGAATGGAATATCAATGGTGAATCAGTTACACTTGGCGTGGAAAAAAGATAAAACAAAAAATAAACAGACTGGGAGTGGGGCCGATGAGGGCTTACTCCCTTTTTCTGTGAAAAAGGGTGCTGAATTACCAGAAAAGGAGTGTATGATGAAAAACGAAAAGTTTGAGAAGGAAACCTTCAAAAAAGGGGTGGAGGAGAATGTAAAGCACCTCTATCGCAAGACCTTAAAGGAGGCCAACGACCAGGAACTGTTTCAGGCAGTTTCTTTCGCTGTGAAGGATGTGGTGATGGATCAGTGGATCGCTACCCAGAAACAGTTTGATGAGAAGGATCCCAAGATTGTTTACTATATGTCCATGGAGTTCTTGATGGGACGCGCTCTGGGTAACAACCTGATCAACCTGACTGCATACAAAGAGGTGAAGGAAGCCTTAGATGAGATGGGAATCAATCTGGACACCATTGAGGATCAGGAGCCGGATCCGGCACTGGGAAATGGTGGACTGGGACGTCTGGCAGCATGCTTTATGGAGTCTCTGGCTACCCTGGGTTATCCAGCATACGGCTGTGGCATCCGTTATCGTTACGGAATGTTTAAGCAGAAGATTGAGAATGGATTTCAGGTGGAGGTTCCGGACAATTGGCTGCAGAACGAGTATCCTTTTGAGTTAAAGAGACCGGAGTACACCTATGAGGTGAAGTTCGGCGGATATGTCCGTGCAGAAAACACACCGGAAGGGAAGACAGTTTTCCTTCAGGAGAACTATCAGTCTGTGAAGGCAATCCCTTATGATATGCCTATTGTAGGATATAACAATAACGTGGTAAATACCCTGATGATCTGGGATGCGGAGCCCATGGAGTGCTTCCAGCTGGATTCCTTTGACAAGGGAGATTACCACAAGGCCGTGGAGCAGCAGAATCTGGCCAGAAACCTGGTGGAAGTGCTTTATCCCAATGACAATCACATTGCAGGTAAGGAGCTTCGTTTAAAGCAGCAGTATTTCTTCGTATCTGCCAGTCTGCAGCGCGCCGTGGAGCGTTTTAAGAAACATCATACAGATATCCATCAGCTTCCGGAGAAGGTAACCATCCAGATGAATGATACTCACCCTACTGTAGCAGTTGCAGAGCTGATGCGTATCCTTTTGGACGAGGAAGGTTTGGAGTGGGATGATGCATGGAATATCACCACCAGAACCTGTGCATACACCAACCACACTATTATGGCAGAGGCGTTGGAGAAGTGGCCCATTGAGATTTTCTCCCGTCTGCTTCCTCGAATCTACCAGATTGTGGAGGAGATCAACCGCAGATTTATCCTGGATATCCAGAAGAAGTTCCCGGGTGACAACTATAAGGTACAGAAAATGGCCATTGTTTACGACGGTCAGGTGAAAATGGCACATCTGGCAATCTGTGCCGGATATTCCGTAAACGGTGTGGCACGTTTGCATACAGAGATTTTAAAGAACCAGGAGCTGAAGGACTTTTATCAGATGTTCCCGGAGAAGTTCAACAACAAGACCAACGGTATCACCCAGCGTCGTTTCCTGATGCACGGCGATCCGCTGCTGGCTGACTGGGTCACCAAGTATGTGGGAAAAGAGTGGATCACAGATCTGCCTCGTCTCAGCAAGCTGAAGGTATATGCGGATGATGAGAAGGTACAGCAGGAGTTTTTGAACATCAAGTACCAGAATAAACTTCGCCTTGCGAAATACATCTTAGATCACAATGGCATTGAGGTAGATCCAAGATCCATCTTCGATGTACAGGTAAAGAGACTTCATGAGTACAAGCGACAGCTGCTGAACATCCTTCATGTGATGTATCTGTACAACGAACTGAAGGCCCATCCGGAAATGGATATGGTTCCCAGAACATTTATCTTCGGGGCAAAGGCTGCAGCAGGCTACAAGAATGCCAAGCTCACCATTAAGCTCATCAATTCAGTGGCAGATGTGATCAACAACGACAAGAGCATTAACAATAAGCTGAAAGTAGTATTTATCGAAGACTACAAGGTATCCAACGCAGAGATCATCTTGGCGGCTGCAGATGTCAGTGAGCAGATTTCCACCGCAAGTAAAGAGGCTTCCGGAACCGGAAACATGAAGTTTATGTTAAATGGTGCTTTAACAATTGGGACAATGGACGGCGCTAACGTGGAGATGGCAGAGGAAGTGGGAGAGGATAACATGTTTATCTTCGGTATGAGCTCTGACGAGGTAATTGCCCATGAGCAGAACCGTGACTACGATCCCATGCAGATATTCAACAGCGATCAGGATGTTAGAACCGTATTGATGCAGCTCATCAACGGATTCTACTCACCCAACGATCCGGAACTGTTCCGGGATCTGTACAACTCGCTGCTTAATACCCAGAGTACACAGTACGCAGACACCTACTTTATCTTGGCTGATTTCCGTTCCTATGCTGATGCACAGAAGCGCATCAATGAAGCATATAAGGATGAAAAGAGCTGGGCAAAGAAGGCAATCTTAAATATTGCGGCATCCGGCAAGTTCTCCTCCGATCGTACCATCCAGGAGTATGTGGATGATATTTGGAAGCTGGATAAGATTACAGTAGAAGCGTAAAAGAACATTCTGTTTAGAAAAATACGCCAGAATGAATTTGCTTATTCTATCGCAGACACGCTCTTG
Source organism: Roseburia sp. (assembly GCA_051879315.1). Lineage (GTDB taxonomy): Bacteria > Bacillota > Clostridia > Lachnospirales > Lachnospiraceae > Roseburia_C. The sequence continues at coordinate 37,859 of JBJELW010000065.1, forward strand.
CCGGAACGTAGCGGTACTCGTACAATCAGGTCTGCGATAGAATAGCAAAATTCATTCTTGGCAATATAATTTCTACGAAGAAAAACTCTCAGGAATTTGTACCTGAGAGTTTTTTTACATACATATACCTGGGAAAACGTATATAAATGTGAATCATGAATTTTTTACTGTGCCAGATCCACATGCTGAATGGTGCCGGCTCCTCCGTTTTCGTAGAGAAAAATGCCGGTGCGCCGGATGTTAGCGTTGACCTGATTGTCCTGCAGAGAATTCAGTGAGAACTCTGTATTTGTGCTTCCCAGATAGATAGCACCGATGCCTGCCTGTCCGATGCCGCACAGACTGTCGGATCCGTCTGCATTTTTCCGCCAGATCAAAAGCTGGTTAAAGATGGGATCAGCCTCATCGATCCATCCGTTTCCGTCGGAATCATAGGCCGCCAGGTCTGCAAAGCCGTCCCCGGAGCTGGTGCCGAACAGCTCACTGCCGTCATTGATTGTACCATCATTGTTTTTGTCCAGTGCCAGATATCCGCTGCCGCCGGTGAGCATGGAAATGTATTCCTCATGGCCATCCGCATCCAGATCAAAGTAGAATTTCTGGTCGGATACGCAGGCAGCCGGAGTGTCCAGATTGATCACCAGAGGATCTGTCATTCTTGGTGCCCCAAAATCCCAGTGCTCCGATGCGTAGCTGGTAAAGCTTCGGGACATAGCCACATCAATTTGAAAATCAATGCTTCTGCCATCTGAGGTGACAACGGTTCCCTTGGTGGAAAAGCTGGTCGCTTCCGCTTCATACATAAATTCTTCACTGTCATAGCTTCCACCAAACTCCTGGGACAGATCTGTGCCGGACTGCACCAGACTGGTGCCGTCTGCGGTGGGCATTTTGCCACCGAACAGCCAGTATAACAGATATTCAAAGATCTGTGCCTGCATTTTGTGGATGCTGTCCAAGGCGTTGTTGACCCGGCTGCTGCTGACAGCCTGGGTGTTTTTGTATTTTTCAATCAGCTGCTCCATGGAATCGGAAAAGCTGTCGTTTCCGGAGGAGGGCAAAGACGATTCACCGGAGTTTCCGGTGACGGTATCGGTGGTGGCCGCTCTTGCAGCGACGCTGCCGTTGCTTCCCCACAGGGACAGCGAAGCGCTGCTGCTTCTGACGGATGCGTAGCTTCTGCTGCTTGTCATGCCCACATTGCCGGATTGAATAATCATAGGAATTCCCCCTTATTTTGAGAGTAAACCTATCATTCTGTATAATCTCCTTATCCTACAAAATAAAAAGACGATATAATTTTAGAACAAATCCTTTCGTTCCAAAGTTATACCGTCCATGGTCTGCTCGAATTATTTTGTGGATGATTTTGGCCATAACCACCCACGCAATTTACATATCGACAGTCTGGTTGGAAAAATTAACCTTTGCGGCGGATTTTCGTTTTCGAACAGCCAGCACCAACAGTACGCCGCTGATAACTGCCAGAAGAATACCTACTGCCAGCCAGATGAAAAAGTATGGTGTTTCATCGGCTCTGTACATGAACCAGTCGGGGGAGAAAGTAGCCCAGCCGTTGTACAGAATGTGGAATGCCATAGAGTACAAAATATTTCCACATTTCTCACAAATCAGTCCCATCACGATTCCAAGTGCAAAAGCGTAGACTCCCTGGATGACGTTCATGTGAAAGACGCCAAATAAGAGAGCCTGAAACAGGTTTGCCAGCCAGAAGGGCATGGCACGTCTGGCAAATCCCAGAGTCACTCCCCGGAATAAAAGTTCCTCACAGACGGGGCCGACGAGTACTGCATAAAGAACCAGCACCGGCGTAATCTCCTCAAAACCGGCTGTTTCCATAAGATCCTCAAAAAATTCCATGGATTTCGGGCTGATCACAGCGGTGAAGCTGGCAATGTACTGTGCCAGATACTGCCATGCGATTGCAGCAAGGATCAGACCGGGGATTATCAACGGATGAAAGGTCTGTTTCACCGGCAGGGAAGCCTCCTTGGAAAAGCATTTGCGATACCAGAAACCGAAAATCACGATGACGGACACTGCGTAGAGGACTGAGATCCATGTAGAGAAATTACTGGTGCTCACCAGATCTATATAGTAGTCCATGGCATTGAGTGACGGATCACCGTTACAACGGAGCATGGCATAAAGCAGAGCGATTCCCACCGCTGGAATGAAAAAGAGTATCTGCAGACCAATGCCAGATAGCAGTGGAATAAAGCACATCATAATAGTTCCGAAACGTTTCGTACCATTCATAAATACATTACCTCCGATTGTATGAATCAAATAATACAATACTATGTATTTCATCGTTCGTCAAGAGTGAATAACCCTTGTTTTGACAGAATTTTCGTGCTATACTTATGCAGACTTATTGGGAACAGAAAATATGCAGGAGGAAAAATATGAAGAACATGAAGAAATTTTTCGCAATTTTACTTGCCACATCCATGACAGCAGCTCTGGTCGGATGCGGTTCCACCAAGGAAAACACCGTATTTTCCGTGGATGATCTGGAAGGAAAGATCATTGGCGTACAGCTGGGAACCACAGGAGATATCTATGCGTCTGATTATGAAGGTGATGAAGCGGGAACCGTCATTGAGCGTTACAACAAGGGAACCGACGCAGTACAGGCATTAAAGACAGGAAAGATTGACTGCGTGATTATCGATCAGCAGCCGGCACAGGCTTTTGTGGAGAAAAACGATGATTTGACCATCTTAGATGAGGCATTTACCGAGGAAGAGTATGCAATCTGCATCTCCAAGGACAGACCGGAGTTGACAGAGGCATTTAACGGAGCTATTGCAGAACTGAAAGAGGATGGAACCTTAGATGCCATCATCAACAACTACATCGGAGATGACACCAAGGGAAAGACTCCTTATGTGACTCCCGAGGGAACCGAGTATCCCAATGGGCAGTTAGTGATGGCAACCAACGCAGCATTTGAGCCCTACGAGTACTACGAGGGAGAGACAGTGGTTGGTATTGATGCTGATCTGGCAAAAGCAATCTGCGATAAGCTGGGCTATGAGCTGGTGATCGAGGATATGGAGTTTGATTCCATCATTACAGCAGTTACTTCCGGCAAGGCAGACTTCGGTGCGGCAGGTATGACAGTTACTGAGGACCGTTTGAAGAACATTGATTTCACCGACACCTATACACAGTCACAGCAGGTGATTATTGTAAGAAAGTAGGAAAATAAACCGTGGATTTTTTACAAACATTTATTTCAAAATTTCAGCAGGATTTCCTGGAAGCGGATCGGTACATGTATTTGGTTCGGGGCCTTGGCAACACGTTACTTATTACCCTGCTGTCAGCGATTGTAGGTATCATACTGGGATTTCTGGTGGCTATTATTCGTTCCACACACGATAAACACGGCGGATTTAAGATTTTAAATGCAATCTGTAAGGTTTTTCTGACTGTATGGCGCGGAACTCCCACCATGGTGCAGCTGTTGATCATGTACTACATTATACTGGTAAGCTTCAGCAGCAAGATTTTCGTGGCGGTGGTGGCCTTTGGTTTAAACTCCGCAGCCTATGTGGCGGAGATCGTGCGTTCCGGTATCATGGCAGTGGACGAGGGACAGTATGAGGCAGGACGAAGTCTGGGTATGACTTACCGGAAGACCATGATGCTGATCATTTTGCCTCAGGCATTCAAAAATGTGCTGCCGGCATTGGCAAACGAGTTTATCACTCTGTTGAAGGAAACCTCCATCAGCGGATATATTGCCCTTCCGGATCTGACCAAAGGTGGCGATATCATCCGAAGCATTACCTACGATGCGTATCTGCCTCTGTTTGGTGTGGCATTTATTTATCTGGTAATGGTTATGATATTAACGGCGGGTGTACACAAACTGGAAATGAGGTTGAGAAACAATGAGCGATAATGTTTTGATTGAAGTAAAGGATCTTCACAAATACTTTGGGAAAAACGAGGTATTAAAGGGAATCTCCACGGAAATTCGTCAGGGTGAGGTGGTGGCCATTATCGGACCATCCGGCTGTGGAAAATCCACTTTTCTGCGCTCTTTGAACCTTTTGGAGACACCTACATCCGGAACCATTACCTTCGAGGGGACGGACATCACGGATAAGTCAGTAGACATTGATAAGATGCGCCAGAAGATCGGTATGGTGTTCCAGCAGTTTAACCTGTTTCCTAATTATACCGTGAAAAAAAATATCATGCTGGCTCCCGTGGAGACCAAGCTGATGAGCAAGGAGGAAGCGTCAAAAAGGGCAGACCAGTTGTTGCAGCGGGTAGGTTTGGCTGACAAGGCAGACGAATATCCGGCTATGCTTTCCGGCGGACAGAAGCAGAGAATTGCCATTGCCCGGGCCCTGGCTATGAATCCTGACGTGATGCTGTTTGATGAGCCCACATCCGCTTTGGATCCCGAAATGGTGGGGGAAGTGTTGGATCTGATGAAGGAACTGGCAAAGGAGGGCATGACCATGGTGGTGGTTACCCATGAGATGGGATTTGCCCGTGAGGTGGCCAGCCGCGTGCTTTTTGTGAATGAAGGACAGATTCAGGAGGAGAATCCTCCGGCGGTGTTCTTCGGTTCTCCCCAGAATCCCCGGCTAAAGGATTTTTTGGCTAAGGTTTTATAGAAATTACAACGAAGGCGTTCTGTGTCGAAACAGATCGCCTTTTTTGTCTCCAATGAATTCTTTACCTATGCCAACACCGCAGTGTTTAGCTCGTTGGTAAATATAGATAAATTTTATTTTCCAAAATTGTGCAAATAAATGAAAATAAATCTCCTACTTGTGAACAACCGATTGCGCATATATAATGAGAGCAAAGAAGGGGTGTAAGTGGTGGGGATCCGGAAGCAATAGGCAAGTGGGATTCTCCGGCAGAAGACAAGGAGGGAGATTAGCATGAAAGGAAGAAAGCTTAGAAAATGTCTGGCAGCGGCCATAGCAGTCATGATGTTGGGAACATCCGTCACAGGATGTGGTGGCAAAACAGGTAGTGCGTATGTGCCCACGCTTCCCACAGGAACGGAGGAGGCGGATATCTGGGTAGATGCCGTGGATGGACTGTCAGAGGATTTTATCATGGGTATGGACGTATCTACCGTACTGGCAGAGGAAGCCAGCGGTGTGGTCTATTACGATGAGAATGGAAATGAGGCAGATCTGTTCCAGATCCTTGCAGATGCAGGCATCAATTATATCCGGGTACGTGTCTGGAACGATCCTTTTGATGAGAACGGCAACGGATACGGCGGTGGAAATAATGATGTGGCAGCCGCAGCCGAGATTGGAAGGCGAGCAGCGGAGTACGGCATGAAGCTGGCGGTGGATTTCCACTATTCTGATTTCTGGGCGGATCCGGGAAAACAGTTTGCGCCTAAGGCATGGGAGAATATGACGTTGGATGAAAAGTCGCAGGCACTGTATGATTACACCACGGAAAGCCTTAAGACTATTTCAGATGCCGGTGCAGACATTGGTATGGTTCAGATCGGAAACGAGATCAATAACGGCATGGCCGGTGAGACAAACTATGACAATGTAATTACTTTACTGGAGCAGGGCAGTCAGGCTGTGCGCGATTTTGATGAGAAGGGTGAAATCAAAATTGTGGTTCACTACACGAACATCGAGAGCACAGATGCGCTTATGGAGAGGGCAGATGCCTTGGCGGAGGCAGGGCTTGATTATGACGTGTTTGGTGTGTCCTATTACTCTTATTGGCATGGATCCATGGAGAATATGCAGAATGTATTGGAAACCATTCAGTCTGACTATGGCAAAGAAACCTGTATCATGGAAACCTCTTACGCATATACTCTGGAGGATGGAGATGGATGCGGAAACAGTGTTGGCGAGACGGATTTGCTGGCTGATTATACTGCTTCTGTGCAGAGTCAGGCCAATAACATCCGGGATATTATAGAAAAAGTTTCCGATGCAGGGTCATTGGGAGTATTCTACTGGGAAGGTGCGTGGGTCCCGGTGGGCAGTGATGCCACCACCAACAGTGTACTGTGGGAAAAGTATGGATCCGGATGGGCCAGCTCTTACTCCGCAGATTATGACCCGGATGATGCAGGAAAGTATTATGGAGGAAATGCCTGGGATAATCAGGCCCTGTTCGACCATGAAGGAAAAGCACTGCCATCCCTGAATGTATTCCGTTATGTTCGTTATGGAGCCACCTGTGATCTGGCGGTGGATTATGTGACAGAACCCACTGTGGAAGTCAATGTGGGGGATGAGGCAGTGCTGCCTGAGACAGTTCCGGTCAGTTACAATGACCGCAGCCAGTCCGGCGAAGTGGCAGTGACTTGGGATGAAGCCGAAGTGGCAGCGATTGATACCACACAGGTGAAGGATTATACTGTAAACGGAAGTCTCGATGATGGGACACAGCTGAGCTGCCTGGTGAAAGTTGCCAACGTAAATTATGTGGTAAATCCAAGTTTTGAGGATGAGGATGTTACCATGTGGATCGTGACCTCAGAAACCGGTACTGACCCTACCGATATTCAGGAGAAATCCACCGATGCAGTGACGGGAGATTACAGTTTCCATTTCTGGGACGAAGGGGCACAGGAGTTTAAGGTGGAGCAGACCATTTCCGGTCTGTCAGAGGGCAGCTATACCTTCCAGACCAATCTCCAGGGCGGAGATGTGGGTGCAGACGCAGTGATCTACAGCTATGCAGTGATTGACGGTCAGATCTATCAGTCAGCTCCGGTAACACTGGATGGCTGGTGCGTATGGCAGACACCGGAGATTACGGATCTGGTGTTGGATGGCACCCAGGATATCACCGTTGGTGTATATGTAAAAGCTGCCGGCGGGGGATGGGGAACCATGGACGACTTTTACCTATATAGGAATTGACGCAGTATGGCGGGAATTTTTAAATTGAAAAGGAAATTGGAACTATGAAATTTTATCTGGCACCGTTGGAGGGCATTACCCTGTATCATGTTCGGAATGCCTACCATCATCATTTTGAACCGGCAGACAAATACTTTGTACCATTTGTGGTTCCGCGGCCGAAAAAGGGCTTCAGCAACCGGGAACGGATGGACCTTTTGCCGGAGCACAATGAAGGGATGGCGACGGTGCCACAGATTTTGACGAAACATGCAGAGGACTTTCTGCGCATGGAGGAGAGTCTGCTGCAGTGGGGCTATCAGGAGATCAATCTCAATGTAGGATGCCCCTCCGGCACCGTGGTTTCCAAGGGACGAGGAGCCGGAATGCTGGCAGATCCCCGGGAACTGGACCGCTTTTTGGAGGAACTGTTTGCCCACACAAAGGCAAAGATTTCCGTAAAGACCCGCATCGGTATGGAATCGGCGGGGGAATTCCGTGAGATTCTGGCCGTTTACAATCAGTATCCACTGGAGGAACTGATCATTCATCCCAGAGTGCGGGAGCAGTTTTACAAGGGCAGACCGGATTGGGATTGTTTTGCTTATGCGTGGGAAAACAGCAGAAATCCGGTGATCTACAACGGCGATATTTTTGATCAGGCGGATTATGAGAGACTGACGGAGCGTTTCCCCGGACTGGAGGGCATCATGCTGGGACGTGGGGTATTACAGGATCCACGGCTCATAGGGACGTTGCGGACCGGTGTGGCTGCCGGAAAAAGGATGTGGAAATCTTATCATGATGAGATCATAAATTCTTATCTGGCAGCAGGGGTGGAGAAAAATAACGTGCTCTATAAAATGAAAGAAATCTGGTTTTACCTGGGGGAGGCTTTTCCTAAGGCGGAGAAGGAGAAAAAACAGATCAAAAAAGCGCAGAGGCTGGAGGAGCTCCGCAGCATTGCGTGGCAGATTTTTGAACGATACGGCGGGCAGCTGTGAGTGTTTTTTGAAAATGTGCTGACTGGAAACGAAAAATCCGTGGCAGTTGCCACGGATTTTGCTATATCAACCTGTGAAAATTAAAGTATAATGGGCTCCACTCTGGGAGAATCCTCTTCGTCTAAATGAAGGATCGCCATGGTACAACTGCCGCCCCGGGCCTCAGTGGTACTGCCGGGATTGATGTACATGGCTCCACGCTGGTATACGCAGTCAAAACGATGCGTGTGTCCGCAGATTACATAATCCACCTCCGGGTAAGGATAAACCAGACGGGCAGCGTCATGGATCAGATAGAATTCCTTTCCGGAAATGGTAAAGGCCAATGTTTTAGGAACGAACTGACACCAGGCTCCCCAATCGTTATTTCCTTTTACCATATAGACCGGTTTGCCGCGTCCTTTAAGTTTGTCGTAGCAGGCTCTGCTGCCTATATCCCCGGCATGAACAATATAGTCACATTCGGCTATATGATCTAAAGCCTTCTGTGGGATTTCACCATGTGTGTCAGAAATAAGAGCAATTTTCATAATTCAGATTCCTTTCCGCTTCATGAGATTTTACAATTGACACAAAATACCCATTATTTATTCATGAACAAAAGAATTATAAGTGATAATTTGAAAATAATCAAGTGAGGATTTCCTGAGTTTCCGTATTTTGCATGTGCAGTGGACTGAAAGCACCTGCCAATTTTGTGAATTTAACTTTGCTGCAAATTTTTTGTAGAAAATTCTCTCGAAAAGTTTTGCTATATAAAAGATAATATTTTATAATTGAACCAGAGTGAACTAAGGAGGAGGATCTATGGAAGGGAAAAAACAAGGATTGGCTATTGGAAATCATTTGGTATTGCTTTGCCACTGGATTGAAGCAATCATCATTGCGCTGGCCTATTTTATGGAAGTGGTCAAGGGAGCACGGGGGATTCTTTATGCGCTTATGATTGCAGTGCTGGTGCTTGCCGCACCGGTGATAGAACTGATTTTCTACAGGAAAGATCATGATACTGCCATGATTAAGCACTGTGCGGCCATTGGCTTTGCCGTTTTCTATATTGTAGCAATATTCACTACACAGAGTGCGTTGACTTTCTGTTATGTGATACCCATGATTATGGCAATTTCCATTTACCAGGATGCGAAGTATACATTGAAAATCGGTATCGGTGTGGTGATTGTGAATATCGGTGCGGTAGTAAAAATGGCATTGACGGTGGGACTGGAAAAACAGGGAACTGCCTTTTATGAGACGCAGATCCTGCTGATGATTGTGATTATTGCCTACAGTGTGGTGGTGACCCAGGGACTTGAGAAGATGGAGAAAGCCGGCATGCAAAAACTCAGTGAAGCCAAGGAACAGTCTGACGGACTGCTGGATCGTATTTTGGATGTTTCCCGCAGTATGGTGGGACAGATTGGCAATATGGCACAGAATATGGAGTCACTTCGGGAGGAATTGTCCAACACGAAAACAGCAATGACGGAACTGACAGGGGGAGCCACGGATACTGCTGAGGCGGTGCAGAACCAGCTGAGCCAGACAGAGTCTATTCACGAAAAGGTGGGGCAGGTAAAAGGAGTATCTGAACAGATCGCAGACAGTATGAGGGCTGCCGATAAGGCCATTGCCAGCGGTAAAAACAATATCAATGAGCTGGTACGCCAGGTGGCAGTGACGGAACAGAGTAACAATGAGGTTGTACAGGAAATGACATCCTTAAAATCTTACATGGAGCGTATGTATTCCATCATTGAGATCATTAACAATATCACCTCAGAGACCAGTCTGCTTTCGCTGAATGCCTCCATCGAGGCGGCCAGAGCCGGAGAGGCCGGAAGAGGTTTTGCGGTGGTTGCATCAGAAATCTCCGGATTGGCAACACAGACTCAGGAGGCCACAGTCAATATTGAGAAACTGATAAAAAATGTATCCGCTGAACTGGAGAAAGTAGTTGAAACCATAGAGGATATGCTGGGTCAGGTGGAACAGCAGAATATCAGTGTATCTGAGACGGCCGATAGTTTCCGGGTGATTGAGCGGCATACCGACCAGATTGGAGTACATTCAGAACGTCTCACCGATATTGTGGGCGAACTTGAGATTGCCAACGCAGAGATTATGGACAGTATCCAGACTATTTCGGCTATCTCTGAGGAAGTGGCAGCCCACACCAATTCTACCTACGAAGCGTCTGAGAAGAATGAAAAGACAGTGGATGCTATGGTGGAGCAGGCAAATGACCTGAAGAATCTGGCAGAGAAACTCCACACTGAAGGGTAGTCGGTAATCAGGAAGGAGCAGATCGCATGGGAAATTATCAGAATCTCTCTGTGGAATTACAGGAGCGAATCAAAGAGGACCGGCGTCAACACAGGGAAAATCCATATGCATTCCGGGATGAGTCGGTGAAACGCAGGGAAATGGATCATGATCGGGCAAACCTGTGGAGACCTGCTTTTGTGCGGGATACAGAGAAAATCATGCATTTGCCCTATTATAACCGTTATGCAGATAAGACACAGGTCTTTTCACTGTATCGCAATGACGATATTTCCAGACGGGCGCTGCATGTGCAGCTGGTTTCTCGAATTGCGAGAAATATCGGCAGTGTTTTAAATCTGAATGTGGATCTTATCGAGGCGATATCTCTGGGACATGATCTGGGACACACCCCTTTCGGTCATACCGGAGAATATTTGCTCAGCGAATTGTTGCAGCGGGAAACGGGACGCTATTTTCATCATAATGTGCACAGCGTCCGCATTTTAGATCAGCTGGCCCCTAGAAATATCAGCCTTCAGACACTGGACGGTATCCTATGTCACAACGGAGAATTGGAGCAGCAGGAGTATCGGCCCCGCACTTTGAACGGCTTTGACGAGCTGGAACAGAGAGAGGAACAATGTTATCTGCGCCGGGAAGCGGTGGGAGAGCTGGTTCCATCCACGCTGGAGGCCTGTGTGATGCGAATCTGCGATATCATTGCTTATCTGGGGAAGGACAGGCAGGATGCGGAGCGGATCGGTATGCTGCCGGCGGATGCAGAGTTTGTCAAAGGGAACATCGGAAATACCAATGCGGAAATTATCAATAATATGGTGGTAAATATAGTGGAAAACAGCTACGGGAAGCCGTATCTGTCCATGGATGCAGAGTATTTCGCGTATCTGTCCCAGGCAAAACAGGAAAATTACCGGTACATTTATGACAATGAACGGATGCAGCAGCTGGTGGAGGAGAACATAAGACCGATGTTTGAGCAGATGTATGAGCGTCTGCTGGAGGATGCCCGGAGACATGACCGCAATTCCTATCTATATAGACATCATATGAAGTGGGTGGCGGAAAACAACCGTTACAGCCGCAATTTTTCCATGGAGGCTTATCAGGAGACAGAGCCCAATCAATTGGTGGTGGATTATATTGCAGGGATGACAGATGATTATTTCGTGGACCTGTATCACCAATTATTTCCAAATGAAAAATACGATGTGGTGTATATTGGCTACTTTGATGAGACATAATTATTTGAGTGACAGGAGAAGAGGCATGGATCGAAAAAAAGTATGGCTTTGGAATTTACGTTATATGTCCATCTATGCGGTTTACTGGGTAGTGTATTGCATTCTTTTTAGCTACACATCCGTATATTTGCTGGGACATGGATATACAAACCGGGTGATCGGTATCATTATGGCAGTGGCCAATGTGGCGGCACTTGTACTGCAGCCACTGACAGCAGACGTGGCGGATCGGACGGAAAAAGGAAAAATCAAGAATATGATCTGCGGGCTGATACTTCTGATGGGAGCGTCGGTGGCAGGACTTTTGGTGGTTCAGGGCTCGGGAATTTTCATGGCTGTGCTGTACGTGGTGGCATTGATGATTTTGATGGTGATCCAGCCCCTTCTGAACTCCATGGCATTTATATTTGAACAGTATGGGATGCAGCTGAATTTCGGCATGGCCCGGGCCACAGGCTCCCTGTTCTTTGCCCTGGCTTCCATTGTGGTGGGGTATGCTGTGGATGCTTATGGGGTGGAGATACTTCCCCAGATGGTATGTGTCATTCTGATTCCGCTGCTGTTACTGGTTTTTACTTTCCGGGTGCGTGTGCCGCGGCAGGAAGTGAAACAGAATGAAGTGACGGCGGAGGAAAAGAAGAAAACAGAAACGGACACCCAGATCGGTTTGTTGGCCTTTGTGGTGAAATATAAGCGCTTTATGTGCTTCCTGGGTGGATGTACGTTGATGATTGCTGCCCATAATATTATCAACAGCTTTTTTATACAGATACTGTCTCCTCTTGGAGGAGGCAGTGCGGACATGGGTGTGGCATTTTTTATTGGAGCCATGGTGGAAATTCCAGCAAACGGATTGTTTACCAGAATTGAAAAGAAAATCAATTGTGCAACGCTTCTGATAATCTCGTCCATTGCGTTTGTAATCAAACATGGAATTGCGTTGTTTGCACCATCGGTAGAGGTTCTTTTGGCAGCACAACCCTTACAGTTCTTCGGCTACGGATTGTTCACGGCGGCTTCGGTTTACTATGCTTCCCGTGTGGTGGAACCACAGGATGTGGTGAAGGGACAGGCCTTTGTGACAGGAATGCTGACCTTGAGTTGTGTGTTAGCCAGTGCGGTGGGAGGTGCGTTGATTCATGAGAATTCTACGTTTCCGGCGCTTTTGACCGGGGAGATTCTGACTGTTATAGGTCTTGTGATTGTGTGGATTTCGGTGGGAGGCCGGAAGAATTGCAGCTGTGGCGATAGTGGATCATGACAGATTCCCGCACGATCTGTTGCTGTTCGTCGGGTAACCGGCGATAGATACCTATAAGCTCGCCCTCCAGAAGGGAGAGGGGTTGGTCGGATGCGGTGCGCATATTGCTGCGCCCCAGCAGATAATCAGTGGTAGTGTTGAAATAATTGGCAAGGCGGATGAGTATGGCGTAATCCGGTTCCTTGCCCTTTTTTATGTAGCCATTTAAGGTAGAGGCGGAAATGTGCAGAATATCAGCCAATTCCTTTTGGGTCATGTTTTCCTCTTCTAACAAACATTTGATTCTGGTTCCAATATTCATAGAATTCCTCCCAGTTTCAAGTTATCTCTATTTTAAAACAAGAAATGGAAAGAAAAGTAAAAATACCCAAAACGCGAAGCGGATTCGCAGATTGGAAATTGTTCATAAATGTGTATCAGGTCCATCCTCCATCGAAAGTAATCACCTGCCCGGTGAGATAGGAGGAACTGCAGGCAAGATGATAGGCAAGCTCAGCCACCTCCGCCGGTGTGCCATAGCGTCCTGCGGGAATCTCTGCCTCCAGATCCGCCCGTTCTTCTTCGCTAAAACAGGCGTTCATATCGGTATCAATGGCGCCGCAGGCAATGGCGTTTACCTGGATATTGCTGGGAGCCAGTTCCTTGGCTAGGCCTTTGGTCAGAGCATTGACGGCCCCTTTGCTGGCAGAGTAGGCTACCTCACAGGAGGCACCCACCTTCCCCCAGACGGAGGAGATATTGACGATATGGCCGGATTTGCGTCTGACCATAGATGGAATCGTGCATTTACAGCAGGAAAATACTGAGGAAACATTGGTATTCATCAATGTCTGCCACTCTTCGTAACTCATGTCAGACAGAAGACCAATATGAGAAATCCCTGCATTGTTTACCAGCACATCGATCTGTCCAAACTGAGCCAGTGCAGAGTCAACCATTTTTGTTACGAAGGCGAAATCACTTACGTCTCCCGGACAGGTCATGACTTCCACGTGATAGGTCTGGCGAAGTTTTTCGGCAAAGTCATTCAACAGTTCTGTGGACTGAAGACAGTTCAGTATCAAATGGTAATTGTTTTGTGCAAACTTGCGCGCTATAGCCCGGCCGATTCCCCGGGAAGCGCCTGTGATTAATGCGGTTTTCATGATGGCTCCTCCGTGGTTGTTCTGTGTAACTGTTCAGAATGATGCCGTGAAAATTGCCCTGGCTCTGAACAGTTTTCATTGTATCATACGTTTTGAACAAAATATACAAAAAACTTGTAAAAAGGCAAATCAAATAGTATAATATGAACATGATAATAGATCATGGGTTTACATACCACACAGAAAATTATGAAAACCCAGGGAAAGCAGTCTGTATCAAATTTTACAAAAAAGGGGTTGGGCATCATGCGTATTACAATTAGCGGAAGAAACATCGAATTGACAGACGGCCTGAAGGCAGCAGTGGAGGAAAAATTAGGAAAGCTGGAGAAGTATTTTACTCCGGACACTGAAGTGTTTGTAACCTTAAGTGTGGAAAAGGAGAGACAGAAAATCGAGGTTACGATTCCTGTGAAGGGACATATTATCCGTTCCGAGCAGGTCAGCAATGATATGTATGTTTCCATTGATCTGGTTGAGGAGATCATTGAGAGACAGTTGAAGAAGTACAAGCACAAATTAATTGCACAGAAACAGAACAGCAGCTATTTCCAGCCGGAGTTCATCGAGAAAGATACGGAGGATGAGGATGAGATTAAGATTATCCGTACCAAGAAGTTTGACATGAAACCCATGTACCCGGAGGATGCCTGCGTGCAGATGGAACTGTTGGGACATGATTTCTTCGTATTCGTCAATGCGGAGGATGACAATGTAAATGTGGTTTACAAGAGAAAGGGCAATACATACGGTCTGATTGAGCCGGAAATCTAGGAATTTTTAGGAGAAGGAATTCCTGTTGAGGGTATACGGGGAAGCGGCATCCGCTTTGCGTTTGGACGAGGGAATCGTCAAAACACGAAGTCCGGGTGCCGCTTTTGTGTGTTATAATTTTCTGGGAGAGTAACTGTTTGAATGGAGGTGTCATGAAACGAAACAGTTTACAGAAGATTATGAAGAAGGGGAGTGAGTGGTTGGTACACTATTTTTTTGGCGATATGCTGAGACAGGCCAGAAAGGAACTGCATATGACGCAGGAGGAACTGGCATTTGGTATCTGTTCGGTGGGGACAATTTCAAAGATTGAGAATGGAACCAGTGTTCCGCGCCGACGCAATTATGAGGCGTTGTTGCAGCGGGTTGGGAAATCGTCCTGTATGCAGCAGCTGCAGTTGTCCCATGCGGAGGCAGAACAGGAGAGCCTGATGTATGAGATTCAAAGATGCATCGCAGACAATGCGGTTGAGCGGGCAGGGAGACTGCTGAAGAAGCATTTTCCGAAAGAGAAGCAGCCGGATGCCCTGAGCCGGCAGTTTGTACAGTCTATGTGGGCAATTGTTTTCAGCAGAAGGGGAATGCCTCCGGATGAAGTGATGGAGATGCTGAACGAGGCACTCTCACTGACAGGTCTTAACGCTGAGGCTTCTATGACGTTAAAACGTTTCTATACTTTTGATGAGATTATCATTCTCAATAACATTGCAATCCAATATTTACGAAAAAAAGAATATCGGGAAGCGTTCTTGTTGTGGGATGGCTTGAGAAACTATCTGGAAAAGCGGCCGGTAGATGCGGTGGCGAAGGGGAAAGTTTATCCTATGATATTGTATAATTATGCTCTCATGTGCGCGGACATGGGCATGAGGGAACAGTGCCAAAAGCTTTGCCATGAGGGAATCCGCTTTTGTGAGAAACAGGGACAGATGTCCACACTCCCCTATCTCCTGGACTGCCTGTCCCGGAATACGGGAACTTCAGATCAGGAGGCAACCTCCTGGAAGGAGCGGTCGGATGCACTGTTCGATGCCATGACTTTTCACTATGCCAGAAGGATGGAACCCATCTATATGGTATGATTTTACCGGTATTTTTCGTTTTCGGCCAACATCAGATGAATCTGATTCTGTGCATAATCGCTGAGGTGTTTTTTGTCCTCTGCAGAAAGCTCAGAGACAAGGATCGGTTCTCCGTACTGCAGGATGACGTGGGTCTTATGGATAAAAGGAAAATGTGCTTCCAAAATGTCTGCGGAGTTGGTGATGGCCATGGGGATGATGGGACAGTCTGTCTTCTCGGCTATTTTGAAAGAACCGGCATGAAAAGGAAGCATTTCCTCTTCTGTACGGTTTCTGGTTCCTTCCGGAAAAATGCAGATGGAAATTCCGGCTTTGATCTGATCGATGGCCATGAGAATTGTTTTCAGTCCCTTGCGCATATCTTCCCGGTTTAAGAACAGACAGTAGAGGCGCTTCATCCATGTGGATAACAGGGGAACCTTGGTCATGTTATCCTTGGCGATATATCCGGTCAACCCCGGACAGCGGGAATAGGTAATAATCACGTCGAAATAGCTGCGGTGATTTCCGATGTAGAGTACAGGCTGATCCTTAGGTACATGTTCCTCTCCCAGTACGGTAAGCTTGGTTCCACAGAGAAATAGGATAACGCGGAACGCCCATTGTACCATTCGCAGACTGCTGAGATCGGCAACACGGCGGTTAAATTTTCGGATGATCCATTCAACTCCTAAAACCGGGATACCCAGAATCAGATAAAGAAGGACAAAAAGCAGGACAAATATTGTGCGAATCATAGTGATACCTCGTTTCTATCATGAACCCCGGTCTATGCGCGGGGCAAGATTCCGTAGCGCTTGCGTTGAATCACGCTTACGCCCAAAGTATACTATATGACGGATTGAAAAACAAGAACACACCGGCAAGGCATAAAAAATTTTTTTTGGCATATACTGATAATAAGCCGAAACCACCAGATGGTGGTTTGAGAGATGGAGTCTGATCGTGTATATAAATAAAAGAAAGTTGTGGATCGTTCTGATCTTACTGTTTAGCGCAGCACTTTCCGGATGCGGGATCGAGACAACAGATGGAAACAGGGTGAAGGATCTGGACTTTACCATTGTGGATGAATACCATATCCCCCAGACATTGCGGGAGGAAATTGAGGCTCAGAAGGAGATGAATTTTAAACTCAGTTATGAGTGCGATGGAGTACTGTATATTGCCAGGGGATATGGTGAACAGGAGACCGGTGGCTATAGTATTTCCGTGAACGATTTGTATCTCAGCAGCAATGCTGTCTGCATTGAGACAACGCTCCTCGGCCCGGGGGAAAATGATACGGTGTCTAAGAGCCCCAGTTTCCCATATATTGTGGTATGTGTGGCCTGTGAAAACAAGAACGTGTGCTTTTTATAAAGTTTTCCTTTGACATATTTTTCACAAAGTGGTATAATTGCCATGTGAATAGAGAAGGAGGACGTGAGTATGCAGCAGGCAGATTTATCAAAGGTTCGTGCATCTGTTCATAGTCAGTGTGGAAGCGATGTGCTGATCCAACTGGACAGAGGACGCAATAAGGTAGATATCCAAAAGGGTGTGATCCAGAACGCATATCCGAGTGTGTTTACCGTATTGGTACAGGATGAGAAGGAGGAGAATCCACCTCAGCTTTTATCCTTCAGTTATACAGACATTATTACAAGAGAGATTCGCATGAAGTTGTGTTAAGAAGCATAAAGTCCCTGCTTCCTGAATAAAATGTTATAAATTCAGGAAGGGGACTTTTTTCGTGGAGATAGAAAAAACATATATACATAGGAAATATGAGAAGGGCCGGGCCGGCAGCCAGGTCACCATTGATGAAGATTATAATCTGGTGGATTATAAACCCGACATTGTGAAGGTCATGAAGGCCAGGGGGGATGTCCGCTTTGATAATATCCGCATCAACGACGAGCATATTTATGTGAAGGGAAATCTGTGCTTTGAGGTACTTTACCGCAATGATATGGCAGATAAGAAACTGGATTGCTTAAACGGCAGCATTCCCTTTGAGGAAATGCTTTGTATGGACGGGGTGGATGAACTGGATCCGGTACATGTGACCGCGGAGATGGAGGATATCACCATCGGGATCATCAATTCCCGGAAGCTGAGCATCCGGGCACTGTTCATGCTGAGCGCTGTGGTACAGGATGTGAAAAAAGAGCAGATCGTAACGGATATTCATTCGGATGATCCGCTGGAAATGATGCGGAGCGAGAAAAATGTGTTGCAGCTTTGCACCTGCAAGAGGGATAAGTACCGGATGAAACAGGAGATTCCTCTGGGTGCCAATCAGCCCAATGTGGAGCAGATTCTGTGGAAAAGCGTTCAGCTCCGGGGGATTGAAACGAGACTGAGCGAGGAATCCGTGCAGATCAGCGGGGAGGCACTTCTGTATATTCTTTATTATGCACAGGGAGAGGACCGGCGCCTGGAATGGTTGGAACAGTCGGTGCCCATCCGGGGCAGTGTGCCCTGCGAAGAATATGAAGACAATCTGCTGTACCGGATTAAGGTAGAACAGGGCAATACAGAACTGGAGGTTCAGGCAGATTATGACGGGGAAGACCGTGTGCTGTCATTAGACATGACACTGGAACTGGATATCTGCATCTGGCGGGAAGAGAAGCTGAATGTGGTGGAGGATGTGTACTCCCTGGAAAAGGAAATTGTGCCGTCCTATGAGGACGTGACTCTGGAGCAGCTTCTTGCAAAAAACTATGCGAAATGCCGGATCAGCGACCGGTTGACTATAGAACCACAGCAGAATGACATTCTGCAGATCTGTTCCTGTGAAGGTAAGGTTTGCGTGGATGAGACCAAGGTGATGGATCAGGGCGTACAGGTGGAGGGGAGCCTGGAGATCGAGCTGATGTATGTCACTACGGATGATGCTATCCCTGTGGGGACTTTCAAAGGAACTCTGGGATTTGAACAATTTATCGAAGTGCCTTATGCTACCGGTGATATGTCCTTTGAACTGGATACCGGCCTGGAACAGCTGACGGCGCTCCTGGCGGATAACGGCAGAGTGGATATCAAGGCTGTGATCAATCTGAATCTTCTGGCATTTTCCGGTCATCAGATGGCGCGGATCTCTGAACTAAAGGAGCAGGAAATGGATATGGAAAGTCTCCAGAAGCGGCCCGGCATGGTGGGCTATCTGGTAAAAGATGGGGATACTCTTTGGAATATTGCCAAGGGAAATCATACTACCATGAGCCAGTTAATGGAAATTAATGGTTTGGAGCAGACAAAAATCGAAAAAGGTGATAAATTGTTAATTGTAAAGACTGTGTAGCAGTGATATACTTATATCTATGGGAGTTTTTAGGAGTCGGTGATGAAATTACACAAGAGAAGCAACCGTAAGAGGAAAAAACGGGTTTTGAGTAAAAAACAAATCAATCGTTATATGGCAGTGGGATTGGCTTGCCTGCTTGTCTTTTTATCGTCTGTGGTGGATGTGAAGGCTACCAGCCTGTCAGACGCGCAGAGCATAAAGGACGAGGCGCAGGCCAATCTGGATTCCGCCAATCAGACGATAGAGGAGATAGAAGGCAAGCAGACAGAGCTGCAGACGCAGATCGATGCGCTGGATGCAGAACTGGTTCAGGTGCTGGTGAATCTGGACATCCTGAATGAAGAGCTTGCGGACAAGCAGGAGCAGCTGGATGACGTGAATGCCCAGCTGGAGGAAGCACAGGAAAAAGAGAATGCCCAGTATGAAGCAATGAAGCTCCGAATCAAGTATCTCTACGAAAACGGAGAAGGCAGCTACATGGAAGCAATTGTGGGAGCCACCAGCTTTTCTGATCTTTTGAACCGCGTGGAATACGCGAGACAGGTATATAATTACGACCGTAACATGCTTGCTAATTACCAGAAAATTTGCCAAGAGGTGGAAGACCTGAAAGCGCAGGTGGAGGAAGAAAAGGCAGAGCTGGAAGAGGTTCAGGAGTCCTATCAGGAGCAGCAGGCTGAGTATGAGACCATGATTGCCGAAAAACAGTCCCAGATGGAGGAATTTGACGTTCAGCTGGAAACTGCCCAGGCATTGGCGGATCAGTACAAGCAGACGGTGGATGAGCAAAACGCGCTGATTCGTGCGGAGCAGCAGAGACAGGCTCAGGCGGCTGCGGCCAGCCAGTCCCAGGAAAGTGCAGACACTGACAGCGATACCGTAGCGGAGGACAGCGGAAAAGACCCTGCTTACACCACCAATGTCAGTGGTAGTGACGTGGTGGCATATGCCAATGGATTTATTGGGAATCCCTATGTCTGGGGAGGAACATCCCTGACAAACGGGTGCGACTGCTCCGGGTTTGTCATGAGTGTGTATGCCCATTTCGGCATTAGTCTTCCCCACAGCTCCACATCCCTGCGGACCTGCGGCAACGAAGTCAGTTACGCAAATGCCCAGCCGGGAGATATTATCTGTTACGCGGGCCATGTGGCAATCTACACCGGAAACGGAGGCATTGTTCACGCAAAAAGCTCCAGTACGGGAATCTGTTCCGGCACAGCCACTTACCGGACTATCCTTACGGTTCGGCGTGTACTGTAGGAGTGTGGTATGAGCAGGCAGGATAAGCTGTTGACAGCCATTGTTTTGTTTATATTAGTGTTGGGGATTGCCTTTGCCGGGATTTATCGATTTGATCACACCGGGAAGCTGACATACAATCAGCATTTGGAGGAAACGGTTCTGACTGTGGACGGGAAGGAATTGACACTGGGCGATCTGGCAAGCTATATTGCTTATGAAGAACGTCTGGTGGAGGAGCAGGCAAGGGTTTATGATTATGAGAATCCGCAGGCTTACTGGAACGTCTACTTAAATAACGGCGGCTTCGTGAAGCTTTTGGCAAAACAGGCTGTGATTGACATGGCGGTACATGATGAGATCTTTTATCAGATGGCCATACAGGAGAATGTCGCCCTGGATGAGGAGGAACGGGCAGAACTGTCCCTGACGCAGGAGGATTTCTGGCTGGATCTGTCGGAGGAGCAGCAGGAACGCCTGGGAGTGTCCAGAGAGCAGCTGGATGCCCAATTGGAAAAAAAGGCAGTGGCGGAAAAGTATCAGGAGATTTATGCGGCATCCCAAAACAGCGATTATGACGGGTACAACACGGGAGAGAGACCCTATGAAAACCTGGTGGAGCAGCATAGCTATCAAATAGAAGAAAGTTTATGGGAACGTATTGATTTTGGAAATATCACATTATCCCATTAGGAGAGAGTTATTATGGCATATAAAATAGGAAGAAACGATCCGTGCTGGTGCGGAAGCGGGAAAAAATATAAGACTTGTCATCAGGCGTTTGACGAGAAAATTCAGTGGTTCCGGGAACGGGGACATGTGGTGCCGGGCCATGAACTGATAAAAACACCTGCAGACATTGCGGGAATTAAGGAGAGTGCCAAAATCAATGTGGCAGTGCTGGACTATGTGGGAGAACATATCAAAGCTGGTATGAGTACGGAGGAGATTGACCGCATGGTGTATGAGAAGACCACTGCCATGGGAGGAATTCCGGCACCCCTGAATTACAACGGATTTCCAAAGAGCGTCTGTACTTCTCTTAATGACGAGGTATGCCATGGTATACCTTCGGCGGATATCATTTTAAAAGAAGGGGATATTATCAATGTGGATTGTTCCACTATTTTAAACGGATATTTTTCGGACTCTTCCCGAATGTTCATGATCGGTGAGGTAAGCCCGGAGAAAAAACGGCTGGTCCAGGTGGCCAGGGAATGCCTGGACAAGGGGCTGGAAGCAGTAAAACCGTGGGGGTTCCTGGGAGATATGGGTCAGGCAGTGCATGATCATGCTTTTGCCAATGGTTATACCATCGTACGGGAGATCGGCGGACACGGAATCGGAAAAGAATTTCACGAGGAGCCCTGGGTGGGCTATAACAGCAAGGCCGGCACGGAGATGGTGCTGGCTCCTGGACTGGTTTTCACCATCGAGCCTATGGTAAACATGGGAGATGTGGAAATATATGTGGATGATGAGAATAACTGGACCGTGTACACGGAGGACGGGTTGCCCAGCGCCCAGTGGGAGATTCAGGTATTGGTTACCGAGGATGGCGCGGAGGTGCTTTCCTGGTAGAAAACGGTGAACTGTCAGGGATGTTTGGACAGCGGTGAGAAAATAAGGTCTGTAATAATTCAGAATAAACAGAAAGAGGGACAACGCAAATGAAAAAAGTAGAGGAATACATCAGAAGCATTCCGGATTTCCCGGAGGAAGGTATCATATTTCGCGATATTACCACAGTCCTGCAGGACGCAGAGGGGTTAAAACTGGCCATCGATGAGATGATCCGTTTGCTGGACGGGGTGGACTTTGATGTGATTGCCGGAACGGAGTCCAGAGGCTTTATTTTTGGGATGCCCATTGCCTACGCATTGGGAAAAGCCTTTGTGCCGGTGCGCAAGAAGGGCAAGCTTCCTTGCGAAACTGTTTCCCAAACCTATGATTTGGAGTATGGCAGTGCCACCATTGAGATTCACAAAGATTCCATCCAGCCGGGCCAGAAGGTGGTGCTGGTGGATGATCTGATTGCCACCGGAGGTACGATCGAGGCAGCGGCAAAGCTGGTGGAACAGCTGGGAGGCCAGGTGGTAAAAATTGTATTCCTTTTGGAATTGGCAGGACTGAAGGGGAGAGACAGGCTGGCAGACTACGATGTGGCGTCTGTGGTTACTTATGAAGGAAAGTAATGATCTTAGAGCCCAAAGGCTTTTTGATATGGCAGCGTTTCACACGCAGCCGCAAAAATACAAAATGGAGGAAAATGAAAATGTTAGAGAAACTGTTTAAGCTTAAACAGAACAACACCAATGTCAGAACAGAGGTTGTTGCCGGAGTCACTACATTCATGACCATGGCATATATTCTGGCTTTGAACCCCGCAATCCTTTCTGCTGCGGGAATGGAACCGAATGCCATCCTGATGGCGACAGCATTGGCTTCCTTTATCGGATGTCTGTGTATGGCATTTCTGGCAAACTATCCTTTTGCTTTGGCACCGGGCCTTGGACTGAATGCATATTTTGCATATACTGTCTGTTCAGCCGACGGTATGGGATACAGCTGGCAGCTGGCACTTCTCGCTGTGTTCATCGAGGGTATCATCTTTATCATCCTTTCGCTGACCAATGTGCGTGAGGCAATCTTCAATGCGATCCCGCTGCAGTTAAAGAAAGGTGTATCCGTTGGTATCGGTCTTTTTGTGGCTTTCATCGGACTGCAGAACGGTGGCATCGTTGTGGGAAGCAGTACGTTGGTTACCATCGTTGATTTTACGGAAGATTTCCGCAACACAGGTATCGGAGCGTTGCTGGCTCTGATTGGTCTGCTTATTATTGCAATTCTTTATGTGAAGCGTGTGAAAGGCTCCATCCTGATTGGTATCGTAGCTACATGGATCATCGGTATCATTTGTCAGCTCACCGGACTGTATACCGGCTCTGACCTGCTGCCCAAGTGGTCTTCTTTTGATCTGACAGCATTGGGTTCCACATTTGGACAGTGCTTCAACATTCATGATGCAAATATTAAGGTGTTCGATCTGATTGTGATCATCTTCTCATTCCTGTTTGTAGATATGTTCGATACATTAGGAACCCTGATCGGTGTAGCAAACAAGGCAAACATGCTTGACAAAAACGGAAAACTGCCCCGCATTAAGCAGGCCCTTCTGGCAGATGCCATTGCAACTTCAGCAGGAGCTGTATTAGGAACTTCTACTACCACCACATTCGTAGAGAGCTCTTCCGGTGTGTCTGAGGGCGGTAGAACAGGTCTTACGGCAGTAGTTACCGGTTTGCTGTTCTTAGTGGCAATTATCCTGTCACCGATTTTTATTGCAATACCCAGCTTTGCCACCGCTCCGGCACTGATCTTTGTCGGATTTCTGATGGTCAGCGCTGTAGTAGATATCGACTTCAATGATTTGACAGAGGCAATTCCTGCATACCTTTGCTTAATTGCTATGCCGTTGATGTACAGCATTTCCGAAGGTATTGCCATAGGTGTCATCTCATACGTGATCATCAACCTGATCTGCGGAAAAGCAAAGAAGATCACACCGTTAATGTATGTGCTTGCCGTATTGTTCATTTGTAAATACATCTTCCTGTAATCAGGATTGCAACGGATAAAATATTAAGTATGAAGAATAAGTCAAAGTTAAAGCGAATCAGACAATCTAAGGGAAATTCCCCGCAAAAGCCACGGGAGTGGCTGTACTTGTGTCCTGTGGAACTTTCTGCGGAGAAATTGGCAGAAGCTTTGGAGGGGGCGGAGAAACTCAGCATCCAGGTTTGGAAAGAGGCAGGGGTGATGGAAATCGAACTGCCGGAAGCCAAATCTATTGACTTTGAGTCCGGGGATGTGGATCTGAAGGATGAGTACAGCAATACTTTCCTGGCGGAACAGGGTACGAAAAGCCTGTTCTATGTAACCCTTGACCCGGAGAATTATTCGCAGGTGGAACAAATCCTGCGCCTTATCTTAGAGAAAAAAGGAGGACTTTTCTGTGGAGACACGGATGATTTTTCTCCGGTGATTCGTTTGTGATTTAAAGTGAATATTGTTTTCGGTACTATTTAGGAAAAGACCTGCATACAATTTGATAAACAAGTTTGACAGGGGTAAATCCTTGAAGGGATATATAGAAGAAAGAGCGGTGGAAATCGCCCGGTATATCATCGAAAACAATGCCACGGTACGCCAGACAGCGAAACAGTTTGGAATTTCAAAGTCCACAGTGCACAAGGATGTGACAGACCGGCTGCTCCACATCAACCCATCTCTGGCAAAAGAAGCCAGGAAAGTGTTGGATGTCAACAAGTCCGAACGCCACATCCGCGGCGGAATGGCCACCCGGGAAAAGTATCTTCACATGCATGCCTGACTAAAATGTGACACTTTTTCCGCGGTTGGGAAAAATCAAAGCTGCCGAGCAGTCTGCAATAAATACCAGCACCAGCAGTGTGAGGATGATACGCTGCACGGATGCTGGTATTTTGTTCCACAAATGAAGCAGAAACCGGGATAGCACGCAGATCCACAGAACACCGGCAAAACCGAAGCCTAAGGCCGACAGGATGCACACATATCCGTAAAAATTCCAAAGATAACCACTGTAATCCCAGTATCGGAGCCCCCAAAAATAGTCTAAGAGGATACCGGAGATCAACTCTGTCCAGGTTCCGATCAGCATGGAAAAAAAGAATACACGCAGAGGATGGTTTTGATGCTGGTGCAGCAGGATATATAAAATCACAGCACCTGTACCGTAGACTGGAAGCCATGGCCCGTAAAGAAATCCGCGGTTGACAAAGGTGTCTTCCTGGATGAAAAAAATACTCACTTCCCACAGATACCCCAGAAGTGCAGCCGAAAAAAAGAAAAATGTATATTGTGACAGTGTGGTGATAGAAAGCTTTTGTCTCATATAAACAGTATGAGCAAAAAAAATAAAAATATTTCGTGCAAAATCTACAAAATGTGGTATAGTTAATGTAAATTTACTAGGTGTAGTATTTGACAAAATGACTTTTTTGGTATAATATGTTACTAGAAAATATCTATTTGGAAAAGAGGGGTAAATTATGGAGCCAATTTTAGAGTATCGTGGAGAATTTAAGAAAGGTCGTCTGGGCGCTAAGAAGTATCCGCTTCGCCTTGCATTATACCCTTCACATATAGAGGGTGAAGGATTTTGGATTGAGGGCAGCGGTGATCTGAGCCAGTACACAATTTCCATCAATATCAATATGCCGCAGATTCGTAAGGCAACTGAGGTTGAAATTAACGGAGAAATTGCACTGCAGATTGAGTACATGAAGTATCAGTCCTATGACGGAACCAAAGAGTATGTTATCATCCTTGGTGTACAAAACTGTGATGAGTGGATTGATGCGATTGCGCGGACTAAGGAAGAGTATTTCGAGAATGAGAAGCGTGAGAAGGATCTTGCTTATAAGAAACGTTTAGAGGAGAAGGAAGCCGCTGCAAGAAGAGCCGAGGAAGAAGCTGCAAGAAAAGCTCAGGAAGAGGAAGCTAGATTGGCTGCAGAGGCTGCAGAGGCAGCTGCTCGTGCAGCAGAGGAGGCAAAAGCACAGGCTGAGGCAGAAGCAGCAAGAATAAGAGCTGAGGAAGAAGCTAAGGCACAGGCTGAAGCAGAAGCAGCAAGAGCAAGAGCTGAGGAAGAGGCAAGAGCACAGGCTGAGGCAGAGGCTAAGGCAGCAGCAGCAGCAAGGGCAAGAGAAGAGGCTGAGATGCAGGCAAGAGCTGAGGCTGAGGCACAGGCTAGAGCTGAGGCAGAGGCAGCAAGAGCAAGAGAAGAGGCTGCAGCAGCAAAGGCAGCTGAAGAAGCTAAGATGCTGGAAGAGAGAGCGTTAGAAGAGTTGGCAGCTAAGGCATTGGCTCAGGCTGAAGAAGCAGCAAGAGCAGCTAAGGCAGATGAAAATATCACAGCAGCTTCCCAGGAGGAGACTGTGAGCGAGCCGATAACTCATATGGGAGAGGAGGAAGCTGAGATGAGTGATGAAAAGATCACCGTTGATGAGTTCAAGGAGAAATTGGACAAATTGATGTTATTAAAAGAGGCTGGCATTTTGTCAGAGGCTGAGTTCAGCACAGAGAAGGCTAAGTTAATCAGCTTAATGTAATTGGTGTTGGACCATACATGAGAATTATAGGGAGTGCAAGACGTGAGAACGTGTTGCACTCTTTTTGTTTGCGCGCCATGGGCGCGCTCTAACGGGTGAAAGTCCCGAACACG
>JBJELW010000066.1:0-64147 GCA_051879315.1 Roseburia sp.
TCCTACATTCGATACTAACTACCAGCAAAAACATTTTGCCTATAACCCCCAATTTGCAGATATTCTAAAGTTTCAAGTGATAGGTAATTGAAAAATGTCAGTTTCATTTCATAAATCCCTCTGAAGTATTACAAGATTTTATTATAGCCCCCGCACCAAATCCTCCGGTCAGGCATAGGATAGTTATGTATAACAGGAAAAGAGGTTTTGTATGAATAATTGTAATTGCAATGCATATAATAATCCTTCGTCTATGCAGATGCCTCGCCGCAAACACCCGTCCTGCAACCAGGAGCTGGCCATGGCCTATGTTCCATTCCAGAATTTCGAAAAACTGTATGAATTGGACCAGGGTTTTGAAAGAGGAACCATCTTTCAGGAATTAGATAAACCCTTCCGGGGTTTTAAAGGAGGTTGCTCATGCTGAATATGCCCATGAATCAGAATCAGTTGTTGCGTTGGATTGATCAGGTCAGCTTTGCGCTGGTAGACACGATGCTTTATTTGGATACGCATCCCAACGATGAAGATGCGTTAAACTATTACAGACATCACGCCGCTATGCGAAAAAAGGCGATGAAAATGTACGAAGATCAATACGGTCCTCTGACTGCCGCATCTGCGCCCACCGGGGATCATTGGGACTGGGTGACCCAGCCTTGGCCATGGGAAGGAGGATGTAAATAATGTGGAATTATGAAAAGAGATTGCAGTACCCCATAAATATCAAAGAAACCAACCCGAAGCTGGCTCTGTTGATCATTTCCCAGTATGGTGGACCGGATGGTGAACTGGGAGCCTCTATGCGATATCTGTCCCAAAGATACAGCATTCCCTACCGGGAGGTAGCCGGACTTTTGACTGATATTGGCACTGAGGAACTAGCGCATCTTGAGATGGTTTCCACTATGGTGCACCAGCTCACCAGAGGTCTCACCCCGGAGGAAATCCAGGCTTCCGGTTTTGCACCTTACTATGTGGATCATACGCTGGCTGTCTGGCCCCAGGCGGCGGGTGGCGTTCCCTTCAACGCCTGCCAGTTCCAGTCCAAGGGAGATCCCATCACCGATCTGGTAGAAGATATGGCTGCAGAACAGAAAGCCCGTACCACCTACGACAACCTGCTCCGTGTCATTAAAGATCCCGATGTGGCAGATCCGCTGCGTTTCCTTCGCGCCAGAGAGATTGTTCATTTCCAGCGCTTTGGTGAGGCACTGCGTATTGTACAGGAGCACCTTGACTCCAAAAACTTTTATATGTGCAACCCGGCCATCGACCAGAACTGCGGCTGCAAATAAACTCTACGACTTAATCAGTCGTTCCACGGAATTGAGGATTTCCCGGACCTCCGGGATTTCTTCAATTCCGTTTTCTTTTGTAATTAAACAAATGGAACATGTCTATCACCACTCGTTATTTTTCAACATATACAAAGTATGTACTTGAAGTCCATTTTAGGTTATAGTAGGAAGTAGCTCGTACATTCTTCCCTTGATGGGTAATTTCATTTTTATTGGAATATTGGCAATTGTGATTCTAAAACTATTCCGGATCGAGTATAAGGTTGGCTTTACAAGAGCCGGTTTGGGACAAGGTCTTAAAAGGTATGCTTTGCCGGGAGTTATAGCAGGTATTGGAATATTACGAAAAAGGAGGAAGAGCCGGATTGTAGTGTGAGCAGTTTAACGGAGCTAAAGGGACACCTCGTGCCAAGAGATAAGGAGCAAGGAAAATGAGATTTGAATATACAGATGGGCGAAATAAAGATTTTATTGAATTGTGCCATGGGTTAGATCACTTTCTAAATGAACTTGTAGGGGGAGAAGAAAATCGGGCAGAATATGTTGCATATAACACACTGGAAGATATTCATGATGTAATTCTGGTGTATGATAACAATCTTCCCGTCGGATGTGTCAGTTTCAAAAAATATGATGATGAATGTGCTGAAGTGAAGAGAGTTTTTATAAAAAAGAATATCGAGGTAGAGGAATTTCTAATAAACTGATGGAATTGTTAGAAGAAGCGGCAAGGAAAAAAGGTTACAGTTATTTCATATTGGAATCTGGAGAACCGCTTATTGCGGCAATGGCATTGTATCGAAAAATCGGATATGAGGTCATCCCAAATTATGGTCCATGTAAGGATATGGCAGATTCTGTGTGTATGAGAAAGAGACTATAATTTTCTTATTCACCGAACTGATAAAGTCCTTGCTCGATTTAAGTTTTTGGCAGAGATGGAACGGGAGTCGTCGTAGAGAGAAGCGGGGCATAGGAAGAGAAAATGTGACTGCCATGCCCCGCACAGAGGGACAGAAGGAGCCAAAGAGGTAGAAAAGCGGGGCATAGGAGGAGAAAATGAGCTCCTATGCCCCGCGCAGAGGAAAAGAAGAGCCAAAGAGAGAGGCAGGCGGGGCATAGGAGGAGAAAATGTGGCTGCCATGCCCCGCGCAGAGGAAAAGAAGAGCCAAAGAGAGAGACAAGCGGGGCATAGGAAGAGAAAATGTGGCTGCCATGCCCCGCACAGAGGGACAGAAGGAGCCAAAGAGATAGGCAGGCGGGGCACGAGCCCCCATATTTTCAGAAACATTATCCTTAGCCACATTTTACAGAAAACACAAGTCCCAGGGCTTGTTTTTGAAAAGATGGTGTGTTAGATTAAAAGGCAGAGAATTTTTTCAATACCCTTTTAATGATAGTGTCAATTTAAAACCACAGGAGGAAATTTATGAGAGGTTTACGAACACCGGTATCAGAGATCAGAAGCAAGATTTTTACGGAAGTCGCAAAGCTTGCGTATGAAGGAGATTATAGTAACCTCAATGATGCGGTGGAGGAGATTCCATATACGGTGTGCCCCGGAGATGTGCCCCATCACAGGGAAAGCATTTATCGGGAGCGGGCCATCTGTGCGGAACGGGTACGGTTGGCCATGGGTATGTCGCTTAGACCTCAGGACAAGCCGGTGCACGTAACCAGCGGGTTGGAAGAGAGTAATGTGGCGGAGAAATATTATGAGCCACCTCTCATGCAGGTGATACCATCTGCCTGTAACCTTTGCGAAGAAAAGAAGTTTGAAGTATCCAATATGTGCCAGGGGTGTGTGGCACATCCTTGTATGGAAGTGTGTCCCAGAGGGGCTATCTCCCACGATAAGACAGGAAAGTCCATCATTGATCAGGAGAAGTGCATCAAGTGCGGACGCTGTAAGGATATCTGCCCTTACGATGCCATTGCAAAAAAGGAGCGTCCCTGTTCCAAGGCATGTGGGATCGGAGCCATCGGAACGGATGAGTATGGCAGGGCAAAAATAGATTCTGAAAAATGTGTTTCCTGTGGTATGTGTATGGTGAGCTGTCCCTTTGGTGCCATTGCGGACAAGTCCCAGATCTTCCAGCTGATCCGCTGTATGAAACTGGGTGGGGAAGTAATCGCTGAGATCGCGCCGGCTTTTGTGGGACAGTTCGGCGAAGATGCCACACCCCGAAGAGTGAAGGCGGCGCTATTGGAATTAGGGTTTTCCGAAGTGGTGGAGGTTGCATTGGGCGCAGATATCGGTGCGGTGGCAGAGGCACACCACTATGTACATCATGTGGCAAATGGGGAATTGCCGTTTCTCTTGACCTCCTGCTGTCCTTCCTGGTCCATGTTGGCAAAGACCCAGTTCCCGGAGATTATTGACAGCGTGTCTGCGGAGCTGACTCCTATGGTGGCAACCGCCCGCAGTATCAAAAAAGAACATCCCAATGCCAAGGTGGTATTTATCGGACCCTGTGCGGCCAAAAAACTGGAGGCCAGCCGCAGAACCGTGCGAAGTGATGTGGATTTTGTTATCACCTTTGAAGAGCTGGATGCCATGTTTGCGGCAAAGGGCATTGATCCCAGAAATACGGAGGGAGACAGTTCCATGCATGATGCCACTGCAGCCGGACGAGGCTATGCTTATGCAGGCGGTGTGGCGGATGCCATCGAGAAATGTATTCACGAGTACTATCCGGATATTGAGGTCAAAATCGAACATGCGGAAGGGCTTGCGGAATGTAAAAAGATGCTGATGCTGGCAAAGGCAGGGAAAAAGCAGGGATGCCTCATCGAGGGCATGGGATGCCCGGGTGGTTGCGTGGCAGGAGCCGGCACCATTTTGCCAATCAATAAAGCAAAGGCCGAGGTAAGTAAATTGCAAAAGGTTTCCACAAAGCAGTTGCCGCCCAAGGAACTGCGGGAAATTGAGTTGAATTAATAAATAGAAAGTAGGTTAAAAAACATGAGTAAGATTAGAACAAGATTTGCACCCAGTCCCACGGGAAGAATGCATGTGGGAAATCTGCGTACTGCGCTGTATGCATATCTGATTGCCAAGCATGAGGGCGGAGATTTTATTTTCCGTATCGAGGATACCGATCAGGAGCGCTATGTAGAAGGAGCAGTGGATATCATTTACCGCACCATGGAGGAGACCGGCCTGATCTATGACGAGGGACCGGACAAGGATGGCGGCGTAGGCCCTTATGTACAGAGTGAGCGTATGGCAAAGGGAATCTACTTAGAATATGCAAAAAAACTCATTGAGAAGGGTGAAGCATATTATTGTTTCTGTGACAAGGAGAGACTGGAAAGCCTGAAAACCACAGTGGCGGGAAAGGAAATCACCATCTACGACAAGCATTGTCTCCATTTGTCCAAGGAGGAAGTGGAGGAGAAGCTGGCTGCCGGTGTTCCTTATGTCATCCGCCAGAATAATCCCACCGAGGGAACTACCACTTTTGTGGATGAGATTTATGGAGATATCACAGTGGATAATGCCGAGCTGGATGATATGATTCTGATCAAATCCGACGGTTATCCCACATACAATTTTGCCAATGTGGTGGATGACCATTTGATGGGAATCACCCATGTGGTGAGAGGAAATGAGTATCTGTCCTCCTCCCCGAAGTACAATCGTCTCTATGAGGCTTTCGGTTGGGAAGTGCCGGTGTATGTACATTGTCCGCTGATTACGGACGAGTCTCACCAGAAGCTGTCCAAGCGCTGCGGTCATTCCTCCTTTGAGGATCTGATCGAGCAGGGATTTCTCACGGAAGCAGTGGTGAATTTTGTGGCATTGCTGGGATGGTCTCCGGCAGACAATCAGGAGATCATGAGCCTGCAGGAGCTGATTGAGAAGTTCGATTATCATCATATGAGCAAATCTCCCGCAGTGTTTGATTTTACCAAGCTGAAGTGGATGAATGGCGAATATATCAAGGCTATGGATTTTGATGCTTTCTATGAGAAGGCCGAGCCTTATATTAAGGCAGTGATCACCAAGGATTATGATTTGAAAAAGATTGCCCAGATGGTGAAGACCCGAATCGAAGTGTTCCCGGATATTGCAGGACATATCGACTTCTTTGAGGAACTTCCGGATTACGACACCGCCATGTACTGTCATAAAAAGATGAAGACAACGGAGGAAACATCCCTCGAAGTGTTGCAGGAGATTTTGCCGATTTTGGAGGCACAGGAGGATTACTCAAACGATGCCCTGTACCAGACCATTGTATCCTTCGTGGAGAAAAAGGGTTGTAAAAATGGATATGTGCTGTGGCCGATCCGTACCGCAGTGTCTGGAAAACAGATGACCCCTGCCGGTGGAACCGAGATTATGGAAGTGTTAGGAAAGGAAGAGTCCTTGAGACGAATCCGTATCGGAATTGAGAAATTATCCAAGTAATGTCTTTTGAGGAAATCTATGCAGTTTAATGAATCACAAAAGGAAGCAATCTGCTTTCAGAATGGGCCCTGCCTTACTCTGGCGGGGCCGGGTTCTGGCAAAACCGCCGTACTTACCCATCGTGTAAAACATTTAATTGAATATGGAAATGTAGATCCTTCGGAGGTTCTGGTGGTGACTTTTACTAAGGCGGCTGCAATGGAAATGAAACAGCGTTTTTTGCAGCTTGCCAAGGCAAAGACAACCGCTGTGACCTTTGGGACTTTTCATGCGGTCTTCTTCATGATCCTAAAGCATGCCTATCATTATCAGGCAGAAAATATCATCCGGGAGGAGCAGAAGTTTGGACTGATCCGAAATTTGATCCGCAAGTATCATCTGGAGTATGAGGATGAGAAGGAGTATATCGGAAATATTTTGTCTGAGATCAGCAATGTGAAAAATTCCAATGTGGAGTTGGAACATTACTATGCAAAAAACTGTGGGGAAGAGGAGTTCCGGAAACTCTACCGGGATTATCAGAACACACTGTATCGTCACAGGCTGCTGGATTTTGATGATATGCTGGTGTACACCTATGAGCTGTTTCGGGAGAGAAAGGACATTCTGGCACTTTGGCAGAAAAAGTACCGCTATATCCTCATCGATGAGTTTCAGGATATCAATTCCCTTCAGTATGCCATTGTGCGGATGCTGGCGGAACCGGAAAACAATCTGTTTATTGTGGGGGATGACGACCAGTCCATCTACCGGTTCCGTCAGGCCAGACCGGAGATCATGCTGCACTTTCAGGATGACTACCCCGGAGCCAAAAGAATCCTTTTGAATGTGAATTATCGTTCAGATGGAGCCATCGTAGAAGCTGCGGGACGGTTGATCGCCAACAATAAAGTGCGTTTTCCTAAGGAGATACAGGCCTTTCACAAAGCAAAGAAACCGCCAATTATACAGAAGTTTCCGGATAACCGGAAAGAGAATGAGGCGTTGATCCATGCGCTACAGGAATACCGGGCTGCCGGCGGTTCTCTGGGGGACGTGGCGGTGCTTTCCCGCACCAATACCCAGGCGGGCCTGTTGATGCAGCAGCTGGGCGAATACAACATTCCTTTTTGGACCAAAGAGCGGGTCCCGAATATCTATGATCACTGGATTGTGAAGGATTTGGAGGCATATTTGCGGATTGCTGCAGGCAGCAGAAGCCGGGCAGATTTTCTGCAGATTATGAACCGTCCCAACCGCTATATTGGACGGGACAGCCTGGATGAGGAGACGGTGGCCTTTGATGTGTGGGCGGGGATTTACGAACAGATGGAACAGCCATGGATTGCCCGGCGGATCGACCGGCTGGCCTACGATATCAAAATGCTGTCCGGCATGAAACCATTTGCAGCCATAAATTATATCCGCAAGGGAATCGGATATGAGGACTATCTGAAGGAATATGCCATGAAGCGGGGAATTTCTCAGGAAGAACTTCTGGATGTGCTGGAGGAAATCAGTGGAATGGTAAAAGAGTACGCTTCCTTTGAGGAGTGGCAGAAACAAAAAAAGGAATATCTTATGCGGTTAGAGCATGCGGCCAGCCAAAACCGTGCAGAGGAGGATCAGCTTTCCTTAATGACGCTGCATGCCTCCAAGGGATTGGAATATGACGTGGTATTTATTCTGGATGTGAATGAGGGGCTGATGCCCTATAAGAAAGCGGTACTTCCGGATGAAGTGGAGGAGGAACGCAGAATGTTTTACGTAGGGATGACCCGGGCCAGAAAGCAGTTGTATCTTTTCTATGTGGAAAAACGCAATAACCATAGCATGGATCCTTCGCGATTTCTGACGGAGTTGACCTGAGACTAAAAAGGACCGTCCCCGCGTCACATCAAAAAGGAGATGGCAGGGATTAATCTGCCATCTCCTCAAATTCTGCCTCATCCAGCAGTTCATCAAAACGATCTGCCACAGCCTCGTATTCCTCGTCGGAAAGGATATTTTCCAGGGAAGGTTCCCCCTGTTCATCCTCAAAGTAGCGATAGATATAAACCTCGCCTTCTGCGTTATCCTGTCCCTTCTCATCCAGCGGAAGCAGTGCAATGTAATCCTGGTCATCCACCTCAAAAATGGTGAGAATCCGGCATTCCACATCGTTGCCATCGTCCAGATTTAAGGTTACCATAATGTCTTCTTCATCGCTCAACTGTTTTTCTTTTCCCATAGCCATACCTCTTTCCTAGAATAAATGTACCTTTTTTGACACAGGAATCCATATAATGCTATCATTATAAATAAGTTGCGAATGGCTTGTCAATCATTTCATAGGAATAAATATTGTGCGGAAGTGGGGGGATGTGCTATAATTTCCCCTAGGACTTGTCTCAGAGCAGTGTAAAGGTTGACCTGAAGAGGGTTTCTGTGAAACCGGGAAGAGTCACGGGGTCAGCACAAGTAAGTAAATGGTTTAGGAGTAGAGTATGAAGTTTTCAATGCGGGAAGGCGATTATTTAAGAATGGGCGTATTTCAGGCTTCCGACGGCGTAACCTTTACCTTTGAAGGGGAAAAGGAGCAGAAGTGCGAGATTCTTTTATATGAGAAAGGTACCGGCCGGATAGAGGAGGTGGAGGTGCCCAGAGAGTATTGCCTGGGATCTTTGCGTTCTATTGTTCTGGTGGGACTGGATACATCGCGTTATGATTATAATTATCGAATCGACGGGCAAATCGTGGTGGATCCCTATGCCCGCAGGATTGTGGGAAGAGAAAATTGGTTCGAAGTGGAGCGCTATTCCAAGACCTATCAGGTGCGGGGAGGCTTTGCTGCGGGTGACTTTGCGTGGGGGGATGATCAGCCTCCGGAAATTGACAAGAAGGATATGATCATGTATCAGATTCATGTGCGCTATTTTACCATGGATGCGTCTCACATGGCAGGCTGCAAGGGTACTTTCGAGGGCGTGGAACGGAAACTGTCTTATCTGAAGGAATTGGGGATTACCACGGTGGTGCTCATGCCGGTTTATGAGTTCGAGGAAATGATTATTCCGGTGGAGATTGAACTTCCGGATTATATCACCTGGAAGGAAGAACAGCGCACCAGACAGAAGGCAGAAAAAAAGGTGGAAAAGGTAAACTGCTGGGGCTATGTAGAGGGCAATTATTTTGCTGTGAAAGCATCCTATGCCAAAGGAAAATGCCCGGAACAATCTTTTAAACAACTGGTGAAAAGTATGCACGAACAGAATATGGAGTGCATTATGCAGATATATTTTCCCAATACCGTAAATCAGAATCTGATGTTGGATGCCATGCGTTATTGGGTGATGGAATACCATGTCGACGGATTTCATCTGATGGGGGACCGGATCCCGGTGCGAGCCATGGCACAGGATCTGATTCTCAGCCGTACCAAGCTGTTTTACGATCATTTTGATGAGGATCTCTTGACTGCGGAGTGTGCTTATCCCCACCTGTATATTTACCGGGATGAATTTATGTATCCCATGCGCCGGTTACTTAATCACCAGGGAGGAAACCTGACAGATTTTGTGAATCAGATGCGCAAGCAGAAGGACTATGCAGGGTTTGTCAATTACCTGGATGCCATCA
Source organism: Roseburia sp. (assembly GCA_051879315.1). GTDB lineage: Bacteria > Bacillota > Clostridia > Lachnospirales > Lachnospiraceae > Roseburia_C. The sequence goes on from JBJELW010000066.1 coordinate 9,316, forward strand.
ATGGATTCCCGTTGGCGGACGTGTTTTCTTATAATGAAAAGCACAATGAGGCAAACGGAGAGGATAATGTGGATGGCAGTGATTGGAATTACAGTTCCAATTACGGTGTGGAGGGTCCCACCCGGAAAAAATACATCGAGCAGGTACGTCTGAAACAGATGCGCAATGCACTGGCCATTCTGTTTTTGGGACAATCCGTTCCCATGCTGATGGAAGGGGATGAATTCGCTAATTCCCAAAAGGGAAATAACAATGCCTACTGTCAGGACAATAAAGTCGGTTGGGTGAACTGGAGCAATGAGAAAAAGTACTCTTCTTTGCAGGAGTTTGTGAAAAATCTCATTGTATTCCGGAGAGAGCATGAGATTATTCATATGAATCACCCCATGCAGCTCCATGATTACAAGGGATATGGTTATCCGGATCTGTCCTATCACGGTGACAGTGCATGGCTTACAGGGTTTGAGCCTAACCGTCAGTCTGTGGGGCTTTTGTACTGTGGCAATTATGCCGCAGAGGAGGGGCAGGAAAACGAAGAACTGATTTATATCGCATATAATTTTCATACCGGGAAGCAGTTTCTTGCATTGCCGAAGCTTGGGAAGAATAAGGTCTGGCTGAAGGTGATGGACACCCAGATGGAACAGGGTTTTCTGGAACGGCCGGTGAAGGTGGCTGCAGTCCAGGCGGAAATTTCCGGGATGACAGTGCAGATACTTATAGGAAAGCAGGGATAACATGAAGGCGTGGCAGCATTTTAAGACGATTAACCATCATAAGTTTCTGGTTATGAAAGCATGCTTTCAGGTGGGCCTGTATTGGCAGGGACTGATGCATGATCTGTCCAAATATTCCCCTGCGGAATTTCTGGTGGGCTGTAAATATTATCAGGGATTTCAGAGTCCCAATAATGCAGAAAGAATGGATAAGGGATATTCTTCCGCCTGGCTGCATCACAAAGGGCGCAATAAGCATCATATGGAGTACTGGATTGACTACGGAGCGCCGCCGAACAAGGCCATCACCGGCATGCGGATGCCCGAACGGTATGTGGTGGAAATGTTTTTGGACCGGGTAGCGGCCAGTAAGAACTATCAGAAAGAAGCTTATACCGATGCCAGTGCTTTGAACTATTACGAGGATGGGAAGGAATACCATATTCTCCACGAGGATTCACGCCGGTTGCTGGAATTGCTGCTGCATATGCTGGCAGATAAGGGAGAAGAGGAAACCTATCGATATATAAGAGAAGAAATACTAAATAAAAGAAAGAATAAAAACAGAAAGAAGGATTAACACCATGTTAGACGGAAAAAAGATACTTTACAGCGGAATGCAGGCCACAGGAACATTGACTCTCGGAAATTATCTGGGAGCCTTGAAGAACTGGGTAAATATGCCGGATGAATATGAGTGCCTTTATGGGGTGATGGATCTGCACTCCCTGACACTGCGCCAGGTTCCGTCAGAATTTCGCAAAAATGCCAGATCCCTGTATGCACTGTATGTGGCAGCGGGGCTGGATCCGGAGAAGAACTGTATTTATTATCAGTCACACGTTTCTGCCCATGCAGAACTGAGCTGGCTCTTAAGCTGCTTTACCTATATGGGAGAGCTGCAGCGTATGACCCAGTTTAAGGATAAGGCGGCAAAACATGCTGACAATATCAATGCCGGTCTGTTTACTTATCCGGTCCTGATGGCGGCAGACATTCTGCTGTATCAGTCGGACGTGGTGCCGGTAGGTGTGGATCAGAAACAGCACTTGGAGATTACAAGAGATATTGCTCAGAGATTTAATGCAATCTATGGGGATGTATTTACCATACCGGAAGCTTATATTGGAAAATCGGGTGCCAAGATCATGAGCCTTCAGGAGCCGGAGCGCAAGATGTCCAAGTCTGACGAAAATGCCAATGCCACCATTTATCTTCTGGATGACAAGGATACCATCATCCGCAAGTTTAAACGTGCAGTGACAGATTCCGGCAGTGAGATCTGTTATCGTGAGGATAAGCCGGGAATCAGCAACCTGATCGATATCTATTCCAGTGTCACCGGATGTAGCCGGCAGGATGTGGAGCATGAGTTTGAAGGAAAGGGATACGGTGAGTTTAAGCTTGCTGTGGGAGAAGCAGTGGCAGCAGAGTTAGAACCTTTGCAGAAACGCTACAAAGAATTGATGGAGGACAAGGCTTATATTGACCGTGTCATCAAGGCCAACGATGAGAAGGCCGCTTATTATGCAGGGAAAACCCTGCGCAAAGTGCAGAAGAAGCTGGGACTTACCGAACGGATCCGCTAGGTTCCTGGCAGATGACATTATGATACAGAATTTTCCAAAGGAGTGGACAGATTCCACTCCTTTTATTTATGGAGTCCTTCTATATTTTGTGGGAAAGGCACAGAAAGACCGAAAATGTCATAGAATATAGTAAATCACCCGGGATAGGTGCTGCTTTGAAAACCTTTTTATCTCCGCTGACCTTACAGGAAGAAAAGTATTATTTAAAACAGATGAATGAGGGCAGTCTTGAGGCAAAGCATGTACTGGTGGAGCGGAATATGCGTCTGGTGGCCCACGTGGCAAAAAAATATCAGAACGTGGAGGAGGAAATGGAGGATCTGATTTCCATAGGGTGTATCGGATTGATCAAGGCGGTGGATACTTTCCGGGAGGAAAAAGGCAACCGGCTTGCCACCTATGCGGCCAGATGCATTGACAATGAGCTTTTGATGTATCTGCGCAGCAAGCGGAAAAATGTAAAAGGTGTTTCGCTCTATGAACCTATCGGGACAGATAAGGAGGGCAACCAGATTCACCTGATGGACGTTGTGGAGAATTCGGAACCGGATGTTGTGGAAATGATGGAACAGGATAAAAACATCCGAAAACTATATGAGCTGATGCCAAAAGTGCTGACAAAGCGGGAATGCGAAATCCTGTATCTGCGATATGGTCTCATAACGGATCGCCCCATAACCCAACGAGAAATCGCCGCCCGGTATCATATATCCAGATCCTATGTGAGCCGCATTGAAAAGCGGGCCATCGAAAAGCTACGGGACTACTTCGAAAAATGCTGACTGACAAAACGGAGTGGATGCGAAAATTAGTTTGTCAATAAGAGATGAGGTGTGTTATAATGACCTCATCTTTTTTATCGTTGCAGAATTTCTCTGCATTTTCCCAAAAGAGCACGAAAGGAAGTGCTTTTTATTGTATCGAGTTGTGAAAACGGCAATTGTCCGTGGAATTGAAAGTGTGCCGGTCCGGGTGGAAGCGGATGTGTCGGATGGCATGCCGGTGTTTGAGATGGTAGGGTTCCTGGCCGGAGAGGTGAGGGAGGCGAGGGAGCGTGTGCGGACAGCACTGCGTAATCTTGGTTACAGCCTGCCTGCCAAGCGAATCACGGTAAACCTTTCCCCCGCCAACGTCCGTAAGTCGGGATCGTCTTTTGATCTGCCCATTGCCGTGGCAGTGTTATCGGCCATGGGGATTCTTCCGGATGGAGAACTGGAGCAGATGCTGATTGTAGGGGAAGTGAGTCTGGGAGGGGAGATTCTTCCCATCCACGGCGTGTTGCCCATTGTAGCCCAGGCAAAAGAACAGGGAATCAAAAGCTGCATGGTTCCGGCGACTAATGCCAGGGAGGCAGCACTGGTGGAGCAGATCTGCGTGCTGCCGGTGAGGGATCTGAAAGAAGTGATCCGCATCTTAAATGGGGAGCAGGTCCGGTCAACAGAACCGTGTAATGCGAAAAAGACGACCTGTCAGGAACAACAGGCGGATTTTGCCGACATACGTGGACAGCATTTTCTGAAGCGGGCCTGTGAGGTGGCAGTCAGCGGGATGCATAACCTTCTGATGGTAGGCCCGCCTGGCGCAGGAAAAACCATGATTGCCAAGAGAATACCATCTATCCTGCCGGCTATGAGTCAGTGGGAACAGTTGGAACTTTCCAAAATCTACAGTGTCTGTGGAATGTTTGAAAATGAGGAAGAACTGTTATCCAGACGTCCCTTTCGCAGCCCGCATCACACGATCACTCCCCAGGGACTGGCCGGAGGAGGCAGAATACCAAGACCCGGAGAAATCAGTCTTGCCCACAAAGGGGTGCTTTTTTTGGACGAACTTACGGAATTTCGCAGGGAGGCACTGGAGATTTTGCGCCAGCCCCTGGAGGAGCATCAGGTGCAGCTGGTCCGTTTGCAGGGGAACTATCAGTTTCCGGCAGATTTTATGCTGGTTTGTGCCATGAACCCCTGTAACTGCGGTTACTATCCGGATCGCAACAGATGTAATTGTTCCCAGACTATGTTAGAACATCATTTGAAAAAACTCAGCCGCCCCCTGTTGGATCGCATTGATATCTGTGTGGAAGCAAAGCAGCTGGAGTATAAAGATTTGACGGATGCAGGGAAAAAGGAGGAAAATTCTGCATGTATCCGGGAACGGGTGGTGCGTGCCCAACAAAAACAGCAGAAGAGATTTCAGGGAAGCGGAATCTGCTTCAACAGCCGGATTCCATCCTCGGAGATCGAGCGGTACTGCGTTTTGGATTCCGCACAGAAAAAGTACATGGAAAAAATGTACGAAAAACTTGGATTAACGGCCAGAACCTATCATAAAATTCTGAAGGTGGCAAGAACGATTGCAGATCTGGAGGATCAGGATGATATTTCCATGAAACATTTAAATGAAGCTGTGTGTTATCGCGGAATAGACCAAAGATTCTGGGAGGTCAGCATATGAAGTATAAGTACTGGCTGGCTGCAAATTGTCATTTACATCCCGGGAAAATTTGGCGCCTGGTACAGATGGCCGGATCAGCGAAAGCATTGTATGAGATGCCAGAGTCTTTTTTCAGACAGATTCCCGGATGGGATCCAAAAGATACGGAACTGTTATTGGAAAGTCGCAAAACATGGGACACGGATGCTAAATGGGAGAAATTACAAGACGATGGAATACATATGATGACCATAGAACAGAAATCCTATCCCGGACGGTTAAAAGAGATTGCTGTGCCGCCCTATGCATTGTTTTACCGCGGTTCCATGCCGGATGAAGACTGTCTGACTATCGCGGTGGTGGGAGCCAGAAAATGCTCAGAGTATGGGCGGCGGATTGCCATGGAACTTGGCGCGGCGGCGGCAAGAGCAGGAATCCAGATAATCAGTGGCATGGCACTGGGGATAGACGGTGCGGCACACAGTGGTGCCATGAAGGAGCAGGGGGTTACCCACGGGGTGTTGGGATGCGGTGTGGATATTTGTTATCCAAGGCAAAACAGAACCTTGTACGAATACATGAAGCTGCAGGGCGGCCTGCTATCCGAGTATGCGCCGGGCACGGACCCCAGGCCGTTGTTTTTCCCCAGGCGAAATCGCATTATCAGTGCACTCAGCGATGTGGTAGTCGTGGTGGAGGCAAGGGAAAAAAGTGGTTCCCTGATCACTGCGGACTTTGCTTTAGAGCAGGGGAAAGATATCTATGCTGTGCCGGGCAGGGTGTCCGATCCACTGAGTGCAGGATGTAACCGCCTGATTGCCCAGGGAGCAGGAATTTTATGCTCGGTCGATGAGTTTTTACGGGAGCTGGGAGTGGACTTTGAAACAGACAGGAAAAAGTCTGTACACAACAAAATGCTACTTGAAAAAGATGCCGCCAGGGTGTATAGTGTGTTGGATTTGCAACCCAGGAATATGGAATACCTGATAGAAAAAACAGGTTTAGAGGTTGACAGATTATGCGATATTCTGATAGGGTTAGAGAATGTGAGCATGGTAAAAGAAGTTTTTAAGAATTATTACATAAAATCATCCGAGTGATAGACGGACAAAGGAGTGGCATATGGCGAAGTATCTTGTGATTGTGGAGTCTCCGGCAAAGGTTAAGACCATCAAGAAATTCTTGGGGAAAAATTATGAGGTTGTGGCCTCCAATGGTCATGTGAGGGATATGCCCAAAAGCCAGCTGGGCTTTGATGTGGAGCATGATTATGAACCGAAATATATTACGATTCGCGGAAAGGGAGAAATCCTGGCAAAACTTCGAAAGGAAGTAAAAAAGGCAGATAAGATATATCTGGCAACCGACCCGGACCGTGAGGGAGAGGCAATTTCCTGGCATCTGTCCCAGGCCTTAAACCTTGCGGATAAGAAGGTATACCGGATCAGCTTTAATGAGATCACCCAGCATGCAGTGAAGGAATCTTTAAAGCAGGCCAGAGACATCGATATGGATCTGGTGGATGCCCAGCAGGCCAGACGTATGCTGGATCGTATGGTGGGTTATCGGATTAGTCCGCTGTTGTGGAAGAAGGTGAAACGTGGACTGAGTGCAGGCCGCGTGCAATCCGTTGCACTGCGCATCATCTGTGACCGGGAGGATGAAATCAATGCATTCATCCCGGAGGAGTACTGGAGTCTGGATGCAAAGCTTGCAATTCCCGGAGAGAAGAACGCATTGACTGCAAAGTTCTACGGCATTGGAAAAGAAAAGACCGTGATTCATAGCAGGCAGGAGGTGGAGGAACTTTCCGAGGCAATCAAAAAAGAAAAGTTCTGTGTGTCCGAGGTGAAAAAGAGTGAGCGAACCAAAAGGGCACCATTGCCCTTTACCACCAGCACGCTGCAGCAGGAAGCTTCCAAACTGCTGAATTTTTCCACCCAGAAGACCATGCGGCTGGCACAGCAGCTCTATGAAGGAATTGATGTCAAGGATATTGGTACCGTGGGTCTGATCACATATCTGAGAACGGATTCCGTCCGGATCTCTGAGGAGGCGGATCAGGCAGCAAGAACCTATATTGCAGGAGCTTATGGAGATGCCTATGTGGCACAGCAGGTGGCAGAAAAGAAAGAGGGAGCCAAGATTCAGGATGCCCACGAGGCAATCCGTCCCTCCGATGTCACCAGAACGCCGGCCAGGGTGAAGGAGTCTTTAAGCAGGGATCAGTTCCGTCTGTATCAGCTGATCTGGAACCGGTTCGTGGCCAGCCGTATGAATGGTGCCAAATATGAGACTACATCGGTAAAGATATCAGCAGGAAAATATGGATTTAGTGTATCAGCTTCCAAGCTGCTCTTTGATGGTTTCATGTCCGTATACACATCCGATGAGGTGGAAAAGGGACAGCAGAATGTTCTGCTGACTTCCATTGATACAGATACCAGGCTGACTTTGGAAGATGTTGAACAGAAACAGCATTTTACCCAGCCGCCTGCGCATTTTACCGAGGCATCGCTGGTTAAGACGTTGGAGGAGCTGGGCATCGGAAGACCCAGTACCTATGCGCCTACCATCACTACCATCCTGGCCAGAAGATATATTGTGAAGGAAAACAAGAATCTGTATGTGACAGAGCTGGGAGAAGCGGTAAATTCTATTATGAAGCAATCCTTCCCTACCATTGTGGATGAGCATTTCACTGCCAACATGGAATCCCTTCTGGACGGTGTGGCAGAGGGAAAAGTTCCCTGGAAGCAGGTGGTAAGCAACTTCTATCCGGATCTCAATGATGCAGTGGAAACGGCAGAAAAGGAATTGGAGAAAGTCCAGATCGCGGATGAGGTGACTGAGGTGATCTGTGAGAACTGTGGTCGGAACATGGTGATCAAATATGGCCCACATGGAAAGTTTTTGGCCTGCCCCGGATTTCCGGAGTGTCGAAACACGAAGCCGTATTTTGAAAAAATCGGTGTGGCCTGTCCGAAATGCGGGAAGGATATAGTGCTGAAAAAGACCCAGAAGGGACGGCGTTATTATGGCTGCGAAGCCAATCCGGAGTGTGATTTCATGTCATGGCCTAAGCCTGTGGAGAAGAAGTGCCCTTCCTGCGGAGGCTATATGGTGGAAAAGGGAAGCAAGCTCTGCTGTGCCAATGAACAATGTGGCTATGTGGAAGGAAAAAAGAATCAGACAGATGCGGAAGAGTAGCGAAAAAGATAAGAATTGCTTGAATTATCTGATAAAATGTGATATACTACCAAAGAATTTTAACTTTAATGGTTAAGGGAGAGGCAGAATGAGTGTCCAGTTGTTGGATAAAACAAGAAAAATCAATAAGTTACTGCACAATAATAATTCGTCCAAGGTGGTATTCAACGATATCTGCGATGTTTTGACGGATATACTGGATTCCAACATTCTTGTGATCAGTAAAAAAGGAAAAGTGCTGGGCAGAAGCCGGAGCAAGGGCACTGCGGAGCTTCATGAGTTGATTACGGATCAGGTGGGCGGCTTCGTTGATCCCATGTTGAATGAACGGCTGTTGGGGATCTTATCCACCAAGGAAAATGTTAATCTGGAAACCTTGGGATTTATGGAAGATATCGGACAGTACAGCGCAATCATTACTCCCATTGATATAGCCGGTGAACGTCTGGGAACGCTTTTTGTATATCGTGTTGAGCGGCAGTACGATATTGACGATATTATTCTGTGTGAGTATGGGACCACGGTAGTGGGCCTGGAGATGATGCGCTCGGTGAACGAGGAGAGCGCAGAAGAGATGCGTAAGGTTCAGATCGTACGGTCAGCCATCAGCACGTTGTCTTTTTCCGAGTTGGAAGCCATCACCCACATATTTGATGAGTTGAACGGCAAGGAGGGAATTCTGGTGGCCAGCAAGATTGCGGACCGGGTAGGAATTACCAGATCCGTGATTGTCAATGCACTGCGCAAATTTGAGAGTGCAGGTGTGATAGAGTCCCGTTCCTCCGGGATGAAGGGAACCTACATCAAAGTGGTAAACGATGTGGTGTTTGATGAATTGGAAAAGATTAAGAAAAATGCATAATGGACTTTATACATGGAATGTATCAGGTTGTTAAAGGGATTTATGGGAAACTGTAAATCTCTTTTTGTTTTGTTCAGCCGCTTTGCCGGCAGGAATATTTTGCCAAAAATCGGCTATTTTGTATTTTCTTTTACAAAAAGGTACAAGATATCGTAAAAAATGCTTGTGTTTTTTTCGATATTATTTATAATAAAATAAGATATTCTAGGAGGTGGACTATGATCAGTTCAAGCGCATTTGACTATGTGAATGTATTGGACAAGGCGGCAGATGCCAGCTGGCAGCGGGAACAGACCATTGCCAATAACATTGCCAATGTGGATACGCCGGGCTACAAAAGACAGGACGTGGATTTTGAAAGCGTGCTGAAGAGCGAGCTGGGGCAATCTAAGTACACATCTTTGGATGAGAAGGTGTCCACGATACATATGGATCATCTGAAAGCCACTGTACGCACGGAATATGCCGGATTTTCTTATCGTTCCGATGGAAATAATGTGGATATTGATACAGAGAACGTGGAACTGGCATCAGAGACATTGCGATATTTAGGATTGACAGACAGTATCAACCAGGAGTTCGCCCGGTTGAAGTCTGTGATGAAATAGTGCATTTTGGTAAGGAGGAGAGATTATGGGGTTATTTCAGTCGTTTGATATCAGCGCGTCCGGCATGACAGCGCAGCGGTTCCGCACCGATGTCATTGCGGAAAATGTAGCCAATGTCAATACAACCCGTACCGAGGACGGGACGCCTTACCGCCGGAAGATTGTCACATTTGAGGAAAAGGAGACTTCACCTTTCAGCCAGGTGCTTCACAGGACCAGACAGGGTGCAGTGGGAAACGGCGTGAAGGTGGCAAAAGTCACAGAGGATTATGAAACAGATTTTATCATGGAGTATGATCCTTCCAATCCGGATGCGGATGAGAATGGTTATGTGTCATACCCGAATGTAAATATTGTAACGGAGATGACGAATCTGATTGATGCCAGCCGTTCCTATGAGGCAAATGTAACGGCGTTTGACGCCAGCAAGCAGATCGCACAGGCCGGACTTCAGATCGGCAAGTCATAACTTTTGACAACAACAGATAAGAGATGAGGATAAACAGATGGATATTTCAGCATTAACAGGGGTCTCAACAGATTTTTGGGGAAACAGTACCGCAAAGGGTTCCACCGATAAAACATCAGAGACCAGCTTTGATAATATTTTAAATGCAGCCATGAATATGATTCAGGAGACCAATGCCTATGAGAATGCGGCAGAGTCTGCAGAAATTCAGTTTGCACTGGGGGAATCTGTCAATACACATGATTTGCAGGTCGCCCAGGAAAAGGCAAATATTGCACTGCAGTTTACGGTTTCCGTACGGGATGGTGTGCTGGAAGCTTATAATACCATTATGAATATGCAGATTTAACAGTTGGACAGGTAAGGTGTAAAAAATGCCGGAGAAAGTTCAGGAGATATTAAAAAAAATCAAAGAATGGTGGAAAAAATTTAATTCCAGACAGAAGATGTTATTGATCAGTATAACGGCGGTAATTCTTCTGGCTCTGGGCATTCTCGCCTTTGTGATGTCCAGACCGGATATGAAGCTTCTGGTTACCTGTGCGGATTATTCTGAGGCGGCTACGGTGCAGTCTCTCTTAACTGCGGAGGGTTATGTGTTTGATGTGTCTGATGACGGACTTACCTTTAAGGTACAGAAAAAGGATCTGGCTGAAGCCAGCATTCTTATTGGATCTAATGATATTCAGACGTCCGGGTTTACCTTTGAGGATGCGCTGGACCGAAGCTTCAGCACCACGGAGACGGACATGACCCGGAAATATCAGGTTTATCTGGAAACAAGATTTGCGGAAGTGTTATCCGGTATGGATAATGTGGAAAGTGCGGAAGTTACACTGAATATGCCGGAGGATGATGGAACGTTGATCAGCAGCAACCAGGAAACCTATGCTGCTGTCAAGCTTACTTTGGATGGTCCTATGTCTGAGGATCAGGCTGCCGCTATTGCCAGATTTGTGGCTACCCAGCTGGGTAATAATTCCACGGATTCTGTTACCATCATGGATTCCAACGCAAACCTTCTGTTTTCCGGAGGGGAGGACAGTACGGTGGCAGGAACTGCCAGCTCCCAGCTGTCTTATCAGTCGAAACGTGAAAATGCCATGAAAAGTGCGGTGACGGAAGTGATCAGCGGAACCGGACTTTATGATAATGTCAGTGTGGCGGTGAATCTGAGCCTGGACTTCAATCAGGTGACCTCCACAGAAACCAATTATTCTGCTCAGGAGGGCCGGGAAGAGGGCCTGATTTCTGAGGAAAGCCGGTATTCGGAGGAGAATTCCTCCGGCGGAGGCGGCGTCCCCGGAACAGACAGCAATGATGGGGATGATACCACCTATGTGATAGAAGATGACAATTCGGCGGAATCTACTATTACGGATGAGACAATCACTCACGCCCTGGATCGGAAAGATACCACCACTATTGAGTCGGTGGGAGATATCAAAGCGGATGAGTCCTCCATTGCGGTGGTAGTAACCCGCAATGTTTATTATGATGAGGATACTTTAACCGCCAGCGGTGCGTTGGACGATATGACCTGGGATGAATATGTGGCGGCCAACAATGACCGGGTGCAGACCACAGTGGACGACAGTATGCTTCAGATGGTGGCGGATGCCACAGGAATCCCAACCAGTAATATTTCCATTGTGGCATACGATATTCCCATGTTTACGGAAAGTGTGGGAAGCAACAGAAACTGGCAGAATTATCTGCAGATTATATTGGCAGTGCTGATTCTGGTGCTGCTGGGTTATGTGGTATTCCGCAGTACCAGAAAAGAGGAGAGCGAAGAGGTGGAACCCGAGCTTTCAGTGGAATCTTTGCTGGAGACTACCAAGGTGGCCGAGAAGGAAGAACTGGAAGATATCGGATATCAGGAGAAGTCTGAAACAAGAGTACAGATTGAGAAGTTTGTGGATGAGAATCCCGAAGCGGTGGCTGCATTGCTTCGCAATTGGCTGAATGAGGAGTGGAATTAATGCAGGTTACGGAGGAATATAACGGAATTCAAAAGGCGGCAATTTTATTGATTGCCCTGGGACCGGAGAAATCAGCGAGCATTTTTAAACATTTAAAAGAGGATGAAATCGAGGAACTGACCCTGGAGATTGCAAATACCAGAAGTGTGTCTCCCCAGACGAAAGAGGATGTGCTGGAAGAGTTTTATCAGGTGTGTCTGGCTCAGCAGTATATTGCAGAGGGTGGTATCGGATATGCTAAGGAACTGTTGGATAAGGCACTGGGTAGTGACAAAGCTCAGGAAGTGATTACAAAGCTCACTGCCTCTTTGCAGGTGCGGCCGTTCGAGTTTGTGCGAAAGACAGATCCGTCTCAGGTGCTGAACTTTATTCAGGATGAGCATCCTCAGACCATTGCCATGATCCTGTCCTATTTGTCTTCCAGTCAGTCAGCTATGATTTTGGGAGCACTTCCTGCGGAGAAACAGGCGGATGTAGCAAAGCGTATCGCAAAGATGGATCGGACCTCTCCGGACGTGATCAAAGAGGTGGAACGGGTGCTGGAGCGGAAATTGTCTTCCCTTGTCAATCAGGATTACACCATCGTGGGTGGTGTGGATGCCATTGTGAATATTTTGAACACGGTAGACCGTGGAACAGAGAAACATATTATGGAGTCTTTGGAAATCGAAGAGCCGGAGCTGGCAGACGAGATCCGCAAAAAGATGTTCGTATTCGAGGATATCTTATTGCTGGATGACCGTGCAATCCAGAGAGTTCTTCGCGATGTGGATAATAACGATCTGGGCATCGCATTAAAGGGTGCAAATGAGGAGGTTCAGAATGCGATCTTTAAGAACCTTTCCAAACGTCTGGCTGCCATGATCAAAGAGGATATGGAATTTATGGGTCCGGTTCGTATGAAGGATGTTGAGGAGGCTCAGCAGAAGATTGTGGGCGTGATCCGTAAGTTGGAAGAGTCAGCGGAGATCGTGATTTCCCGAGGCGGAGGTGACGAGATCATTGTCTAATCTTTTTAAGCCTCGTTACATAACAAATTACAATGAAGACGCCAGGGTGATTAATTCCAATGAACTAGTGTTGCGCAAAATTGAGGAGCAGGCAAAGGTACTGCTTCCACCGGATATTTCTCCTGAGGAAACACCTGAGGATTTTTCAGGGGATGGTTTTACCGCGGGTATTGCAGCGGAAAGAGTGGAAGAGATCGATTACGTGGCTGTGGCTAAGGAAGAGGCGGATGCCATCCTGGCAGAGGCTAACCGGCAGGCAGCTCAACTGGTGGAAGATGCCACGGCACAGGCCGGACAGATTCGGGAACAGGCCAGAGAAGAAGGCTTACAGCAGGGCTATGCCCAGGGAAAAGAACAGGCTGAACAGGAGTGTGAAGAGAGACAGCGCCAGTTGGAGGAAAAGGAGCAGGCTCTGTCAGATTCCTATCTCAGGCAGCAAAAAGAGTTGGAACCCAAACTGGTGGATGTTATTACCCACGTGGTGGAACATGTGTTTAAAATCCACTTTTCCGATAAACGGGAGCTGCTTCTGTATCTGGTGAATCAGACATTAAGTTCCGTAGATGGTGCCAGAAGCTTTACCATCCGGGCGGACAGGGAACGGACAGATTATCTGGAAGCTCACAGGGAGGAACTGTTGTCCTGTGTGGGGCAGAATGTGCAGTTGGATATTGTGCTGGATCATTCACTGTCCCAGGGGCAGTGCGTGATTGAGACGGATACAGGAGTGTTTGAATGTGGAGCAGATACACAGATTGAAAATCTCATGAAAGACATACGGGCTTTAAGCATGTGAGGGTAAGACGTGACAGTTGATTTAGAAAAGTACGAGGAATTAGCGGGAAAAAAGTATTTTACCTGCCTGGGAAAAGTGGTGAAGGTGGTGGGCCTGACCATTGAATCCATTGGCCCGGAGGCGAAACTTAATGATTTGTGCAGAATATATTTAACCCAGAAGCGTGAAGAGTATGTGATGGCTGAGGTGGTTGGCTTTAAGGATAACCGTCTTTTACTGATGCCTTACGACAGCGTGGAGGGGCTTGGAGTTGGATGTATCGTAGAGAATACGAAACATCCACTGTCTGTTTTGGTGGGGGATGAAGTGCTGGGACATACGTTGGACGGAATCGGAAGACCCACCGACACGGATATCATTTCCACCACCGGGGAATATCCTGTGGAGGCGGCACCGCCGGATCCTATGAAACGTGAGATCATTCATGAGGTGCTGCCTCTGGGCGTGAAGGCTGTGGATGGCTTGATCACTGTGGGAAAGGGACAGAGAATTGGCGTGTTTGCCGGATCCGGCGTGGGAAAGAGTACCCTGCTGGGTATGTTCGCCAGAAACACAAAGGCGGATATCAATGTGATTGCACTGATCGGAGAGCGCGGCCGTGAGGTGCGGGAGTTTATTGAACGGGACTTGGGCCCTGAGGGAATGAAACGTTCGGTGGTGGTGGTGGCCACTTCCGATAAACCGGCGCTGATCCGAAATAAGGCGGCAAAAACAGCTACAGCTATAGCGGAGTATTTCCGGGATCAGGGAAAAGATGTACTTCTGATGATGGATTCTCTGACCCGTTTTTCCATGGCACAGCGGGAGATTGGACTGGCTACGGGAGAACCGCCGGTAACCCGCGGGTATCCGCCCAGTGTCTACTCGGAGATGCCGAAACTGCTGGAACGGGCAGGTATGTCTGATAAAGGTTCCATTACGGGATTGTACACGGTGCTGGTGGATGGTGATGATATGAATGAGCCCATCACGGACACGGCCAGAAGCATTTTGGATGGTCACATTATGTTGTCGCGGAAACTGGGCCATAAGAATCATTATCCGGCCATCGATGTGTTACAGAGTATTTCCCGTGTTATGAGTTCTATTGCCACGTCGGAACACAAGAAGATGGCAGGCAAACTGCGAAACGTGCTGGCAACCTATCAGGAAGCGGAGGATCTGATCAATATCGGAGCATACAAAAACGGTTCCAATAAAGAAATTGATTACGCCATCGCTAAAATCGATGAGGTGAATCAGTTCCTGTGTCAGAGGACAGATGAGAAATACTCGTTTGATGAGGAAATTTCGCTGCTGTCAGGGATTTTTGCTGAAGGATAGTGGCGGAGTTTTCAGACGGAATCCGGAATGGACCCAACAGAAAAGGCAGGTAGAGCATGGCAAAATTTGTATATCGTATGCAAAATATTCTGGATATCAAGGAAAAGCTGGAGAATCAGGCTGCCATTGCCTACAGCCAGGCAAACCAGCGGCTGCAGGAGGAAAATGACAAGCTGATGCAGCTTTTTGCCAGAAAAAACGGGTATGAAATGCAGGCCAGAGAATTGGTACAGGATAAGATTGATGTGCGGGAGATCCAGCATTGTCGAAAAGCCATAGAGTCTGTGAAGGTTTTGATCCGCAGGCAGATGCTGGAAGTTCAGGTGGCGGAAAAAAATGCGGAGGCAGCCAGGAAACGTCTGGCTGATTTGATGAAAGATCGAAAGACCCATGAGAAACTCAAGGAAAACGCATTTGAGGAATTTAAACGGGAACTGAATGCGGAGGACAATAAACTGGTGGACGAGCTGGTAAGTTACACCTACGGAAAAGAAAAAGAGGAAGAGTAGCAGGTGGTGAGCGTATGGCAGAATTGGATAAGAAAGCTGCAAAAAAGGCAGAGAAGGCCAGAAAAAAGGAAGAAAAAAAGAACAAGAATATGATGGATGATCTGGAGGAAGAAAGTGGTGCTTCATCCAAGGTGGCCGTCTTTTTGGCGACACTGATCATCATACTGGTTTGGATCGTGATATTCGCATTGCTGATCAAATGGGATGTGGGAGGCTTCGGATCCACCGTTATGACTCCGCTTTTGAAGAATGTTCCCTATGTGAATCGGATTCTGCCCCGGTCGGATGAAGAACTTTCCACGGAGGACGAGTATCCGTACAAGACTTTGGATGAAGCGGTGGAGTACATTAAGGAGCTGGAACTGGAACTGGCGGAAGCCCAGTCCGGAAATTCCGATTATGATGCGTATGTGGCAGAACTGGAAGCTCAGGCGGAGAAATTAAAGGAGTACGAAGCGAATCAGGCTGCGTTTGAAGAAGAGAAGGAAAAATTTTACGCAGAGGTTGTTTTTTCGGACGAAGCACCCGATATAGATGAATATAGGCAGTATTATGAAAGTATAGAGCCGGATAACGCGGAACAGCTTTATAAGCAGGTGATTCGGCAGGAAGCAGTTTCTGAGGAAATCGAAGATTATGTTAAGGCATATTCGGAGATGAAACCCAAGGCGGCCGCTGCGATTTTTGACACCATGACTGATAATCTGGAACTGGTGGCAGATATCCTGGAAAATATGGATGCGGAATCCCGTGGTAATATCCTGGCAAATATGAATCAGGATACGGCTGCGAAAGTGACGGAGATCATGAACCCCATCAATTAGCGGCAGACTGCCTGTATTATGAAATGTCAGGAGAAAGGAGGAAAAATATGACAAGTGTAAAGCTGACAGATATGATGTCTGCTTCTTCCGGTGATGTTATTGCATCGCTGGGAACGTCGGTTAGTATGGGAAAACAAACCATTTCATCCGATCAGCAATCTTTTGCCACAGTCATGAATGGCACGGCTCAAAATCGCAAATCACCGGATAATCCGGACGTGTCCCGCAGCCGCAACGATAACGGTGCGGACGTGAAGGAGAACTACCGGGCCAGCAACCGGGGAAATGCAATGGACCGCAAGGTGACACAGGCTGCTGTGGGGGATTCGGGAAAATTCCGGAAACTGGAAGAAAATCAGGAAGAGATTACCGGAGAATTCTCACAGGGAATGAAAGAACTGCTGACGGGACAGCTGGATGTTTCCGAGGAAGAACTGGAGGCAGCCATGACAGCATTAGGGTTAAGCTATCTGGATCTTTTGAATCCATCCAATCTTACCCTGTTGGCAGCTCGGCTCATCGGGACGGAGGATACCTGCACACTGCTGATGAATGAGGATTTTACCCAGCTTCTGCAGCAGAGCGACTGGCTGGTATCTGATCTGACAGAGTCCACCGGACTCAGCCGGGAGGAAATTTTATCATGGCAGGATCTGCAGAATCAATGGATGGTAACCGGAACGGAGGAGGCTCAGGCGGAGCCTGCGACGGATCATTCCGAAGGGGGAGTGCCGGTGCCTGCGGAGATGATGGAAGAAGTTGCGGAGCCGGTGACTGAAGTAAAGATTTCAGATGAGGCTGTCGATACCTTTGAAAACGGAAATTTACATGCGGCAGGGAAAAAGAATGGATCGGAAGTACAGCAGCTGTCTGAAGGGAAAGAAACAAAGACCGGGCATGATGAGCAGACAGATGGCAGGATGGAAGAAGCCGCAGCAGTGAAAGAAAAACGTGGAGAAACTGACACGGAACAGGAACAGACGTTTTCATCCGGACAATTCCAGGGAGAAATGTTTGAAAAGGATGGAGAGAAAAGCGGCGTTGAACAGTTGACACACACCCAGAATACCGGTTTTGAAAATGTTCGGGCAGAAGTGGCTGTGGAAATGCCGATCCAGACACAGACAGCACCTTCCAATGTAGATGTGCAGGAGCTGATGCAGCAGTTTGTTGAATTTGCAAGACTCCACGTGACACAGGATACCACATCTATTGATATGCAGTTGAATCCGGAAAATCTTGGAAAATTGTATCTGCATGTGTCCACCGGTAGGGAAGGAAATGTGACGGCGGAAATTGCTGCCAGCAGTCAGGAGGTAAAGGAAGCCCTGGAGACTCAGATCGCAGAGCTTCGCATCACTTTAAACCAGCAGGGAGTTAAGGTGGACGCGGTGGAAGTTACCGTGGCAAGCCATGAGTTTGATCAGAATTTAGAGCAGAATGCAGCCCGTGACCAGCAACAGGGTGAAGAGCGGGAGCAGCAGAGTCGGAACGGTGTGAGAAGTCTGTTTCGCGGAGAGCTGGATGATCTGACCGGAATCACATCGGAGGAGGAACTTCTGGCGGCAAGAATTATGAAAGACAACGGAAACACCATGGATGTAACCGTGTAGAAAGGAGTAGTTATGGCGATTACACAGTTAGTAAAAGATGGCGTGTTGATTGATTCATCAGCCAGTGCATCATCGCTATCCAGCAGTAATGTGACAGACAACAGTTCGTTGGATAAAGAGGCCTTTTTGCAGCTTCTGGTTGCGCAGATGAAATACCAGGATCCTTTGGAGCCCACCGACAATACGGAATACATTTCACAGTTGGCAACGTTCTCACAGCTGGAGGCAACCCAGAATATGCAATCCTCTTTGAATGCAATGGAGGCAAATGATCTGGTGGGTAAGCAGGTAATCCTGAAGGTCACATCTTCCGTGACGGGAGAGACTTCTTATGTGTCCGGTCGTGTAGACTATGTGCTGCATGAAAATGGTGAAACTTACCTGTCTGTGAATGATGGACTTTATTCTATCGAAGATTTGGATACAGTGGCAGATTCCGATTATATGGATGCAGTATCCTTTGCAAAGTCCTTTAACAGCGCAGTGAGCAGTCTGCCGTCAGTGAACAGCGTTAGTGCATCGGATGAGTCCAGGGTAACAACACTTTATACGGCGTATCAGTCCCTTTCCGATTATCAGAAACAGTTTGTTTCGGCAGATGATGTGGCAAAGGTGGAAAATCTCATGGCAAAGATTGCACTGCTGAAGGCCGATTCTTCAGGCGCTGATACGGAAGCGGACGTGGAAGATGATGCACAAACAGAGGAAGAGAGCGGCGTTGAACAGGAATAAGGGAAAGATGGAAACGAATAGGGGGCGAGGCGTATGAATGGAATTCCCGGTCAGTTTTCCTCTATTGAACAGATACAGGATCAGTATCTTAATGCGCAGAGGGTAAACTATTCGGAGCAATCATCCGATATATCCTTTGCGAAGGTATTACAGGAAAAGCAACAAAAGATCACACAGCCTATGGATGCCCTGAAATTTTCTAAACATGCCACTATGCGTCTGGCGGATAGAGACATTAGTTTGTCCGAGGAACAGAGTGTGCGTTTGGAGGAAGGGGTAAAGAAGGCTTCAGAGAAAGGAATTAAGGAATCTCTTGTGGTGATGGATTCATTGGCGTTCATTGTGAATGTGCCGAACCGCACGGTTGTGACGGCCATTGACCAGACAGAATCCGAGAATAACATTTTTACAAATATTGATGGCGCGGTAATTGTATAGCTGGACCTTAACGGAAGCTATGATTTCTGACTGACAGAGGAAATCAAACCGCGGAATAGGAGGTCATGTAATTATGATGAGATCAATGTACTCTGCTGTGTCAGGACTAAAGACACATCAGACCAAAATGGATGTAATCGGTAACAATATTGCCAACGTGAACACGGTGGCATTTAAATCATCCTCAGTAACTTTTAGCGAGATTATGTATCAGACTATTTCCAGTGCGTCCAGCGCCAATCCTACAACAGGAATCGGCGGTGTCAATGCCAAGCAGATCGGACTTGGTGTGACCAGTGGAGCCACTGCCGTGAGTATCACTTCGGCAGGTGCGGCACAGACCACTGGAAATGCATTTGATATCAAGATCACAGACAGCGGAAATACCACCAGCTTTTTTGTGGTCAGTAATGGAACTGAAAATCTTTTTACCAGAGCGGGCTCTTTCTACATTGATGGATCCGGCAACCTGGCTATGACATCCACCGGATACAATGTCATGGGATGGCAGGTGGATGAAACTACCGGTGAGATTCGAAAAGATTCTGTATCCGCACTGCGGATCATGCAGGAGAAGAATCTGACTTCCTCTGCAGAGGCTACCACCGCTGCCACCTGTGCCGGCGTCGTTGATAAGAACAGCGCCGATATCACCAGCGCAGACGGATATGCCATGAACCTGAATTTTTATGACAGTCTCGGGTATTCTTATACAGCAAAATTTGCCATTAAGGCAGTGGATACTGAAACCGGAAAGTATACGGTGGAGTTGTCCGCTATTTATGATTCGGATAATCAGAACATACTGGAGACATACCTGGCCGATGGAAAATCATTGACCAATTTGTTTGGCGCGGAGGACGGTGCACAGAATACATACTCAGTGTTGAACAGTGAGTGGATCGCCGGATCCAGTACTGTTCAGGTGAACGGCGGTGATTATCCGGGAACCTTCCAGAGCTTTACCAACACCGGAGATGGAAAGACCTATTATATTAATACAGCGGGTGTCGACCAAGTTCCTACGAATCCGGACAGCCGTGTGTACTGTGAGAATGAGGCCGGTGCCATTGTTCCGGTGGATGATGTACTTATTTCCGATATTTACAGCGGTCTGCAGACAGGAGCTAATATCGTGGCTATTTCAAGTGATAATCCACCTACGATTACTGCCTCCAATGTGAATTACACACTGCAGTTTGATGCTGACAACGGAGCTTTCGAGTCCATCGGAAACAGCACCAACGGAATCGTTTCCCTGAATTTAAAACAGTTGGGAGGCAATTTTGAAAATATCGCCATTGATTTTACCCAGTGCCTTAATTCCAACAATGGTGGAACATCCACTGTTGGAATGGATGCAGGAGCTGTCGATGGGACCACCGGAACCGGTAAGAAGCTGGGATCGCTGACCGGTGTGTCTGTGGATTCCAATGGTAAGATTTACGGTTCCTACGACAACGGTAATACGGTTCTGCTGGGACAGATCGCAGCAGCCCGTTTTTCCAATGCGGCAGGTCTGGAGAAGGTGGGTGACAACTGTTACCGCACCACATTAAACTCCGGTGAATTTGACGGAATAGGTGTAGAAATTGACGCAAATGGAAGTACCATGTCCACCGGCGAATTGGAAATGTCCAATGTGGATCTGGCATCTGAGTTTACGGAGATGATTACAACCCAGAGAGGCTTCCAGGCCAATTCCAGGGTGATTACCACATCGGATACCCTGTTAGAGGAATTGATCAATCTGAAACGATAATCGGATGATTTTATCGTAGATAAAAATGGCACAATATGTAGATATTGGGGAACTATATTATATAGTTCCCCAATATTTGGTATCTGATAAAATTGTCGGGAATTGAAAAAACTTGCAAAAAAAGTAGACAATCGACAGAAAATTTAGTAATATGATATAGATAAGGATAGTGTGTAAATCTCATGCTTTTGTGAAGGAAGAAAAGTGGCAGAGGACAATAGATGCATGGAATGCCGCAGATGCATGGGAATCAGGACTATAGATTTTGGGATGAAAAGCAGGTGAGAAGGTTTGGATATTGCATCATTGGCGGGTATTATATTGGGGTTTGCAATGGTCATATTTGGTATTGTGTCCAGTGCAGATTTTGCTGCAATTAAAGACAGCTTTGTCGATGTGCCGTCAATCATTATTACGATCGGTGGCTCACTGACCGGACTTTTGGCTTCCAATAAATTAAAAGATTTTATAGCGGGCTTTAAGTCCATGAAGCTTGTATTTAAAGAGAATACCACGGATCCGGGTGAGGTGATTTCCAATATCATCAACCTTGCGAACGTGTCGCGAAAAGAAGGCCTTTTGGCTTTGGAGGAAGCTGCCGGTAGTATCGATGATCCTTTTCTTAAGAAGGGAATCATGCTGGTGGTGGACGGTACGGATCCGGATCTGGTGCGAGGTATTTTGGAAACGGATCTCAATTGCGTGGAATCCAGACATAAAAAGACTATAGGTTTCTGGACCAAGTGGGCAGAACTTGGACCGGCATGGGGAATGATTGGTACGTTGGTTGGTTTGGTTAACATGTTAAAGAACCTGAATGATCCGTCTTCCATCGGTCCGCAGATGGCGGTGGCTTTGCTGACGACCTTGTATGGATCGCTGATTGCCAACTGGCTGTGTAATCCGATTGCTTCCAAGATGGAGGTCAACAACGCAAATGAAATCATGATGAAAGAGGTAACCGTGGAGGGTCTCCTGTCTATTCAGGCCGGAGAGAATCCAAGAGTAATAGAAGAAAAACTAAAATCATTCCTTTCTCCGTCAGCCCGTGAGGCTTTGGGCGGTAATGAGGCCGGAGGTGAGGAATAATGGCCAGAAAAAAACAGGAAGATGCGCCCAAGGGTTCACCGGCGTGGATGGCCACTTTCAGCGACCTGATGAATTTACTGCTCTGTTTCTTCGTGTTACTTTTTTCTATGTCTACTGTGGATGCCGAGAAGTTTGTAATGGTGATAGCCTCTTTGCAGAGCAGTTTTTCTGTACTGCCGGCCGGGGGCAGCAGTATCGGAGAAGGACAGATGGTGGGGGCAGGTATCAGTCAGCTTTCCCAGCTGGATATTTATTTTCAGCAAAACAACTCTGATGGAATTGATGAGGGCGGCGCCACGGATGTGGATGACGACAATATTGGAGGAGCATCAACGGAAGATATCAAAGAACAGTACCGTCAGGAAGCTTTGAATGAATCCCAGGACATGGCAGAGGAAATCGAGGAGAAACTGGTACAGTATGGGATACAGGATCAGGTTGATGTGGAGTTTAATGCAGAGTATGTGCTGCTGACTCTAAATGGTGCTATTTTGTTTGATTCCGGTAAGTCCGAAGTAAGGGATGAGGCGAAGGATCTGATTATAAAGATTGCCTCTATAGTAGAGCAGTATGATAATAATATCATCGAGATTGAGGGACATACCGACAATGTGCCGATCCATTCCAGCAAATATGAGGACAATGATGTTTTATCCATGTACCGGGCACTTTCAGTTGCAAATCTGATCCGGGATAATTCCGATATAGATCCGGCTCTGTTGAAATCAGCCGGTCGGGGTGAGTATGTCCCCGTGGCGGACAATTCCACCGAGGAAGGACGGGCCCGTAACCGTCGGGTGGAGATAAAAGTATACAATACTTTAAATTCGGGAGAAGCGACAGAATAATGCCGGGTGAAATATAAAAACGGATGGGCACAAGGACTCCGTCACTTTCGGTGATGCCTCGTGCCAGTAATAGGGAGGCTTTTTATGAAGAAAAATCTTATGTCGGTGCTGATACTGGCATTGGTATTAGTTAATTTGATATTGACGGCGATTCTGACTATCAGTATTTTGCCCCAGACGAAGAAAGCCAATGAACTGATTACAACGGTTTGTAGTGCAATTAATCTGGAACTTGCATCGGGGGATGTGACAGAGAGCAGTTCCAGTGTGCCGATGAGCCAGAGTGCCACATATGCGATTGAGAACACCATGACTATCAGTTTGAAAAAGGGCGCGGATGGCAAACAGCATTATGTTGTGCTGGGGGTATCAGTGTCTATGGATACGAAAAGTGATGGTTATAAAGATTATGGAGCTGCAGTGGAAGCAGGAGAATATGATTCGATTATTTGTGATACGGTAGATAGTGTGGTTTCGGGCTACACATTGGAAGAATTTGAGGACAGGGATGCAGTGAAGCAGGATATTTTGAAACAGCTGCAGAGCAGATTTGAGTCTGATTTTATCTATCAGGTTAATTTTTCCAGTGTCACACCGCAGTAGCGGTTATAGGAAGCAGTGTAAGGTGGTGAGAGTTCATGGCAGATGTTTTATCTCAGAGCGAGATAGACAGTTTGCTGCAGGCATTAAGCAGCGGTGAGTTGGATGTAGATGATATTAAGGAAACAGATGAGAAGCAGGTCAAAAACTATGACTTTGCAAGGCCATCCAAATTCTCCAAAGAACATTTAAGAACTCTGGAAATTATATTCGAACATTATGGACGACTGCTTTCCACCAACCTTCCGGTTTACCTCCGGAAGAATATACAGGTACAGGTGATGAACTCTGAGGCGGTTACCTATTCGGAGTTTTCCAATGCTTTGTCAAATCCGGTTCTTCTGGGAATTGTAAATTTCAGTCCCTTGAAAGGATCGATTATTATAGAGATGGCATCCAATTTAGGATTCGCGATGGTGGACCGGATGCTGGGGGGAGATGGGGAGCCCTTGGCCAAGACCAGGGACTTTACGGAAATTGAACTTTTGATTATGGAACGAATCATAGGAACCTGCGTGGATTTACTGCGGGAACCATGGATGAATGTGGTGGAGCTGCATCCGAGATTGGAACGGATTGAGACGAATTCCCAGTTTGCACAGATTATATCACCCAGTGAGATGATTGCAATTGTTACCATCAGTGTTAAAATTGGGGATGTAGAGGGGTTGATGAATGTCTGTCTTCCCTACATCACGTTGGAGTCTGTAATGGACAAGCTGAATACCAAGTACTGGTTCTCCATTATGCAGGATCGCAATGAGCAACAGTACAGTGAGGCTATTGAGACATTGATCTCGAAAGCCCCTATTCCGGTAAAGGCAATATTAGGAAAGAGTACCATTTCTGTAAATGATTTTGTGAATTTACAGATAGGTGATATAATTAGATTAGATTCGAAGGTTGACCAGGAGTTGGATGTGTATGTGGGCAATATTAAAAAGTTTGCAGCACTTCCGGGAGCCTCCGGGGACGATTACGCAGTAAGAGTAACTTCGGTAATCAGAGAGGAGCAGTAAAAAATGGATGGAGTATTATCGCAGGAAGAAATCAATGCATTGTTGAATTCCGCGGATACTGCAACGAATGAAGTGCTGAGTGATTCAGAAAAAGATACCATCGGGGAGATTGCTAACATCAGTATGGGAACGGCAGCCACAACGCTTTTCTCTTTGGTGAACCGAAAGGTTGAAATCTCCACACCGGTAGTCACGACTGTGAAGTGGGATGATGTGGTACATAACTACGATGCCCCTTGTGTGTTTATCAGTATCAAGTATACCGTTGGATTGAATGGCAGCAATATTTTAGTACTTCGGGAGCGGGATGTAAAAGTAATTACCGATTTGATGATGGGCGGAGACGGGACAAACATTGATGGAGAGTTGGGAGAATTACATCTCAGTGCCATCAGTGAAGCTATGAACCAGATGATGGGGTCATCGGCAACTTCCCTATCCTCCATGTTAAATAAAATGATCGATATCAGTCCGCCAGTGGCAGATCTGATCGATCTTCAATCGGGAATCGATGAAGCAGAAATCGCAGATTTCCTGACCGAATCCTTTGTGAAGATTTCCTTTAAAATGGAGATCGGGGATCTGGTGGATAGCGAGATTATGCAATTGTATCCTATTTCATTAGCAAAGGAGATGTGTAGGAGCATCACGGAGACCATGTCGAAGGATGCGGCGGAGACACCGGGAGCTGTTCAGACCGGCGCAAAATCAGATCCGTCACCTGCTCCACCACAACCCACACCTCCGCCGCAGCCCGTACCTCAGCCACAGCAGGCTATGGCGGGGCAGCCTATGATGGGGCAGCCCATGATGGGGCAGCCTATGATGGGGCAGCCTATGATGGGACAGCCCATGATGGGACAGCCTATGGATATGTCATCCATGTATGCAAATCAGCAGATCAATGTACAACCGGCTCAGTTCCAAGCATTTTCCGGTGATGTAAATGGAATTTTCCAAAAGGAAAATATCGATCTGATCATGGATGTGCCGTTGGATGTAACGGTGGAATTGGGAAGAACGACGAAATCTATTCAGGATATTTTGGATTTTGCTCCCGGAACCATCATAGAGCTGAACAAAATAGCCGGAGAACCCATTGATGTTCTGGTAAATGGCAAATATGTAGCAAAAGGCGAAGTTGTAGTAATTGAAGAAAGTTTTGGTGTCAGAATCACCGAAATTGTAAAATAAGGAGACGAGGAGAAAACCTATGGCAAAGAATATTTTAATTTGTGATGACGCAGCATTTATGAGAATGATGATTAAGGACATTCTTACCAAGAATGGTTATAACGTTGCAGCAGAGGCGGAGAACGGAGCAAAAGCTGTAGAAAAATACAACGAAGTAAAACCGGATCTTGTATTGATGGATATCACCATGCCGGAGATGGATGGAATCCAGGCATTGAAGCAAATTAAAGCAAACGATGCTTCAGCCAATGTAATTATGTGTTCTGCAATGGGTCAGCAGGCAATGGTAATTGAGGCAATTCAGTCCGGAGCCAAGGACTTTATTGTAAAGCCTTTTCAAGCTGAACGTGTGCTGGAAGCAGTAAAAAAAGTAGTAGGTTAGTATGATTTTACTAAGCACAGGCAGCTCTGTAGGACAGTTGATCGTAGCAATTCTTTTATTTGTTGTAGTGTTGGCTGCCTGCTATTTTACCACTGCATGGATTGCGGGATATCAGAAGCAACACAGCTTCAATCGAAATATCCGGGTGGTGGAGACCATGAAGCTTTCCACCAATAAGTACATACAGATCGTAGAGGTGGGAGGAAAGTATCTCGTTATCGCGTTGGGAAAAGATGAGGTTACGTTTCTGACAGAGCTTTCGGAGGATGATATTACGGAGGTATCTTCGCAGAATCCGGTCAATCCCTTGAAACGGGAGGATTTTCAACAAATATTAGAACAATGGAAACAACGTATTCCTAAGGGCAGGCATAAAAAAGATGAGTAAATTAAAAAAAGGTTATTGTATATTATCCTTTATTTTTGCAGTGTTCACATTGACGCTGACCCTGTCATACTGTTGGTCGCAGCATGTATACGCTTCTTCCATGACATCTCAGGATGAGAATGGGGTGGATGTGATTAAACCCACTGTGGATGCCACCTCGGATGCAAACGATGGTGTTTCGATTACCGTGAACAATGACAGCGGGAATCTGTCTGGTACGCTGAGGATTTTATTGGTTTTGACCATAATTTCCCTGGCACCTTCCATTTTGATCATGCTCACATCATTTACACGGATTGTGATCGTGTTGCATTTTGTAAGGGCAGCCATAGGAACACAGACGGTACCGCCCAATCAGGTGCTCATTGGACTGGCTTTGTTCCTGACACTATTTATTATGAATCCTGTTTTTTCCCAGATTAATGAGGAGGCATTAAAACCACTGGATGCCGGAGAAATTACTCAGGAAGAAGCTTTGGAGATTGGAATGGAGCCCATTCGGGAGTTCATGTTTGAACAGACGAACAGAAAAGATATCAATCTGTTTTGCGATATTGGCGGCATCACCTATGATACCAGTGCAGAATTAGAGGAGATTAAAGAGAGTATACCCACTACCGTGCTGATACCGGCATTTATCTTAAGTGAACTTAGAACAGCCTTTATCATAGGCTTTGTAATTTATATCCCATTTATTGTGATTGATATGGTTGTGTCATCTGTGCTTATGTCCATGGGTATGATGATGCTTCCACCGACCACCATATCCTTACCCTTTAAGATCCTGCTGTTTATTCTGGCAGACGGATGGGACCTTGTGGTGGGCAATCTGGTACGAACTTTCTATTAGGCAGGTGTAGAATATGATTACCCAAGGAGAGGTATTGGACATTGCGCGTGATGCCATTTATACCATTATTACGACTGCGGCACCACTTTTGCTGGTGTCACTGATCGTTGGCTTGATCATTAGTATTTTTCAGACAGTGACATCCATTCAGGAACAGACACTTACGTTTGTTCCGAAAATTTTGGCTGTGTTTGCGGCCCTGATGCTCTTTGGTGCATGGATGCTCAATAACATGTCATCCTTCATGATAGAGCTGTGGTCAGATTTCAGCGCATATGTTTAGGTCCTAATTTTCAAAGATCAATTTTATGGTAGATTATACTTTTTCATTGATTACATTTGAATATTTTTTGCTGGTTCTGGTACGCATCGCATCTTTTGTTTTTGTGGCCCCCTTTTTCAGTCTGCCCAATACACCGGGCAGAGTCAAAATCGGGTTTTCTTTTTTTGTTGCCCTGTTAGTATTTACAATGGTGCCGGAACCGGAGGTATCTTATAACGATGTGATAGGATTTGCAGTCATCGTGATCAAGGAGGGAATTACAGGGTTGCTGATAGGATTTGCAGCAAATATTTGTAATTCCATTGTTTTATTAGCGGGAAATATCATCGATATGAACATGGGTCTGTCCATGGCCACGGAATATGATCCGGTGACCAGAACCAATGCGCCCATCACCGGAAATTTTTATAACTATATGGTGTTGCTACTGCTTTTGGTCAGTGGCATGCACCGGTATGTGCTGACGGCCATAGTGGAATCTTTTCAATTGATTCCGGTGAATGGACAACTGTTTCAGTGGGATTCACTTATGTCCGGAATGCTGGAGTATATGAGCCAGTCCATGATATTAGGTTTCCGGATCGCACTGCCGGTATTCGCCTGCATCATGATCTTAAACTGTATCTTAGGTGTTATGGCAAAGGTGGCCCCCCAGATGAATATGTTTTCTGTGGGTATGCAGCTGAAAGTGCTTACGGGATTGGTAATCCTGTTGTTGACGGTGCAGCTCCTGCCATATGTAACGGATTTTGTCTATACAGAGATGAAGCGAATGATTGTCACAATGATAGAAGGAATGTATTAAGTTGGAAATCATCAATGGGAAAGAGGTTCACTTAATCGAATATAACCTGCAGTGGTTTGCAAAGGACGGACCGGGCGGCGAGAAGACAGAGCCGGCTACCGAGAAAAAACTGCGGGAAGCCAGAGAGGAAGGAAAGGTTGCCAGAAGCAAGGAACTGACGGCCGCATTAAACCTAATCGTCCTTTTTTTGTGCCTGAAGATATTTGTGGGCTATGTGGGGGAACGGTTGGCTGGAATTTTTTCTGTGTTTTACGGAAGAATACCGGAGGTTTTGTCGGAAAGTGGGGGAATTTTTACTCTGACTGCCACCAAAAATCTTATGAATCAGGTGATTATCAACATCGTTCTGGTGGTCATTCCGTTTATGCTCATCGGATTGGTGGTGGGAGTTCTGGTGAATGTGCTTCAAGTGGGGTGGAAAGTGACCACAAAGCCTATGAAACCGGAACTGAGTAAATTTAATCCACTTAACGGATTTAAGCGGATGTTTTCAAAGGATTCCCTGTTTGAACTGTTTATGGCGGTGGTGAAAATCGCACTGATCTGTTATGTGGCTTACAGTTCTATCAAGGACCATCAGAGTGAGCTTTTCCTGATTTATGATATTGAGTTGAAGCAGGCCATTGCTCTGATCGGGGATATCATTATCAATACAGGGCTTAAAATTGCCTTCGTTTATCTGATTGTGGGAATTGTGGATTTTATCTATAATAAGCATAAGTTCAGCGAAGACATGAAGATGACCAAGCAGGAAGTGAAAGACGAATATAAGAATACCGAGGGAGATCCCCAGATTAAAGGACGTCAGAGGCAACGTATGCGTGAAGCCTCTCAGAGGAGAATGATGCAGGATGTGCCCAAGGCGGATGTGGTCATCACCAACCCGACTCATTACGCGGTGGCTATTCAATATGATTCGTCTGTGGCAAAGGCCCCGGTAGTTTTGGCCAAGGGAGAGGATTTTCTTGCCCAGAAAATCAAAGAAGTGGCAAGGGAAAACCATATTGAGATCGTGGAAAACAAACCTTTGGCACGAATGCTTTACGCTAATGTCAATGTGGGGGCGGAGATTCCGCCGGAATTGTATCAGGCAGTTGCAGAAGTTCTTGCAATGGTTTACAATCTAAAGGATAAGGGCTATTAAGATCTGGGCTCATCGAATACAGAAGAACAAGAGATAAGGAGGAAGCGATATGAAAAAAGCAGACGTGGGCGTTGCGGCATATTTGATGGCAGCTGTCATCTTTTTTATCATACCGATTCCCAGTGTCCTTCTGGATGCGATGCTGGCCATTAATATTTCCTTTGCATTGATTATTCTTTTTGACTGTTTGTTCGTGAAAGAAGTTTTGGACATGGCATATTTTCCAACCCTGCTGTTGTTCACCACAATTTTTCGTATTTCGTTGAATGTATCCTCCACCCGACTGATCCTGACTACCGGGGAACCCGGTAATGTGGTAGAAACCTTCGGAGGTTTTGTTGGCGGTGGAAATCTGGTAATCGGTGCGATTGTATTCATAGTGCTGATATTGATTCAGTTCATCGTTATTAACAAAGGTTCTGAGCGTGTAGCTGAGGTAACTGCACGTTTCACATTGGATGCAATGCCCGGTAAGCAGATGGCAATTGACGCTGATTTGAATACCGGTGCAATAACCGAAAAAGAAGCCCGGGAGAGACGTGACAAGATTCAGAAGGAATCCAGCTTCTTTGGCTCCATGGATGGTGCTACCAAGTATGTAAAGGGAGATGCTACGGCAGGACTCCTGATTACTTTTATTAATTTGATCGGCGGCTCCGTCATGGGCTACATGAATGGCGGCGGTTCCATCATGGATGTCATTTCCCAGTATGGAATCCTTACTATCGGTGACGGTCTGGTCAGCCAGATCCCGTCCCTGCTGATTTCCCTTGCCACCGGTATTCTGGTGACAAAAGGATCCAATGAGGCAGACTTTGGCAATGTGCTGGTGTCCCAGCTTTTCGGAATCCCCAAGGTATTGTACATAGTGGGTGCAGTGCTGTGCTTCCTGGGATTGGCGACGCCGTTGCAGTGGTATCTCTTTGTGGGTCTTGGAGCTGCATTTATCGCCACCGGCCGTGTCATCCAGCGTAACGTACAGGTGGAGGCTATCGAGGAGGAAGCCAGCCAGGAGGAAAGTGCGGCAGAGGAGATCCGAAGACCGGAAAATGTGGTGTCCCTTTTACAGGTGGATCCCATCGAACTGGAGTTTGGATATGGTATTATTCCACTGGCGGATGTAAATCAGGGAGGCGATTTGTTGGATCGTGTGGTAATGATCCGGAGACAGATCGCGCTGGAGCTCGGTACAGTGGTGCCGATAATTCGTCTGCGTGACAATATCCAGCTGAATCCCAATCAGTATATAATCAAAATCAAAGGAATTCAGGTGACAGAGGGAGAGATTCTGTTCGATCACTATATGGCCATGAATCCCGGCTATGTGGAAGAAGAAATTACCGGTATTCCCACTTTTGAGCCCTCCTTCCATCTGCCTGCCATCTGGATCACAGAAGGACAGAGAGAGCGGGCGGAAAGTCTGGGCTATACCGTGGTGGATCCGCCCTCTATTATTGCAACCCATTTGACAGAGGTGATCCGTTCCCACATAGCAGAGCTTCTGACCAGACAGGATGTGTCCAACCTCATCGCAAATATCAAGGAAAACAATGCGGCTCTGGTGGAGGAGCTTACCCCGAAGCTGCTTAATATCGGTGAGATTCAGAAGGTGCTTCAGAATCTTCTGCGTGAGGGAATTTCCATCCGGGATTTGTTGACTATTTTCGAGACTCTGGCAGATCATGCAGCTACTTCCCGCGATACGGATGTTTTGACGGAATATGTGCGGCAGAGTTTGAAACGGGCAATATCCAATAAGTATTTCCCGGCTAATGAGACCACCAGCGTAGTGACGCTGGATCCCAAGATAGAGCAGGAGATCATGGGCTCTGTGAAACAGACGGAACAGGGGGCTTATCTGACGTTAGATCCGGAGAAAACCAAGTCCATCATGTCCTCTGTGGAGACGGAGATTGCGAAATTGGAGAACATAGGAAAGAACCCCATTGTAATCACTTCGCCCATTGTGCGGATGTACTTTAAGAAATTAACGGAAGATTACTTTAAGGACCTGATTGTGGTATCCTATAATGAGGTAGAATCAAACGTAGAATTACAGTCGGTAGGGATGGTGACAGCATAAATGACGATCAATAAATTTCAGGGAAAGACGCAGGAGGAGGCCGTGGAGAAGGCCAAAAAGGAGATGGGTGACTCCGTAGTTATCATGAATGTAAAGGAGGTTAAGCCCAAGGGCATTTTCAGTGCCTTTAAAAGTTCTACTTTTGAAGTGACGGCAGCCTTAGAGGAAAAGGAACAGCAGGTAAATCTTTTCTCAGCCCTCAATACTCAGCGGAAAGTGCATGAAACCATTAATTATGCGGCGGATGAGAAAATTGAGATTCCCCGGGAAACAGTTTCTTCCTACCGCAAGTCAGACAGTGAGGATAATAATGGGCTGGAAGAGAAGATTGAGAGTTTACAGAATCTCATAGAGAAAAACCTGTCTTCTGAGGAGAAGAATGTGGACAAACTGATCCGCACAGAAGGAAAGGAAAATGGTGCCCAGTCTGAGATGTTCCGCTGTATCAAAATGGTTTATGAGGTATTGCTGGACAATGAGGTGAATGAGCGGTATGTCAATCAGATTATGGATGATGTGGAGCGCTCATTGCGCAGCACGGCAGGAATGGATCTGGTGCTCTCCAATGTATATCAGAAAATGATCTTGAAATTTGGTCAGCCATATAAACTGGAACTTACCGGTGGTCAGCCGAAAGTGGCGTTTTTTATCGGACCCACCGGAGTGGGAAAGACCACAACCATTGCCAAGATTGCATCTAAGTTTAAGGTTGATATGGGAAAGCGGGTGGCATTTCTGACAGCGGATACCTACCGGATTGCTGCTGCAGAACAGTTGCGTACTTATGCAAATATTCTGGACGCGCCATTGTCTGTGGTGTATGCAGCAGAGGAGTTAAATGATGCCATTGAACGTGTGAAGGATTACGACCTGATATTGGTGGATACTGCCGGATTTTCCCATAAAAATCAGGAACAGAAAAAAGATATGAAGGAACTGCTGGACAGTCTGGATCCGGCTTATGACAGGGATGTGTTTCTGGTGCTCAGCGCTACCACCAAGTATAAGGATCTGGTACAGATTGCAGACAGTTATCATGAAATTGCAGACTATAAGCTGATTTTCACAAAATTGGATGAGACAGGCAGCTATGGTAATCTTTTAAACATTCGTATGTATTCCGGGGCAGAGATGTCCTATGTTACCACCGGACAGAATGTGCCGGATGATATTGAGGTATTCAGAACACAGAAAATTGTGAAACAGTTGTTGGGAGGCAAGTAATATGGATCAGGCAGAACAACTGCGAAACGTAATCAAACGACAAAATCAAAGCCTGCCCCCCAAGGCAAGGCTCATGGCCATTACCAGTGGCAAAGGGGGCGTGGGAAAGTCAAATCTTGCGGTGAATCTGGCGATTCAGCTGCAGAAACAAGGGAAAAAGGTACTGATCTTTGATGCGGATTTGGGACTGGCAAATGTGGAGGTTATGTTTGGGGCAATCCCAAAATACAATCTTGGTGATTTAATTTACCGTGGGATGGATATCAAGGATATTATTACACCGGGACCGCTGGGGATTGGTTTCATCTCCGGAGGATCCGGTATCATGGGCATGAATAATCTGTCTAAGGGGCAGATTTCCTATCTGGTCCATAACCTTGCACAGTTAGATAGTATTGCAGATATCATCATTGTGGATACAGGTGCCGGAATTGCGGACAGCGTCATGGAGTTTGTGCTGGCTTGTCCGGAGATTCTGTTGGTGACCACACCGGAGCCCAGTTCCCTGACGGATTCCTATTCCCTTTTGAAAACACTTCACCGCAATCCGAATTTCCGCAGGAATGAGACGGTGATTAATGTGGTGGCAAACAAAGTGACTTCCGTGGAGGAGGGGCAGACGGTTTACGACAAGCTGAATTCTGTGGTGACACAGTTTTTGCAGGGAAAAATCAACTATTTAGGGATGGTTCCTCAGGATGCAGCATTGGAGAAGGCGGTGCGTCAGCAGAAGACGGTGTCCATGTATGCACCCGGTTCAAATGCTGCCAGGGCATTTGAGGTGCTGGCATCCAATCTGCTGAATAATGGACATGAGATTCCCGTAATGCGACGAGGGATTACTCAGTTATTTGCAGGGTTGATAAACAAGAGATAGGTAAACTCCGAACAGTTTCAGATAGGTGGGGCTATATGATTTCAAACATTTTACAGGAGCGAATGAAAGTGGATATTCGGATCGTGGGACAGGTGGAACGTGCTGCCCGCACGGGTGAGGAGGTTCACGTTTACAAGAGCCAGATTTTTGAGGTTTTTGAACACGGAGAACTGGAAATCACTATGCCCATTGAAGGTGGAAAGGTGATCCTTCTGCCGTTGGATTTAAGGTATGAGTTTGCGTTTTATACCCAGTCCGGCATTTATAAGAGTACCGGAGTCATTAAGGAACGGTATAAGTCGGACAATGTATATATGTTGAGAATTGTTTTGAAAGCACCTCTGACAAAATTTCAACGCCGCCAGTACTATCGGATGGAATGCATGCTGGATATGGAGTATTGTCTCATTACAAATGAGCAGGCCAATATATCTGATGTGAACATGCTGATGGAGAGTTTGCGGGAAAATCCGTCACCGGGAGGCCGGAAGAAAGGTACGGTTGTGGATATCAGCGGAGGCGGAATCCGGTTTGTTTCAAAGGAAAAAAACGAAGATAATAGTTATGCGTTGATCATTGTGCTGCTGCACACGGCAAAACGGGAAAAGGAATATATGATTCCGGGTCGGATTATCCGTTGCCTCCGGGTGGATACCGCAGAACAGCTGTATGAAAACCGGGTCGAGTTCATTATCAACGATGCAAGGATGAGGGAAGAAATCATACGCTATATTTTCGAAGAAGAGAGAAGAATCCGAAAGAACGAGAAGGGGTAAAAAAATGAAGAAAAGTCTCTTGAAATGCTTGTCAGGTTTGGTGGCGGTAGCATTGATTATCAGTATATTTGCACTGAAAACAAACAGGGAAAATGCAGAAGGTTCTGACGGAGTAACGAATACGGTCACACTTGCCAGCACTGCGGTGTATAAGAACATGGATTATACATTTTTGAGGTCCTTTGATTATGGAAGTATGAAATCAGAGGATGTCAGCGCCACATTTGAAACGGTGGAGGACATGAAAAACTGTCAGGATGGGCGTATGGTAAGTGGTAACCTGGTAAAAACCCTGGGCTATTACGAGAATGGGGATGGCGGCGGAGCCATCTACAAGCTAACCACATCATCCAATGTCGCAGGTGCCGTGGAGCTGTCCTGTGGTCTTTATGCGGTGATTCAGGTGGATACCAAAGTGATTGATGGCCTTACCTGGGGCATTGTCAGTGTAAAGCAGTTAGGGGCAACGGGGGATGGTGTGACACCCGATAACGCAGCGATTGGAAATGCAGCCATTGTTGCATCTCAGGCGGCAGGAACTTCTGAAATTGATCGGGCCATTGTGTATATTCCGGCAGGCGAATATCGCTGTACGGATAAGATCGGTTTTGGTGTCACAAACGTAAATATAGTGGGAGAAGGGGATGAGTCCGTTCTTTTTACGGATAATGGATACCGGGAAGATTCCGGCTATTCTGAGTTCTTTATAGAAGTTTGGGGAGGAAGAGATTCCTATTTCGCGGATTTTCGAGTGGAGGCCCGGGAAATCGACCTGTATCACTACATGCGTCAGTTCGTGGTAGTTTATTCACAGGATATTTATGTGAAAAATGTGAATCTTATTGTTCCACAGGAAGCATATAGTGCTTATTACTATGAGGATAAGCAATACTCTAATTTCTGCTGTTATTCCGGCAATAAAAATGTGACGGTAGATGGCTGTCACATGGAACAGATGAGTGGTACCTACCGGGGAGCCAATATTGGTATATTGGATATCTGGTCCAGCGGTGAGGAAAATATTGTGGTGATGAACTGTGAACTGTATGGCAATGCCAGAGATGAGCAGATTGGCGTGTTTAGCACTTCAAACAGTAGCGCCTATGTTCACAATGTTGAGTTCATCAACAATGAGGTATACTTTTATCAGCCAAAGTATGTGGACGTGGTGGGAAATGCCACCATGCGTGTGACTGTGGCCTATAATGATTCGAATTTCGTAGATAACATCCGTTTTGCGGGGAATCATTTTGTTGCGGAGTGTGATTCCAAGTTTATGACCTTTGGTGCTGTGACTAACTGTGTGGTGGAAGATAATATTATCGAAATATATTGCACCTACAGGACTTGGTCCATGGTATTTGATTCCGGAAATTCCGATTCGAAGAATATCATGATAAAAAACAATGAGTTTTTTATCACCACTGATTGTAATACCGGAAAAGGAAATCTGACGGGGGGAAAGCTTACCCTGGAGGGAAACCGGATTTTTGCAGACACGGACCTTGCATTCGGTGTATTGGGAGAGTATATCAATAAGAATACCTTTATTACGCTGGATGGTATATGTAAACTGGCGAACTCCCCTTATGAATTTAATTATAATAAAGCTTATATATATGGTGGTTTTGGGTCGGACGGAGTTTCCAGCAATTCTTTTCTCACCATTACCGATGCAAAGACTGATCAGAAGATAAAGGTCATCGGGAATGAAATCTATGACTATAAACGTTATGATTCACTACAATCACCTTTTCAATGTATGGTTATGGTGAATTCAGATTTCGATACCTTGCAGTTTGAAGGCAATAAATACCTGTTGCCCAACACAAGATTTTTGAAGACACAGGCATCGTGGAATACAAAAACGGAGCAGGGCTATTATGATGCCTTTCTTTTCCGGTATCGGAGCGGCAGCTGCAACAATATGACCATTACGGGCAATACCCTGCAGGGAATCCAGATCAATACTAGCAGCTCTGTAGCAAACTACACCATAGAAAACAATCAGTATCTGGAGGCAGCGGATGTGGATTACAACGCCCCCCTGGTCAGCAGAGTTGAAATCACCCGTGGAGGAGCTCCGGTGACAGAAATCACTACCACAGATTCCACCGTGGATTTGTCAGCCGTTTTTTATGTGGAACAGGAAGATGGTACGGAGACGGTGAAATCCAATCAGGATTATGTCTGGTATTCCTCTGTCGAGAGCATGGCGACTGTATCGGATAGTGGCCGTGTAACCAGAAAACAGTACGGAGAAGTACATATTTATGCGGTGCCTTTGGATGGTAGTACCAAGTATGGGGAAGTAGTGATTCATTTCGAGGAGGCGAAGGCAAGCCAGATCGTGATTAATAAGAGTACGCTGAATCTGCAGCCGAATTATCGAATGTATGCGGATTATGTGGTTTTCCCAGAAAAGAAGGCGTCACAGGATCTGATTTGGTCATCCTCAGACCCTACTGTGGCAACCGTATCGGAGTCCGGCCTGATTCAGGCAGTTAATCTTGGCTCAGCAATTATTACCTGCCGTACTCTGGATGGCAGCAATCTGCAGGGCCAGATAACAGTTAATGTGACCCGGCTTACAGTCAAGCGAATCACTTTGTCTGAGTCTTATGTTGAGCTAGACTATAGTGACATCAACAGCTATCATCAATTGTCTGTTGCTTCCTATTACCCGTCTAATGCAGAGAATACGGATGAACCGGGAGAGTGGGAGAGCAGTGATGAGAGTATTGTGACTGTGGACCAGAAAGGTCTGGTACATATTGTGGGAAACGGTGTGGCCACGGTGAGACGTTATTCCTCCGATAAACAGTGCTATGGATATTGTACCTTCTATATCCAGCCACCGGCTGTGGAAAACCTTACAGCCTCCGCAACCAATAACAGTGTGAAATTAACCTGGGACAGTGTGGACAATATATACGGATATTACATCTATCAGTGGAACGAATCCACACAGCAGTATACTGTGCTCAACAATGGAAGCTATGTGACATATCCCAATTATACGGTTTCGGGGCTTCAGCCGGGGACGCAGTATAAATTCTGTGTCAAGGCCTTTATCAGCAATTGGCAAAGCGGAACCAGGAAACTTATCGAATCGGCGGATTCGGTGGTGACGAGTTCTACGTTTGATTTTATACCAATCAGTTCTCTGAAGTGTGGTTCCAATCCCATTGACCAGTTGACTGTCAATGGAACCAAGCAGGTAGTCATCACCTATGGGCCGGCTAATGCCGATGATAAGACATTGTCCTGTCGTGTGGAGAATGAGAGCATTGCGGAGGTGACGGCGCTGGATGCGGTTTCCTCTCCGGCCAATTCTTATTTGTGTACCATTCGAGGGAAACAGGTGGGGATTACCAAGTTGGTAATCACAGCCAACGATGCGAAACAGTATTCCGTGTCCATACCTTTAGGTGTTTTGGATGATAGTTTCAAAATAACAAAAGATAGGTTGGACATAACTGCTTCCTACCGGAAAGTAAATGTTTCTTTTCAGGGATTAGCCCCGCAATACGAAGAACAGATTGACGGTTATATGGTGCGAAGGGCAACGGGGTATGTATATCAGGATGTGGCATTTATTCCTAAGGATGCCACAACCACTGACTATCACTATGTGCAGACAGAGAATTTAGTTGATGGAACTACATATCGCTATACGGTTGTGGCGGTGCTTAAGGATGAAAATAATTATTATCGGATGTATGATTCGGAATCATGTGCTATTAGTATTACCATGCCTTATGCAACAAAAATTACCGGAATAGCCACCGACAAGTCTGTGTACAACATTCCTCAGGGGACAACCACTGCAATTAACGCAACCTACAGCCCCTCCAATGCAGACGTGAGCCAGCTTGTTTTTACTTCCTTTGATTCCCGGATTGCTGCACTGCAAGGTGCGAGTGGCAATACCCGTACTATCGTTGGAAATAAGGTGGGCTCCACCCGTGTGGAAGTGGCGGCAGCAGACAATTCCAATACAAAGGCTTATGCCACAGTTGTGGTTTCACCTTCTGCGGTGCAGGGAGTTACGGTTAGTCCATTGACGGATTCAGTGAGCCTTTCCTGGACGGCGGCGGATGGGGCTGACGGATATTATATCTACCGCTATAATGACGCGACCACAGCCTGGGATCTTGTGGGAGATACTACAGATACCTGCTATTCTGATGTGGGGCTGAATCCGGATACTTTGTACTATTATAAAGTGGCAGGGTATGTAGTAGCCGACGGAACGAAGTATGCAGGCAATACCAGTGCACAGGTGACTACCATGACCATGAATGGAGAGTTTGACATCGCGATGCAGGGATATACGGGAACCTATGACGGACTTTCGCATCCTGCAGTGATCGTTCAGGGTCAGGTGTCAGAGGGGGAATCGTTGGAATTCAGCGAGGATCTGACCAACTGGAGCAGTGCTATACCTACGGTACAGAACGTCAGTGACAGCAAAACTATCTATGTTAGAAAGATTAAAGCAGACGGATATACCTGCATGTCATCCGTGGTAGCAAGGATTGAAAAGGCGGCGGTAGCGCCAAATATACCGGATAGTTCCATATCCGTGGAAAACAAGTTTACCACAGTGGGAGCAGTATCTTTGCCTGCTGGATGGATCTGGCAGGCGGGCCAGGGGGAGATTGCCATTCCTCAGGGGGACAGCGTAATGGCAGTGGCGGCTTATGATGGCGGCGATAAAGGCAATTATAACGTGGAGACAGTTGAAATCACCGTCAGCCGTGCAGCCTGCAACCCTATCAATTATGTGACGAAAGATGCATATGCAGCCACCTGTGAACTGGCGGGATATACCGGCGATCTGGTATGTTCGGAATGCGGAGAAGTCAAGGAATCAGGAACGGAAATTTCGGCATTGGGACATAGCTGGGATGAAGGGGTAGTGACAATAGAATCCACTGCCACAGCAGAAGGAGAAAAACTGTACACCTGCAGTCGATGCGGTGCACAGTCCACGGAGGCAATCCCTGCCACAGGGGTGATACCTGAACAGGCAAAGGGAGAGTCGGGTAGTTCCCGACGCGATACACCTGTTGTAACCCAATCTGCATCCGGCTCCGATGACGAGACAGCTCTGACAGAACAAAATTTAACGGATGAGAATCCGGAAGAGACGATGGAGGAAGAGCAAATGTCAGAGGAAGAATCTATTCCGACAGATAACACTCCGGATGAAGGAATGCAGGATGAAAACATAGAGAATACGAAAAAATCCGGCAATCTAGGGAAAAAGGTAATGGTATTCGTTATAATTCTGGCGGTTGGTGTTGGGATGGTTAAAATTGTGTTATTGATGCGAAACAAGAATCGTTAGTCAGCAGGAAAAGAAAAAGGTGAAAAATGAAGAAAAATATTTTGATTGTTGATGATTCTGCACTCATGAGAAGAGTAATATGTGATATAATAAACACATCTAGTGATTTCCAGGTGTCGGATGTATGCCGGGACGGTTTGGAAGCATACGAAAAGCTTAAGGTCAAAACCTATGATGCAGTGCTTTTGGACATCAACATGCCGCAGCTTGACGGGCTGCAGCTCCTGGAAAAGCTAAAACAAGAAAATATAAAAGCAACCGTGATCATTGTCAGTTCTCTTTCCAACAGAGATGCGAAGGTGACATTGCTGGCGATCGAGCGTGGTGCATTGGATTTTGTCACTAAGCCGGAAAATATCATCGAGGCTAAGGGTGAGAATTTTCGTTCAAACATCCTTCGGGTGCTGGATGCAGTGTGCAATAAGCCAAAGCATTCTGCAGAGACCGCGGTCAGAAGCAAACAGACACTGCCGGAGCGAAAGACTTCGAAAGCCGGAAAGGCTCACGGTGACAAGCTGGTGGCGTTGGCCTGTTCTACGGGTGGTCCAAAGGCTCTACAACAGGTAATTCCTTTTCTGGATCCGAATCTGGATGCACCTATGTTGGTGGTGCAGCATATGCCCGCAGGATTTACGAAGTCCATGTCAGAACGATTGAATGAATTGAGTCCTATCCGGGTGCGGGAAGCGCAGGATGGGGATGTTCTGGAGAAGGGGGTCGTCTATGTGGCACCCGGCGGGAAGCATCTGAGGATTCAGCAGACTTCGACAGGCAAACACCGTGTTGTTCTGGGGGACGAACCGGCCATTGGAGGATTAAAACCCTGCGCGGACGTGATGTATGAGTCTCTGAAGGAATGTGGCTTCGGTGAAATCACCTGCGTGGTATTAACCGGGATGGGGGCAGACGGTACAAAGGGGATTGTTTCTTTGTCTCATCGTGTACCGATATATGTAATTGCCCAGGACGCCTCCAGCTGTGTGGTGTATGGGATGCCCCGGTCCATAGCTGAGGCGGGTATGGTTGATGAAATTGCTCCGTTGGATCAGGTTGCGAAAGCGATTCTAAAGAATGTGGGGGTAAGCAAAAATGGACGTAAGTCAATATCTTGAGATTTTTATTGATGAAACCAATGAACACATCCAGAGCCTGAGTGATTGCATTATGACTCTGGAGAATGAGCCGGAGAATAAGGATACGATTAATGAGATTTTCCGTGCAGCACATTCCCTGAAGGGTATGGCGGGTACCATGGGATTTAAGAGGATGCAGCATCTGACCCATGATATGGAGAACGTATTTCAGGAAGTAAGAAGTGACAAGGTAAAGGTCAGCAGTGAGATGATCGATATCCTGTTTCAGTGTCTGGATGCCATCGAGGGATATCTGGAGAATATAAAGAGCACTTCCGATGAGGGCACCGAAGACAATGAGGCATTGATTGCAGGCTTGAACCAGTTCCTGGCTCAGGCAGAAGGCGCGGCGGAAGCACCGAAGCAAAAAGAAGCTCCAAAGGAAGAAAAGAAGGAAGAACCTGCGGAAGCATCCATTGAGAAAAAGTTTTTGAACATTGAATTTTCAGAGAATGATAAGGAAGCTATCCGTTCTGCGGCAGAGAATGGCGGTAAAGTGTATGGTGTCACCGTTACAGTACAGAAGGAATGTCTGTTGAAAGCAGCTCGTGCGTTTCTGGTGTTCAAGGCTATAGAAGAACTGGGCCAGATTATTATATACAGCCCCAGTTCACAGGATATTGAGGACGAACGGTTTGAATTGGATTTCTCCCTTTACATTTCGTCTGAGAATCCTTTGGACAAGATCATTGCTGCCATTAAGAATGTGTCCGAGATTGAAGATGCAGTGGGCGAAGAGGTGACCTATGAATCACTGTTTGGTGCAAAAGAAGAAAGTGTTTCTGACGTGCCGGCAGTATCAGACAAAAATGAGGCTGCACAGACTACCAAGGAAAATAAGCCGGCTGCGAAACCAAAGACTGCCGGAAAGCCGGTGGCAAATCGGACTGTCCGCGTGGATATTGAGAAACTGGATGCTTTGATGAATCAGGTCAGCGAGCTGATCATTGCCAAGAACAGTTTGGTGTCCATCAGTTCTCAGGAGGGTAATGATTTCAAAAATCAGACCTTTACAGAGCAGATTGAATACTTAGAGCGGATCACTACCACTTTGCATGAGTCTGTCATGAAGGTGCGAATGGTTCCTATTGAGAGTGTGGTCAGCAAATTCCCGCGTATGATCCGTGATTTGTCCAGACAGCTGGATAAGAAGATGGAATTACATATGACCGGTGAAGATACCGAGCTGGATCGTACCGTGGTGGATCAGATTGGGGATCCGTTGCAGCATTTGTTGCGTAACTCAGCAGACCATGGATTGGAGAGCGCAGAGGTTCGTGCCCAGCGCGGCAAGCCTGAGGTGGGATCCATTAACTTAAATGCATATCAGGAAGGAAATAACGTTATCATTGAAGTAAGTGACGATGGTAATGGTATCGATACAGAGAGTGTCAAGAACAAAGCTATTGAGCGTGGATTGGTGACACCGGAACAGGCAGAGAAACTTAGCCAGAAGGACATCATCAGTTTCCTGTTTATGCCTAGTTTTTCCATGGCAAAAAAGATCACAGATATTTCCGGAAGAGGTGTTGGCCTGGATGTGGTAAAGTCCAATATCGAAGCCTTGGGCGGAGATGTAGAGGTGGACAGCAAGCTGGGTGTTGGCTCTAAATTTACCGTCAGACTGCCTCTGACTCTTGCTATTATTCAGGCACTGATGGTGGAAATCCGGGATGAGAAGTATGCCATCGCACTGGGATCCATCGAGACCATTGAGGATCTGCCTGCGACAGAGATTAAGTATGTGGAGGCCCGGGAGGTAATCAATCTTCGTGGAATGGTAATCCCCATTGTGCGGCTGGATCAGGTGCTGGACAGTGCACCGGCAGAGGAGGAGCCTGAGAGCATCACGGTAGTCATCGTGCGCAAGGGCGATCGTCTGGCAGGTCTTGTGGTGGACGATCTCATTGGACAGCAGGAGATTGTTATCAAGTCTTTAGGAAAATATATCAACAACAACAATAAGACCATCAGCGGCGCCACCATCTTAGGTGACGGTGAAGTGGCTCTGATCATTGATGTAAATACATTATTCTAACAGGGGGTGCGCATAATGGATACAAGTATTGAAACAACATCAAATATTACAAAACAGTACATTGTGGTTAAAATCGGAAATGAGCAGTATGGAATCGATATCGGATATGTTGATAATATTGTTCGTATGCAGGCCATTACCCGCGTGCCGAAATCTCAGGTCTATTTTAAAGGAATCATCAATCTTCGTGGGGAGATTGTGCC
This sequence comes from Roseburia sp., assembly GCA_051879315.1. Classification (GTDB taxonomy): domain Bacteria; phylum Bacillota; class Clostridia; order Lachnospirales; family Lachnospiraceae; genus Roseburia_C. The sequence goes on from JBJELW010000066.1 coordinate 52,484, forward strand.
TATTATGAGCATCCGTGTTCGTATGGGGCTGGAGGACGATGTGTTTACAAATGCCAGCAGAATCATCATCCTGAAGCTGGAACAGCAGGGTGAGCTGGGAATCATCGTGGATGAAGTAAAAGAGGTAGTTACACTGAGCATTGACAAGATTGAGCATGTAAAGATGAATGGGCAGGAAAGCCGGGAAAGTTTCATCAATGGAATTGGAAAAAATGGTGACGAACTGATTTCCTTATTGGATTTGGGTTCCATTATCGACGAATCCGAAAATGCTTAATATGAAACATGGATATAGTGAGGCTATGCCTCACTATATTCTGTCTAATATGAATATGCCGCTGTCAGGAAGCGGAGACAGGAGGAAATGCGGTGTCTGAATATACTTTGAACGATGTCAACAGTATGTATTTTGATGTTTTAAAAGAGATTGGAAATATAGGTGCAGGCAATGCAACTACTGCCATGGCGAACATGCTAAATGTTAAGATCAACATGGAAGTGCCCAGAGTGGAGTTGCTTGGATTTCAGGAATTGGGTTCGGCAATCTGCCCGGAGGATCAGGCGATAGTAGGCATTTATCTGGAGGTTACGGAGGATATTTCCGGTAGTATGATGTTTTTGATGACCATGGAGTCAGCTCATTACCTGGTGAATCGTCTGATGGGACGGGATTCATCCTATCAGGAGGAGTTTGACGAGATGGATATGTCAGCACTGAAGGAAATCGGCAATATTATAGCCGGCTCTTATCTGAATGCGTTATCATCCATGACAAATCTGGTGATTGCACCATCAGTTCCGTATATTGCCATTGATATGGCGGCAGCCATTTTAAGTGTTCCGGCAATCCAGTTTGGGCAGTATGGAGATAATGCGTTGCTGATTACCACGGAGTTTGGCGATGATGTGACGATCGAAGGATATTTTATTCTTTTACCGGAATTAGAATCATACGATAAGATATTGAAGTCCTTGGGGATATGTATATAGGAGAGATACGGAGTAATGGGTGAAGTAGTGAAGGTTGGTATGGCAGATCTGAATGTTTGCAAAGCGCCGGATGTCCTTGTCACTCTCGGATTGGGATCCTGTATTGGTATTGCAATTTATGATCCGGTGCCGAAGATTGGCGGTTTGGCTCATATCATGTTGCCTGACAGCACGAAAATGAAAAACAATTCAAATATTGCGAAATTTGCAGATACCGGAATAGCGGAATTGGTGCGCCGGATGGAAGATGCAGGTGCGTCCAGACGACGTATGGTGGCCAAGATAGCAGGCGGAGCCAAAATGTTCGAGGTCAGCGGTAAATCAGATGTGGGAAGTATCGGCGAAAAAAATGCTATCTCTTCGAAGGAAACGCTGCAAAAGCTGGGGATTCCCTTGGTGGCGGAAGATACCGGATTGAATTATGGTCGTACGGTGGAACTGCATTGTGATACAGGGGATTTTCTGATCAAGTCCGTTGGAAAACCGGAAAAGATCATATAGGGGGAATGGCATGAAGACGAAGGCAATTCCTGCTATTGTGATGCTGATAGCGGGATTTATTTCATGTGTAATCAGTATTTATAAGGGACAGGATTTTCTTACATTTGCCAAAAGTTTAATATTAGTAATGCTGATATTTTATGTCATAGGGGGAATCGCGGCATTACTCATTCAAAAGAGTATTTTGGCAGCAAAAGAAGAGAATAAGGAACAGTCAGAGGAGACTGAGGGAGACGAAAAAACCGAGGAAAACGATACCAATACAGAAAATGCGACCAAGTCGGAAAAAGAGACTAAGACAGGAAAAGGATAAAACCGGAGGCTTAAATGAAGAAGGTCACAAAGGAAAAACTCTGGGAGATGTATGCCCAAAAGCCATCACCGGAGATCAGAGAACAGATTATAATTGAATATGCTCCTTTGGTGAAACTGGTGGCCGGCAGACTCAGTATGTATTTGGGATATAATGTGGAATATGACGATCTGGTCAGTTACGGGGTGTTCGGACTGATCGACGCAATTGATAAATTCGATGCCGGAAAGGATGTAAAGTTTGAAACTTACGCCAGTCTGCGTATCCGGGGTGCGATTTTGGATCAGATCCGGAAAATGGATTGGATTCCACGAACCGTGCGTCAGAAACAGAAAAAAATTGATGAAGCCATCAAAAATATTGAGATGAGAACCGGAAAAACTGCATCCGATGAAGAGGTGGCCAGTGAGCTGGGCGTGTCGGACGATGAATATCTGAACTGGCAGTCCCAATTAAAGATTACCAACGTGGTTTCACTTAACGAGTTTGTGGACCAGGGAATGGAACCGGTGATGGATGCCCGCAACAATTCCCATTTTGTGCAGCCGGAGGATGCGGTTGCCAAGGAGGAACTGAAACAGGTACTGGAAGAGACCATGGACACGCTTACGGAAAAGGAGCGGAAAGTGATTCTGCTGTACTATTACGAAGAATTGACGTTGAAGGAAATCAGTAAGATACTGGAGGTTTCCGAATCGAGAATCTCCCAGTTACATACAAAGGCTCTTATGAAAATGAAAAAGAAAATGGGGGCATACATGGAAATACTGGTGGACGAAGGATAAAGAATGCCGCAGGCCGAGGAGGTTTGCAGACAGGAGGAAACATTCATGAGTCAGAGAAATGCGTATTTCAGGATACATGTCAGGGAGGAAGGAACTTTTTTACAGATTTTTCCTGCCCTGGCAGGTGGCAAGGCTCTGGAAGTCGGAGAGGTGACAGCATATCTGGAAAAATGTGGATGCAAAGAGTTCAATATAAAAGAACTCAATCAGGCATTACTGGCACCGGAGGGGAAAGAGGTGCTGGTGGGAAATATCTACCCGCTACAGATTAACGAGGAAATGTCTATTCGCATTTCTTTGGACAAGATGAACGCATACTGTCGGTTTTATCCGGGCTCTGAGGGTGGAAACCAGATGACGGTGAAGGAAATCCTTTCCGATTTGACCTTTAAAGGGATTACCAATGGAATCCGTCAGGAGGAGATCCTGCATTTTATGAATGATAGAGAATACTGCACAGATTATGTGTTTGCCATGGGGAAAATGCCGGTACACGGGAGAGATGCAAAGGTCGAGTATTTTTTCAATACAAATCTGAACTTAAAGCCCAAGCGTAACGAAGATGGTTCCGTGGATTATCGGGAGCTGAATGTGATCAGCCATGTAGAAGCAGGGGCTTTACTGGCAAGACTGATCAAGGAAGACCCGGGCAGACCCGGATCGGACATCTTTGGCAAGGAGGTCCCCCCCCGCACGGTGAAAAAATTAAAGCTTCAGTACGGTAATCATATCCGGCTTTCAGAGGACGGATCAGAGATTTATTCTGAGGTGACCGGACATGCCAGTCTGGTGAATGACAAGGTTTTCGTGTCTGATGTATACGAAGTTCCGGCGGATGTGGACAATTCCACCGGCAATATCAATTACCCGGGGAATGTCACCATCAAGGGAAATGTAAAAGGTGGTTTTTCAGTTGTGGCCAAGGGTGATGTGGTGGTGGACGGCGTTGTGGAAAATGCGGTGATCCAGGCCGGGGGACAGATCATAGTAAAAAGAGGAATCCATGGGATGACCAAAGGCGTCTTGAAAGCAGCCGGCAACATTATGTGCAAGTTTATTGAAAATGCCACTGTCATTTCCGGAGGATATGTGGAAACGGATTCCATCCTACACAGTCGTGTATCCGCCGCAACGGAGGTTCATGTAAAAGGGAAGAACGGCTTTATCACAGGAGGGGTGATTCAGGCCGGTAATCTGGTGGAGGCTCAGACCATCGGATCGGATATGGGTGCAGCTACCCGCATAGAGGTGGGTGTTGAGCCTGAGAAAAAGGCCCGGTTTGTGGAATTGCAGCAGTTTATTCAACAGGAGAATAAAGCCATTGCCCAAATCAAACCTATTCTGGCAACGTACAGTGAGAAATTGGCCAACGGAGAGACGTTGAACAAAGAGGCTATCCAGTATGTGGAACAGCTGGCCAACGCCATGAGAGCGAAGCAGGAAGAGGTGGAATCGGTACAGGATGAGTATGCCCAGTTGCATACACTGCTGCTTCATAACAGCAATGCCAGAGTGCAGGTGAAAAAAACAATTTACTCCGGTGTTACTGTTTGTATTTCCGAGATCAGCATTACGCTGAAAGAAAATCGGGATTACTGTCAGCTCACCAGAAATCAGGGTGAGATTCTGATTTCTACTATGTAGGAGGAACATGACCGCATTACCAGGGAGGAACGTTTATGTCAATTCGTCCAATTGAGTTTAACGGGATGATCCAGCGGACACAGGATGTGGGAAATCTCAAGCAGCAAGAGAATGCCAAGCCCCTTGTGGACCAGCAGAATATCCAGATAGAGGTTCAAAAAGAGGAATATCGCCAGTCGGAGCAGGTGCGCAGTAAAGGAAATGCGGATGGTGACGGGCAGGAATTTGATGCGAAAAACGGAGATGGCAGTGGCTATCAGGGCAATCGCAAACAAAAAAAGAAACAGAAGCAGGAGGATCGTGTTGTGATCAAAGGGACGTCTTCCGGTTTCGATATCAAGATATAGAGGATTAAATATGACCGGAGTAGAAATTATTCTGATTTTGTGCGGTCTTGTGCTGATGGTGGGGAGTTTTATGGTGACGGAAAAACTCTCCGGAAAAGAACTGAACCGCATTGCTGAACTAAGTGAAAATGAGATAAAAACCATATTGGAGAAAAAACTCTCCGAAGCGGAAAATAAGATTGACGACCAGATTGAGGAAGCCATCGAGGGTTCCGTGAACCGTGTGGAGCGCAGTCTGGATAAGACCACCAATGAAAAAATGATGGCCATTCACGAGTATTCCGACACGGTGGTGGAGGAAATAAACAAAACTCACAATGAAATCATGTTCCTCTACAGTATGTTAAATGATAAGCATGGGGAACTGACGGAACTTGCCGCTGATCTGGAGAGCAGGAAGTCAGAAATCGTACAGGAGATGAGCCGCATCCAGGAGGTGGCAGTGGCACAAAATCAGCCGGAGGAGATTCCTGAGCCGGTGGAGGAGGAACAACCGGAAATCGCATTCAATCACAACGAAGAAATCCTTTCCAGATACCAGCAGGGAATGGAACCGGTGGATATTGCCAAGGAGCTTGGTCTTGGAACCGGGGAAGTACGGCTGGTGATTGAGCTGTTTAAGGGAGAGCAGGATCATGAGGTTTAAATATTATTTGCGGGGATTGGGCATCGGTATCATCGTGGCCACCGTGATATTGTCCATCTCCTTTGCCCTGCGGGAGGATCATATGTCTGATGCGGAAATCATGCACCGGGCAGAGGAGCTTGGCATGGTGATGCCCGGCAGTGAAGACGAAAATGGAACGGAGGCAGAGACAGAGCAGGGCGACGATCCGAAGGATACGGATCAGCCGGAAGATGCCCGTTCGGAAGAAGCTGAGGATGCGGCAGAGGAAGGCATTGCCGATACGGAGATGGTGCAGGAGGATGGCACACAGCTGAAGTTTACCATTGAGGTGGGGGATTCCACCTATTCCATTGCCCAGCGTTTAGAGGAATACGGATATGTGGAGAATGGAGATTCCTTTGCAAAATACATGCAGAGCAAAGGCTATTCCAAACAGGTGATGCCCGGTGAGGTGATCATTCCCTATGGTTCCACCCAGGAGGAAATCGCCAAGATACTGATTACGGATCCCAATCTGCGATAAATGGATAAAAAATTATAGAAAAATGCGTAAAATCCCGAAAAAGTCCCTTGCGTTCGGGATTTTTCTATGCTATAATTTCGAATGTTGTGATAACAAAAATCACATGCACCGATCAGAAGACGGGTGCCGCAAGGTTGTCGGATGATAAGAAGTGCATGGAAGAAAAACCAAATGGAGGAAAGAAAAATGAGCGTTATTTCAATGAAAGAGTTATTAGAAGCAGGTGTGCATTTCGGACATCAGACCAGAAGATGGAACCCTAAGATGGCTCCTTACATCTACACCGAGAGAAACGGTATCTACATCATTGACTTACAGAAGTCCGTAGGTAAAGTAGATGAGGCTTACAAGGCTATGGCTGAGATCGCAGCGGATGGCGGTACTGTTCTTTTCGTAGGAACCAAGAAGCAGGCTCAGGATGCTATCAAGACTGAGGCAGAGCGTTGCGGTATGTTCTATGTAAACGAGAGATGGTTAGGCGGTATGCTGACAAACTTTAAGACCATCCAGAGCCGTATTGCAAGATTAAAGGCTATCGAGCAGATGCAGGAAGACGGAACCTTCGACGTATTACCGAAGAAGGAAGTTATCCAGTTAAAGAAAGAGTTAGAGAAGTTAGAGAAGAACCTTGGCGGTATCAAGGAAATGAAGAAGATTCCGGATGTGATCTTTATCGTAGATCCTAAGAAGGAGAGAATCTGTGTACAGGAGGCTCATTCTTTAGGTATTCCGTTGATCGGTATTGCAGATACCAACTGTGATCCGGAGGAGTTAGATTACGTAATCCCCGGAAACGACGATGCAATCAGAGCCGTTAAGCTGATCGTTTCTAAGATGGCAGATGCAGTCATCGAGGCAAATCAGGGAACTGTAGATGTTGATGTTGAGTTAGAGGCTGAGCCGGCAGAGTTTGCTGAGGAAGCAGTAGAGGCATAATCGAATAATCATTTGGACGGAGGATTGAAAAATGGCTATTACAGCAGCAATGGTAAAAGAACTGCGTGAGATGACCGGCGCAGGTATGATGGATTGTAAAAAGGCGTTAGGCGAGACAGACGGAGATATGGATGCCGCTGTTGAGTATTTAAGAAAGAATGGTCAGGCAAAGGCTGAGAAGAAGGCAAGCAGAATCGCAGCTGAGGGTCTGTGTACCGTAGTGGTAAAGGATAACAAGACTGCAGCAGTGGTAGAGGTGAACTCTGAGACTGACTTCGTTGCAAAGAACGAGACTTTCCGTGATTTTGTAACTGCAGTTGCAAATCAGGCAGTAGAGTCTGATTCCGCAGACATCGATGCTTTCCTGGCAGAGGCTTGGAAAGAGGATACTTCTAAGACCGTGAAGGATGCACTGGTAGAGAAGGTTGCAGTAATCGGAGAGAACCTGACTATCCGTCGTTTCGAGAAAGTCGTTGCAGAGGATGGATGCGTGGTTTCTTACGTTCACGGCGGTGGTAGAATCGGCGTTATCGTTGAGGCAGCTACAGCTACCGTAAACGATGCAGTGAAGGAAGCACTGACCAACATCGCTATGCAGATTGCAGCTTTGAATCCCAAGTATGTGACCAGAGATGAGGTAAGCGCTGATTACATCGCACATGAGAAAGAGATCTTATTAGCTCAGATCATGAACGATCCTAAGGAGTCTCAGAAGCCTGAGAAGGTGATCAACGGTATGATCGAGGGACGTATCAGCAAAGAGTTAAAGGAGATCTGCTTAGTAGATCAGGTATATGTAAAGGCTGAGGACGGCAAGCAGACCGTTGCTAAGTACTTAGAGCAGGTATCTAAGGAAGTTGGCACACCGGTATCTGTAAAGAGATTCGTTCGTTTCGAGACCGGCGAGGGCTTAGAGAAGAAGAACGAGGACTTTGCAGCAGAGGTTGCAGCTCAGATGAACGCATAGTTCTGTATAAAAAATATAAAGCGCTGGAGACGAGAGTTTTCCGGCGCTTTTTTACAATTATACGGTTTTTCACGGCATCCGCAGTAACTGCGTATGCCTGCTGAACAGATACAATGATTCTTTAAAAAATGTTTGATGGTGAGATAATGAGTGCATATAAAGTGGCGATTTGCGAGGACGATCAGTTGATTTTAAAGGAAATGAGAGACATGTGCCATGATATCCTGGAAACGGATGGCGTGGAACATGAGATTGCGCTTTTTTCCTCAGCCAAGTCCCTGAATGAGGAACTTTTGAACCGGAGTAATCCCTTTGATCTGCTGATTCTGGATATTCAGATGGAGGATATGACGGGGATGGAACTGGCACAGGAGCTTCGAAAACGGGGCGACAGAGTCAGCATCATTTTTATTACCTCTTGTGACAGCTATCTTCTGGAGGGCTACAGCGTGCAGCCCATTCATTTCCTGTTAAAGCCTGTGAGCCGGGAGGCCTTGTGCGATGCCCTTCGCACGGACATCAAGCTGAACCATAAGCCCAGGATGCTGGCACTGCGTGCGGGAAATAAAACCATCAGCTTATCTATTGCGGATATCCGCTATATGGAAAGCTTTAACCACAGCGTAATCATTCATGAAAAAAGCAAACGCTCCTATATGATTACCATGTCAGAGATTGAAAAACAGCTTCCGGTGGGAAACTTTTGCCGTTGCCACAAAAGCTATCTGGTAAATATGGACTATGTGGAGGAAGTGGGGAGAAACGAGCTGGTGCTGCAAAGTGGAGAAAAGCTGCCCATGGGCAGAGCCTATTACAAGTCTTTTCAAAGTGCATTTATCAATTTTTTAAATCAATAAAACCCCCGCCGTTTCCGGCAGGGGTTTCTGGCTTATTTTTTGGGGGGAATCTTGAGAGCTGTCTGAACGGTAAACACATTGTTTTCGGAGTAGTTAATGTCCAGTATGCTGTGGTATTTCTGGGCAATGGCGGACATTTGCGTCAGGCCGAAGCCGTGAAGTTCCGGCTCATCTTTGATGGTCAGTAAGTTCCCTTTATCATCCGTTTTAATGGTTCCGTCATAAGAATTCTCACATTTGATCGCTAAAAAGCCGTTCTTAATCTCCGCGTGAAAACGTATCATCCGTTTCTTTTCGGAGCGGATACGCAGACAGGCATCCCAGGCATTGTCCAGCATATTCATCAGCAATACACACAAATCACTTTCGGCAATGTTCAGCTCTGCAGGCACCGCAACCTTTGCCTCAAAGGGAATGTCAGCCCGGGAGCATTTGCTGGATGCGTCCTGCAAAATGGCATTGAAGGTATAGTTTTCTGAAAAATGAATCTGCCCGAGAGAGGAATTTTTCTCCCGCAGATTTTTTATGGTTTTTTCCAGTTCCGCATAATCTCTCTTCTGACACAAGGCATCCAAAGCAATCAGCTGGTGGTGAAACTCGTGGCGAAGTGCGGCATCGTCCCTTATTTTGGATTCCAGTGTCTGATAGTTGTCCGTAATCAGTCTGTTTCGCAGAGCCATGGTCTGCACGTTTGCCTGCTGTCTGGCAAAGGAACGCACCACCGAATTCGTGGAAATCAGAGCGGCAACCACGGTGAGCCATAGGGTGAGCCAGTAAAGCAATCCGTAGAAGTATCCGGAGGCAACCTCCTCCAGCAGACTAAATAAATAGCTGGAAAGATATCCGCCGGTTATGTAGGAGAAGATCCAGCCAATCAGTAACACGAATAAGGTACCTGACACAGCGATGCCCAGGCTCTTCCAGAATTGTTTGCCGCGCTTCATAATCAGGTAGGCCAAAAGAGCGACGGGGGCAATCCACAGAAAGCCAGCCCAGTCCAACACACGGGTCATGCCCGCAGGCAAAAAGTAATATCCGCATCCGGTGTTCATATTGGAAAAAATCAGGGTGGATGCGGCGATGATAAGTGGAATCAGACTCCAATCTATTTTGTGCTCCAGGATTCCCAATAAAAACAGTCCTGCCGCAAGAATCAGAATCACAGCCTCGGCACCGGCGGGGATGCTGTAATAGTTGGCGTAGGCAAAGTTTTCTATGTCGGTGTACCCTTCGGGCATAAAACGCAGTAAGGGTGGAAATATGGTGGTTTCCTCCGTAACGGTACAGGTCAGCACCAGCTCCCCGGATGCATTTTCCGGCAATGGTAAATTTGCCTGGGACATACCCATGGTCCCATCCGGTGTAGCCACGGAGGAAGCATAGATTTCCTCGCCGTTCAGAGACAGCTTCATCTCCAGACCATCGGTTTCAAACAACAGGTATCCTTCGCCCAGCCCCTCCGGCAGCGTACCTTTAAAAATGTATGTACCGTATGGACTTTCCTGTCCGATACCTCCATCCAGTTCGTAGGGCGTTTCCGTGCCGGTGTCATCTATCACAGCGGCAGAGTCCCAGTCAATTATGGTCATATTTTGATCTGTCACGGTGAAGCAGTGCAGAAACCACACCACACCGGAACAGAGTGCCAGAAAAATCACCAGGCATATGGTTTGCGTCCATTTTTTCATTTGCATGTTTCTTGTCCTTTTCTTGTAATCGTGTTTTTCAATGCTTCGTTCATTATATGAAAAAATAGTGTTTTTCACAAGGGCAATGGGTCGTTTCTGCGTAAACGACCGTTTTTCTGCGTGAACGACACAACCGAAGGGGAAAATAACTGGTATAATGAATCTGGTATTTTATGATTCTATTTCGAATTTCAAGACACTTTAACACATTAAAGTAGGAAGTGCAGCGACACTTCACGCAAAATAGGAGGAAGAAGGAGAAATATTATGAAATCTATCAGAAAGAAATTCAGGAAAGGAACAGCCATACTGTTAGTGTGCTCCATGATTGTGGGGATAGTGACTGCAATGCCGGGAAATGTTGCCAGTGTAAAAGCAGGAGATGGAGATACTATTATTACATCTGTAAAAATTACAGTCTCTAATCCTCCGAAGGCTAATACCCCATTAGAAGATATATCTTATGAATATTATGTCACAGGAGTAAAAGTAAATGAATATTATGCCACAGGAATATCTGATTTCAATGTTGAGTTGAGTCCAACGGATTCCATAGCCAACTACAATACAAGCTACATTGCAACCTTTGCACTTACAGCAGCGGATGACTACCAATTTGCAGGTAATGTGACAGTTAGCGGATTAGATGCAACAGGTGTTAAGGTGATCGAGGGTGGAAAACTACTTACGCTAACTTATGTTTTTCCTGCAACAGCCAAGAGAAAGATAACAGGTGTAACTGCACCGACAGTACCGACAGACAACACATTTACAACCTACTATGGCTATGAAGGATATGATGAGGTTCTTTCAGACGTTGGAAACAGCGAGCTGGGCAAACAGGCAATGGTTACCCTTGAGGACACTGAACTTGTGGCATCGACCACTGAAGCTATGAATGTGACATGGGCGATTGCAAATGCCGATGACGCAGGGTATGACAGCACACCGGGAGCAACGAACATCTTCCGCTGGACAATTTCTGATACAAAAGTTAAAAATTACGATATCACCGGCTGTTCTTCAAACTATGACAGCAATACAAAAACAATTACAGGCACGTTTGAAATCAAGAACAAAGCTGCAACCCCTGTCACCATCACGGGAACAGACAGCAGTGTGGCATATACAGGCGAAACCATTGATGTATCACAGTATTTTACCATCGACTCTCATGCAGGAACTGCCACCTATGCCCTTGTTACCGGAGCGGATGGCGGAACAGGAGAAGGTTCACTTGATGGCTCAACTCTTACCGTAACGAAGACCGGAACCTTTAAGATTAAGGGAAACACTGCGGCAAATGGAATCTATGCGGCAGGAGAGGAAACTATCACCCTTACGGTAGATAATGGAACCATTGAGTATACGGCAGCTGATTACAGCGGAACCTATGACGGACAGGGACACAGCATCAGCGTGAACGTGATCAATCCTGAGGGAACAACCGTAACCTACAGCACCGATGGAACAACCTATGGCGAT
>JBJELW010000067.1:0-17187 GCA_051879315.1 Roseburia sp.
TTTACCTGTGAAATATACAGATTAGAGACCTTTAACCCATGCTCTTTCAGCACATACTCCTGAATTTCCTTATATGTAGCCTTTGTCTCTGCACTTGTAATATCCAGTTCATCCAACTCAAGTTCCACATCAACATAATCATCCGCTTTTCGTTGGGACAAGAGAACTACCGTTTCCACATGCACCGTCTGCCCGAACTGATCCACCGGCTGCACCTCCACCAGCTCATAGCCGTTGGCAGCCAGATACTTTAAGTCTCTGGCCAGTGTGGCGCTGTCACAGCTTACATACACAATCCTCTGCGGAGCCATCTGGCACATCATTTCCAGAAGGGACTCCTCGCAGCCCTTCCGGGGCGGATCCACCACAATAACTTCCGCTCTGGCTTCTTCCCCATGCTCCCGGCAGTAGGCCGGATATACCTCCTCTGCCTTCCCCACAAAAAACTCAGCATTTTCAATATGGTTGCGCCTTGCATTGTCTCTGGCATCCTCTATGGCCTTCGGCACGATTTCCACTCCGTATACTTTCTTCGCCTTCCTGGCCAGAAACAGGGAGATACTACCAATTCCACAGTAGAGATCCCACACCGTCTCCTGCCCGGTAAGTCCGGCATACTCTAAGGCCTTCTCATAGAGTACCCGGGTCTGTCCCGGATTCACCTGATAGAAAGACTGAGGTGAAATCTGAAAGGAAATATCCCCGATATAGTCTGTGATATACCCCTGTCCCCAGATGGTCTCTGTGTGAGAACCCAGAATTACATTGGTCTTTTCCCGGTTAACATTCACCGTAATGCTGGTCATGCCGGGAATTGCAGACAGCCGCTGTGCAAAAACATCTGCCAATGGCAGCTTCTTTTCATTGATCACCAGACACACCATCCACTCTCCCGTCCGTTCCCCGTAGCGGATCAGTACATGACGGATGCATCCCTTTCCGGTCTGTTCATCATAGGCGGGAATATGCTTCTCCTCCATAATCTGCAGGATAATGCTTAGAATCTCGCCGTTTCCCTGCTGTCCCAGTACACAGTCCTCCACCGGAATGATGGAATGGGTCCGGGCGGCATAAAAGCCCGCCACCCTTTTCCCATCCCGGTCCACCCCAATGGGATACTGGGCCTTATTGCGGTATCGATAGGGCTCTTTCATCCCAAGAGCCGGCCGCACCGGAGGATTCGTAAAACCGCCGATCCGGATCAGATTGTTGCGCACCTTCTCCTCCTTAAAACGCAGCTGACTCTCATAAGAAAGAGCCTGCAGCTGGCAGCCTCCGCAGCGCTTGTGATGTGGGCAACGGGGGACCACACGTTCAGTAGACGGAGAGAGAATCTCCATCAACCGGGCATAGCCGTAGGATTTTTTCATCTTCATGACCTTTGCGCGAATTACATCTCCCGGCAAAGCATCCTTCACAAACAGCGTTATGCCCATGACCTTCCCGATTCCCTCTCCGTCATGTCCGATATCTTCAATTGTCAGTGTGACCAGATCATCCTTTTTCATATATTAATCACTCGTTTTTCGTATATTGGACTCCAGTAAACGATTGTATCCAAGCCAGCCTGTTTCCCCCACAGGGGCTGCCGCAAAGGCCTCCCTCATGGTCTCCATCTTGGCATCCACATTATCTGCAAAGCTTAAAGCCACTGCCTCCGCTAAGGCTGGTTTCTTCGGAGATCCATACTCCAACTCTCCGTGATGGGCCAAAATGCAGTGTTGCAGCTCATTGGACAGCTTCATCGGGAATCCCTCGATTTTCTTCGTAAGCTCGGCCACCTTCATGGCTCCTATCATAATATGTCCCAACAACTGGCCCTCATCCGTATAGTCATTTTCCGGGAAGGTGGACAGCTCATCCAGCTTTCCGATGTCGTGGAACATGGCCGCGCACAACAGTAGATCCCGATTTAGCATGGGATAATTTTCTGCGAAGAAATTGCAGACCCGGGTAACACTTAAAGTATGTTCCAGCAGGCCTCCCACAAATCCATGATGCACACTTTTCGCTGCAGAATGGAATTTGAATCGTTTGGCAAACTCCTCATCCTCGATAAATACCTGAGATGCCAGCTGCTTTAAGTAGGGATTCTTCATGCTGCGGATAAAGTCAGCAAGCTCCTGATACATCTTCTCCACATCCTGCTCCGTGGTAGGCAGATAATCTTTCGGATCATACTCTCCCTCTGAAGCTTTCCTCACTCGTTTCACATTCAGCTGCAGGGTTCCCTGAAAGCTGGTAATGTCTCCCACCACGTTGATGTAATCCAGCTTATCAAAATCATCGATTCCCACAGATCCGGGATCCCAGATCTTTGCATCCAGCGTTCCGGTCTGATCCTGTAATGTCAATGACTCATAGGGCTTTCCTGCCTTGGTGAGCAGTGTCTGTTTGCTCTTGCATAGATATATCTCGTTGATTCGTTCCCCTTCTCTAAGTGTTTCAATATAATGCATGTTTCTTTCCTCTTCCTTAATGATTCTACTGCAGCACACCGGCAACTGCCCGACAGGATACCTCTGAATATCCTTCAGCGCCCATCCGCATCACCTTGATCCGAATGGTATCTCCCACAGACTTACCCAGCACTGCACTCCGGTAATCCTGCACTGTCTTCACCGATTCCCCATCGATTTCCACTATTACATCTCCGCTTTGCAGCCCTGCATCCAATGCCGGTGAATCAACAGCCACCTGTTTGATATAAACTCCCTTTGGAATATCGTACTCAGATTTGATTTCATCCGTCACCGTGGAGACCTTTAATCCCAGATATGGAATGCTCTGGTTGTTCAAAAGCATCTCAATGATATCCTTCACTTCCGAAATGGATATGGCTGTCAGGGTATTTGCCTCATCATAGCTGTAATCCTGCATGATTACACCCACGATCTCCCCCTTAACATTCAACAATACACCACTGCCATCGCTGCTACCCACAATATCCGTAGTAAAAATGCTATAGTTCGAATCGTAAGCAGAAATGGTATTTCCGGTGGATGTAATATTTCCCGCCAAAACGGAATAAGTACTGCCCAACGGACTTCCCACCGCAATTACCACGCTGCCCGGTGACTCCGCCAGGGCATTACCCAACGTAGCGATCTGGATGTGGTTTAACGTATCATCATTCAGTGTTCCTACCGGCACGCTGAGAATCGCAATACCGGTGCTGCCGTCATATTTTTTCAAGCTGGCATCCACCGTTACACCGTCTATAAAAGTCACCCGGATGGCTTTCACATCCTCGATTACCTTTTTCTCTGTCATAATCAGAATCTCCGGCCCATTATTGGCCACAATGACTCCGGAGGACTGTCCATGACTCTCGTAAGGGGTATTAAACCAGTCCGTATCGCTTTTTACACCGGTGACAGTAACAATAGAGCGGTTTGCCTGTGTCCCAATGGCATAGAGTTTACTCTGAATTCTCTGATAATCATCCACCGTCATTTGGGAAAAATCCACATCGGAACCGGTCTCTGCCTCCACCGAATCGCTGTTTTCCACACCAGGAATCCGGGTAACCTCCTGCGTTTCCGTCTCCGTATCCCCTTCTGACAGGGAAACTCTCTGCTGCTCATCCTCTTCCTGCAGCCACCTTTCCATAAAAGGATGTGACAACGTAAATACCAGGCAGGCCACCAATCCAAACAATACCGCCAGAAATACGGTGAAGCAGATCTTCAGTAACACCCGTTTCTTATTGATCGGTTTTTCTTTGATTTTTTCTTTGATGAAGGAATATTCTCCCTGATCATTCTCTGCCATAGAAAAAGCCTCTTTTCTATACGTTTTCTCCAGTTACCATTATACTTTCTTATGCGGATACCCGCAAGTACTTTCGGCATCTGTATTTTCGCAGGATTTTCTCTTTCTTTGTTTCGCTGATTGCGGTATACTTATAGTGATTATCTGTCTGATAAACTTCAGTCGAGCATTGACATATTATAGAGGTAACCCATGAATCAAAAAGTATTAAAAACCCTGGAATATCATAAAATCCTGACACGTCTGGCAGACCATGCCTATAATTCTGAAGCCAAAGACCTCTGTCTGAATCTGATGCCCATGACGGACCTTTCCGCCATCGAGCTTGCGCAAAAGCAGACCCAGGACGCCATTTCCCGCATCATTAAAAAGGGACCTTTTGACTGCTCCGGCGCAGCGGATTTGAGTGATTCTCTGAATCGTGTAACCATCGGAGGGGCGCTGAATGCAAAAGAACTGCTGGCTGTCTGCCGGCTTCTCTCCACCGCTAAACGAGTCAAACACTTCGGCACTTTGGACTGGGAGGAACTTCCGGAGGATACCCTGACTGATTTTTTTGTCAACATAGAACCATTGACTCCTCTGTGCGACGATATTAACCGTTGCATCCTATCCCCTGAGGAAATTTCCGATGATGCCAGCAGCGATCTGAAAGCCATCCGCCGCTCCATCCGGGGAATGAATGACCGGATCCATAACCAGCTCAGCCAGATGCTTGGAAACTCCACCACCCGGGGATATCTGCAGGACGCGGTGATTACCATGCGGGATGGCAGATACTGTCTGCCGGTGAAAGCCGAATACAAGTCCCAGATTCCGGGTATGGTCCATGATCAATCTTCCACCGGCTCTACCCTGTTCATTGAGCCAATGTCAGTAGTGAATCTCAACAACGAACTGCGGGAACTGTTTTTAAAAGAGCAGGAGGAGATTCAGGTGATTCTGGCAGCGCTCAGCAATCAGGTGGCCGCTTATATTCCTGAAATCACGGAAGATTACCGCATCCTGATCCAGTTGGATTTCATTTTTGCCAAAGCATCCTATGGTTTGGAATACAATGGAATCGCCCCGGAATTCAACCTGGAGCACCGCATCCGGATCCGCAAGGGCCGACATCCTCTTTTAGACCCGAAAAAAGTAGTGCCCATTGACATCCGACTGGGAGAGGACTTCGACCAGCTGGTGGTTACCGGCCCTAATACCGGTGGCAAAACCGTGTCCCTAAAAACCGTTGGACTTCTGACCCTCATGGGGCAGGCCGGAATGCCTGTTCCTGCCGGAGAGAGAAGTGAGCTTTCCGTATTCCGTGAAATCTATGCTGATATCGGAGATGAGCAGAGTATTGAACAGAATTTAAGTACCTTCTCCTCCCACATCACCAACATAATTGATATCCTTGCCCACGCAGACGAAGACAGTCTGGTACTGTTCGATGAGTTGTGTGCCGGCACGGATCCTTCCGAGGGTGCTGCTCTGGCCATATCCATCCTGACCCATTTTCATGAGCGGGGCATCCGGACCATGGCCACCACCCACTACAGCGAGATTAAGGTATTTGCTCTATCCACATCCGGCATAGAAAACGCCTGCTGCGAATTCAGTGTGGAGACCCTGAGTCCCACCTACCGGCTTTTGATCGGCATCCCGGGCAAGAGCAATGCCTTTGCCATTTCCCAGAAGCTGGGGCTTTCCCCCCATATCATCGAGGAGGCCAGGCAGCATATTTCCGACAGCGAGCAAAACTTTGAAGACCTCATTGCCGATCTGGAGCACAGCAAACGTACCATTGAAAAAGAACAGCTGGAAATTGAACACTATAAATCCGAAGTAGCCACACTGAAAAAGCAGTTGGAAGAAAAACAGGAAAAGCTGGAGCACCGCAGGGAACAGATTCTGCGGGAAGCAAACGAAGAAGCCAACGCCATTCTGCGGGAAGCAAAGGATACCGCTGACGAAGCTATCCGGAACTTTAATAAATACGGACACACCGTACCCAGCGCAAAGGAAATGGAAGCCCAGCGGACTAAGCTGCGGGAGAAAATGACAGAAAACGACAAACGACTGGCCAAACAGAAAAAACATGCTCCTGCCAATCAGAATGTACCGAAAAATCTTCGCATCGGAGATTCCGTAAAAGTGTTGAGCATGAACCTGACCGGCACCGTACACACCCTGCCCAACGCCAAAGGCGACCTGTTTGTTCAGATGGGTATTTTACGATCCCAGGTAAATATTCGGGATCTGGTTCTTTTGGAGGAATCCACCCCAAAGAAGAATCAGGGCAAAACCGGAGGGGGTAAGCTGAAAATGAGCAAATCCCTCTCCGTGTCCACCGAGATTAATCTCATCGGTAAGACCGTGGATGAGGCCATCGCTCTTTTGGATAAATATTTGGACGATGCTTATCTGGCACACCTGCCTTCTGTGCGTATTGTGCACGGGAAAGGCACCGGCGCCCTGCGCAATGCGGTGCAGGCTCATTTAAAAAAACAGTCCTACATTGCTTCCTACCATTTAGGTGAATTTGGAGAAGGCGATGCCGGGGTAACCATTGCAGAATTTAAATAAGGGAGGGCCGACATGGCAGCAAAGCAAAAAATACTAATTGTAGATGATGATGTTAATATTGCAGAATTGATTTCCCTCTATCTAACCAAAGAGTGTTTTGACACCCGGATGGTTCATGATGGGGAATCCGCATTAAAGGAGTTCGAAAACTACTCCCCCAATCTGATTCTTCTGGATCTGATGCTTCCGGGCATCGATGGATATCAGGTATGTCGGGAGATCCGTGCGAAATCCAACGTTCCCATTATCATGTTATCCGCTAAAGGTGAGATTTTTGACAAGGTGTTGGGGTTGGAGCTGGGAGCTGACGATTATATCATGAAGCCTTTCGACTCCAAAGAACTGGTTGCCCGGGTAAAGGCCGTGCTGCGCCGTTATCAACCTGCGAAATCCGAGCCGGAAACTCCGGATATCAAGCGGGTAAGCTTTCCGGATCTCATCGTTAACCTAACCAACTACTCGGTAGAATATCAGGGGCAGGTCATCGATATGCCTCCGAAGGAGATTGAGCTGTTGTTCTTCCTGGCCTCCTCCCCCAACCAGGTATTTACCCGGGAACAGTTGCTGGATCATATCTGGGGATATGACTATGTGGGCGACACCCGCACGGTGGATGTCCATGTAAAACGTATTCGTGAAAAAATCCATGACCACGAGACCTGGAGCATTTCCACGGTATGGGGAATTGGATATAAATTCGAGGTTCGGGAATGAAAAAACAACTTTTTATAAAACTTCTGATTGGATACGTGCTGTTTGCAATAGCCGGTTTTATCATCGTATCCACCTTCAGTTCAAATCACTCAACAGAATATCTGCAGGAAACTGAGGCAAACCGCCTTCATCGTGAGGCAAATCTCATTGCCTCTTCATATGTTGCCAATTATTACAACGACAACATTACCCTGTCCCAGCTCCACAATACCCTCTCCTCACTGGGGACTTATCTGGATGCCACCATATGGGTCATCGATGCCAACGGCCAGGTACTTTTAGACACTTCCCAAAGTGCCACTTCTTCCGCTGCGCTTCCCATTATTTCAGATTTTAATATTGTGGACTTTGGCAGTAACTTTTATCAATGTGGCGATTTTTATGGCTACTTCCCTTCGGAATATCTCAGTGTATTTTCCACCATCACAGTGGATTACACAATTTATGGATATGTGTTGATCCATAAGCCTGTTAGCAGCATCTTAAAAGATCAGCCACCACTTTTGAATATCACATACTGCACTCTTGCCCTTTTTCTGCTGGTAGGTTTCCTTCTTTTTCTGTTGTTTATTTGGGATATTTACCTGCCGATCCGCAGAATGAACAAAGCTGCGAAGGCTTATGCCGACGGCGATTTCAGCAAACAGATTCCCATCCATCGCAATGATGAGCTGGGCTACCTGTCTGCCTCCTTCAATTATATGGCAAACGAACTGAACACACTGGAAACGGATCAGCGCAAATTTATCTCCAACGTATCCCATGACTTCCGCTCACCCCTGACATCCATTAAAGGCTATGTGGAAGCCATGCTGGATGGTACCATTCCGGTGGAAATGCAGGAGAAATACTTAAACATCATAGTGTTTGAAACCGACCGCCTCAGCAAGCTAACCCAGGGACTTCTGGAGCTGAACAAATACGGATCCCATGGTTCTATGCTGGACATCAGCGAATTTGATATCAACCAGATGATCAAAAACACCTGCCTGACCTTTGAAGGAATCTGCAAAGAAAAAAGGATCTCCTTCCATCTGATCCTCACCGGAGAAACTCTGGCTGTAAAAGCAGATGAAAGCAAGATCCAAAGAGTTGTATATAATCTCATAGACAACGCAATCAAATTCAGTCATCACGATTCGGAGATCACCATTGAGACCACCGAAAAAAATGGAAAGGTCTTTATCTCCGTCAAGGATACCGGCATCGGAATTCCCAAGGAAAGCCTGAACAAAATCTGGGAAAGATTTTATAAAACAGACCTCTCCCGAGGCAAGGACAAAAAAGGTTCCGGTCTTGGATTGGCCATCGTCAAAGAAATTATTCAGGCCCACGATGAAAACATTGATGTAATCAGCACCGAGGGTGTCGGAACAGAATTTATCTTTACATTACCGCTGACTTCCAAAGAAACCCGATAGTCCACACCGGTTCCTTTCCTACCGAACCAATACCATAGCGGATATAGGCGATACTTCAACCTTCTCAGAAACCCTGCGAAGGATATCGGCACCTGCCCGCTCTCCCTCGATACATACCTGCCATTGATTCTTATCAGGCAATTCCAGCCGAACAGCTTCTCTGTTGGGATTATACACTACCAGCAGTTGTTCTGCTGTGTCTCCCACCGCTGCAGCATCAATCAGAAATGCCACCACATTGGGCTGATGAACCTCCAAAAATCTAAGATATTTCTGCACCTGTTCTGTAGTGTTCATGCGAAGTCCCGCATGGGCTTTCCGAAATGCAATCAATCCTTTATAGTAATTCACCATATCTGCATTCTCATGAAGCAGATTCCATTTCATACTGTTGACCTTGATGGGCGTATTAAAACTATTCTCCACGAAACTTTCCGTCTTCTCGTCCCATTTACTGCGCAGCATCTCCTCTCCCGACAGCATAAAGGGCATACCCTGAGCCGTGTACACCATGGCTGCAGCCAGACGATTCATAGCCTTCCGCTCGGCCAATGTGGCATCCGGGCAGGATACTGCCAGCTTATCCCACAATCCATAGTTATCATGACAGGATACATAGTTCACACACTGTTCCGGTGAGTTTGCCCAGGCTCCCTCACTATACAATCCATCCTTCACACCGTCATGCTCTGTGGCACCTGTCACTGTAAACCGAACATAATCCTCCATACCCGATGCTCCGCTCACATACCCGTTAGCCTCTCCCACAAATACATCTCCGCGGATAGAATCTCTGCAGTCATCGCTGAATGCTCCGATTCCGGGCAGATTTTTCATAAAGGCTTTCAGACTGCGCTCCTCCAAGGGAAGTGCAGACGGACCGCCGTTCCATCCTTCCCCATAGAGTATGATATCCGGTCGAATCCTCACCAGAGCTTCCCTGACCTGACGCATGGTCTCCTGATCCAGCACAGCCATCAAATCAAAGCGAAAACCATCGATGTGATATTCCTTCACCCAATAGCAGAGAGAATCCATAATCATCTTACGAACCATGGGACGTTCCGATGCGATTTCATTGCCGCAGCCGGAACCATCGGTAAATCCATTCTCATCAGTTCTGTGATAATAGTACGGCTCTGTCTTGTGCAGACAGGAATCCACCCCACTGTAAGTGTGGTTGTAAACCACATCCATAATCACACCAATTCCCTCCTGGTGAAAACGCTGTATCATCTGCTTCATTTCCCGAATCCGCACATTTCCATCATTGGCATCTGTGGAGTAAGAACCTTCCGGCAGATTATAGTTGATAGGATCATATCCCCAATTATACTGATTCTCCAGTGATTTGCTTTCATCAACAGAGCCAAAATCATAGGACGGCATCAACTGCACATGAGTAATCCCCAATTCCTTCAGATAATCGATTCCTGTTTTATCCCCTGTTGCATTGGTTGTTCCGGATTCCACCATGCCCAAAAAGACACCTTTCTGGCTGGCGCCGCTGGAGCTGTCTGCCGTGAAATCCCGTACGCTGGTTTCATACACGATCATATCCGTGGTATGCGGTGGATTCCGGTAATCATCCTTTTCAAACCCTTCCGGATCCGTATCCGCCAGGTTCACCACCATACTGCGCACGCCATTTACACCTGCCCCATGGGCATAAACATCCATGGTCTCCTCCGTCTTTCCGTCTCTGGTAAAACGATAGGTGTAGTACAGATTTTTACAATCTCCACTCTTTATGGCCAGCCATGTGCCATCTACATCTGCTTTCATAACAATGCATTCTGTCATAGGGCTGTCAGACCCATCCGGGTAGATACATAACTCCACCTGATCTGCGGATGGTGCCCACACCCGAAAGCTGGTAGCTTTCTCGCTGTATACAGCGCCCAAATCCTGTCCCTGGTACACCACTTTCTGTCTCTCTGTCATACTGTCCCCCATATATAGCTGTTCAGAGCTAGTATTTCCTAAAAAAGGGAGACATCTGTTACAGCAAATGTCTCCCTTGCGTTCAGTCTATTTTAGTGTACCCCGATTTCAGATACAGGTCAATCACTTTTTTAATCTGCACCGTTGGCAAATATCTCTTCTGCCTCGATGTCGTATAGTGCACCATGTTTTTCATAATTTGTCACTCTGGTAATCTGATTCTCATCATTCACAAAAACCACTTTCGGCGGATTTCCCTTAATCTCCTCCGGTGTCATCTCAGCATAACTCATGATAATAATCTTGTCTCCCAGATTTACCATATGTGCTGCCGCTCCGTTCAGACAAATCATTCCTGAACCGCGTTCCCCGGCAATGGTATATGTTTCAAAACGATTTCCGTTATCCACATCTGCGATCTGAACTTTTTCGTATTCGTAGATACCTGCCGCCTCCAGCAATTCCTCATCGATGGTGATACTGCCCACATAGTTCAGCTCTGCCTGCTTTACGGTAGCTCTGTGAATTTTACTTTTTAACATTGTAATCTGCATAGTTTTCCTCTTTCTATCCTGCATGAATTTGTGCTCGTAACTATGAAAGCACGGAATGATTACGAAAGGATAAAGTTGTCAATGAGACGGGTCTTTCCGATGTACACGGCCATAGCCACCAGCATGGGGGCCTTTACCTCTTTCTGCTGCTGCATGGTTAACCCGTTCACGGCCTTGACATAATCAATTCTTGCCATGGGCTCCTTCTCAATGTTTGCCTTCATCTGTTCCACCAGTTTCTCCGCATCGGTTTCGCCCTCTGCCACCAGCTTTTTCCCCAGTTCAATGGTCCGGCTTAAAATCAGGGCTGCCTTCCGCTCCTCCGGGGACAGATAGGTATTTCTGGAACTCTTTGCCAGTCCGTCCGCCTCACGGACAATGGGGCATCCGATTACTTCCACATCGATATTTAAGTCATCCACCATGTGTTTGATGATGGCCAGCTGTTGTGCATCCTTCTCGCCAAAGTATGCCCGATCCGGCTGCACAATGTGGAACAGTTTGCTGACCACGGTACACACGCCGCGGAAATGTACCGGACGGCTTAATCCACATAATTCTTCTGTCAAAACGGACATATCCACATAGGAGCTGAATCCCTCATGATACATCTCCTCCGGTTCCGGATGAAAGATCAGATCCGCTCCCAGGCTCTCGCAGTATGCACTGTCCTTCTCCAGATCTCTCGGATAGCTGGCCAGATCCTCATTGGGGCCAAACTGCATGGGGTTGACAAAAATGCTGACAACCACTTTGTCATTTTCCTTTCTGGCTCTCTCGATGAGGCTTCCATGACCTTCATGAAGATATCCCATGGTGGGCACCAGTGCCACGGTCTCTCCGGCTTTTTTCCATGATTTTACCAAATCTCTTACTTCATTAATCGTTCCTACTACCTGCATTTTTATCGCTCCTTTTAATATAACTTTTCTAACACTTCATCATCAATCTTATAGGTCTTGCTCTCATCCGGGAAGCTTCCATCCTTCACCTCACGCATATAATCGGCAAAGGCATTCTTCATCACTTCTCCCACATTGGCAAACTGCTTTACAAACTTCGGGACATAGTCGGTAAACATGCCCAGCATATCCTGATATACCAGAACCTGTCCGTCACAACCGGCTCCCGCACCGATTCCGATGGTGGGAATAGTCAGCATCTCGGAAACCTTCCGGGCCAGCTTCTCCGGCACACATTCCATCACCACCATGGATGCACCTGCTGCCTCCACAGCCCGGGCATCGTCCATGAGCTTCTGGGCAGCCGCCTCGGTACGTCCCTGCACCTTAAAGCCGCCAAACGCATTGATGGACTGGGGTGTCAATCCGATGTGGGCGCACACCGGAATGGATGCTTTCACAATGGCCTCAATCTGAGGACAAACCTCTTTTCCTCCCTCCAGCTTCACCATCTGTGCCCGTCCTTCTTTCATCAGCCGTCCTGCATTTACCACCGCATCGTAAACGGATGTCTGATAGGACATAAAAGGCATATCACATACCAGCAGGGGATTCTTGGCTCCCCGGGCCACTGCTGCACAGTGATGAATCATATCCTCCATGGTAACGGAAATGGTGTCCTCATAACCCAGAATGGTATTGCCCAGGGAATCTCCCACCAGGATCGTGTCCACTCCCACCTCATCCATCAGCTTTGCTGTGGAATAATCGTAGCAGGTAAGCATGGCGATCTTTTTGCCTTCTTCCTTCATTTTCTGTATGGTACTTACTGTCTGTTTCATTGTAATTCTTCCTCCATCCCTCGATAATCTACATCAACATGACGCTTTTTTGCCACTTTGAGCACTTCCTTTGATACAGTGCGGTAAACTTCCTTCTCATTTCCCTTAAGACAGGCCAGATGCTTCTTCACCGTCTCAACATCGTTCCGCTCCATGGGTCCGGTCAGCGCCTCCACCGTTCCCTCCGACACAATATGCTGCATGTTTCCCTGTATGATAGGAATCAGTGCCTGATGGGCATCCGCGGCATCAAATCCGCATTCCACCAGCATCTGCTCACTCATGGCTACGAGTCCCACCACCAGATTGGAACTGATGGCTGCCGCCGCATGATACTTCACTTTTTGCTCCGTATCGATCACTGCCACAGGATTACCCATGTCGGTAAAAAGTGTCTTCATCTGCTCTAAATATTCAGTTGCTCCTTCTATGGTAAAATAACATTTTGACAGCTCCTTGTATGAGTCATACTTACTGCTCACCGCAAAGAGCGGATGGACGGAATAACCGTATACTTTTCCTTCGGTCATACCCGAGAATATCTTTGATGATAATGCGCCACTGCAATGACAGACAATTTTCCCGTTCACCTGAAGTTCTTTCAACTGCTCCCATACCTGCGGTATGGCGCCGTCTGAAACCGTCAGAAATAGTGCGTCACTTTCATTTACCAGATCGGATAAATGATCGTACGCTCTGCTTGCGGTAAATTCTGCCGCTTCTATGGCATTTTCTTTGTTTCTGCTGTAATAGCCGGAAAGTGTGATGCCATTATCTGCAAAATACTTTCCAAGGGAAAATCCAACTTTCCCTGCACCTATAAATCCTATCTTCATGTGCATCCCTCCTTCTGTAAAGGTCAGTCTATCAAAAATCTGCCTTCGTCATATGGGATCGTGAGTCCTGTTCCTAAGGATACAGGCTACGCACAATCGTTGTCATCATAGTGCATTATAATCAAGGGTATAGTTTCTTTCGAATACCATCCATGGCACACTTTAGCACAGAAGAAGCGGCTTGACAAGGTGAAAATAGCTTTGTACTGATAAAAAAGCATCAGCCTAATTCTAACATGGCATCGATACAGCGCTTTGCTCCCAGCCGGACTTCCTCGTCCAGTTCTATCACTTCTCCAGCTGTCCCCTGGACACACCGGTACACATCTGCCAGTGTGGTCAGCTTCATGTTGTGGCAAACGCAATCCTTAGACAGGGGGTAGAACTGCTTGTCCGGACACTCCATCTGCAGATGACTAACGATACTGTTCTCCGTGCCGATGATGAATTCCTTTGCATCACTTTTCTTTGCATAATCCATGATACCGGTGGTGCTTCCCTTATAGTCCGCCATGGCAGTAACCGCCGGCAGACACTCCGGATGAACCAAAAGTTTTGCATTGGGATGAAGCTTTTTCGCCCGCTCCACATCCTTTACTGTCATGCGCACATGGGTAGGACATCCTCCCTGCAGCAGCTTGATATTTTTCTCCGGCACCTGCTCAGCCACCCACTGACCAAGATTACAGTCCGGGATAAATAATATATTTTTATTCGGGATATTTTTTACGATCTTCACGGCGGAAGAGGAAGTCACACACACATCACAGATGGTTTTCAGCTCGGAGGTAGTATTCACATAAGCCACCACCGTATAGTCCGGATTCTTGGCTTTCACCGCAGAGATCAGCTCCACATCCATCTGCTCTGCCATGGGACAGCCTGCTGCCCCATGGGAGAGCAGTACTTTCTTATCCGGTGACAATATCTTCACTGTTTCTGCCATAAAACGCACACCACACATCAGTATGGTCTTTTGCGGAGCCTTGGCTGCCTGCTGGCTCAACCCGAAGGAATCCCCCACATAATCCGCCACTTCCCAGATTTCATGATTCTGGTATGCATGGGCCAGAATACAAATATCCTTTTCCTTTTTTATCCGCAGAATCTCATCCTGCATCTCTCTTGTCGTAAACATATCCTCAACCTCTTCCCATTTGTTCTTATATTACTTGTTCTGACACGAATTGCAAAAAACGTGTCAGGATTCATCTAATTTAAGTCCGATTATATAGAAGCATCAGGGAACTGTCAACCAAAAACTTTACACCTGTCTTGTCAGACCGGATTTTCTGTGCTATACTGTGTTAACTTAAGATTTCCGGACAAACAGATTACAAGTTCGGATACACCCCAAAAGGGAGATATACTATGAAAACAGATATTCTAATCGTGGGATGCGGATGCTCCGGACTATACTGTGCGTTGAACCTTCCCCGGGACAAACAGATCACCATCATCACAAAATCAGATTTGGAAAGCAATGACTCTTTCCTGGCTCAGGGCGGCATGTGCATGTTGAAAGACGAATCTGATTACGACAGCTATTTCGAGGATACCTTGAAGGCCGGCCATTATGAAAATGACCGGGAATCCGTGGACATCATGATCCACTCCTCCCCGGATGTGGTGAAGGATCTGTTAAGCTATGGAGTGGATTTTGCCAGAGAGGAAAACGGAGATCTGGCCTTTACCAAGGAAGGCGGTCATTCTGACAAGCGCATTCTTTTCCATGAAGATATCACCGGCAAAGAAATTACCAGCCATTTGCTGGCCCAGGTACAGCGCCTTGAGAATGTGACGCTTTTGACCTACACCACTCTGTTGGACATCATCAGTGATGACGCTCGCTGCTACGGAGCAGTGATCCGCATGGAAGATGGTACGCTGTGCAAAGTAGAAGCGGACTACACGGTATTGGCCACCGGAGGCATCGGCGGACTGTACCGCCATTCCACCAATTATCGCCATCTTACCGGCGATGCCCTGGCCATTGCCATCCGACATCAGGTGAAATTAAAAGACATTCATTACATCCAGATCCACCCCACCACATTCTATTCGAAGAAGCGGGAAGACCGCAGCTTCTTAATCTCCGAATCCGTTCGGGGAGAAGGCGCAAAGCTTTACGACAAAAATATGAATCGGTTCGTGGACGAACTGCTGCCCCGGGATCTGCTGACAGCCGCCATCCGTGAACAAATGAAGAAGGATGGTACCGAGCATGTCTGGGAAGATCTGCGCACCATCCCCGAGGATGAACTAATGACCCACTTTCCCAATATCGTGGCGCACTGTAAGGAGATGGGATATGATGTGACCAAAGAATGTATCCCCGTGGTCCCTGCCCAACACTATTTCATGGGAGGAATCTGGGTGGATCATATGAGCCGCACCTCCATGGATCAGCTCTATGCCGTGGGGGAGACAGCTTGCAACGGGGTACACGGCAAAAACCGTCTGGCCAGCAATTCTCTGCTGGAAAGCCTTGTTTTTGCCAAACGGGCCGCTCAGGATATGATGGCTCATTATCCGGACGTACAGCACAATACGGCATTGATTGACAGTACATCGCTGACACCCTATGGGGATGTCCAAAAGCTTCAGGAAGAAAATCAACAGCTTGTGCTGGATGAGATCCGCCGCTTTGCAGAGTACGCGCAGCAAACCATGCAGCCAACAAATTTTTAAGAAAGAAGGATTCAATTATGTACGATCAGGTAACTTTATCTCTCAACGTAGACCCCTATATTTTAAGCGCCTTAAAAGAAGATATCTCCAGCGAGGATGTCTCCACCAACAGTGTCATGCCACACCCCCAGGCCGGAGAAGTGGACCTGATCTGTAAGCAGGATGGTATCATCTGCGGTCTGCAGGTGTTTGAGCGCACCTTTACCCTGTTAGATCCCAATACACAGGTGACCTTCTATGCAGAGGATGGCGATGCCGTAACTGCCGGTCAACTGGTTGCAAAGGTTCACGGGGATATCCGCATTCTTCTCTGCGGAGAGCGTACCGCATTAAACTATCTGCAGCGCATGAGCGGAATCGCCACCTACACCCATTCCGTAGCCTCTCTGCTCACCGGTACAAAAACCAAACTGTTGGATACCAGAAAAACATCCCCCAACAACCGGATTTTTGAAAAATATGCCGTCCGCATCGGCGGTGGAAACAACCATCGCTACAATTTGTCCGACGGCGTCCTTTTAAAAGACAACCACATCGGAGCAGCCGGAGGCGTCAAAGAAGCCATATCCATGGCAAAAGCCTATGCTCCTTTCGTGCGTAAGATTGAGGTGGAAGTTGAAAATCTGGACATGGTAAAGGAAGCGGTGGAAGCCGGAGCAGATATTATCATGCTGGACAACATGTCCCACCAGGAAATGAAGGAAGCTATGGACTTTATTGCAGGACGTGCAGAAGTGGAAGTTTCCGGCAATGTCACCAGAGAAAACATTGCAAAACTCACGGATCTGGGTGTGGATTATATTTCCAGCGGAGCACTGACCCATTCTGCTCCCATTATGGATCTGTCCTTAAAAAATCTTCATGCAGTATAAACTGTAATTTATAAAAATCGTAACTATTCAGTACCTTCATAGTTACGAGCACAAATCCATGCAAAATTT
>JBJELW010000068.1:0-4137 GCA_051879315.1 Roseburia sp.
CCTACATTCGATACTAACTACCAGCAAAAACATTTTGCCGACAACCCCCAATTTGTAGAATTCCATACCCTAACAATTTGCTAATCTATTCATAAAATATGCTTGTGCAAAACCCCTTCCACATTGTTTCGTGTGGAAAGGGGTTAAATTTACCATTAGGTATTATGTTTTAGAGATTAGCAATAAGAGACTAGAGACTAGATATTATCATTTCTCAATACTTCCACCGTGCTTTCCTTCTGCAGTTTCTTCATGGAGTACAGCATGGTGGCAAACACAATGAGGAACACGCCAACAATGGTAATCATCAGACTATACCAGGGGATGAAGAATGTCATCTCCAATCCATCGCTGATGGAGAGATAAATCAGGTAGGTGACAAGGAGTGCTGCGGGAAGGCCGTATAACAATCCTTTAAAGCCGTAAAGAAGGCATTCGAAGTTCATCATGCGGTAGAAAGCCCGGTCATCCATTCCCACGGACCGCAGCATAGCAAATTCCTTCTGCCGCAGGCTCACATTGGTGGAAATGGTGTTGAACACGTTTGCCATGGCAATCAGGGAAATCAGTACGATGAAGCCGTAACAGAATACCTGAATGATCAGCATCATGGTTCGACTTTCTTCTACTTCATTCACAATGTCCTGAATGTACACGTTGGCACCGATGTTATCAAAATAGGCGTATAGTTTCTCGGACGCATCCTTATGATCGCTGGTATAAAGGGTTAACATGTATGCCGGCATATCGTCTTCGGAAAAGAAGTAGTCCATCTGACTCTGAGGCATCAGCAGGTAAGGAAATTGGGGGCCACCGTACAGCAGGGCAGGCACAATGTCTGTAGCTACATCGCATGCTACCGGCACCTCCGTCTCCGGTATGGCCAGAGTCAGGTCCGCCTTGCTGATATCATCCACCACATCACAAAGGAGATAATGATCCATGTCCCAAATCTTTATATTGTTGATGAGAATGGCTTTGGGCTTCCCTTCCACAAAGTAGCTATCCGCATCCACCTTGAGCTGGGACAGATAGTCACGAAACGCATCATCGGTGAGGAAGCGAACCTGGACGGAAATACCCTGCCGGGAATCATCTGTGTTACCAAGATCCTCGGATTCTGAGGAACCGTAGTAGGCTACAAACTCAGCACTGAGTGCCGAACGGTTCAGAGTCAGATTTCCCCAATAGTTGGAGCACAGCAAACACTGAGTAACGGAGTCAATGGATTCCATATCGGCAAGCAGCTTTTCAGAATCGATACCGGCATTTTCATCAGGAAAAATGGACACTGCAAGATCGTAGTCTTCCTCCTCATAAATGGTAGCAGTGGATTTCATCAAATACGCACAAAAACTGCTGCTGGAGATGAAAAGTACAATGCTGATAAACAGGGAAAACACCGTGGCACGATACTTTTTCCGATTCCGCTTGTAGTTTTTGGTGGCAAGCATGCCGGACAAGCCGAAAAGCTTTGTGGTCAGGGGTGAAACTTTTACCCGGTTGGCACGGAGCTTAATGGTGTCGTTTTGGCGGATGCTCTCAATGGCAGTGCGGCGCATGGCCCGCGCTGCGGGAATATATGCGGAGATTAAAATGGTAATCAGCGCAATACATATGGTAATCAGTATGCCCATCGGTGAGGGGTGCAGGGATACTGCAAGGTCGGAGTTGCCGGTAAAGGATTCTGACATCCTCTTTCCTAAAAAGTAAAAGGTAATGTACATGCCCAGTAAACCGGATAAAATGCCCAGGGGGATTCCCACGATACTTAAAAACAGCCCTTCTGTCAATACGCTGGCCCGCAGCTGCCGATGGGTAGCACCGACGGAGCTTAAGATGCCAAATTGTTTGGCCCGCTCGTTCACTGAGATGGAGAAGGAGTTGTAGATTAAGGAAACGGAACCAAACATAATAATTGCAATCAGAATTACGGCCAGGCTGTAAAGCACGGAATTAAAGGCGTTTTCGTTTGAGGCTGAAAAAAGCCGCAGATAGTCATAGTTCATGGTGGCGCTGTCCGGGTATTCGTAGCTGTATATAAAGTCTTCTGTCAGGTAAAGATTGGTAAGAGTCACATATGTATCATAGCGGTCCTGTCCCACGGAACTGTCACTGATGGTAAGGGCTGTGTAACCCGGGGCAGAAAAGTCCTCAAAGCTCGGACGTTCATAGAATCCAACCACGGTGTAAGTCTCTGAGGAAATGAGGGAAAGCTCCTCGCCCTCGCTGTAGGGAGTATGATTATCAAGGATTGTATTATCATATACCCGGTTTGACAAATCAAGATTTAACTTATCGCCGATATGATATGTGATGCCGCCATTGTAGTCCAGGTGCTCCGGAAGAATAATCTCGTGGGAGTTCTCAGGCATTCTTCCTTCCAGAAGATGCACCGGCATGGTGTCTGAAAAATTTTTTGACATGGCAGCCACATGGATATAAGGCTTATAGTCATTGGCACTGTCGACTAAATCACTGAAGCCAATTTCCTGAAGTGTATCCAGGTGGTCCACCTGCTCCTGGGTTTCCAGATTGGTCACATCCGCAATATTCATATTGTTGTAACAGATATGCCATGTGCCATCTTCGTAAGCATAGTAATCGATCAAATACTGCTGCATGGAGGTAATGGTGCTGGTGACTGCGGTAAACATGGCAGTGGATAAAATAATGCCGATAATGGTCACCAGAGTTCGGGTGCGATTCTTGCGTAGATTTCGCAAGGTAATTTTAGAAAAAATATTCATCGACGAATCACCTCGTCTCTGGTAATTCGCCCATCCTCGATGGCGATGATGCGGTCCGCCTGCAGCGCAATGTTTTCATCATGGGTAATGACGATGAGAGTCTGGCCGTAAGTTTTGTTGGAGTATTTCAATAGTTCTATGATTTCCTGACTGTTTTTGGAGTCCAGGTTTCCGGTGGGCTCATCCGCCAAAACCACAGAAGGAGCGTTCATCAGCGCCCGACCGATGGAAACCCGCTGCTGCTGGCCGCCGGATAGCTGATTAGGCAGGTGGTCCTTCCGCTCTTTTAAGGACAAGACAGACAGCAGTTCTTCCAGTCGCTCCTCATTCACCGGTCTGCCATCCATTAACACCGGAAGGGTCATATTTTCTACCACGTTCAGCACTGGAATCAGATTGTAAAACTGATAGATCAGTCCCACCTGTCTGCGGCGAAAAATAGCCAGCTGGGTGCTGTTTTGTGCATAGACATCCGTGCCGTCCACATAGACTTTGCCGGATGTGGGAAGATCCACCCCGCCTAAGAGATGCAGTAAGGTGGACTTGCCGGAGCCGGAGGGGCCAATAATGGCAATAAACTGTCCTTTTTCCACGGAAAAGGACACATCGTCTAAGGCTTTCACCTGATTGTCTCCTGCTCCGTATATCTTTGATAAATGTTCCACTTTCAAGATTTCCATAATCAGAATCCTTTCTTAAACTTTCTTTTGGGTCAAATGTAGGTTTCGCAGATGTTAAAGCAGACTGCGGATTTTGACGCCTTTATTGTATTGGATAAGAACATGATAACAAGGCCACATGACAGCATGGTGACAGAAAAGTGACAATTTAGTCACATGATCGGATTATATGGTGGTATTGTGGTAGAAGTGGATGATAAAGCGTGCACCGCCTTCCGGTCTGTTTTCTGCTTTTACGGTGCCGTTTTGGGCAGAAATGATCATGCGGGACAGTGCCAGTCCAATCCCCACACTCTGGGAGCCGGAATTGCTGCCTTTGTAAAAACGTTCAAACAAATGAGGAAGATCCTCCTGGGAAAAACCGGGACCGTTGTCTTCGATGATAATCTCCGTGAGAAGGGAGTTGGAGGAAACCTGTATCCGAATTTCGCCACCGGAGGAAATGTGCTCGATACAGTTTTTTAATATATTTTGCAAGGCTTCAGCTGTCCAGTTCATATCCCCGGTGAAAAAGACATCGGCATCCGGAAGCTGGCGAACCAGAGTCTGATCGTGAAGTTCCATTGGAATCAGAAAGGGTTCACAGGTCGTTCTAATGAGTTCCTGTATGGATACAGGTTCAGATTTTAAGTAGGCTGTATTGGCGTCCATTTTTGCCATTTTCAACATGGCCTCAATCAGCCAACTCATGTGGGAAAGTAAATTTG
>JBJELW010000069.1:0-4097 GCA_051879315.1 Roseburia sp.
AACAGAGAACGGAGCCGGGAAAAGAATAAGGACAGGGGGCAGAGCCTTTGAGTAACATCATTGAAGGCATAACCAAGGATCTGAAAGCTATCCCGAAAAATCTGAAAGCAAAAGCAGGCGGTATGGATACCAAGAAGCTGGCGCTTTTGAATCTTCCCTATATCTTTGTTGGGTATTTCTGTGACAAAGTGGCATGGCTGTGGAGAGTATCAGAAGGTACAAATGCTTCCGATAAGATGATGGCAGTCATGAACCGATTTGATAAGCTGTTTGCCAATCCTTTGCCCAGTTTCCACCCAAGAGATTTACTGATTGGTGTGGCAGGCGGCATAGCACTCCGACTTGTGGTGTATTATAAAGCCAAGAATGCCAAGAAGTTCCGGCAGGGTGTAGAATACGGTTCCGCAAGGTGGGGAAATGCCAAGGACATAGAGCCATATATGGACTCTGTGTTTGAAAATAATGTCCTTCTGACACAGACGGAACGGCTGATGATGTCTGGCAGACCGAAAGAGCCGAAGTATGCAAGAAACAAAAATATTCTTGTTATCGGTGGCTCCGGTTCCGGTAAGACTCGATTTTTTGTGAAGCCGAACCTGATGCAGATGCACTCGTCTTATGTGGTCACTGATCCGAAAGGAACGGTACTGGTTGAGTGCGGAAAGATGTTAAAAAGGGGCAAGTACAAGATAAAAGTTTTGAATACCATAAACTTTGCTAAATCCATGCATTACAATCCTTTCGCCTACATTCGGAGCGAAAAGGATATTTTGAAACTTGTAAACACGATTATAGTCAACACCAAAGGAGAGGGACAGCAATCCGGTGAGGACTTCTGGGTAAAGGCTGAAAAGCTCTACTATACGGCACTGATCGCTTATATCTGGTATGAAGCTCCGGAAGAGGAGCAGAATTTCGCAATGCTGATTGATATGATTGATGCCAGCGAAGCCAGAGAGGACGATGAGAATTTCAAAAATGCCGTGGATTTATTGTTTGAGGAGCTGGAAGCAGAAAAACCCAATCATTTTGCAGTAAGACAGTACAAGAAGTACAAACTTGCTGCCGGAAAGACAGCGAAATCAATCTTGATTAGCTGCGGTGCGAGGTTAGCACCATTTGATATTAAGGAGCTGCGTGACCTTATGGAATATGACGAGCTGGAGCTTGATACTCTGGGAGAGGAAAAGACAGCATTATTCGTCATTATTTCCGATACTGATGCCACATTTAATTTTGTGGTATCAATCATGTATTCACAGCTCTTTAACCTGCTTTGTGATAAAGCAGATGATGTTTATAACGGAAGGCTCCCGGTTCATGTGCGTATGCTCCTTGATGAGTTTGCGAACATCGGGCAGATTCCACAGTTTGAGAAGCTGATCGCTACAATCCGTAGTCGTGAAATATCAGTTTCTATTATTTTGCAGTCAAAATCCCAGCTCAAGGCGATTTATAAGGACAATGCAGACACTATAGAGGGCAACTGTGTGCGCCCAGAAGCCGCCTAGCGCATTATAAAATATGGTGGCGTGGTACTTACAGGATACTGCCTTTAGCAAGCAGTAGGTAAAAGTATCAGGTGATGAAAAATCACAGCCTATTATTCTACAACTTATCCGAGAGGGGAAACCCGAAGGGGAGTGTAGCATGTTGTTGTTCTTTTAGGAACGTAAATAGGAAAGACGCTAATCCTGTGCGTCAAAATATTTAAGAATAAAAATCAGTGTATGAGGTACAAAGCTAAACTGCCTAAACGATAGCCAGAGTGGGGGAACCCGTGCCCCGCATACGAAAAGGATTGAAACGTATGCTTTTCATGTTGGTTTCATTTCGCAGTTATGAAAGCAAGCGATACTCATGAAAGGATAACCGCAAGACAGCGGATAAATGGCGAAAGTCGGTGCCGACAACACTGAATGCTAATCCTGTATTTACTAACTGGGGATGACCTAAACCTGGTAACGGGCATGGTCACACAGCTCCCATAGTAGTCCGAGACGTTAATGACGTTCACATGGCGAAGGGGAGCAGCTTATCAGAAAATACTAAAATGAAGGAAGGTGCGAGAGGCATTGAGAAATCCAACTGAGGTATTGAAAAATTTGATGGAAAAATCAAAGAATGAAACTTACAGATTTCAGAGGTTATACAGAAATCTGTACAATCCGGAGTTTTATTGGCTTGCGTATAAGAACATATATGCAAATGATGGCAGTATGACTGCCGGTGCTGATGGAACAACGATTGATGGCATGGGTAACGAGAGAATTGAGAGGATTATTTTATCCTTAAAAGACCGTAGTTACCAACCAAAACCTGCAAGAAGAGAATATATTGCAAAGAAAAACAGCAGTAAAAAACGTCCTCTGGGTATTCAGTCGGGGGATGATAAACTCGTGCAGGAAGTCGTTAAGATGATTTTGGAAAGTATTTATGAGCCTGTGTTTAGTAACAAATCGCATGGGTTCAGACCGAACAGAAGCTGTCAGACAGCACTGAAACAGATACAGAACACCTTTACTGGTGCAAACTGGTTTGTGGAAGGAGATATTCACGCATGTTTTGACAGTTTTGACCACCATGTAGTCATTGACCTCTTGAGAAAGAGGATTGATGACGAAGCGTTTATCCAGCTTATATGGAAATTCCTAAAGGCAGGATATATGGAACAATGGACATTCAACAGAACTTACAGCGGAGTACCACAGGGTTCGGGAGTCAGTCCAGTGTTGGCAAACATTTATCTTCATGAATTGGACAAATTTATGGAAAGATATGCAGAAAACTTCAATACAGAAGCAAAAAGAAAACATTTCTCTACTGCATATAAGTCCAGTGTCGGAAAGGAGTACAGATATAGAAAAAAGGGCAGAGAGATATGGGATAGTCTGTCCGAGGAAGAAAAGAAAATCAGATGTAAAAATCTTAAGGAACTGGAAAAGATTGAAAAATCTACAACTCCCTATGTCTATAACGACAGTAATTATAAAAGGGTGCAGTACACAAGATATGCGGATGATTTTATCATCGGAGTTATTGGTAGTAAAGCGGACGCAGAAGCTATCAAGAAAGACGTGAAAATATTCCTGCAAGAAACATTGAAATTAGAAATGTCAGACACTAAGACGAAGGTTACACACACTGGAGACAGAGCGAGATTCCTAGGATACGATATTACTGTATCGAGAGTACAGACGCTCAAAAAGGCTTCTAACGGAAAGGTACAGAGATGCCAGACAGGAGTTGTTAAACTGTATGTTCCACGCGAAAAGTGGGTAGGAAAGTTAATTGAATACAAAGCAATGAAAATCAAAATCAACGAAAACGGCAAAGAGAGATTCGTAGCCCTTCACAGGGGAAAACTGGTAAACCAGAGTGACATTGAAATTTTGGCAAGATACAATGCAGAAGTCCGTGGACTATATAATTATTACTCCATAGCGAATGATTCCTTTAAAATAGGGAGATTTGCCAATGTAATGAAATACAGCATGTATAAAACGTTTGCGTGCAAGTATAAGACAAATGTTCATGAGATTAAGCGGAGATATTGCAGAAACGAATCATTTACAGTTGCGTATGAAACAAGGCAGGGAACGAAAACAACAACATTCTACAGGGATGGTTATAAACGGAAGGAATGTGCTACAAAGTTTGATAATGTAAGCGAGCTTCCGCAGTTTTCAAAATATGCCAAGACCAATACCCTCAAACAGAGAATAGAACGTCATACCTGTGAATTATGTCAAAAAGACTGTAGAAATCTGGTAATACACCAAGTAAAGAAACTCAAGGATTTAAAGGGAAATGCAGAGTGGGTACTTCTTATGCGTAAAAGGAGACGGAAAACACTCGTGGTATGCCCCGAATGCCATAATTTAATTCATTCATAACACCGCAAATGATAAGCGGAAAGCCGTATACATCGAGAGGTGTACGTGCGGTTTGGGAGGGAGTGGATGCAAGTCATTTTCGGAGGATGAGTTGAAGCTTACCTCATGATACCACATTATTCCTTGGAGGAAAGGAAAAGACCACATTAAAAGAGTTGGCGGAAGTATTGGGTAAAGAAACGATTGACCTTTATAATACCT
>JBJELW010000070.1:0-16764 GCA_051879315.1 Roseburia sp.
CTTCCAGCGCGTCATAAACCGTTTTCGTAAGCGTACATTTTTTCACTTCGCTGCATCCGTTGCACACATAGGGCGGTTTGAACCGGTGGGTACACACTTCTTCCTCGAACTGTTCACAGTAACGGTTGCATATGGACTCACACTGTTTGCAGACAGTTACCAGCGGATGCTTACAGTCATTTGTCCCGCATACTTTTTTTCTTTTACATCCCTTTCGGTATTTACAGGTATTATGCGGATAACTCCCGTAACCGGTATCCTGTTCTATGGAATAGTTTTTGATTTCCTTCGTAATGGTGGTCCTGTCCCTTCCAAGCTTTTCCCCAATCTCCGTGAAGCTCATATGCTCTTTCAGTCCGCTCTCAATCTCCAGCCTGTCCTCATAGCTTAAAAATTTTGCCATAGCGTCTCCTTTCCCCGCCGGCTGGTTCCACTATAACATGAAAACAGGAAGAACAATTCTGTTCCTCCTGTATTTGTACTGCCAGTTTCCCTGGCATAATTTATTCTGTTTGTAAGCAACTTTCCCGTTCAAACGGGAATCTCATTTTTCATTTCACATTTCAATTTCCCTGCTCAATTGCAAAGCTTTTTTATCAGCCGGTGCAGATTCATAACAAGAAAAGCGAATCCCCATCCCGGTAATGGTCTATATTTAAGAAAAAGATTCCTATCACGGCAATCCATGCTAAACAATCCACAGTATTTAAATATTTCCCTGCTTTCTCTAAATTGACCTTTTCCGTACATCGGTATATAAACGCCCCCAGAGAAATCCCTGCATAGGCCCGAAGAACACCCAGCATCACAATGTTTGCCACAAGCGAATTGCCTACGTCCAGCGTACCCTGCGTCTGAATGATATAGGTATAAATCATGCTGGCGGTAAGGGGAGCGATCAGTCCGGAATATGTCTTTTGAAATTTTGCTGCCAGAAAATAGGCCGGAACCATGGCAATCACCATAGCAGACATATACCAGGCCGGAGGCAGCAGGTAATCCACATCGAAAGCGGGGGATGGATTGTATCCTGCCATGTGAAGCATCAGATATTCCCATTTAAAATGGTACAATTCGCCCAGGATTTCCGTCATCGACATGCCGTCGCTGGTGGCAACTCTGACCACAAACATAAATGTCAAGGCAACTATATAGACTCCCCAAATTTTAACCGCCTTTCGAAGCGCATAAAACAAGGCATCATAGGATGGAATTGCCTTTCCATCCTTCTGTTTTTTTGTTACCTCACACATCATAAAAAAAACGCTTAGCATAAGAAAAAATTCTACAGCCACGTACGCGAAATGTAGAAAGCTGCTTCCCTCATTATTTTAAAAGGTAAAATGCCCCAATGCAACCATCATTGCCGCCACAAATCGCGCCACTTCTAAACTGGATTTTCTAGCTTCCATAATTCCTTCTTCCTTTCCGTATTCTCCATTTATTGGTTATATTCTATAGTCTACCACAAAAAAGGACCCGGAGAAGTGTAAATACTCTCCGGGTCAATCCTATTCCATCATCTACATGAACGGATACCATATTTCATCACGGTGCAGGTCTATAGGTCAAAAGCGTAAAACTTCCATCCTCGTTTAAGGTAAAGGTCTCCGCACTGGAGCCCTCCATAGTGCCATCCGACTGACAGCCACTCATCCACTCCACGCCCACATCATAAGGCCAATCGCCAACATAATACTGGTTCATGTCCCCATCTTCCGTGGCAAATCTCACATATCCCTCTTCATCCGGCATAGCCACCTGGGTTTGGGTCTCATCCAGCACCGCATGTTCTTTTACATAATTCCAGGAATCTAATGTGGAATTCCCTGCATAGCACATCTGTTCCGTCCACTCTTCCACTTCCGGATCATCTGTCCAATCGGCTTCCTTATCCGCAACAGAATCGTCTCCGTTTACCTTTAGATTCTCAAAATAGGCATTGGCTGCCTCATCATCTGCCTTTGTAGTATCTAAGGGAAGATCAAACAACGCATTCATTCCGTCAAAATCCGGATTAATACTATAAAGGCCAGTATCGTCAGAATAAGTAAAGGCAGATGTTTCTTCACCAAATGTTGATAATACGCCCAGCGAAACTCCCATCCCGGAAAAGATCTCCAGGTCGCTGCACTCTAACAGTTCATACTGCACACCATCCTGCACAAAACTTGATACCCCGGCATGAAGTGTTCCGTTGTTTACTTCCATGACACTCTTTCCGTGGATCAGCGCAGAAACACAGAAGGTCTGGTATGCCGCGTCCCTGGTATCTGGCATGGGGCTTCCATCGGAGTTTTCGATGGCCACCACTGCATAGGTCTTATTGAGACTAATCCCTTTCGAATCCTCACTGTCTGCAATGGTCGGAATCAGATCCTTTCCCGTGACGATTCCAAGCAGTGTCACATCATAACCTGCCGTGGTCTGGGTCTGGTTTACAACCACTGCATCGCTGCTTTCAAAGGCAGCCGCCAATGTTTTACTCCCTGTCAGTTCGTCTGCCACCTGTGCCGGTGTGAGAAAATGATAAGCTGCTGCCACCGACACAGATCCCACTGCTAAAACTCCTACGGCTACTGCCGCTGCCACACTTGATTTTATTGGTTTACGTTTCATGTTTTGAATCTCCTTTGCCTGTTTTAAAATGGATGCATTCAGGTCATCACTCGGAACAAGGTCAGGAGTCAGTTCAGTTTGTAACATGTCTTCCATTTTATTCATGAAAATAATCCTCCAATTCTTTTTCCAATTGTTTTCTGGCATTGTATAATCTGCTTTTTACGGTTCCCTGAGGGATAGATAAAAGCTTGGATATCTCTGATATTGACAGTTCCTCCATGTAAAACAGGAGCAGGGGAATCCGCAGGTTATCCGAGAGATGCTGAATAGCCATCCACAAATTTTTCTTTTCCTCATCCCACACCATTTTACCCAGAAAATCGTTCTCCGCGGCTGCCGGTATTTCTGTTATGGAATCCTCCGCCACCTGTGGTGCGATACGGTTCCTCCAGGCAGCTTTCCGAAGTCGGTTTTTCCAGAGTCTGAGGGCTATGGATAAAAGATAACTCTTCGGATTATCCCTGTATCTGATATCTGTGATTTTTTTCATTGTTTCCAAAAATGTATCCTGATACAGATCCTCTGCGCTTTCCCTGTTGTTAGTCAGATGAGCGCAAAAGGAATAAATATCTTTTCCATACAAAGCAATGCATTGTTCCAGTTCCTGAATTGTCATATTGGTTTCTTCCCGTACGTACGAAATTTAAAGACGTTCTTACTTTCGTCTTTCACTGATACATTGTAATAACTGCAAAAAAGGTTCACAAAAAAATCCCTTTCTGGAAGTAATGTATT
Source organism: Roseburia sp. (assembly GCA_051879315.1). GTDB lineage: Bacteria > Bacillota > Clostridia > Lachnospirales > Lachnospiraceae > Roseburia_C. The sequence goes on from JBJELW010000070.1 coordinate 3,358, forward strand.
CTCTGCTACACAAATCCAAAAAGGGATTTTTTAATTATATCTCCGAATCCACCGCTGCGCCCTTAATGTCCAGCTCGATGAGCTTCATCTTACTCATCATGTCCTTCACTTCCTGCTGAGCATCGGATATCTGATTGGCCGAGGATGCAAGCTTTTCCGTGGCTTCTAAAATCTCCTCCGTAAACTCCTCCTGCTCTTTCTTCTTTTCCTTGGCAGCGTCAATCCGTTCCTGCAGTTCTTCCTGCTTCTCGGCTTGTTTCTCTGCCTGCTCCTTCTTCTCCTCCTGACTCTCGTCGATATGGTCCTTGCCTTCCTCCATGAGCATGCCCAAAATCTCCCTGCCGGCAGCTTCCAGCACTTCATCAGCCTGCTTTCCGGCTTTCACCATAGGATCAGACTTCAAGCGTTCTAACGCAACGCCCTTAATGATGGCATTTTCCGTATTCCTCTCCTTTTCGACATCTGCCAAAGCCGTGGCATAGGGTTCTTCATGGGCCTTCATCTCCAGGGACCGCTGCTGATACTCTGTCAGCCCTGCCTCTTTTATTTTGGCAATCTGCACCCGTTCTTCGTAGGATAAAATGATGCCGGAGCCTTCGAAATTCGACTCCACTTCCTTTGCCAGAAGCTCCAGATCCTTTTCCTCCTGACTGTCCGGGTCCACCTCATACTGTTCACGAAGAGTGGCTCTGTCATCTTCTAAATCCATCAGTGCCTTTTTATTTTCACCAATCTCTTTGCTTAGCGCATCCACTTTTTCCCTGCGCGCCTTTAAATCATCATCGATCTTTCGCTCCCCGTCAAAGGCATCCCCGATGATTTTCATTGCCTTTTTCTGAGCCTGCTGCCGCTTCGCAGCTATGGGATCTACGGATGCTGCAAAACTGCGGCCATCGATGGATTTTCTTCCTTTATTCTGCTTTGTATCACTCATTACGGCTTGTCCTATGCCAGATGTTTCATCTCCCCAAAACACAGAGCTATGGTCTATTTTCATAGCGGACTCCTTTCCAACGCACAATAAATCCGTTTATTGTATGCAAAGATAAAATCTATTTATATTATCGGAAGATTCCCGGGCAAAGTTGAGAACAAAACCATGAAAAAAAGGGGCTCCCTGGGGAACTCCTTTCATCCATTTTTATTTTTCTATAACATTCATTTCAATCAATGCATCATTCAGCGCATCCTTATCTCCATAAGCATAAATCCCCTGATCATCACTAAACAAAAGCCGATAATAATTATCCGATGCTTTGAAAGAATAATCGCCTCCGGAGGTCGTATCGGAACCTGAATGTGAAGACGACTCGTCTTTTAGAATTTCCATATTATCCTGAAACCAGGCGGATGCATGAGTCGTATCTTCCCAATCCCAAAGTTCTACGTGTATGTCATCTGTCTCCATCACATAAACACCCTCTAAAGATGAAGTGCCGGTATAGTCAGACGTTACATCTGCATATAGACCGGAATTATTATCCGCATAATCCTCCAGATCTGATGGCGAAACGGAAAAGGATGCTCCGCATCCGGTTAAGAGCATTGCTCCCATAAGACCCACTGCAACCAAATAGCTTACTTTTTTCATATAAATTTACCTCGCTTGTATTTCCGAAATATAAACTGATTATATCACTCTTGTGTGTTAGTGCAAGTTTATTAGACTTATTTTCACAAAAAACAGGAACTCAAATTCGAGTTCCCGTTCTGAAGTATTCCCTATTTTCCTTAAATTCTGCGAATCTTACTCCTTCAATTCAAAGATAAAAAATGCTCCCTTTGTATCACCACTCTCCCCGGTGTTATAGATTTCGCCTTCCTGGCACATTCCGGCTTCCGCAAAGGTCATGACCTGACCGCCCGCTGTGATTACCTGACTGGCGGAGGTGCCATCTGTAAAATGCGCAGTGCAGGTGATTTCCACTCCTTCCAAAAGTTCGTCATAGATTCGGGCCTCCTCCTCATAATTTTCCTCATTTCCGCTCCAGACAACATACACAGGTCCCGAAAGTGTTTTCTCTCCACAGATAGAAATGAAAGTTGTATCATTTTTCTGTGCTTCGTAGGATACGGTATACTCTTTCACCCATCTCCGTTCTGAAACTATGTTTCCCTCTTCATCTTCTATCGCACCAATATCTCCACAACTCATTTCTCCTTCGTATTCCACTGCGTCCATGATTATTCCATCACTCGGTATTTCGGAAATATTGAAGGCCCCCTGGTTAATGCTGTAGGTAATGGAGTCGATATTCTCTCCTTCACATTGAAAATCCGTAAGAATCACATAATTGATGGTATTCTCATCTGCTTCCCCAGAAAGCACCCAGGATTGCTGCTGTCCCAAAATAACCGGCACTGTTTTTCCCTGCTCCATTTCTGCTGCAAAGGCTGTAATTGCAAAGGGACTGCCGGAATCTGCCCCACGGTCTCCATTTGCAGATATTATATTTCGGTAATTCGCTCCCACACCCGCTGTTGCCACCAAGGCTGCACATGCAGCTACTGCAATACCACTCTTCACTATTTTATTCATCTTCTTTTTCCTCACTCTCTTTTTAACCTGAATGTCATCTTCTGATATTTCCGGAGCAAGGGCCTGCTTTAAAATCTGATCTAATTGTTCATCTGTCATATCCTATAGCCTCCAATTGTTCTTTTAATATACTTTTTGCTTTGCGAATCCGAGTTTTCACTGTGCCAAGAGGAATTTGTAAGCACTCTGCAATTTCTTCCAGCTTCATATCTGCAGAATAGCTTAAATAGATGGGCATCCGGTACTTTTCCGGAAGTTGTGCCACAAGTCTTTGCACCACTTCCACCTGACTTTTCTCAAGCACCTGCTGCTCCGGTGTCATGCCGTTGTCTTCCGGCTCCATCCACTCATGATTCTCCACATATTCCTCCAGACTGCTGGTGGGAAGAATTTGTTTTCTCTTGGAATATTTCTTCTTTTTATTCCGCCAAAGCAAAATCGATATGGATAGCGCATAGCTCTTTACATTCTGCATGGAATCAAGCTTCCTTTGCTTTTCCAGCAGCTTTAGCATGGTGTCCTGGTAGAGTTCATTTCCACTTTCCTCTTCCCGAGTGGTCATTCTGCAGAATCGCAGAATATCTTTTCCGTGCTCCAGGACGAACTGCTCAAACTCATCCTTATTCATAGCCTGTCATCCTTTTTCATTCTCCCAAACCGGTTTAAGGGATTTGCCCTTACACCTATATATTGTCCCGACTGATCAAAAAAGTTTTTAATCTATAAAAAATCTTCCGGCCCAATGGACCGGAAGACCTTTTTATATTGCAATATGCTATTTCCCGCTCGCCACTCTGGCCGGATACCATCTCTGGAACCTGAACAAATCTCCCATATATCCGTCAATGGCTGCCGCCACCAAAATACTCACCCCACTTCAGCATGAGGTTAAAATCCCCCTTCACCTTATACTTCTGCTGCATCAGGGCTTCATCTCCCCGGACCTTGCCTGCTGCAATGTCCTGCCACAGCATATAGGGTGTCTCGATTCTTGTAGTAAATGGTTTGAAATCCTCCGTTATGACCCGGCTGCCCTCTTTGTCCAGAATCATCTGATAGCATTTGTCCAGATCCGTGTAATACATTTCCACCACCAGCTCCTTACCGGGATATGCCTCTTTCTGATAAAGCGCCGCCATCTGTCTGGTAAAAATCAGGGAGTCATCTTCCTTTTCCCCGCTTTCCTTATCAATGCCCCAACTGGCATCTGCCATTTTTTCAAAGACATCCTTGGGATACAGCAGACGGTTCAACTCCTCCCTTGTATCTGCAGATATTCCACCCTGAGCATATTCCTTTCCCGCATTTTTTACATATCCTAAGTATTCATCCGTTCTCCGGGACAGCTCCGGCACACGAAACAGCTCACCCTGTCCGCAGAACAGTGTGGTGTACTGATCCTTTCCGCACATATGATCAAACATACTGAGGACGCTGTCATAATTTCCCTCTGCCGTATAAAATCCGCAGGTGGATATGATTACGTTCTGCTTTCCGCTCATGTCATAGCGTAACGGATGACTCCCATTGCCCACCTGATCTTCCCGTTCAGCCATAAAGGGAAGCACCAGGGGAAGCTGCCGATCAATCAGTGACTTTAAGCCTCCCGGCACATTATAGTAATACAGCGGGAAACTCCATATGGTCACATCTGCCCACAATCGCTTCTGCAGCACCTTCTGCATGTCATCCTGTATGCAGCATTTTCCCGGCGTTTTATTCCAACAGGAAAAGCAGCCCAGACAGGGCTTAATCTCCAACTGGTTTACGGTAAGTTCTTCCACCTGAGCATCTTCTATGGATTGCTGTATTCCCTCCACAAAAGCCTTTGTCATACGATAGGTGTTGCTGCGTTTCCCCTTAGGACTTCCATTGATCACTAATATTTTCATTCTAACCCCTCCAATTTTTTAATGAAGCATCTCGTCAATCTATATACATCTGCAAATCTCTTGGTCCAAATATCAATTATCAGCCTGTTTCTTAGCCTTAATTTTGCTGGTGAACAAGTCTTTCCATATTGCAGGGTGGAACAGAATCAGCAGAGGAAACAGTTCCAGTCTGCCTGCCAGCATATCAAACATCAGCACATATTTTGAGAAAACAGAAAACACGCCAAAGTTCTGGGTGGGACCTACCAGTTCCAAGCCGGGGCCAATATTGTTGATCGTGGCAACAACAGCGGTAAAATTCGTGATCAAATCCTTACCTTCAAAGGAAATGGCCAGGACAGACATCGAGAAAATGATCATAAAGGATATAAAATAAACATTTATGGCACGTACCACATCATGCTCTACCGGTTTTCCGTCGATTTTAATTTTTTTAACACTCTTTGGATGAATATAGGAATTTAACTCCTTAATAATTGTTTTGAATAATACCACAAAACGTGAAACCTTAATTCCACCACCAGTACTCCCAGCACATGCACCACCCACTGTAAATATGGGGAGTAACCCATCAGGCTGTCATTTTTTATACCAAATCCGCCGGTACCGGCCGTACCAAAACTGGTAGTCAGCGCATCAAATACCGGCATACCTCCTGCAAGCAGGAAAATGATTTCCAGAATGGTCAGGCCAAGATATATCACATACAAAATACGGGCTGTATGCTTTACCTTAGGAACCAGTTTTCCCACAGACGGACCCGGACTTTCTGCGCGCATCAGATTAATATGGGATCCGCCACTCATGGGAACAATCGCCAAGAGGAAAACCAATACGCCCATACCTCCGATCCAGTGGGTGAAACTTCTCCAGAATAAGGAGCAATGGCTTAAGCTCTCCACATCGGACAATATACTGGCACCGGTTGTGGTAAAACCGGAAATAGTCTCAAACAATGCATCGGTAAAGGAGGGAATCTCCCTGCTTAACCATGCTTTTGGACTTAAACATTTTAAGTACCTCCATCGTATCTGTTCAATACATTCACCACTATAATATATCACTTTGCTGTCAAAAAAGCATCCTATAATTGGATTTTACATTTCTTTTAGATGAAGGATACTGTTTCTTTATTAAATTGTCCGACCGTTCCTTTCGCGTCCTCTATTCTCACGTTATGATCATCAAATATCAGATTGAGGGAAGAAGCCCTCTCCACTCCCGTTAGTGGATCCTCTATTTTAGACGGTTGTATGAGGTATTCCTTCCCATCCGTTTCCACTCGGATTTTATTTTTGAAGGTTTTTGCGGTTTGAATCTTTCCATTATCATCAAAGGAAAGCGAATTCCCTTCTGCATGCAGACGATAATTGTCGGTATCATAGGGATTTAGAACTCCACATTCCGTCATTAAAGACACGCCAAATGCCGGCTCAATCGATTTGAGCCGGCCTTCTTCTGACAATTCAAAACCAAATTTAGTTTTCACCTGACCATACCGGGTCGTTACTGCAATGGTCTCCCTAGGCCAGATCGTGAGACTTTTTACCCCACCGGATGGAAAAAAGGCAATACAAAGTGGTGCTACATAAAACACCTGGTCTAATAAGTTTATCTCCACCTTCCGGGCAATCCCATACTCATCCTCTTCCGTCCAATAACCACCGATTTTTCCATACAGGGGAAACAATCGCTTAATGTTTCCGTCTGGATAAAAAGTGAGCAGTTCTGCATCCATACAGCCAACGGTGGTCTTAACCGTCTGCGGTGATTCCAGATAGATACTTTCAAGACTGCCATCCTCGTAAAAAGAAATGGCTTCCCGGTACTTTTTTCTGGCATCAGACCCGCTGTAATTTGGAATCAGCCTGCCATATGGTGTTTCCAGAACAGATTCCTCCTCCACCATTGCACTTTTTAACTGGGCGGATCCATAGTACTCTGCATTCACAACAGATTTTAAGGTGCCATACGGGGTTAATATTTCTTTTTCAATCTCCTCTTTGCTCATTTATTCTCCTGTTTTTCTAACACACGTCCCGGCATACAGATTCTTCATTCCACATATTTTCGGATTTTAAGCGGAATATCCAGCTGCTTTGCCAACGCCTTACATTCTTCTATCTCTGCGTCTGATATGTAGGAATTTTTCTTAAAATACGCAACGCTTTTCAGAAGAACATTCAAAGCGCATGTGGGTTCTCCTTATCCACAATTAATCAGCTCGTCATATCCGGTAAAATCAAAGGTGTCAATGGCTCTCTCCCATATTTTATAGTCCTAAACTATCCACCCAGGCAGCAATCTGCTCCTTGTCCTGTACATTGTTTAAAATCCTGCCTTCCTTGATTGTAGCGCCGGCATCCACACTATCCTGCAGAAACTGCACTGTGTCCCCAAAACCGCTTCCTCCTGATGTGGCAAAAAGAACAATTGTCTTTCCGGCGAAATCGTAGGCTTCCAGGAATGTATTGATAATCGTTGGCGCAATGTGCCACCAAATGGGAAATCCCACAAATATCACATCATAATCCCCAACCTTTGCATCTTTATCTGCAATGGCAGGCCGGGAAGACTTATCGTTCATCTCAATCGTGCTTCTGGATTTATTGTCCTTCCAGTCGAGATCCTCCTTCGTGTACAAAACTTCCGGTTGAATCTCATACAAATCTGCCCCCGCCAGTTCCGCCAGAACTTTTGCTGCCTTTTTTGTTACTCCGCTTGCACTGAAATATGCTACTAACTTTTTACTCATTTTGGTTCCTCCTCTTGGCACGAGGTGTCACCGCAGGTGACGTATACGCCCCCAAAGGTCGCTTCGCACTGCTTTGGGGACAAACCTTGTGCCGGTTTTCATATTTGAGTTGACACTATCTCCTCTCTTGGCACGAGACTTTACACTATTTTCTTTCATTATATCTACTACCATTTAATTTTGGTATTACATTCTTCTTTTAATTGGCGATTAGAAATTTCTATATTTTTATTTCTTGACTCCCTTTAGCAGTTCCTTTACAAAAGCCTGATAATCCTGCATGGTGGTACACTTGGGGGCGTAATCAATCAATAATTTTTTATTCGTTTGTGCTTCCTTCGTCTTCACACATTCACGAATGGCAGTCTGGAACAGTTTTGTACCCATGCCATCTGCCAACTGCTGAAGCTCGTCCCGCACGGTTTTTTCCAAATTGGATCTGCCCGCATACTTCACCAGCAATAATCCTGCAATGGATAGTCCCGGATTCTGTCTTCTCTGTACCGCACGGATGGTGTCACTTAACTGCTGCAATCCCTGCATTGCATAAGCATCTGCTGTAACAGGAATTACAACCTGATCTGCCGCAATCAGGCAGTTGTATAAAATGACATTCAAAGAGGGCGCCGTATCAATTACTATATAATCGTATCCCTCCAGTTCATCTACTGCATCCTTTAAGCGATACAGCCCTTCCACATCGCCATCCAGCATTTTCTCCGCCTTACTGAGCAAGGGATCGGATGCCACAATATCTCCATTGGGCATATGCTGAATCGCCTCCTCTAAAGGTAACTTATCCGAATCCACCATTACATCATACAAAGTTGCCTGATCTTCAATCTGTGCTTCATATGTACTGGTACAGTTTCCCTGGGGATCTGCATCGATCAGCAGGGTCTTCTTTTTCTTACTTAATATTCCCGCCAACGTTGTGGCCGTTGTTGTCTTTCCGATACCGCCTTTTTGATTTGCTACAACAAATGTTATCGCCATGTTTTTCTCTCCTTATCCTATGTATCTCCCGAAATTACTTTGGTGTGTTTCTAGAATGAATTTTGCTATTTGATTGCAGACCGTAATTAAAAGCCGATCTGTCCATTGATTTCTTTGTTCACTACGTAAAACACGGCCTGTTCTTCTGGTTTTATGTAAATATCTATCTCCTGGATATCCTCATCTTTTACTCCCTGCTCAAGAATGGATTTCTTGATGAGATTTAACAGATTATCTTCTAAGCGCTCTCTTCCCTGATACTGAATCGTAATTCGTTTCTTTGCTTTAGCAAAACCTCCGGCCTTATTCTGTGCCCGTTCCACACTGCATTTACGTGCCATACCGATATCCTCCTTATAAATCTCGTAAGTCTGTTTAGAATCACGAAGTTTCCAAGCAGTATTATATCACTATATATGTTCTTTTCGCAACGTAGCAAAATTGTTATCAGCTAAAAAAAGGAAGCTACCTAATTGGCAACTTCCCACAACATTTGTAAACTACTGATTATTGCATTCTCATCAACTCATTAAATTGTTCTACAGTCATCGGTTTTGCATAGTAGAATCCTTGGGCAGTATCACATCCGCAACCCATCAAAAACTGTGCCTGCTCCTCAGTCTCCACACCCTCTGCCACTAGATCCAATCCTATGGATTTGGTCATCTGGATTGTATGCTCCACAATCTTTTGTCCACGTTCCGAACCTATAAAATCCTGCAAAAATCCCCGGTCAATCTTAATCACATCAAACTGTGTATCCTTTAATGTGTTAAGAGAAGAGTATCCGGAACCAAAATCATCCATCAGCAACGTATACCCATTATCTTTCAACAAAGAAATGCCCTCTGACATCTTAGCACTGTCTGTGGTTTCCGTCAGCTCTATCTCTAAATATTCCTTTGATATCTGATACTTGTCAACCAAATGATTTAGCACCTCTACGAACTGATTATCCTTCAAATGAAGCCTTGATACATTTACAGAAATCGGAAGTGGTTCCATACCAGCATCTATCCAGCTACGTATCACTTTACAGGCCTCCTCCCAAATAAAGGCATCCATCTTTGTCACAAATCCATTCTTCTCAAAAGCCGGTATAAATTCCATTGGAGGAACCATTCCATTCTCCGGCTGAATCCACCGAACCAATGCTTCGGCACCTACCATTTTTCCACTATGCATACTGTATTTTGGCTGAAGATACATAACAAATTCACGATTTTTCAATGCCTGCTCCATATGATCCTCAATATATTTTCCCGTCAATACAGACTTTTTCATTCCATCTTCATAAAATGCAACATACTGCAATGCATTCCCCTTAATACTCTGCCTTGCAAGTGCAGCCCTATCACCAAACTTCCGAAGTCCCTCTCGGAAATTCTCCACAAAGGCAACACCGAATACTAACCGATAAACAATTCCTTTATATCCTAATAAATTGCTATTCACTGTTTCAACGAAATCGAGAATATCCTGTTTTGTTTCATAAGAAAGCATAATCATAAATGCATCCGCAGTTAAGCGAACAAATATCTGATCCTTGCTGCATATGACTTTCAAAGATTCAATAAAATGATTCAACAGTTCATCTCCAAATGCTTCCCCGTACATTTCATTAATGGCTTTAAATTTCACAACGTCAAACTGTACCAGAGCATACTTTGCCTCCGGATTCTTCCGCACGATTTCATTTACAACCTTAAAAAACATAGCCGGTGTCCGGTCTGTTGTTGAATTCTGTGCCAGGTGCATCTGATAAATCTCCTCTACATCCAATGGCCGAACCAGCACATTCATTCGGATAACTGCTCTATCCTCATTCTTCATCAAATAACATTCTATCTTATGATACGTATACATATCATTCTGTGTCTTCATACGTACGGAAACACTTAACCGTTCTTCCTGTATCGGAACAAAATGCTCACTGCCTTTCATTCCACCAGCTATCTTCCGTAAAAAAACACCATAGGTATCCTTGTCCTCTTCCTGCACATACTCCAACAGTTCTTCAATAGCATTCGAAATCGATTCCCTGTCAGAAAGCAACGCACTGTTCGCATTCACAACCTCCCAGCCCTGATGTACATCCCAGAATAAAACCAATACATCACTCATAGACTGAATTACATTCATAAAATCCATATTAGATGCCATGACCAACCTCTCCCTTCTAACAAAACAGTTTTTTAGTGTTTATAATATACTTTCTCCATTCGTCGATTGGATTCTCCACCAAGACGCATCTGCATTTTACCAATTCTGACATATCTGGAATTGGCCAAAATCAGCTTATTCGGTTCCTTACGGATTACATTGCCACGGATAAATATCATTTTCATTATACCATGTATGGAATATTCATCAAATAGATCAACTGATGAAAGAATGATTTGAAAGAATGGTTGAACGAACGGGCCTTACAACAAATAATTTTCTATGTACGAATCCAGCACAATTCTATTTAATGGCACTTTACTTGTCTCGTGGCTCATCAAGAGATTCTCTCCCAGTAAAAATCCGTTTCTCTCGTATATATCTAATTTTCTTATATTTTTTTCAACATACTCTGGATTATCCAGCATCCCCAAATGCTCCCATACATATATCTTGCCACTCTTATTATTCATCACTGTAAAATCCGGTCTAAATATGACAGATTTTCCCCAGTCCTGAAGTATTAACGGCTTTTCATATCGATATGGCACCTGATACCGATATAATTCATCTGCAATAATCAGTTCGGATTTTGATCTGACTCTTTCATTTCTGAGTGTATAAAATTCTGTCATGTCATCCTCCTCAAATATGGAAGGTTCATACTTCTCATCCAAGAATCTATTTATTTTCATATCTATGGGTTCGATAAGTGGCGCAATAAGTTTTTTTCTTGCATTACACATTTTTCGAAAACAATTTTCCAGTATTCCATCATCATAGATCGTTTCTATCTCTTTCAATTTTGAAACAACCCTTTCTAAGGATGGTATCAATTTCTCATCGTATTCCCGTTGAGCCACTTTTCGCGCATAATCTTTTTCTTTTTTACTAATATATTTTCCATTAATGAAATATTGATCAGAACCATTACTGCTTGTACACCTAAGTGTCCCCTGCGGCAGGATCTTTGCTTCTTCCTTTGCATTTTTCAGTTGTTGTTCTAAAAATCTTCTTTCTTTTTTAATCTGCTTTAAAATGATTTTACCTCCTTGTTCTGCTCTTTTTGATATGAAGCAGTAAAAATTTGATTATATTCTGCATCTTTGTTTTGTGATTACTGTTTTGGAAGATTTTCTGCTCGAGTGAGCAGTAAAATTTTGTAAAAAGGTAGCACAATGCCTTACACTTTACTGCCTATATTACATCTTTCCCCCTAAAAACAGTAATTCCCACGACATAACATATATTCCCTTTAGAATAACATCCTTTCCCACAGTATAACAGCTATTCTCCTTGCATATATTGGACTTGATCCTACAAGTAGCCCCTGTCCAACCCATGATTCCATTGCTATTGAAGGTAATTATTCCGGATGATATTTTTAGACTTTTATTTTTTGATTTTGGAATTTGTATTTAGTGTTGTTTTTGATATTAGTTAGAAATATAGAAACATTGTATCCGTTCTGAATAAACACAATATATTTTGAAAAAACTGGGGAAGTGAAATCACTTCCCCAGCATAAATGTTTTAGTTATTCAACTAAAGATTGTATTACTCGATGATTGTAGCAACACGTCCTGAACCTACAGTACGTCCACCTTCACGGTCTGATTTGGTTGTATTCAGAAACTTATTTGTTACGGTTTTTGCCGTTTTGTGACTCATTTTATGGGTATTTTACCTATTATTTTTGCTTTTTCCGGGGGAAATGTTGCAGATTTGTATCACGATAATCCACTATTTTCCGTCCACCTAAATAATAATATAACATGGGCGAAAATAGATGTAAACGGCAAATTTATATGATTTTTGGTGTGGTGATACGAATTATGTTTGTCATGATACTGATTTGATACCGACGGTGAATATTAATCTGCTAAATATTCCTGCTCAAGCTCATCTATTGTATCAAACGGAAAACATTCTGCACAGCCATCCGGTATTTCTTTCAATCTGGCTATTATATCTCTGACAAGCTCTTTTGCCTCATTGCTATGCTCCCCTTTTTCCGGCACATGTCGTACAAACCATACCTGGTCATATATTTCAACCTGTGAAACAATCATTCCAACATCCACACTGAATTCCATCTCATTTTCTTCCGTTGCTTCTCCATAGTGAGCAATCACTCTATCAAGTCTACGCAGAATTGCAGCTCTGTTCAAATCCATAGGAACATAAATGCGGACATTGTCCTCTTTCTCATCAGGTTCTCTACGTGGCGGATACTCTAAAAGAGATTTGTCTATCAGCCATGGTTCATTTATACATAACGGGGTTTTGTCTTTTGGTATTGGATACGGATCCAGTCTGTGATGTTCCATTAAGTTATCTCCTTCTTTTGATTATGTTCTTTTAAAAAAGTTCCTTCGTATATGCTTTTCATTTCATCATAACTTATTTGACAAACTACTATCTAAATCTTTGCATGCTATATTTGAAATCTTCCAATCCTTTTAATCTTTTTACTCTGCGAAGTTTAATACCACACACATTACATATCTGCTCAAGTCCGGCTTCCACAATTACATTTGACACCCTTATTTCCTTCGGTGCTCCAAATTGAAAAATAAAACCTATCAGAATTTCCGCCAGCATTACAACCGCATCGTCCTCTGGCTCAAGCATTTCAAATTTAATGATGGTTCCCGTATTTGCATCTCCTAATAGCGACAATGCCGGATTTGCAGGACGATCATACTTTTTATCCGTAACTGATGCTCCTAACACAGATACATCCGCCTCTAAAACAGCTTTGCATTTCGGAGCTTTTTTGAGGTCTGAAAGCAACTCTTCATCTGTAATCAGTAAATTTCCAAATTGAAAAGCTGTAAAAGGAAGTGGCTCTTCACCAAAATTCCATGTTTTCTTATCTTTTCCAAAAGAAAACAGAAACATGTTTCCCGATTCAAAATCAACCTGCATGCCTGTTCCATCATAGTAACGCAGAGCCAGTTCCAAATCCTGTAAATACTCGCTCATACGCAGTACTTCTTCCTCGTCCATATTATATGGATAATATCCCGGCTCAAAAGACAGGAAATACAGCCACTGAT
>JBJELW010000071.1:0-5308 GCA_051879315.1 Roseburia sp.
TTTCTGATTTACCCCGTATCCTACATTCGATACTAACTACCAGCAAAAACATTTTCCACAACACGACTTTTCACCCCTGCTCGCCTTACAACACCCGCTATGAGTGCCATTCAAACGAACACCTCGATTCCGCAGGCATAGACGCCCTGCTCCATCTCGGTGTTCGTTTGACTCACATATCCTTCCGAAGCATGTGAAAACATCTGCTTCGCAGATGTACGAAGCTTCGCTTCTACAAAAACAGAAAGAACATCGCTTCTCCAAACAAGTTTGGAGCGCAATGTCCTTTCCGTTTTTATTTTCACATGCTTATATCAGCAAGGATTTTCAAGCACCTCCACGGCTACGTTCGTACTTATTCGTTCCTATTCGTTCATCTTTGCCAGCTTCGCTGCCTGGTCTGCTGCGATCAGCGCATCCAGAATCTCCTGCAGATCTCCGTTCATGATTTTATCCAGCTTATACAAGGTAAGATTGATGCGGTGGTCTGTGACACGGCCCTGGGGGAAATTGTAGGTACGGATTTTCTCCGCACGATCTCCCGTTCCGATCTGGCTGCGGCGCAGCTCTGACTCCGCATCCTGCTTTTTCTGGAGTTCTAAGTCATACAGCTTCGCACGGAGCAGGGCAAACGCCTTTTCCTTATTCTGCAGCTGAGACTTCTCTGTCTGGCTGTAGATCACAATACCGGTGGGATAATGGGTCAGACGCACAGCAGAATCTGTGGTATTGACACACTGTCCACCGTTTCCGGACGCACGCATAACGTCGATACGGATGTCCTTCTCATCAATTTGGACATCCACATCCTCTGCTTCCGGCATGACAGCCACGGAGCAGGTGGATGTCTGGATACGTCCCTGGGACTCGGTCTCCGGCACACGCTGTACCCGGTGCACACCGGACTCATACTTAAGTACAGAGTACGCACCGCTTCCGGTTACCATGAAGTTTACAGACTTCATGCCACCGATTCCGGTTTCGTCTGCTTCAAGCAACTCCACCTTCCAGCGACGGCTCTCTGCATAATGCACATACATACGATATACTTCCGCTGCAAACAACGCAGCCTCCTCGCCACCGGCACCGGCGCGGATCTCCACGATAACGTTTTTCTCATCATTAGGATCCTTGGGAAGCAACAGGATCTTTAACTCCTGCTCCAACTCCTCCACTCTGGCCTTGGCATCATTTAATTCCTCTTTGGCAAGCTCGCGCATCTCCTCATCGGATTCCTCGTCCAGCATAGCCAGGGAATCTTCGATATTCTGTTTACACTGCTTATACTCCTTGTAAGCATCCACAATGGGAGTGAGATCACTCTGCTCCTTCATCAGCTTACGGAAACGCGCCGGGTCATTGGCCACATCCGGCTCGCTGAGCTCACTCATCAGCTCCTCATATCGAATCAGTAAATCCTCTAACTTGTCAAACATTGTTATTTTCCTTTCCCTTTTACCACACGGTCATTGTGTGCAAGATCTTTGATTACTTCCACATCCGTAAATCCTGCTTCACGCATCATGGATGATACCGCTTCACCCTGATCATACCCAATCTCAAAATAAAGATATCCGCCGGGGTTAAGATATTCCTGTGCCTCTGCCACAATCCGCCGGTAGAAATATAATCCGTCCTCTCTTCCGTCCAATGCATCAACGGGTTCGAAGTCCCGCACCTCCGGCATCAGCTTTGCAATCTCCTCCGTCCGGATATAGGGCGGATTCGATACAATCAGATCATATTTTTCATTCAGATTGTCAAATAGATCGCTGCGGATCCACTCTGCCGCCAACTCGTACTGTTTGGCGTTTTCCTTCGCCACCAAAAGAGCCGTCTTGGACACATCGCTGCCGGTTCCGATGAGATCCGGCACATTCTTCATCAGACTGATGAGAATACATCCTGAGCCCGTACACAGATCTAATACCTGCATTCCCGGCTTCAGCACCTTAAGTGCTTCCTCCACCAACGTCTCTGTATCCTGTCTGGGAATCAGTACGTTGGGATTCACCTTAAACTTCAATCCCATAAATTCCTGTTCCCCAATGATGTACTGCAAAGGTATGTGTTCTGCCCGCTTCTGAATGGCAATCTCATACTCCCGCTGCAAATCTTCCGATATTTCCTCATCCCCATGCATGTAATAATAGCTGCGTTCAATTCTGCAAACCATTTGCAGAAGATACCATGCATCCAACTCAAAATCTGTCACCCCTGCCAGTTTCAGAGTCTCGGTACCTGACGCAACCGCTTCACGGTAAGTCATAAAACCCCTTCCTTCTCCTACTGATAGTCTTCCAAATACTTTTTCCAGTCGAAAACTGCCTCTACAGAGGCAATACCCACTTCAATCATGGAATCGTCCGGCTCCCTTGTGGTGAGATTCTGCAACCACAAGCCCGGTTTACTCAAAAGGTTCACGAACTTGTTCTCAGTCCTTCCGGCCAAACGAATGAACTCATAGGATACTCCCGCAATCACAGGAATCAGGAGCAGCCTTAAGACCACTCGCAAAATCCTGTTTTCTACAGTAATAAATGTAAAGAAAACGATGCTAACCACCATAACAAACAGCAGCATACTGGTTCCGCATCGCTTGTGCTGCCTGGAACTTTTCCGCACATTCTCCACAGTCAGTTCCATACCATGTTCAATGCAATTGATACATTTGTGCTCTGCTCCATGGTACATAAACACGCGCTGAATATCTTTCATCTGTGAAATAGCAATTACATAGGCAAAAAAGATAGCCAGACGAATCAATCCTTCCACCAGTGCCAAAAGAATGTGGGAAGAGATAAAACGTGCAAAAAATAAGGACAATCCGTAGGGCAGCATCATAAAAATTCCCACCGCCAGCAGAACGGAGATGCACATGGTAATGCCCATTTCCCCCTTCTCCTTTTTCTCTCTTACCTTTTTCTCTTCCTCTGTCTCTTCCTGAATGGTATCCTCGCCCAGATACATGGATAATGTCAGTGAATGTAACCCCAGGGACAAAGATTCGATAAAGCCCACCACTCCCCGGAGAATTGGACAGTTGTGGAGGAATCCATTGGTGGTAATACCCTTGTACTCCTCTGTGGTGACAGTAATCTCCCCGTCTTCCTTACGCACAGCCACCGCATAACGGTCCTTGTTCTTCATCATGACACCTTCCATGACCGCCTGTCCGCCGATTCCTGAATACTTCATCATTTCCTCCAATGTTGTTTCTGTTTCAAATTTGTTTCTCTAAAAAAAGGTTGAGATTAAAAACCTCAACCTTATCCTTCAGTCACATTGTGCAATTACTATTTCATGCCGTATTTCTTATTGAACTGCTCAATACGTCCACGTGCCTGATTAGCCTTCTGCTGTCCTGTGTAGAACGGATGACACTTAGAACAGATCTCAACGTGGATATCTTCCTTGGTTGAACCGGTTACAAAAGTATTACCGCAGTTACAGGTTACAGTAGCCTGATAATAATCCGGATGGATTCCCTCTCTCATTTCTTTCACCTCTCATCTATAAGTACTGCTTAGTTCCCGAATAAACAGCTTACTCATTGTATCATATGATATCTATAAGCGCAAGCCTTTTTATAAATTATTTTGTAACTATTCAGTACCTTCATAGTTACGAGCACAAATCCATGCAAAATTTGCTTCGCAAATGGATTTGTGCTTGCTAAATATACGTTTTTTTACGGCATCCGCAGTAAATGCGTATGCCTACCGAACAGATACAATTATTTTATCATTATATAAACTTCGTCTTTTTTACCATCTGCACATATTCCCGGTTGTTCTTGGTACGTACGAACATATTCAGGATGCTTTCCACCGCATCATCGGTGCGCATGCCGTTGATGGCCTTTCGCATAATATACACAGCCTCCTGTTCCTCCTGAGTAAGCAAAAGGTCTTCCCTTCTGGTACTGGACTTCACAATATCAATAGCAGGGAATACACGCTTCTCGGATAATTTGCGATCCAGCACGAGCTCCATATTACCGGTTCCCTTAAACTCCTCGTACACCACGTCATCCATCTTGCTGCCGGTTTCCACCAATGCAGTTGCCAGGATTGTCAGGCTTCCGCCCTCACGCATGTTGCGGGCTGCACCAAAGAAACGCTTTGGCATATGCAAGGCTGCCGGATCAAGACCACCGGACAGGGTTCTTCCACTGGGTGGAACTGTCAGGTTGTAGGCCCTGGCCAGACGTGTGATGCTGTCCAAAAGGATCATGACATCTTTTTTATGTTCCACAAGACGTTTGGCCCGCTCAATAACCATTTCCGATACTCTCTTGTGATGTTCCGGAAGTTCATCAAATGTGGAGTAGATTACCTCCACGTTAGGTCCCTCGATGGCTTCCTTAATATCTGTTACCTCTTCAGGGCGTTCGTCAATCAGAAGAATGATCAGATGCATCTCCGGATTGTTTTTCTTCACGGCTTTCGCCACCTCTTTTAACAGGGTGGTCTTTCCTGCCTTGGGTTGGGACACGATCATACCACGCTGCCCCTTTCCAATGGGGGAAACCAGATCCACGATACGCATGGACATTGCACTGCGATCAGTCTCGAGCCGGATGCGCTCATTGGGGAAAATCGGGGTCAAATCCTCAAAATTTTTTCTCTTAATGGCTTCTATCGGGGCCATACCATTGATGGAATTAACGTACAGCAGTGCTGCAAACTTCTCAGCCTGGGTTTTTATTCTGGTATTTCCCGCTATAATATCTCCCGTCTTCAGATTAAACTTGCGAATCTGAGATGGCGAAACATACACGTCGTGATCGCCGGGCAGAAAATTCTCACATCGGATAAATCCGAATCCATCCGGCATCACCTCCAGAATACCCTCTGCGGTAATACCACTGTCTAACTCGCGAACCTCGTCTGTCAGTTCATCTGCTGTAATTGCGATATTCGCCACACGGGCGGGACGTTTTTCCTCTGCCCTGCGCTCCTCACCGTGGTGTTCTTCGCAACGTCTGCCATCTCCCCGGTTATTATCATTTCTTGTCTCACTTCGATTTTCGTTTTTCGCCTCACTACGGGCACTGTTTTTCTTTTCCTGCTCATCCAAAGCCAGCATTGCCTCCACCAGCTCTGACTTCTTCATGGTTGACGTGCCCTTAATGTCTCTTGCCTTTGCCAGATCCCTCAGAACGGATACAGAAAGACTTTCATACTTTTCTCTCATTTCTTCTCCTTTTATTGGCACGAGGTGTCACCGCAGGTGACGGAGCCCTTGTGCCCTTTTTATATTTAGCTTGTTACTACCCTGGCACGAGGTGTCACCGCAGGTGACG
>JBJELW010000071.1:5408-16545 GCA_051879315.1 Roseburia sp.
CCTTTTTATATTTAGCTTGTTACTACCCTGGCACGAGGTGTCACCGCAGGTGACGAAGCCCTTGTGCCGTAACTTTTTACAACTCTCATGCACTTTACAGTTTTAACTGATCTTATTCTTATAGCTCTTATGGGTAACATTACAGAACTGCGACTATAGACTTGTTTTGCCTATTATACAACACTATCTCTAAAATAGGAAGTCCCTTTTTCTTGATTTGTGCATTTTTTAATGATATGATACAAGGGTCAAAAGTCAGAATTTGTTCCTGCTTGCAGGATAAAAATTCTGACTTAATGACCCGCACACCCATGAGCAAGTAGTGATTTTCCATGGAAAATCAACGGATTGTGAATGGGTGCAGAATTGCGAGAGTTGCGAAGCAACGTAGCAATTCGTGTATCATATCATATTTTGAAATTTATGTACATCAAATAATACATAACAAAAATATAAAAAGGAGATAAACTATGGATACCAACGAAAAAGCAATTCAGATGCACAGACAATGGAATGGAAAACTGGAGACTGTCTCCAAGACTCCGGTAAAGAGCAGAGAAGATCTCTCTATCGCATACACTCCGGGTGTTGCAGCTCCCTGCCGCATCATTGCTGAAAATAAAGAGGAGGCCTACAACTACACCATTAAGGCTAACACTGTTGCCGTGGTTTCTGACGGAAGCGCTGTTCTTGGTCTGGGTAACATCGGACCCTACGCAGCCATGCCGGTTATGGAGGGCAAATGTGTTCTATTTAAAGAATTCGGCAATGTGAATGCTGTTCCCATCTGTCTGGACACACAGGATACCGAGGAAATCATTACCGCAGTAAAAAATATTGCCCCGGCCTTCGGTGGCATTAATCTGGAGGATATCTCCGCTCCCCGCTGCTTTGAAATCGAGGAACGTCTGAAAAAAATGCTGGACATTCCCGTTTTTCATGATGACCAGCATGGAACCGCTATTGTAGTTTTGGCCGGCATCATTAATGCCATGAAGGTCACCGGAAAGGACAAGGAAACTGCAAAGGTAGTTGTAAACGGTGCAGGTTCTGCCGGCGTGGCCATCACCCGTCTCCTGCTGACCTATGGATTTAAAAATGTCACCATGTGCGACCGTCTGGGTATCATCGGCAAGGATTATCCGGACCTGAACTGGATGCAGAAGAAAATGGCCGAGGTAACCAACCTGACCAACCAGACCGGTACTCTGGCAGATGCATTGAAAGGTGCAGATATCTTTGTTGGCGTATCAGCCCCTAACATTGTGACACCGGAGATGGTTTCATCCATGAACCATGACTCCATTCTCTTTGCCATGGCAAACCCCACCCCGGAAATCATGCCGGAGGCAGCCAAGGCTGCCGGTGCCCGGGTGGTTGGAACCGGAAGAAGCGACTTCCCCAACCAGGTCAACAATGTAATTGCATTTCCAGGTATTTTCAAGGGCGCTTTGGAAGGACGTGCTACCCAGATTACAGAGGAAATGAAGCTGGCTGCCGCACTTGCCATCGCCGGCCTGGTTTCCGATGAAGAACTGTGCGAAGACTTCATCATGCCGGAGGCTTTTGATCCCAGAGTGGTTGATGCTGTAAGTCAGGCTGTGAAGTCCCATATCAAATAATGACAGAACACAAAACCAACATTTACCGGGCAGATAAGCCCTACTACTCTGTCAATGAATATCTGAAGAATACCTACGGGGAAAAGGTATACCGGATTTCCCTTGACGCAGGTTTTTCATGCCCCAACCGGGACGGATACATCAGCACCGATGGCTGCGCCTTCTGCTCTGCCGGGGGCTCCGGCGATTTTGCCGGTTCCAGAGATCTGTCCATCACAAAACAGTTACGTCAGGGCAAAGAGCAGCTGCGCAGTAAATGCGACTGCCATAAGTTTATCGCATATTTTCAGGCTTTTACCAACACTTATGCCCCTGTGAAGGTACTGCGTGCCCTCTACACTGAGGCGATGGAAGATCCGGAAGTGGTGGCGCTGTCCATTGCCACCCGGCCGGACTGTATCAATGAAGAGGTTGTTGCCCTCCTGTCGGAACTATCCCTGCAAAAGCCCATCTGGATCGAACTGGGGCTGCAAACCATCCACGATGAAACCAGAAAACGGATGAACAGCGGCTTTTCCTATCCATGCTTTTTGGACGCTGTAAGTCATCTTCATGCAAACAGAATTCCTGTGATTGTGCATTTGATCTTAGGGCTTCCGGGAGAAACAAGGGAGGATATCCTCTCTTCTGTCCAGACAGTATCTGCTCTTCCCGTCTGGGGAATTAAACTCCAACTGCTGCATGTCCTTAGGGGCACCGCACTGGGCTTACAGTATCTGGAAAAACCCTTTCCGGTCTATACCCTGGAAGAATATACAGAACTTTTGATCGACTGTATCGAACAGCTCCCGGCAGAGATGGTGATTCACCGCATTACCGGTGACGGACCACGGGCACTGTTAATCGCCCCTGTTTGGAGTCTGGACAAGAAAAAAGTATTAAATTATATTCACAGACGTTTTCGGGAACGGGGCACCTGGCAGGGACGGCTGAGTGAAAAAAGATGTAAATCAGAAGGAGGAAACAAATATGGCTGAACCGGCAACCTTATATAAACTGATGGTATTGTATATGCTGGATAATGTTGAATTTCCGCTGACCAATGCACAGATTACAAATTTCTTCCTTGAAAAAGAATACACCGACTATTTTTCCATCCAGCAGACCATCCATGAACTGGACTCCTCTGAACTGTTAAGTATCGAGGCTACGCAAAAAAACACCCTCTACCGGATCACTCCCGCCGGAAAGGAAACCTTAAAATTTTTTCAGGACAAGATTTCCGTTTCCGCCATGGAGGACATCCGCAGTTACTGCAAAGAACATGAGATGACCATGAAGGCCGGAAATGCTTATCTGTCCGACTATTACAAGGCTTCCGACCAAAGCTATGCAGTGCGATGCCTTGTGCGGGAACACGGGGTCAACCGCATGGACCTGACACTGATGGTGAAAAATAAAGAACAGGCAGAAGCCATTTGCCTGAACTGGCAGGAGCAGGCAGACGAAGTGTTTGCCTGCCTGATGGATATGCTGGTGAAATAAAATCCACCGTTGGCTGGTATATGTTTTCTCCTATAACAGATACATATACCCCAACGGTGGATTTCTATTTTTTCTTCTTCACACTGTAGCCAAAGGAACCCAGCTTTTCTCCCAACAGAAAGTACTCTCCGTGGGAATACGTCACGAGTCCTGCCTGATTCAACTCAAACTTTCCTTTTTCGTCCAAGTAGAAATCCTCTATGGTGATTCCCGCCACATCCGCAAGGAACAGGTCATGACTCCCCAAAGGAATAATCTGACGGACACGACACTCAATATTAACCGGACTCTCCGCAATTCCGGGACAAACCACATGGCAGGAAGGCTGCTGTGTAAGATGCATTTCCTGAAACTTGTCCACGTCCCGTCCGGATTTCACACCGCAGTAATCGGTGGCTTTTACCAGATCCTGCGTCACCAGATTCACAACAAATTCTCCAGTTTCCCGGATGATTCCGTAAGAATAGCGCTCCGGCCGTACGGATATTGACAACATGGGAGGATTGGTACATATGGTCCCCGCCCATGCTACAGTTATGATATTAGGCCGCTCTCCCGGACGCGCGCAGCTTACCATCACTGCTGGCAGGGGATAGAGCATATTGCCACCTTTCCAATGTTGCTTTGCCATGAAATTCTCCTAGCTGTTCTGCTGCTGGATTCCCGCTATCAGCGTGGGAATCAGCTGTTTTTTTCTGGAAACTACGCCCTTCAGGTGAAACTCTCCCTTTTCATCCGGCGCCCCGTAACATCTTTCCAGGAGTTCCTGCGCCTGTGTTCCTGCACAAATCACCTCAGATTCCTCCTCCAAAATATCTGTCAGCATCACAAATACCGCCTGAAGACGCTGCTCTGCCAGCGGAGTGTCCAGATAGGGCAAAAGCTTTGTCTTCACGTGCTCTAACTCAATCTGACTCATGGCGCTAAGCTGTGCCACACCGAAATCAAACTCATCCACCTGGAACGTCTTAAAATCCTGATAAAACAATTCCTCTGTGGTCTTTTTCTTAAAATCACTTCCCGCCTGAAACATGGCCTTGGCCAGGGACTCTATATCCACATCCGCAATCCGGGCCAGCGCCTGTGCTGCCTGCCGGTCCACCTGTGTACAGGTGGGGGAACGAAACATCAGTGTATCGGAAATGATTGCCGCCAAAAGAAGTCCTGCAATCTTCGGTTCGATTTCCACGCCTTTCTCCTGATACATCTGATAGATGATGGTGGAGGTACATCCCAAGGGCTGATTCCGGAAAAATACCGGGGAAATGGTCTCCAGACTTCCCAATCTGTGATGATCGATAATTTCTAAAATTTCCGCGCCGTCAATTCCGTCTACTGCCTGTGATTTCTCGTTATGATCCACCAGAATCACCTGCTTTTTCTGCATGTTTAGGAGATTTCTCCGGGATATCATGCCGGCATAATGCCCATCCTCATCCAGCACCGGGAAATCCCGATGACGGACCTTCGACATCACTTCCTTCACATCGTCCACATAATCCTCAAGCTCAAAAGTGATGAGATTTTCCTTTTTCATAATGTATTTGATAGGCATACTCTGATTGATTAGTCGTGCCACCGTAAACGCATCATAGGGGGTGCTGATTACCACGCAATCCTTTTCTTTAGCAAGCTGAACTATCGTCTTGGCAATCTTGGCATTCTCGCAGACAATAATGCAGCTGGCATTCATCTCCAGCGCACAAAACTGGGATTCGTAACGATCCCCCAGAATTACCAGATCATCCGCCTCGATATATTCCTCCATCATATCCGGTGTCATGGCTGCCACAACCACCTTGCCCTTGACAAAGTAGCCGTGCTCATTTCCGGTAATCAGCTGACCATTCAGAGTGTCAATTATATTTTTATATTGTGTGCGGGCAGTGGCCAGAATACGGTTGTCCAGTACTTCCATATAAGATTTGGCGATGTCACCGGTCACCACAATTCCCTCCAGCTGGTGTTCTGAATTAGTGATGGGCAGGGATACCACGTCCAACTGCTTCATCAGTTCCCATGCACGCTTGATGGAAATATGACTGCTGACCCCCTCGGTCCTGCGGTAGGCAATATCCTTGATCTGTGCCCCCACATCCTTAACATATTCCGGTACCTCAATGCCAAAAAAGTCCAGGACATATTGAGTTTCCTCATTAATATGCCCTGCACGTTTCGCTTCAAATATTCCCTCTTCTGTTTTATTTTTTAAATCTGCGTATGCAATTGCCGCACATATGGAGTCCGTATCCGGATTCTTGTGTCCAATCACCCAAGTCTTCTTCATATATTCGCCTATTCCATTCTATCACTATTATACAAAATTGAATGCTCCGATGGAATATAAAATAAAAATCACCAGCACTACAAAATCTATGATGGCAAACCAGGCAAGGCACTTTACATAGCCCTTCACATTGGCCAGGCTCTGCTCCAACTCTTCGTTATCCTCCAGCTTTACTGCCAGATCCTCAATGAGATTCTGCATATTGCGGTAACATTTTACATCCTCCGCATGTATCTTTTCGGAAAGTTCCAGTTTCATGGTGTCCAGCTGGGATGAAATTTCCTTCAGAGACTCCTGCATCTGTGCCGTCTGCTCTACGGTACGGCTGCCGGCATCGTGAACATCATTTACAATTTGGTCTGAGATAGAGTTTAACTTCTCCTCCACCCGTCCCATCATTTCCTGCATCTGTGCCGTCTGCTTCTCTGAATGTCCGGTAACATCGGTAACCAGCTGATCAGAGATGGAGGTCAGTTTACTTTCCACCCGATCCAGCATCTCATCCATCTGAGAATGTACACCATTAAGCAACTCATTGGCTTCAGACTGACGTTCGTTCAGTGTCTGCTGCAACTGCTGGGCCTTCTCCTCCCGGGCATCCACAATACTCTGCAGCTGTTGGGCCTTCTCTTCCTTGGAATCCAACAACCCTTGCAGTTTCTTGGCTTTCTCCCGGAACTCATCGATCTGTTTTAACAGAAAATCGTCCTTCTCCAATTTTTCTGCCATCCTTTCCATGGTGTAAGCTGCCTCGGAATCGCTTACAATCTCAAATCCCACTTGTCTGTCGTTATTGTCAACAAACGACTCCATACTCTCAGCCTCCTGTAGTTCTTCCTTATTCCGAATTTTTTCCTCGGCATCTACAGGCTTCACCAGCTTATATGGCTGCGGATGATGCACTGTACTTTCTTTATTCTTTCTCTTTTGTTGTGGCTGGCCATATACATGCTTTCCACGATGCGGACTTACAATCTGTCTGATTTTATCCATTGTACGGCTCACAACTTGTTCCTCCCATTACTGCTGTATCCTGATAAGTCGATTCAATATTTTTATCGTTTTGATAACACTCTCTTAATAATAGCATTTTACATATTTTTTGTCTACACTGCATTTTCCGGCGTCTCCCGGTTCCGCAATAAATCCGGTCTTCGCTGCGCGGTGCGCAAAATTGACTGTTCCCTGCGCCACGCATCCACCTTGGCATGATCCCCCGACAGCAAAACAGCCGGAACACTCTTTCCTTTCCAAACCTCCGGTCTGCTGTACTGTGGATATTCCAAAAGATTATCTTCAAAGGACTCTGTGGTTTTGGACTCTGAATTAGACAAAACCCCCGGCACCATACGGGAAATGGCATCCACCAACACCATAGCCGGCAGTTCCCCTCCCGTAAGCACATAATCCCCAATGGAGACATAGTCTGTCACGATTTCTTCTAACACACGTTCATCTATCCCCTCATAATGACCACAGAGCAGAATCAGGTCTTTCTCTTTTGCATAATCCTTTGCCATACACTGCCGAAAGGTAGGACCCTGGGGTGTAAGATAAACAGTGCGGGGCATATACCCAATCCGTGTCACAACGGACTCCCATGCATCATACACCGGCTGTGCCTGCATCACCATGCCTGCGCCGCCTCCATAGGGATAATCATCCACTTTTTTATGTTTATCTATCGTATAGTCCCGAATATTGATGGTCTCTATATGAATCAGATTCTTCTCCATAGCCCGGCCTATAATGCTGGTGGAAAGCCCCTGACTCACCATATCCGGAAATAATGTCAAAATATAAAAGTTCATTCTATCCTCTCATCCTATTCTGTGCCGAAAAAATATTTATTATTATTTTGTATCTGTTCAGTGCCTTCACTGATACGATTCGCAAACCCATGAAAATCGGCTACGCCGATGGGGTTTGCTCACACCTGAATCATGTTCTTACGGCCTCATCAGCAAGTGATTCGGCCTGTTCTGAACAGTTACATTATTTTTTCTTATTCAGATCCCGCAGCCCATCCAGCAAATGCACGGTAATCTGCTTATTCTCCAGGTCTATATTTTTAATACAATCCTCGATGGCGGGAACCAGGATTTCCTCATCGTCCTTCCGCAACACATAAATATCATTTGCCGCTGTCTGAAGCACATCATATAAAACGCCAAGATCCTCCCCCTCATCGGAGATTGCGGAAAGCCCCAGCAGATCTGCTATGAAATATTCTCCCTCTTCCAGCTTCACCGCATTCTCTCTTGTGACCAGAAGGTCCTTCCCCTTATATTTCTCAATGTCATTGATATTATCAATTCCCTTAAATTTCAAAATCACCAGATTCTTAAAAAATCTTGCCTGAGACACCTCCAGTTCCAGGTGCTCCTTCCCCGTATCCAAAATCACATGTTTCAGCTTTTTAAACCGCTGTACATCATCGGTGGTGGGATATACTTTAACCTCTCCCCGCACGCCATGAGTATTTGCAATTACTCCAACACGTAATAAATCTGTCATAGTTCTCCTTCTTGATATATTATTATCTCCCATTTTCGAAAAGTGTTCCTCGATGAATTTGCATATTTGATTGCAGACGCGCTTTCGCTCATACCGGAACGTAGCGGTACTAAATTCGTGCAATGCACTCATTAAGGACCGACGTTCCTCTAAGGTCTGCAATCAAACAGCAAAATTCATTCTCGGAAACACAAATCCGAAAAGGAACATTTTTATTATTCATTTCAACAAGAAATAATGATAATAAATCGAGTAGGAGAACTTCTCCTACCCGACTCTTCCCGGTTCCCTTCCTCAGGTCATACAATATCTACCAGGACTTTTTTGTTTTCTTTTGAGGCTGCTGCTTTCACAACAGAACGGATTGCCTTAGCAATGCGTCCCTGCTTGCCAATTACTTTTCCCATATCAGACTGTGCTACGCGCAGCTCCAATACGATTTCCTTCTCGTTCTCGGTCTCAGTGACGGTAACTTCATCCGGATAATCTACAAGCGCTTTTGCAATTACTTCTACTAATTCCTTCATCTGTCCACCTCACTATTTTACGATACCGGTTGCCTTGAAGATACGGTTTACAGTCTCTGTAGGCTGTGCTCCGTTTGCTAACCACTTCTTAGCTAACTCTTCGTTCACATGATACTCGCTAGGATCTTTTGTTGGGTCATAAGTTCCGATCTCTTCGATGCACTTTCCATCTCTCGGGGATCTGGAATCAGCAACGATAATTCTATAGAAAGGAGCTTTCTTCTGTCCTAATCTTGTCAATCTGATCTTTACTGCCATTATTTTCACCTCCTGTTAATATGCTAATTTATGAACAGGCTATGCCTGCTGTGTCTATGACACATCAAAAAGGAAGTTTGAATCTTCCCTTTTTGCCACCTCGTCCTCCCATCAATCCGGGCATCTGTTTCATCATCTTCTTGGCCTGTTCAAACTGCTTGACCAGTCGATTGACCTCGCTGATGTCTACTCCGGCTCCCTTTGCAATTCTTCGCTTTCTGCTGGGATTTAATATCGAAGGATTACTGCGTTCCTTCTTTGTCATGGAATAAATGATTGCTGTGGTGCGGGCCATATTTTTCTCCGCTTCTGCCTCATCGATATCCGGCATCTTCGCTCCGCCCAGTCCCGGCATCATCCCAAGGATGCTGCTCAGACCTCCCATTTTCTTCATCTGCTCCATGGATAAGAGATAATCGTCAAAGGTAAAATCTGCCTTGCGGAGACGTTTCTCCATATCCTTTGCCTGATCCTCGTCAATGTCGATCTCGGCCTGTGCCTTCTCAATCAGAGTCAACACATCACCCATACCGAGGATTCTGCTGGCCATACGATCCGGATAAAACTGTTCCAAATCAGAGAGCTTCTCACCCATACCCACATAGAGAATAGGCTTTCCGGTTACCGCACGGATGGAAAGTGCCGCACCGCCTCTGGTGTCGCCATCCAGCTTGGTAAGTACTACTCCGTCAATGCCAATCTTTTCGTCAAACATGCTGGCCACATTCACCGCATCCTGACCGGTCATGGCATCTGCCACCAAAATAGTCTGTGCCACATCCACATTCTCTTTGATCTCGATGAGCTCCTGCATCATGTCCTCATCAATATGAAGACGTCCTGCCGTATCCAGGATCACCACATGGTTGCCATTTTTCGCCGCATGCTCCACCGCTGCCTTGGCAATGTTCACCGGCTTATTCTTGTCGCCCATGGAGAACACTTCCACTTCCTGTTTCTCTCCATTGATCTGTAACTGTTCAATGGCTGCCGGACGATACACGTCGCAGGCTACCAGCAAAGGTTTCTTTCCCTTCAGCTTCAGCTTTCCGGCAATCTTTGCCGTGGTGGTAGTCTTACCAGCACCCTGCAGTCCCACCATCATAATGACGGTGATCTGCTGTCCCGGCCGTAGAGCAATCTCCGTTGTCTCGGATCCCATAAGCTTGACCATCTCTTCATTCACGATCTTGATGACCATCTGTCCGGGATTCAGGCCGTTCATCACGTCTGCGCCCACAGCACGCTCCTGCACATCCTTCACAAACTGCTTGACTACCTTGAAGTTTACGTCTGCCTCTAACAGAGCCATCTTAACTTCCTTTAACGCAGTCTTCACATCATCTTCTGTAAGACGCCCCTTACTGCGGAGATTCTTAAACACATTCTGCAGTTTTTCTGACAAACTATCAAATGCCATATTACAGCTCCTCTAAAATACCATTGGATATGCACTCGATCTCATCGATCAACGCCTCATCGTGGCTCTCCCTGAAAGTACCTGCCAACTGATGAATCAGCTCCACGCTTTTCTTAGCATCCATAAACTTCTGTACCAGATGAAGCTTGGCCTCGTAATCTTCCAAGGTCTTACTGCACCGCTTCACCATGTCATGGACACCCTGACGGCTGATGCCTTCACAGCTCGCAATCTCAGCCAAAGATAAATCATGAAAAATAAAATCCTCGTATATCCTTCTCTGATGTTCATTTAACAATTCACCATAGAAATCGTACAAGTAAGCCTGTTCTACCTTTGCTTCCATCGCAAACCTCTCCTATCAACCTATGACATAATACTACAAGGCCAATGAGGTGTCAAGTATTTTTTCTTGACACATATATATTAATCTATTTTGCCAAACTTTGCTACGCTCCAACATGTTGCTGTCTCTGTGCCATCTGCTTCATAGGTAGCATCTTCATTGTAGGCATAGTTCTCGAAGTTTCAATTCTTTCTTTTCTCCACTTCCCCCGCAGGAAGTTCTCCTTCATAGGGTTCAAAAGTGGACAGGTCAAACTGGCACACGCCCCACTGCAAATCCTTGGTGCAAAAATAGTCCGACTTTTCATCCTTCCGATACTCCATCACCATGCCATCATCCGTATCGATAACTTTCATACCTTCTTTTAAATCTTTATATTCCATGATTTCTTCCCTTCAAAAAACATACAATAAATTTTCTCTGCCACAATAGAAACTCCCAAAACTGGAATTTTACTCCTTAGACATTGCATATGTAATCCACTCATTTCTCTCCATTTATAGGTAGATACTGACTTTCTGTAATTTATGTCTATTCCAATTCTACAAATTTGTCGGGGCGTTGGGTTGGGAATTGTTGGGGGCAAATTTTGGTTATAGGAGATTCCCTGGGATACGGCATAATTTTACGGGGATATCCCGGTTTTTCTGTTTTTCCCCGTATGCTATATTTCTT
>JBJELW010000072.1:0-16492 GCA_051879315.1 Roseburia sp.
AATCTCCTATAACCAAAATTTGCCCCCCAACAATTCTCAGCACCACGCTCGACAACCCCCAATTTGTAGAGATTATTAATTAGGATTATCATGTGCAAGAGGCAGAAAAATTCTGATATAGAATGTAGATGTATGAGGATAAAATATATGAATACAGTAGAAATGATATCGTATCTTGAAAAACTTAATATTTCAAAGAAAAGATATTCTGTAAATGGTAGTATCGGTTCTGATAAATGTATTTTCAGAGAGGTACATAATACTTATTGGAAATGTTTCTACATGGATGAGCGGGGCAACCAGGACAATGAATATCGTAGGTTTAATAATGAAAATGACGCTTGTTTGTATTTTATAGAGATGGTGAAAAGAATATGTTAAAATTTGAGATTTCAAAAATCAACCCAATAAAGTGTATAGGCAGAATCTTCCATGGCAAGCACTCGTTAAAGGACGAGATTCCATTTGATCCGGAAAAACAATATGCGGTGATGCATGTTTCTATATGTACCGGCGAAACCGTGGCGGGATTTAAGAATTTCAGTGACGGACATTTCACGGAAGTTATGCTCATCCGAAATATGGAAGATGAGGAACGATTTAAGGAAATTTATGGGCTGGATCAGGTGAAAAAAGAATACTGATATGGAAGAGGAATAAAGCGATGAATTTTGATGCTTTCATTGATGATATTGAAAGAAACAACTGGAATGTTTGGGGTGTTGAGGTGTACGAGAAGGGCAGCTTGACCCATGAGTATGGTGATACCCGGGAGAATATGTATGAGATCTATTCGGCAACGAAAACCATATTGTCGGTGGCTGTGGGAATCGCATACGACAGAGGTTTGATAGACCTGGAGAAATCGTTGGTGGAATACCTGCCAAAGGAAAAGTTAAATCACATGTCCCCAGAGCAGAAAAATACTTTTGAAAAAATAACAATTCAGCGTTTACTTACCATGTCCGTGGGGGATTTGCCGTTTCGGCCGGAGGGTAACAGTTATCTGGATTTTTCCTTGGCATGTTCCATCAGCAATCCCCAGGAGAAAGTATTCAATTACAGTAACATCAGCGCATATCTGGTGGGAGTGGCGTTGAGCCATGCCATTGGAGATGATTCGGGGAGATTTATTGAAAAAAGCATTTTCGAACCGCTTCATATCACAAAATATGAGTACGCAAGATGCCCGGAAGGCTATTTTTATGGTGCTTCATCCATGAAACTGACCGTACATGAATTAAGTCAGATTGGTCTCTTGCTTTATAACAAGGGAACGTGTGAAGGGAAACGAATCCTTTCCGAGGATTATGTCCAGAAGGCAACTTCGGTGCAGCAGATGAACCGCGAAGGCGGATATGGATATTTTATCTGGAAATACCGTGATGGCTTCAGCATTAATGGAAAATGGAAACAAAAATGCTACGTTTTGCCGGAAAGAGATCTGGTAATTACCTATTTAGCCCATATAGAGGATGATTCCCATGATTTGCTGCTAAGTATGGAGAAAAATATACTTGGAATCTGATATTATGCAAAGGAAGAAAACAGATATGAAAATCGAACCAGTAAAGATAGAAGATGCAGAGGAACTGCTGGCAATCTATGCCCCTTATGTCCGGGATACGGCAATCACATTTGAATACGAAGTGCCTTCGGTGACTGAATTTCAAGATCGGATACGATACATATCCGCATTGCTGCCATACATAAAAGCGGTGGAGGCAGGGGAAATCTTAGGATATGCTTATGCCGGTAAATTCAAGGATAGAAAAGCATACGATTGGTCTGTGGAAGTAACTATTTATGTGAAAAAAGATGCAAGAAGGTCCGGGGTTGGGGCATTGCTCTATGGTGCGCTGGAGGATTCCTTGAAGCGGATTGGGGTATTGAACATGAACGCATGTATTGCTATTTCCAAAGGGGACGATACACATTTGAACAATGACAGCTTTTATTTTCATAAAAAAATGGGATTCGAGCTTGTGGGAACATTTCATAACAGCGGATATAAGTTTCATACCTGGTATGACATGATTTGGATGGAAAAATTCATTGGGCAGCATCAAAAGGAACAGGAAGCTGTCAGGTTTGGTAGATGGACAATAGAATAATATTTAAGAGTGGTGAAAGCAAAAAATTTTACATGCATTATATCTAAAGTTGAAGAAATGAAAAAAATCTTATCTTATAATGTGCGGGTTTAAGGAAAACAAAATCATAGAAAGGTATAGGATAAGATGAAAAGAAAAACATTATGGAAACGAATGTTTGTGGGAGTGCTTGCAGCAACCATGCTGATCGGAATGGTTCCTACTGCTGCATTTGCTTCAGGTGCTGATGCAGTGAGCGGAACACCATATCGATCCGATGGAACGTATGATGTGACGGTGCCCCATGTCATTGTAAATCAGGTGTATGGCGGCAGCACTAATGGCAGTGCAAGCCGGAGTTTTATTGAATTGTATAACCAGTCGGACGCAGAGGTGGATTTGACCGGATGGCAGCTGGCTTATCGTTCCAGTACCGATAATGTGGCGGATAGTAGTCAGTGGCAGACCTTCACCCTGAACGGAAAAATCGCAGGGAAAGGATTTTATCTGGTGAGTTGCAGAGCCACCAGCGGAAAGAGCTATACGGTGCCGGAGGGAAATCAGCAGTGGGATATCTCCCTGCACAACAAGGGCGTATCGGTGGCTCTGTTCAGTAAAAGCGTCACTCCGCAGGAGAATTTTGCCGGGGCAATAACCGAAGATAACCGGCCGGAGGGATATGTGGATCTTCTGGCGGTACAGGGCAATGATGAGGAGAATACTCAGGTGCCTCCGGCATATGAAACCGGATATTCTGCGATTCAGTCAAAAAAGAATGCGGTGCGCAGAATTGGTTTTGCGGACACAGATGATAACAAGGCGGATGCTGAAGCGTTGGATTATAGCCAAACGATATCAGAGGACAAAGGACCCCACGTGGGAACCGTATCCAATGAAGAAGATAGTGACGATGATGGAGATGGGGAAGATGACCAGGATACAAAGGTTACCTGCCGGAATGACAGTTTTGAAACGGGGGCAGAACTGACTCTTTCTAAGACGGGAGGTGTCTCCATTGGAACAGCAAATGCGGACGGCGGAGTGGCAGAAATCGTTGCCTATAATAAGGACAACCAAGACATTTATGTGGTAAATGGTCAGGACGGCGTGTTGGATGTCATGACTCTGAGTGAAACAGGTGCACTCACGGTAACAAAGCAGATTGAAGTTCAGTCCCTGATTTCCGACTTCGTTTATGGAGATATGACCAGTGTTTCGGTGGATACAGTCAATAATCGTATTGCCATTGCGATTCAGGCAGAGGATTACACTGCAAAGGGAAGAGTGGCAGTGCTGGATTATAACGGGAAACTGGTTACATCCTATGAAACCGGAGTACAGCCGGATATGGTGACATTTAGCAAGTCGGGACGCTATATTCTTACTGCAGATGAGGGGGAACCCCGTGAAGGTTACGGAGACGGAATTGTGGATCCTGAGGGAAGTGTTACTATCGTTGACACGAAGACGGGGGAAGTAACCATTGCCGGTTTTGAAGGATTTGATTCCACAGTACTTTCCGGTCAGGGTGTATTGTTTAATAAAGTGAACGGTCAGATTCTTTCTGCAGCTGCGGATTTGGAGCCGGAATATATTGCAATCAATTCAAAAGAAACAAAAGCTTATGTGTCTTTGCAGGAAGCAAATGCAATCGGAATCCTGGATTTAGATAAGAAGGAATTCACAGAGATCAAGAGTCTGGGCTTTGTTGATTACAGCCAGCCGGAAAATGCCATCGACCTCCTGGAGGATGACAAATATCAGGCTGACACCTATGCAGATGCCTATGGTGTGCGCATGCCGGATGGTATCAGCATTTATGAGGCAGGCGGAAAGGAATATCTGCTTACTGCCAATGAGGGGGATGCTCGGGAATGGGGCAGCGGAGATAACGCTTTTATCAATGAGAAAAAGGTAACACTTACCGCTACAGATGGAATCACCACAGCAAAGAGTGTCCGGGTTCTTGACCATGATGTAACGGCAGGGCTGGAAGATGACAAGAATTACCTGTTTGGTGGACGTTCTTTCAGCATCTATGATGCAGCCACGATGACTCTGGTTTATGACAGTGCCAATACGTTTGAGAGTAAGACGGCAGCGTATCTGCCGGACTGGTTTAACTGTTCCAATGACGATGCGAGCATTGACAGTCGAAGTCGGAAGAAGGGACCGGAGCCGGAAACTGTAATCACGGGAAGAGTTGGAAATAACTATTATGCATTTGTTGCGCTGGAGCGAATCGGCGGTATCATGGTATATGACATTACGGATCCGGCCAGTGTATCTTACGTGAATTACATCAATACCAGAGATTTTTCTGGGGAAATCAACGGCGATGTAGCACCGGAAGGACTTGCTTTTGTTCCGCCCTATAGTTCCGGTTCCGGAAAACCTGTGTTACTGGCAGCGTGTGAAGTGTCCGGAACGGTTGCCGCGTATACGATGGGAGGAAGTGCCACCACAGTTCCCACACCGGAGGAGAAGGATCCCAGTCCGGAGGGCGATGCGGAGGATGCTGACACAATCTCAGTTCTTTCCAGTTCAGAAGGAAATATCTCTTTTGGTATAGCAATTCCCAACGGGGATAAGCTGCATTTGAGTATTACGGAGGTAGTACCGGGTGAAATTTCAGCGGAACTAAAGCGGGCACAACCTAATCTGCTGGCAGTCTTTGATATCAGTGTGCTGGATCAGGACAATCAGATTGTGTCTGTTGATAATAATGAGCTGACCATTCGCCTGCGTTTGGCAGACAGCCTGAAGGGTTATGATGCCTACCAGGTGGTATACATTAAGGATGGGGAAGTAAAGGAAACCATAGCGGCGACACTGGAAGATGACTATCTGGTGTTTAAGACTACCCACTTAAGCCAATATGGTATCGTGGGTACCAAGACAGAGACTCTACCCGAGGAAAACACAGACAATAATACAAATACATCGAAGCCTGCTGAGGGAAATACAGATAATAAAACAAATACCACTGGTACATCCGAAGATAATGCGGATAAAAAAGCCAATACAGTGTCCGCACCGGTAACGAAAGCGCCGGAAACAGGCGATGAGAGCAGTATTCTTTTCTGGATTATCCTGTTGACGGTCAGCGGTGCTACAGGATATGCATTAAGGAAACAGAGACGTGTGCAAAACAGAAAGTAGAATTATTCATTGAGAAAGTGGGATTTGCATGAACGGCAAATCCCATTATTTCTTAGTAAGGAAAAGAAAAGAGTGTTCGTAAAAAATTTCTCAAATCTTAAGAAATTACTGTCTTGACGAAGCGAAAACTATATGTCAAAATGAAAAACGGTTTACTTAAATAATTTATGCTGGGAGTTCAATTAATAACGAAGGAAAAGAGGAGCGAAAAAATGAAAAAAGTATTTAGTATCTTGTTAGCTATGAGTTTGATGTTGAGCCTTGTTGGATGTGGCTTAACTGGTGGAAATGATATCTATGCAAAAGATGGATATGGAGAGGGAGAGATGGGTAGTGTAATGCACACCTATTTCTTTAACTACACAGTAAATAGTGCATATACCTGCGCAGAGTATGAGGGCTACGAACCGGCAGAAGGTAACGAACTGCTTGTGGCGGAAGTAACTGTAAAAAACACGACCAGAGATGAGATTGAAATGTATGATACAGATTTCCAGGTACAGTGGGGCAGTGACGGCGAAGATGATTATGATTACCCCATTACCCTCTATGTGGATCCGGTCAGCGATGATCAGTTGCCGGGAGAGTATGACTTAGAGGCTGGAGAAACAAGAACCGGACTTTTAGTATACGAAGTACCGAAGAATGTCGAGGAGTATTCCATTTCTTATCTGGAAGAGTTCGCCGATAACACAGAAGGAGATACCTTCTTTGTATACTTTAAAGCAAACGCACAATAATAATGTTTTGAAAGGGCCATGCAGCAATGCATGGCTTGAATAATTTGTGCTTGTATTTCAATAAGAAACGAAGGAAAAGAGGAGCGGAAAATGAAAAAAATATTTAGTATTTTGTTAAGCATGACTTTGGTATTGAGTTTGGCAGGTTGTGGTTCCAGTGTCAGCAGTTCAAATGACAGTGGAAATGATACCTACGCAGAAGATGCTTCTGCAGGAGATGAGGATGATACTTACGTAGAAGACGATTCTGTGGAGGATGAGGACGATGGTATCTATGCAGAACGCGGTTATGCAGAAGGCGAAATGGGTGATGTAATGCACACATATTTCTTTGACTACACAGTAAATAGTGCATACACCTGTACAGAATATGAAGGTTATGTACCGGAAGAGGGCAAAGAACTGCTTGTGGCAGAGGTAACCGTAAAAAATACCACCAGAGATGAGATTGAAATGTATGATACAGATTTCCAGGTACAGTGGGGCAGTGACGGCGAAGATGATTATGATTACCCCATTACCCTCTATGTGGAGCCGGTCAGCGATGATCAGTTGCCGGGAGAGTATGACTTAGAGGCAGGAGAAACAAGAACCGGACTTTTAGTTTATGAAGTACCGATGGATGTTGAGGAATATTCCATTTCTTATCTGGAAGAGTTCTCCGATAATACAGAAGGAGATACCTTCTTTGTATACTTTGAAGCAACAGAAGAATAAAGAGTGTTTTGAAAGTGCCATGCAGCAATGCATGGCATTTTTTCATTAGTAGGGAATACTTCATAACTGTATTTGGCAGGAAGTTCAGAGAGAATTCTTTAACTGTAGGATCCTTGTCTCAATCTCCTTGATGACGCGTACAAACTCTTCGTCGGATTGACCGGTGGGATCCGGCAGTCCCCAATTGTCGTCAAAGGGTCTGCCGATAAAGGGGCAGCCCACATTACAGCCCATAGAGATTGCCAGGTCCGGTTCCGGGATGTCGGTAATCAACTTGGAATACTGTGTTTG
Source organism: Roseburia sp. (assembly GCA_051879315.1). GTDB lineage: Bacteria > Bacillota > Clostridia > Lachnospirales > Lachnospiraceae > Roseburia_C. The sequence continues at coordinate 7,004 of JBJELW010000072.1, forward strand.
CTCCATATCAATGCCATAAAGCTGCTTCATGATGCGAACTGCGTCCGGATTAATCCGGGGCTTGGTTTCCGTTCCTGCCGAATAGCTTTCAAAAACATCGGAGGCCAGATGTTTTCCTAAGGCTTCTGCAATTTGGCTTCGGCAGGAATTGTGAACACAGATAAATGCAACCTTCGGTTTGCTCATGGTTAGCCCCTCTCCCGTTTCAAGATTTCAATGACTTCGCTCTTTTTTAGGACTTTCCCGTAGGAAACCACTTTCCCGTCTATAACCAGAGCCGGAGTGGTCATGACACCATAAGCTGCAATCTTCTCAAAATCCTTCACGTGGTCGATGGTGGAATCCATGCCCAGTTCGGAAAGTGCCTGAATGGTGGCTGCCTCCAACTGATTGCACTTATCACATCCTCCACCCAGGATTTTCACTCCAGACTCTGCTTTTTCTGCTTCAGCCTGTTCCATCGTCTCCGGATTGCAGCTTGCGCCACAGCAGCTCTGAGTCTCCTTTTCTGTTTTCTTTTTACCAATTCCAAATAATCCCATGTTTTTTCCTCCTCAATTCTAAAATACAGTGACAGGAATATTTTCTCTTTTAAATAATTAATGTCTGAAAAATATTAAACAAATATCCCACCACAATAATGCCAACCGTGCATATTGCGATGAAAATTGCCAGAAGCCTTGGTTTTACTGCCCGTTTCAGCATAATCAATGACGGCAGGCTGAGGGTGGTAACTGCCATCATAAAACTAAGTGTGGTTCCCAATTGTGCGCCCTTTACCAACAAGGCTTCTGCAACCGGTATGGTGCCAAAAATACTTGCATACATAGGGATTCCCACCAATGTGGCAAGGATGACGCCCAATGGATTGCGACTGCCCAGTACGGTCTCGATCCATGTTTCGGGAATCCAATTATGGATAATGGCACCGATTCCAACTCCCAGCAAAATATAGGGAAATACTTTTTTAAATGTGGTTGCTACCTGATCTTTTGCGTAGGATAATCGTTCTTTTTGTGATAGCGCAGGACTGTTAATGTCTACTGCGTTGGCCCTTAAAATGAAATCCTCCACATACTGTTCCATGTGCATTTTTTCAATGATTGTTCCGCCCGTCACTGCGATGAGAAGCCCTACCATTACGTAAATTACCGCGACCTTTGTGCCGAAGATACTCATTAAAAGCACCAGGCTGCTCAGATCCACCATAGGAGACGAGATCAAAAAGGAAAAGGTCACACCCAGGGGAAGACCTGCGCTTGTAAATCCAATAAAAAGCGGAATGGAGGAGCAGGAGCAAAAGGGTGTAACCGTTCCCAAAAGTGCGGCGATGCAATTGGCACCGATTCCGTGGAATTTCCCCAATATTTTTTTGCTTTTCTCCGGCGGGAAATAGCTTTGGATATAGGAAATCAGGTAAACCAACACGCACAACAGGATGGTAATTTTAATCGCATCATAAATGAAAAACTGAATGCTTCCTCCCAGATTTTGGGAGGTATCAAGTCCAAATTTGTCTAAAATCGTTCCAATCAGTTCATTCAGCCATTGCATGCCCAGTATCTGGTTTTGAATCAATTCCCATATCATCAGCAGCACTTGCATCCTTCCTGCACGCAAGACAGACCTTCAATGAACTGCTTAAATTCCATCAGTGTTTCGCAGTTCAGAGAGTAATGGTGCCATTTCCCCTCTTTCCTGTCATTTACCAGCTTACAGTCACACAGAATTTTCATGTGATGGGACAGCGTGGGCTGTGTGATCTCAAAAGCTTCCAGCAATTTACAACCGCACTTTTCACCGTCCGACAACATTTGCACGATCTGTAACCGGTTCGGATCTCCCAATGCTTTACATATTGCAGCTACATTTCTTACATCCATTTTTATCACCTCACATTGATTGCCATCTATGTGAAGAATGGTAGCATAAACATAGATGATTGTCAATGTGCTTTCCCCGAAAAAGAAGATTGCAATTTTTTGCCGATTCTTTAAGGTTTATGCTACAATATGCCTTGAGGCATGTCCTCAAAGCAGTGTAGAAGGGAAACAAAGATGTATCGATTACTGATAATAGAAGACGACAAAGGAATTGCAGATGCTATCAAGGTGCAGGCTCAGATGTGGGAGCTGCAGGTTCATATCGTGGAGAATTTCCGGAATGTCATGGCAGAGTTCGCAGAAATTGATCCACATATTGTTTTGTTGGATATTACCTTGCCCTTTTTTAACGGGTATCATTGGTGTGGCGAGATCCGGAAGGTTTCCAAGGTTCCGATTATATTCATCTCATCCGCTTCGGATAATATGAATATGGTGATGGCCATGAACATGGGAGCGGACGACTTTATCGCAAAACCCTTCGATCAAAGTGTACTTATGGCAAAGATTCAGGCCATGCTTCGCAGAACCTATGATTTTGCCGCCTCCGTTCCGGTTCTGGAACATCGGGGAGCACTTTTAAATACCGGAGATCATACGTTAACCTACGGAGAGGATAAAATATCTTTGTCCAAAAATGAATATCGCATTCTGCTGGTTTTGATGGAAAACCGGGGAAAGGTGGTCAGCCGGGAAAAGCTAATGGAGCAATTATGGGAGACAGATAGCTTTGTGGACGAAAATACCCTTTCTGTTAACGTGAACAGACTGAGAAAACGTCTGGATGCAGCCGGACTTCCGGATTTTATTGTGACCAAGTTCGGTGTGGGTTATCTGGTGGAGAATTGAGGCGAGCCATGAAACTTTTTACAAAGTATATCAGGCAACGGTGGCGGGAAATTGCTGCCGGAATGCTGTTTGTTACTGTTTTTATTATTAGCTTTGCGTTGTATAAACTTCCGGTAAAGGCAGTCTTATATCCGGCTATGCTCTGTCTGCTGCTGGGAATCTTTTTTGCGGTGATGGATTTCCTCCGGGTTAGGCGCAAACATGAACTGCTGACACAGATGCAGATTTTTACGGATGCGATGATGGAAAATCTTCCTGCCATAGAGGGAATTGAGGAGGAGGATTATCAGAACCTTGTAGATTTGTTGAGGACAGAACATGGGGAGGTTATCACGGAAAGCCGCCGGAAATATAGTGAGATGGTGGACTACTATACCATGTGGGCACACCAGATTAAAACACCTATATCAGCTATGAAGCTGACCCTTCAGAATGAAGATACGGAATTTTCACGAAAACTTTCTAATGATCTTTTTCGCATCGAACAGTATGTGGAAATGGTGCTGACATTTCTGCGTTTGGGTTCCGAAAGTACCGACTACGTGATCAAAGAGTATGATCTGGATGAAATCCTGAGGCAGGCGGTGAAAAAGTTTTCCGGTGAATTTATCAGCAGAAAAATAAGCCTTGTGTATGAACCACTTCATACCACAGTGATCACAGACGAAAAGTGGCTTTCCTTTGTCATCGAGCAAATCCTGTCCAATGCATTAAAATACACGCCCTCCGGCAGCATCACCATTCGGCTGGAACCGGATAATAATCTGTGTATCTGCGATACCGGCATAGGCATTGCACCGGAGGATCTACCCCGGATCTTTGAAAATGGTTATACCGGCTACAACGGCAGGGCGGATAAACGGGCCAGCGGCATCGGACTGTATTTGTGCAAGCGTATCTGTGGGAAGCTGGGACACGGGATAATGGCGGAGTCCAAAGTGGATGAGGGAACCACCATCATACTGGATCTGTCCCGGAGAAAGATAGAACTGGAGTAACTTCTTACAAAACTGTAAGATTTGCAGGGGGATTTGTAAGCCGATTCGATGGCGATACAAATCCTCTTTTTCTATAATCAGGGTAACAGTTCAAAGAAAGAGAGGAAAATAGTTATGTCTATTTTGAATGTAAGCGGAGTACAAAAAATATATACCACCCGCTTCGGGGGAAATAAAGTGGAGGCACTGAAAAGCGTGTCCTTTAACGTGGAGCAGGGAGAATATGTTGCCATTATGGGGGAATCCGGTTCCGGAAAGACAACATTGCTGAATATTCTGGCAGCCATCGATAAGGCCACATCCGGCTCCATTGTTTTGGAAGGAAAAGATTTATCCAAAATAAAGGAGTCGCAGGTGGCGGCATTCCGCCGGGATAATCTGGGTTTTGTATTTCAGGAATTTAACCTGCTGGATACCTTTACATTGGAGGACAATATTTACTTGCCACTGGTATTGGCAGGCAAATCCCATTCTGAGATGAAGGAAAGACTGGAGCCTATTGCCAAGCAGTTGGGGATTGCGGATCTTTTGAAAAAATATCCTTACGAGGTGTCCGGTGGGCAGAAGCAGAGAGCAGCGGTGGCCCGAGCCCTGATTACCAATCCCAAGCTGATCCTGGCGGATGAGCCCACCGGAGCGTTGGATTCCAAAGCCACGGATGAGCTTCTTGGTCTATTTGCGGATATCAATAAAGCGGGGCAGACGGTTTTGATGGTGACCCATTCTGTAAAAGCAGCAAGTCACGCTTCCCGTGTGCTTTTCATCAAAGATGGTGAGGTGTTCCATCAGATTTATCGAGGGGAACATTCTAATCAGCAGTTGTATCAAATGATTTCCGATACACTAACAATGATTACGACAGGTGGTGAGAGAAAATGAAGCTGAATTTTTATCCAAAACTGGCCTGGGATGGCATTCGGAAAAACAAACAGTTATATATCCCCTATATTCTCACCTGTATGGGAATGGTAATGATGTTTTACATCATTCATCATTTGGGGGTCATGGAGGCCCTGGATTATATGTCCGGCGGTGGAAGTACCAGACAGATGCTGAGCATGGGTGTATGGGTTATTGCAGTATTCGCTTTGGTTTTTCTAACCTACACAAATTCGTTTTTGATGCGCCGCAGACAGAAAGAATTCGGGCTGTATAATATCCTCGGTATGGGAAAGAGAAATCTCAGTGCGGTATTTGTCTGGGAAACATTGTTCTTGTATGTCATATCCATGGTTGGAGGTCTGGTGTGTGGAATTGCCCTGTCGAAAATGGCAGAGCTGGGACTGGTCCGCATGCTGAGAGGACAGATTACCTACGATTTTACCATCAGCCCGGACGTGCTGGTGGACACAGTGGTGATTTTTGGAGCCATCTTTCTGTTTCTTTTTGTAAAGGGATTGCTGAATCTGTGGCGGCTTCGTGCACTGGCGTTATTAAAGAGCGAAAATACCGGAGAAAAGCCGCCTCGGGCAAACTATCTGCTTGGAATAGGCGGCATTCTGATTCTGGCAGGGGCATACTATATCGCACTATCCATCAAAAGCCCGTTACTGGCGTTGGGCTGGTTTATGATTGCGGTAATCATGGTTATTCTGGCAACCTATATGATCTTTATTTCCGGATCTGTAATGCTCTGTAAGATTTTACAGAAGAATAAAAGGTATTATTACAAAAAGAACCATTTTGTGTCTATTTCTTCTATGGTGTATCGCATGAAGCGTAATGGCGCCGGCCTGGCATCCATTTGTATTTTAAGTACCATGGTTTTAGTCATGATGCTGGGGGCGGGAAGCCTGTTTTTAGGGGCGGAGGACAGTTTGCGAACTCGCTATCCAAAGGATATTTCTGCGTCTGTAGACTTTGTGCCCTTTGAGGAGGATAAGCAGTATTCAACGGAAAAGGTGGAACATGTGCTGGCAGAAATCGATGGAATTATCAAAGATTACGGTGTTGTCACGGGAAATGCCGAGCATTACATTAGTTCCCGTGTGGCAGGGATGCTGGCAGATGGTTATCTGGTGGTGAATCCGGAAACCATCAATGAGTTAAATGTAAATACCATGGACAATGTGACACAGATCTATTTTGTTCCGTTAGATGAGTACAACGCCTGCATGGGCACCAATGAAACCCTGGGGGAGGGAGAAGTGCTGATGTACTGTGTGCGCCGCAGTTATGAGAATCCCACCATCACACTGGCAGATGGAACGGTTCTAAAAGTCAAGAAGCAGGTGGATCAGATGATGGGAAGTGGGGACGCGGCCATGGATATCATTCCGTCGGTGTTTCTTGTAACGAGTAATCTGGATAGTCTGTATGACTCCATCAACTCTGAGTTTACGGACAGAGAATATTTCTGCCGGATGGAGTTTACCTATGGGTTTGATACGGGGTTAGAGCCAGAGCAGGAAATTGCCCTGGCTGATGCAATCCGGGAGTGTGTCCGGGAAATGGACTATTCCGGGGAAGGCGGCTTTTATTCTTACTGCGTGGAATGTCGCGAAGCGGAGCGAAGTGATTTTTATGGTACCTATGGCGGAATCTTTTACTTGGGAATTATTCTTTCCATCGTGTTTATTATGGCCACAGTGCTTATCATTTACTATAAGCAGATCACGGAAGGATATGAGGATGAATGCCGTTTTGCCATTATGCAGAAGGTTGGTATGACGAAAAAGGATATTCGCCAAAGCATCAATTCACAGATGCTTACCGTGTTTTTCCTGCCCTTGGGAACTGCTGCACTGCACCTGTGTTTTGCATTTCCCATGGTGCAAAAATTGCTGGCTTTGTTCAATTTCCGAAATGTACTGCTGATGCTTGAGGTTTTGGCAGTGACAGTGTTGGTGTTTGGCGTGTTTTATGTAATCATCTATAAAGTGACATCCAACGCCTATTATAAGATTGTGAGTGGAAAAGAAAATTAGATAATTTCACCCTTTTCGGAACAGCGATTCTCAGAAACGCAAATTCGAAAAGGGAGTTTAATTTTACGGGAAATTGACAAAAGAGGGAGGATTGAATTTACTCTTACAAATTACACTGATGATTATACATTGTGAAAAGGCATTGCGTGTTTCAGTGAGATGAGAGTAAAGAATAAGAAAACCTTCGAGTTATCGTCCATCACAAAATATAACCAGGCCGAGAGAAAGCTTTGGATCATTCCGCTGGCATGTCTGATATTTACTGCAATATCAACTGGCGAATCGGCAGTTGCAGCCATGAGGGAGTATCCGGGAGGAATGGCTGTGGTGGGGACTGGCGTCTGGCTGTGCTTTGGGACGATACTGCTGGCCGGAATTCCATATCTGATTGGCAAAACTAGAATTACGATCAAACGTAAAATTGCAATCCAAAACTGTACCATCACCAGTATGCAGGATTTCGATTACTATAGGGATAAACTAACGGGACTTTCGCCGGCCATCATCAGTATTTTGTCAGATTTGGAAATTGAACAGGAAAAGGATGTGGCAGCATCCATTTTGCAGTATGAGAATCTTGGTTTGCTGGTGGAAGATGCAGATCATACCTATCATGTGACGGAAAAATATGCGGACTGCAGTGAGTTAAATGAAAGTGACCGTTATCTGATTGAGCATCTGGTGGCGGGGGATTTTGACTGGGAGGATGACACCCGGTGGAAGGAGCTGGTGATGAAGGAAGCCTTTTCGGAGGGCTATCTCACCAAAGGTGTCATGCAGCATCGGATTGTGTACGGCTCCAAAGGAAGATATTTTGTGAAGGCGCTGCTTATCCTTGGCTGGATATGCTGGTTCCTGAGTGCCAGTTTTAGAAACGCAGAACTTCAGACACTTTTTGATATGGTTCCGAATACCAGTATAGAAGAACAGGTAGATTTTGTGCTCGGGCAGCCGAAACTTTTGCTGGGATGTGCAGAAATGCTGGGGCTGTTTGTATTATTAATGATTGCCATTTGCTATGATCCGAAGACTCATAAGAAGATGCCTTCCTGTAATAAAAAAATGTTGGCGGTACTCTTTGTTTATTTGGGGCTGGTAGTATTGTCGCTGCCGGCAATGTTATCTTTCCAGCAGATATTGGATTCTGATGAGACAAATATCGTGGAACAGGTTGTAATTTGGTGCAGCCAGCCCAAAGGGATGATAAATTGCTTTATTGTAATGGCTATGTTTCTGTTTACCATGTGGATGATAGCTTATGTGGTTGTGTTGCTGTCTCCGGTAGGTGCAGAGCTTTCGAAAAGTTTTATGAACCAGACAAAGCGTACGGCATATGGAAATCAGATGGCGGAATGTGTCTATGGCATGAAAAACTTCATACATGATTATTCGAATCTGAGTGAGGCGGATAAGCGGCAGGTGATTCTCTGGGAGGATTATCTGGTGTATGCAGTGGTGTTGGAAGAAAATAAAGACATTGTCAACGAAATATCAAAAACAAGGAGAAACGTATTATGACAGGATGGATTATTTTAGGAGTGATTGCAATTGTTCTGATTTTGACAGTGATTGGTCTGGTTTCGGGATACAATGATCTGGTTACCCTGCGAAACAGAGTGGACAATCAGTCGGCCCAGGTGGATGTGCAGCTAAAACGGAGAGCAGAACTGATCCCCAACCTGCTGGAGACGGTAAAGGGCTATGCAAAATTTGAAAAATCGACTTTGACGGATATTACGGAGCTGCGCAGCAGGGTGATAAATGCGAAAAGCACAGGGGACGCCTGCGCAGCGGATGCCAAGCTGAGTAGAGTTTGTTCCCAGGTGCTGGCTATCGGGGAAAGCTATCCGGAACTAAAGGCCAATACCAATTTTTTAAAGCTTCAGGAAGAACTTTCGGAGACGGAGAACAAGATTGGAATGGCGCGACAGTTTTACAATGACACGGTGACGAAGTACAATACGGCGATTCAAATGTTTCCCAAATCTGTGGCGGCAGGCATTTTCGGATTTAAGAAAAGAGATTTGCTTGAGATTGCCGCGGAAGAACGGGAAAGTGTTAAAATAAAAAGCAGTGATTTTGAAGTTTAGGGAGGAGGCTGATCAATGAATGGTCGGCCTCTTATTTATTTACATAAAAACACCTGCTATGGGTATTTCCCAAGGTTTGCAAATCCGGTTTGCTTATTGTGAAAACAATGTTTCTATGTTAGACTAAATCCAAGCAGAAAGCGTAGAGCAGGGTAGAGTGAATTTTTTGAGCGGTGCCCTGACGGAGATGAATGACGAGGTATTGAAGGCGAACAGGTGAAAAACTGGCTGGATCATTACAGAATAGACGCCTCTTTATGGGCACAAAGAATAGATATTTTTTATTTAAATGGAGGATTAGAGAAATGGTGCAGAAAATTATCGGAATTATTGCGAGCATTATAGGAATAGGCGTCGCTATATATTTAAGTTATCTTCATGGAACAATCTATGAGAATAATCAAGGCTTGATCGCATGTGCATGTTTTGTCGGATTTTGTTCGGCATATTTTTTGATACAAAATATATGGAAAATAGTAAAAGGAAACGATTCGAAGAAGCCAAAGGAGTGATTCGTTAAGATTGTTTGACTGATTAAGGTGAGATTTTCTTTATACAAAAGAACCTGGCAACTTTGAATTGACCGAGCTCTTTAGAGCGAGGGATGCTTCTTGTCCGCAGGACAAGAAGATGAGAAGAAGACACAGATAAATTTGGGTTTGTAGGAAAAATGTTTTTGCTGGTAGCTAGTATCGAGTGTAGGATACGGGGTAAATCAGAAAATATAAAATATCCCCGTAAA
>JBJELW010000073.1:0-3978 GCA_051879315.1 Roseburia sp.
CCTGCCGTCAACATGGACAGGATACGATTGACAACCGTAAATGCCGCAATCACTGTGTCACCATAGAAACCTGCAACGTGATTTAATAGGATACCTGATATCGTAGTGATGCTCTGACGCAGAAAATTTGGAGAACCCCCACAGAATAATTCTTTCAAAATTTCTTTTTCCACCACACAGTACATAGGTCTTACCGGTATACAATCTCCTCTGAAAGAAATAAACCACAAAACAATCAGCCCTACATATTGGCCGATTACAGTTGCAAGTGCCGCTCCGGAAACTCCCATATCTATGCCAAGAATTAAGATAGGATCCAACACCATATTCAAAAGCATCCCTGTCCCCATCCCCAGAATTGCCCTGCCCACATTTCCTTCCAGTCTCAGTTGATTATACAGGCAGAGTGCCCCAGTCATACCCGGAACTCCGGTCAGAAACACCAGCAGCATTTCACGGGTAGCTTCATTCAGCTCCGTGGATGCACTGCCACCCAAAATGTTGATCAACTCCGCTAAAAACAGATATCCTGCTCCCATAATGAGAATACCGGCACCGACAGCAAACACAAAACCTGTTGCTGCCATCCTACCGGCATTTTCTTCATCATCCTGACCGATACATCTGGCTATATAATTTCCCGAACCATAACCAAACAGAAATCCCACAGCCTGCACCAGAGACATAAAATAGAAAACAATGCCTACTGCTGCAGTCAGTGTGGTGTTTTTCAGCAGACCAATGAAAAAAGTATCCGTCATACTGTAAACGGCAGTTACCAACATTCCCAGTATAGTCGGCAGCGCCATACGACAGATCAGTTTTTCCACCGGTGCTGTCAGCATTTCTTCTCGTCGCTTTTTCAAAGACGGTGCACCTCCCCTGCCGTACCATTGACAAAAATCTTCTCTCCATCTTTTAACTGTGTCGTGGCACATCCGGTTGCAAGGACAGCCGGAATATTATATTCTCTTGCCACGATTGCAGCATGAGACAATGCTCCGCCGGTATCTGAGACTACCGCAGCTGCCAGCGTAAACAGCGGTGTCCACTCCGGATCCGTATAGCGGCACACCAGAATGTCCCCTTTCTTCAATTTGCCAAATTCCGCCGGGCTTTTCACAATGCAGACTTCTCCTATTGCTTCCCCTGTGCTTCCGCTGATTCCCTTAATTGTTTTTCCGTCTCCTTTCAGAGCCTCCCACTGCTGCCTTCGCCAATATTCCTCTACCGTAGGACGAAGCTCCTTGCGTCTGCTGATCTTATCCCAATCCTTCTCACTCAGTTTTTTCTGTTTCATAACTTCCTGCAGTTCTTCCCAGAACAGATACAGGAGTTCCTCTTCGGTCACTCCAAGCAGCTCTGCTGTGCGTCTCAGTATTTTTCTGCAGGCAAAAAAGGCTGTTTCCCATAGATACTGCGTTTTCTCCCGGAACACATGATAAAACCGATAGTATTCTACCTGCCGTAGAACCTCCCTTTTCTGTTTTTCATTTAACCCATATGTCATTCTCTGAAGCAATTCCTTATGCTGGCTCTCCCCCTCAGCCAAGGACATTTCTTTCTCTCCTTCTGATGACAAAAGAGGTTTCAGCACCTGCAAAAATCTATCCTTGTCCTCCATCCAGGTCTGCGCTATAAAACAATAGCAGTTAAAATCAGACTTATAACCATGTTTTGTCAGGAAATCCTGAAACCATCCGACAGCTTCAGGAAACCTGCTCGTTATTTCTTCATAACTGTTTCCTGTCAACACTGCTTCTGCCATGGTATCATTCGCTTTGATTTTTTCAGCCAGGATTGCCAAATCACGGTTAATATCCGCTGTTTTGTAGGATAAGCCTGATAGCATATTGTAGGCAGTAAGATTCTTATCCACCCTTTTCAAATATTTTTCCAGCCTCCGGTTCATCAAAAACCCCGGAAAAACCGCATAGTAAAACCGTGCATAAGCGATATCAACAACCAGATGATATAAATCCGTGAACGCATTTAAGCAATCCGCCATTTTCATATGAGAGCAATCCACATTGGCAAACGCATTTATCTTCGGTTCTGTACACTCCAGTGCAGACTTTGCTTTTCTCACATTTTCCGAGTGATTTTTCATCTCCTTGAGCATAGCGGGAAGATGCACTATTTCTTTTCCAAGTCCAAATTTTAACGCAGGCAGCGACATAAAACCATCTTCATCGATACCGCATTCATTGTCTATTTTGATGCCTCCTTGCGCAAAGATGACCGCTTTCTGCTTTCCAAGAATCATGGAAAAATCATAGTCCAGAGGGTAGTAAGAAAAGGGCTCCTTTTCCAGCATAAAAAGCAGACTTTCCTTCATTTTCTGATTAATTGGCCGTATCGGCGGCATCAACGCTTCCTCAAATGTCTGTACAGTTTTAGCCGTAATTGCCCTTGCCTGCAGAATATAGAGTTCTTCCCCGACAAATGCCCATTCAATGTCCATAGGCGACTGATAGTGTGTTTCAATCTCTATCCCCTTGTCCACAAGCTTCTTTATCTGGTAAGATGTGAGGGACAACTTACTTTTTTCCTCTGCTTCCACCGGTACTGTCACCGTCTGCTTTTGTCCGTAAACCACCTTAGTCTCTTTACTGCCAATTACCCGACTTATGATGTGTCCGTCTCTTGCACATATCACTTCATCCGGGCTGACTGCACCGGAAACCACAGCTTCCCCAAGTCCATAGGAAGAATTGATTAACATTTCGTTTTCTTTCCCGCCTGCAGGATTTTGTGTAAAAAGTACACCTGCAACTTCACTCTCCACCATACACTGAATGACTGCTGCAAGTGCCACCGGCTGCGTATTATAACCTTTTTCTTTCCGATAGCTCACAGCCCTTTCTCCCCATAAAGAAGCATAGCAGGCTTTGATACTATTTATGAGCATATCCTCTCCCTGTACATTCAAAAAAGTTTCCTGCTGTCCCGCAAAACTGGCATCCTCGAGATCCTCTGCCGTTGCGGAGGAACGTACCGCAACCCTTGCATTTTCTCCAAGTCCACGATAGAACGCTGCGATCTCCTCCTGTACATCTTCCGGCATATTCCCTATAAGAATAGCATTCCTGACTTCATCCGGCTTATTTGAAACATCAATTTCGTTATACTCCATAAAACGCTGATACGCCTGCACCGTCAATACTGCTCCCGGAGGTACCGGAATGCCTGCTCTTGTCATCTCACCTAAGTTGGCGCCTTTTCCCCCTGCTGTTTTAATATCTTTTTTTGTGATATTGTCAAATAACTGAATGTACATAGTTTCCTCCTATCTATGAATATTTTTTATTTCGTTCATTGCTTGTGGTTTAAAAAACCCTGAATGCTATCAGGGTTTAAAAGTGCCTGTCACCTGAAAATAACGTGCTGTATTCTCATATACAAAGGTTCGGAAGATTTCCGGAAAATATTCTTTTCCGATGATTTCCTCATTCATAAAAAGGACCGCCCCCGCCTTCATGAAAGCACGTAATCCCCCGGTATCCACCGTTACAATAAGTCCATGCAGCTTCCACCAGTCAATGAGTTGAATTAGAAGTTCTTTGATTGCCCGGACACTGTTCTGTTCCAGATTATCATAATCCCCGAGGATAATATTGACCGAATCACTGATCAGGTTGTTAAAAACAAGATTGTCCTTTAAGTGCATTCCTGTCACATAAAATCCTTCTGCCAGAAAGTGTATCGGATCCTGCATTTCCTCTTTATACTGCTCCAAGGGGCTGCCTGTAAAAGATTCTATCTTTTCCGTAATCCTTCTGTTCACGCAGTCTAAAAGCAAAGCTTCCTTACTTTCATAAAAGGCATAAAAGCCTCCCTGTGCAATCCCTGCTGCCTGTGTCAGTTCCCGTACAGATACCTTTTTAAGGCCCTTCTCCTTAAACTGTTTCAGACCTTCGTCCTGCAATCTTCTTCGGATTTCCTCTCTTTCCTTTTCTGTAAATGCCTTTGCCATAT
>JBJELW010000074.1:0-16299 GCA_051879315.1 Roseburia sp.
GAGAGTTCCAATTTATACGGTTACAGATTAGAAAGTGCAAAATAAATCCGTATATGGGCGCCAACCACCAGAAGTATTGGATCAAAGAAGCCCACCAAATGCCTGAATACCTCTGCAAACCTCATTTTTTTCGTGGCTCCCACACTCCTCAATTTATAGAATTCCACAACCCCCAATTTGTTAAAATCTCACTAAACTGTTCCAATGAAATGCTATTTCTACCAGAGTGTTACTTTTATTATTCTCTATACAACCTTATGGCACAAATTTATATCCCACCCCAAACACCGTGACAAAATATCTGGGATGACATCGATCCGGTTCTATTTTTTGCCGGATGCCTTTGATATGTGAATCGATACTTCTGTCATATCCTTCAAAATGATCGCCGATTGCGCAGTCTATCAACTGCGCTCTGGTAAAAACCCGATTGGGCGACAGAACCATAGATTTAAAAATATTGTACTCGTTTGGTGTCAGATGTACTTCCTCACCATTTCTGTAGATGATACGCTGATCGAAATTCACCACCAGATACCCATCCCCAATCACAAGTTCATCCTTATTTTCCGGAATATCCCTATGATATGGCCGCAGATCCAATATTACCAAGTCCGGCGTTTTTTCTTGCACATACTCCAACGCACTTTTATCATCCGGTACTGCCACAGCACAAAATCCTGCTTTTTCCAAGGAATCCTTCAGGATTTCAGCGATTTCCTCTTCATCGTCTACAATCAGTATCGTTCCCTCCATAGGTGCCGCATCAACCTCCGTTGTATCACACAATTCTTCTGATGCCTAAAATCGTTCTGTAATCAGCATTTGAGATTTTGATTCCCTCTCTTTCATTACTTGCGTGTACAACTTGATTATTCCCCATATAAATTCCAATATGCCCCGAATACCAAATTAAATCTCCCGGCTGGGCTTCGCTGAGAGATGCAACGCTGCGGCCGCTCTTTCCCTGCTCTCCCGAGGTTCTAGGCAAGGAGATTCCAAAATTTTCATAGACACGCATAACAAACCCGGAGCAATCTGTTCCCTGTGTCAGGCTGGTTCCACCATACACATAGGGATTGCCCACAAATTGTACGGCGTAGTTTACGATCTGCTGCCCTAACGAAGTGGTGGGTGCCGCGGGCTTCGATGCCTGCGCAGAACTATTAGCTGCTGAACTATTGGATGTGGCAGTTGAACCAGTCGATGAAGTTGCGGACCCATTCGAAGATGTGGTGGAACTGCTCTGGGTCTTCTTCTGTTCGATAGCCTTTCTTGCAGCTTCCTCTGCCCGTTTTCGTTCCGCCTCTTCCCTGGCCAAGCGCTCCTGCTCTTCCTCTATGGATTCCGCCACCACATTCTCCGTATATAAGTCTACATAATCGGTGGAAACGTAGCCTTCTCCTTCTTCCACCGACACCTTAACAAATCCGTCCACCTCTTCGCTGACTGTCAGCAAATCCCCTTCCGGCACCAGCCCCAATACCTTTGCCTCTAAGGAAGGCTCCATTCTGACTTTCAGCGTGGTGGTGGTGACTCTGGCCATCCTTGCTCCAACTTCATCTGCACGAATCTTTGCTTCCATTCCGGTTAATACGAATTCACCCTTCACATAACCGGTCACACTTCCTGATTCAATATAATACCAGTCGCCTTCCGTTCCCAGCAAAATGCCAACGGAATCATCGTACAGCTTTCCGACGATTTCCCCTTCCTCGCCTGCCGCATCACGAATATTTACATAATTAGTGACATCCGCTATTACAAGGTTTGGTGCTTCCTGCTCCGGCTCCTGCTGTCCCATTTCTTCCATGGATTCTTCTGTATTTTCTGCACTCGCTATTCCCTCTGATTCTACTTCTGAAGATGCCATGTATGCACTGGAATTAATGTAACGCACATTTTCCCGCACGGAAATCCTCTCCTGGATTTCTTCCACTGTTTTAAGTTCATTCGCTGCTCGAGATTGAATTCCCGCACTGATTTCTTCTCCTTCACCGGCTTGTTTTCCGTTGCTGCCGGTCAGGAATCCTATCACCAGCAACACACAAATAACACCTATGATTCCTAATCCAAGGAAACTGTAATTCTGTCTCTTCATAATATCTCCTTTTGGTTTGTTATCTGTTCAGTACTTTCACAGATACTATTTTTGCCACATCATATTAAAAACTTATGGAGATTTTATGGAGATAAAAAACCTGATTTTTCCATATCTACTTTGGAAAAATCAGGTTTTTACCGAATACATCCCTCCTGCATGGTTTCTTCCACATCACACAGGTAATAATAATTGTCCTGAATAAACACATCTTCGTAATCACCCTTTTGGATGCGGTGCACCATGCCATATTCTTTTATGGTTTGGGGAATGACCGTCAAGCCTGTCTCTTCCAAAACTTCCCGAATCAAGGCTCTTTTCTTATCCTCGTTCTTCTCTATTCCGCCACCCGGAAATTTGTAATAGTCTAATTTCAGGCTATGTATCATGGCAAGCTTTCCATCTTTGATTATAATACCCCTTGCTGACGGACGGCTGAATGATGTGCCATTTATATCATAATCTTTGGTATCTATTTCAAATAACATGCGCATTGGTTTTTCCTCTTTTTCTCTTTTCTAATCTTCCACCAAAAATTTAAAGAGAGAGCAATAACACCACTGTGCTATATGCTCTCTCTGTGGCTAATTCTTCTGTTATTCGCCAACAATTAACCCTGTGGCTAATCTTCTGAAGTCATTATACGCAAGCGGAATTTTTGTGTCAATAGAAAGTGATTCTTGGAAGTCATGTGAAGTCATGTGAATTTTTCATGTGAAAATTTTTGAAATTTCTTTTGAAAATCTGTCTGGATTGTGATAAACTGTCAAGCGAAAAATAAATAACGAAACATAAACGACACAAGTATTGCTTTGCATGTAAAACTGATCACGGGAAATATGTATTAACCTAATCAGGAGATTATGCAATCGATGCTTGTGTTTTTTTATGTACGAAAGAAGGAGAAAAGTTATGCCAAGAAATCAATTTCAAAGAATGATATTTGCATTCTTAACCGTTTTAGTTACTGTTCATGCCTATGTATTTTACAGTCTTTATGTGGTAAACGGGCAGACACTGATGAATATCACCGGAGAGAGCAGTGTTTTAAACGCCATCCGTGCCCAGGGTGGGGTATATATGTTTGGACGAATGCTCCCGATCTGGGCTGTGGTAATCGTGGAATTCTGTTTTGCCTACACGTTGGAAGTTCTGGTGGGAAGTCCTTTATCTTTTCGGCTTGCCTGCAGAAAGTTTGATCCCAAGAAAAATCATCCCATGATTTTTGAAAGCGCCATTATCAATGCCACGGTCGGTATTATGTGTCCCGCAATGAGCTTCATTGCCGCATTTTTGTACTACCCCTATTATGCGGGATTCAATGTGTGGACGTTCCTGGCAAACTGGTTAAAGCTGGTATGCTTCAATTTTCCCTTTGCATTCTTTACACAGATGTATTTTATCCAGCCCCTTGTACGATTTGTCTTTAGAATCCTCTTTGCAAAGGATATCAAAGCACGGGCCAGCGAGGCAAATGTGGAACGTCCCAAGGATGAAACAGAGGTTGTGGCCGATATCTACCGACGTATTGATGAAATTCAGAAAAACCTGGAACATGAGCGCAGACAGCGAAAAAAACTTGCCGCCCAGACTGTGTCAGGTGCTTCAAGCACCGATTCTAAGAACAATCAGTAAAATAGACACATCTCTTTATCAGAGAGTACAAAGAAAGCTGGCAGTCTGAAATGACTCCAGCTTTTTTATGTAATTCATTTCAAGGATTCATAGATAGTTTCCATCGCCTCTGCAAAATGCCCCTTATCAAAGGATTCCGCAATTTTCTCACTATACTTTCCAGCGTTGGAACGCCATTGTGCATTTTCAATCATAACATTTAATTTGCAGAGAAATTCATCCATTGACGTATACTCGTATCCGTTTACCCCCTCTTTGATTACACCGCACAAACAGGAATCCCGCCGACAGAGGAGGGGCAGGCCGTTTGCCGCCGCTTCAATATAGGTAAGGCCCTGTGTTTCACTTGTAGACGCACTGACGAATATATCTGCCAGCTGATAATATTCCTGAACCTGCGATGGTTCTACCATTCCAACAAAAATCACATGACTTCCTATCCCTAAATCTATAGACAATTTTTCCAAATTCTTTTTATCCGGGCCATCACCAACAATTACAAAGGTCAAATCAGGATTTTTCTTGAGTACCACTGCAAAAAACTCCAGCAATTCCTCCAGGTTCTTTTCCGTACCAAGACGCCCCAGATTCAATAAAACATGATGGTTGTCTGGAATTCCGAGTATTCGCCGTTTCTTTTTTTGCTCTTCCTTGCTCATTCGGTGATTATGCTGTTCCAACGAAATCCCGCTGGGAACAATCTGAATGTCATTTTTCACCCCATATTCCTGCAAGGTATCCCTCACTTTACCGGTGGGTGCAATAATCCTGTTCACTCTCTTTAAACGTATACGGGAAAATCTCCCCACCATACGCTTTCCAATGAATTTACCCGGAATTACATAAGTAACATACTGTTCATACAAAGTATGATACGTATGGACAATCGGCGCCCCGGTATGTTTCGCAATATACTTGGCAAATTGAAAGCTAAAAAACTCACACTGGCTGTGAATAACATCCGGTTTCCAATCAATCAATTCCCTGAGCAGAAAATTATGATAAGATACCGGCATACGCACATTTGGATAAATAAATTCCATGGAAATAGACTTTATGTAGTACACAGTCCCATCTCTGTAACTTTCCATACCATTTGATAAAGTAAGAATACGAACATCATGCCCCTTATTTTTAAGTTCCCCCGACAAGTTTTTAACAGAAGTCACAACACCATTTGTAGGTGTAGCATATAGATCTGTTGTAATCAAAATTTTCATAATATTCCTCTTATGTCTTGGCAGTTATTTTTACAATAATTTTTCTTCCCACTCTGCTTCCTTAAATCCTGTCAAAACCATATCTCCATTCACAATCAGCGGTCTTTTCACAAGCATACCGTTAGTTGCCAGAAGCTTTAACTGTTCCTCTTCGCTCATGGCAGGCAGTTTGTCCTTCAACTGCATCTCCTTATAGATCATTCCGCTTGTATTAAAAAACTTCTTCAGCGGAAGTCCGCTCTTTGCATGCCATTCTTTTAATTCGTCATAGGACGGATTCTCTTCCACAATATGACGGTCTGTGTAAGTAATATTGTTTGCATCCAGCCATTTTTTCGCCTTTTGGCAGGTGGAGCACTTGGGATATTCGATAAATAACATCTTTTTTCCTCCTTTATTTTCTATTCCCATCATCTAACACATAGCTCATCTCATGCCATTCTTCCCCGCCCCAGGTAGAATTTGCGATTCCGCAATCCGTAAATCCCATTCCCTTATACATTTCCACCTTGGAATCCAGGCAGGTAAGTATCAGTTTTTGCCTGCCATTTTCCCTCTCACGTTTTGCATATTCGGATACCAGGGCTTTCGCCAATCCCTGTTTGCGATATTCCGGCAATACATCCAGACCCAGCAACATCACATTCTTTCCGGCTGGATCGTATAAGCTGATATCCGTAAAAAACTCATCCCGGAAAACAGCTTCGTCTGTGGAAAGCCCATTAAAAAATCCTGCCAGCTTTCCTGTCTCTTTATCTATGACCACAAGAAACAACTCCGGTGCCTTCGCAACCCGCTCCTTCATATGCTGCTCGGAACATGCCTCATTAGGCGGAAAGCAAATCTGCTCAATAGCTACTGCCTGGTCTGCCTCCTCCGGCTTTATGCTTCGAAATTCGTATCTCTCATCATTATCTTTTTCTTTCTTACACATCTTTTGCTCCTTTCAAATAATAGCAGATGTACTCACATTATTTCCGAATACATCCTAATAGATTTCCCGGCATCACCATATTTTCTTTCCGAACAATTATAACACAATATCACACCGCAAATCATTAAATAATTGAAAAAGAGAGTCATAACACAACTGTGTTATATACTCTCTCTTTGCAACCAACTTTAGTACTGCTAATGTAACAGTTCTCTATTCAGCAACCCTGTAAATAGCGGAATAATCCTCCGCATACAAAGGATAACCTTTATAGCCATCAAAATTCTTGCTTAGAACCCTGAATCCTGCAATATCCTGAATATATACACTGGCAGCCTCCTCAGATAGAATCTGCTGTGCTTCCTTAAACAATGCAATACGTTCAGTCTCATCTGCCGTTGCTACTGCATTTGCATATACTTCGTCATAGTTTTGCGAATTGAAATTTACAAAGTTATTGGATGCATCAGATACATATCTTGATAAGAATGCTGTGGGGTATGCCAAAGAGCCATCCAAAGAGATAATTGTACTTTCATATTCTCTACCTTGATATACTTTCTCAAGCCATGTCGCCCAATCAACCTGCTTAATCTCTGCATTGATTCCAATTGCTGCAAGCTGGTTTACAATTACTTCGGCTGTATCTATATGGGCTTCATATACTGATGGTACTGTAATTGTAAATGAAAATCCATCTTCATATCCAGCCTCTGCAAGCAGTTCTTTAGCCTTATCTAAATCCTGATTATAAGCATCCACCAGTGAATCATCATAATATACTTCCAATGCCGGAATCAGACCACTTCCTACTTTGGTTCCATATCCATAAAATGCAAGATCAATAATTTCATCTGAAGAAACAGCATAGTTAATAGCCTGCCGAACCCTTACATCCTGGAACGGCTCAAAATCATTATTCAAGGCCAGAAGCTGTACCGCATTAGAAAGTGTAATCTGCAAATTGTATGTATCTTCCGGCAACTGATTCACCGTACTTGCTGATGCGGAAAATCCATCAATGGTGCCAGCGGTAAACAGAATCACCAGGTCTTCCTGGCTGGCCGCAAATTTAATGGTAATTTTATCCAGATGTCCGCCATCACCCCAATAGTCCGTATTTTTCTCAAGTACAATGTAGTCCTGTTCCGCATACTCCGTAAGTTTGTATGGCCCGGTCCCAATCGGATTTAAAGAAAGATCTTCATAATCCTTGGGTACAATCGGCTGTGTGAGATACGGAATAAATCCGGTGTTTGCTTCTGATAATGTAATCACTATCTGTCCTGCATCATTTACCTCAAAGCTCGCAATTTGATCATAGCCTGCGCTGGCGCTGTCAATGGATTTCTGAATTGAATATAATACATCATCAACAGTTACCTCATTTCCATTATGGAACTTTATTCCATCTCTCAAAGTAAACGAGTATGTTTTTCCATCATCAGATACTTCATATTCGGAAGCAACAGCCGGTACAAAACTACCATCTGATTCCACCTTCACAAGACCCTCATAAATATTAAAAGTTACGGCTCTTGTATCGGCTGTTATTGAATTGAACGGATTGAAATCGGTAATTTCTGTTGCTGAACCGAGTACAATCTCTCCGCCTTCAACGATTTCACCTTCTTTTGATTCTGTAGCTGATTCCTCTGAATCGGCTTCTGCAGTTACATTCTCTTCAGAAACTACATTGTCAGCGCTATCCGTTGATGTTTCTCCATCAGAACATCCGACAATCCCCAAAGCTAAAACTGCTGTAAGAATAAGTGCCAAAAATTTTCTTTTTTTCATAATAAATTCCTCCTTAAATTTTTTTATTTATCCAATCAAAGATATCATCATATACCCTTTCCCGGCCGGCTTCCTGAAGAATACTATGTCGATACTTTGGATAAACCTTTGATAAAACATCTGTGAATCCGATACTTTCCAGTTGCTTTTGCTTGACGTCAACGGCAAGGCCTCCGTCTGCAATTACATCATCCTCTCCTACCAATAGCAGAACCGGAAAATCATGATTCTCCAACTCATCTACCTTTGCTCCGCGTCGTTCTTTCTGAAATAAATAAAAATCTTTATAAAAACGGTTTGAAAATACTTTCCCGGTAGATGGCAATTTCTCATAATATTGCTGTCTTTCCCTATCGCTTGTCATAACTGCCATAATACTGCCTTCATCTGCGAAATCATCATTTAGTTTTGCAAATACATTTTCCGTAATATATTGATTCGGAGCATTTTCCCCGTTTTCTTCAATCTCTTTTGAAATGGTATCCAGATAATGCCCCACCTGTTCATCCGAAGCGGCTTTCTCATTTGCAGGTAATCCAATTAGAATTGCACCGTCCCACCCTTGGGGATAACGGACAATTGCCGTCTGTCCCAATTGGGTTCCCAAACTGTGCCCCAGCAGGAACACCTTCTTTTCCGTCTGTTCATTATGAATAATTTTATTTAATGTAATTCCATCTTTCACATTCTGTGTAAAAATGTTCTCCATGAGGTATGCTGCCGTGTTGTTCCCATGGCCTCTATACTCATGCAGATAGACATCAAATCCCCTCTTATTTGCTGCTATTGCGAATTCTTCATAGTACAGACTATGTTCCCCATACCCATGAAAAATTTGTATCACCGCTTTTGCTTCTTCCACAGACCACTCCTGTATAAATACCTGTTCTCCATCATCTGCTTCTAATAATCTACTCATCTCAAACCCTTCCTTTCAAAATTGTTTATAATTCAAAAACGTATATCGCATCCTCTATCTGCCTGTATATATCCTTATTCCCTCTCCATTCCTCTTCATAACTCAGACATCGGCAAAACCATGTTGTGCCTTTTCTTTCCACATTACGTCTGAAATGTACGTGACCACACACCGCATATTCCACCTGATATTCATAAATCAATTTTTCTAATTCTATGCTTCCAAGGAAGCCATTGAAATAATTCCAATCCCCGCATTTCCGTTTCACACATAAATCACTATTGGAAATCATGTGCGTTACAAGAATTTTCTTCTTATCCCGATAGCATTCCAGCTGCTCCCTGAGCTTTTGGATAAAATATTCATTTTTCCCAATATTATCCCGGGTCCATTGATTCCGAATAGAATCCTGCCAAACTCTTCCATTTCTCTGCATTTTTTCATACTCCGAAAGAGGTATTTGATTGTCCCCATACGTATAATCGTACCATCCCACGTCCCCTATAATCGCATAATCACCAATGAGAAATGGTCCCGCACTCAGACAGCGGCTGTCATTCAGGAAATGTGCATACACCTCATCTGTGGTTTCATTCTGATGATACAAATTCCACAAATCATGATTACCCGGCACGTAACGGATCAAGGTATTCGATGAATCCTCTAATCTTTCAATAAATGCTATTGTTTTCTCATAATCCGTTTCGATATCCCCTGCCAGTAATAACAGTTCGATTTCATTTTTTAATAAAAATACTCTCAAAGCACCTTCCACATCGTAACCTGTATTATCGTCAAGATGAATATCTGAAATTACAGCTGTCCTCATATTCCATTCTCCATTCTGTTATAAAATACTCTTTATCGCTTCTGCAGCGCCATCATGATCGTGATCTAATGTTATAAAATCTGCAATTTCCTTGATTTCTTTGCTGGCATTTCCCATTGCAACAGGCAGTCCCACACTTTTTAACAATCCGATATCATTATTGCTGTCTCCAATTGCCATCATTTCTTCTCTTCTGATTCCCAGCATATGTCCAAGTTCGAGAATCGCAAATCCCTTATCCGCCTCATAAGCATTGATTTCAAGTTCTCCCGGTGTCTGGTGTACCACCCGTACATTTTTTATTTCCGATAGAAACTCCAAAATATCCTCACGAAGACTCCCTGGAATTCCCATCAGCGAAATTTCATCAATCCCCACGGGAAGTTCCTTTAGGAAACGATGAATATCATCCACAGGCACTCTGCTTTGCTCGACATAAGACTGAATAGGTTTTCCTTGGACATGCTTCAAAAAAATTTCAAAATCTCCCCGGGTCTCATAACCGTATCCATTTGCAAAAATTTCGCGTATTATCGGAAGCCCGGCCGTATTGTTCAGAATCTGCTCACATACTTCTTTTGTTATGCTCTTCTGTCGCAGCAATTTACCGTTTTGATAATCTAGTGTGATAGCACCATTAGTCGTTATAATGTAACGTATCCCCGGAATTTCCAAAATCTGTTTAGGAATTCCATGATATGGTCTTCCTGTTACCGGCACAATATGTATTCCTTTCTTTATTGCTGTAATCAATACGGAACGCATATATTCTGTTATCTGCTTTTTGCTGTTCAGAACCGTTCCGTCCAA
The DNA here is from genome assembly GCA_051879315.1 of Roseburia sp. Taxonomy (GTDB): domain Bacteria; phylum Bacillota; class Clostridia; order Lachnospirales; family Lachnospiraceae; genus Roseburia_C. The sequence goes on from JBJELW010000074.1 coordinate 10,246, forward strand.
GTCCAAACCTATCAAACGAATCATTCCTCTATCGGCTCCTTTCTCTGCTGAAAAGATTACAGCGAACCAGGTGACTTGCTCCTCCCTCTTGGGCGGTTTCAATCATTGGCGGGCTTTTTTTACACGCTTCTGTGGCATACGGACATCGATGATAAAAGCAGCACCCCTCAAAAAACGCCTCATTTTCTACCTGAATCTCCCCTTTGTCCGTGTACTGCTCACTCCCCTCACTTTCTATATCAGGTATCGCTGATAATAAAAGTTTTGTATACGGATGTCCCGGTCTGTTATAAACATCCTCTGCGCTGCCTAACTCCACTATATTTCCACAATACATCACAGCGATCCGGTCACATAAGTAATACACTACGTTAAGATTGTGTGAAATAAACAACATAGAAAATTCCTTTTCCTGATGAATCTTCTTAAAGAGGTTCAATATTTGAGAACCAACAGACACATCAAGTGCTGATATTGCTTCATCCGCAATCACCAATTTGGGATCTAACATCAGTGATGCTCCAATACAAACTCTCTGCCGCTGTCCCCCACTAAGTTCTCTTGGATAACGATTTCTGTAGGAAGCATCCAGCCCCACTAAATCCAGCATTTCATTCACCTTACGAATTCTCTCCTGCTTATTTCCAATATGATGTATTTTCAATGGCTCCTCCATAGTAAAACCGATAGTACGCTTCGGATTTAAAGCGCTGAGCGGATCCTGGAATACAGCCTGCACATTCTTTGTAAATATAAGTTTGTTTTTTCTGCTGTACGGAATACCATTTACAAGAATGGAACCCTCAAATGGAATTAAGCCCAGAATCGATTTTCCCAATGTTGACTTACCACAACCGCTCTCTCCCACCAGCCCAAAAAATTCGTTCTTATGAATGTTAAATGTCACATCATTTAATACTTTTGTCCGTTTCTTTTTTCTGAAAATTCCAAGTCCGTTTTCATCGTAATGATTCTGGACATTTAAAACCTGCAAAATATCTTGATCCGCCATGTATTCACCTCCTAAATTCGATAGTACTCCGACTCCCCATCTGCATCTACCATATGGCAACTCACAGAATGATGTTCACTTAAATATTTTTCTTCCGGAGTCGTTTGAAAGCATATATCTTTTGCGGCATCACATCTGGGTGCGAACGGACATGGCGATTTTTTTTCTGTAACAGGAGGCACCTTACCCTTGATACTGCACAATAACTCTCCTTTTTTCTTTCGGGTAGGAATAGAATTCATCAATCCTTTCGTATATTCATGAACCGGATGAATCAAAATCGTTGAGGTTCTCCCCTGCTCGACAATTTTCCCTGCATACATGACAAGCACTCTATCGCAAAGTCGTTTAATAACACCCAGATCATGGGAAATAAATAGAATTGTTGTATGATACTTCCTATTTATCTTCTTTAACAATTCCAGAACCTGAGCCTGTGTTGTAACGTCCAATGCTGTCGTCGGTTCATCTGCTATCAGTAGTTTAGGCTTTCCAATGATTGCCATCGCAATCATCACGCGCTGTCTCATCCCTCCGGAAAGCTGATGGGGATACGATGCCATAATTTTTTCCGGATCGACAAACCCAACCTCTGCAAGTACTCCTTTCACCGCATCCTGAATTTCTTTTTTTGACCTGCTTTCATGTATTTTCAAAACTTCTCCAATTTGCTGTCCAATTTTAATGAGAGGATTTAATGAGGTCATAGGCTCCTGAAAAATAATGGAGATATCTTTACCATTTATTTTTTGACGTTCTCTTTTCGGAAGTAACAAAAGATCATTTCCATCAAACAACAGTTGCCCGTCTGTAACCTTCACTCCCTCACCAAGCAGTCCAAGCACAGACAATGCAGTGATACTTTTCCCACATCCGCTCTCTCCCACAATCCCAAGTATTTCACCTCTATTGACTTGAAAGCTGATGCGATCAACGGCTGTATGTATTCTTTTCCCATCTTTGATTCCTATGGAAAAGTTTAATACCCTTAATATAACATCCTGGTTCATTTGCATCCCTCGCCTCTCTATGAACAATATTTTTTTCGGATTCCCTCTCCAAGACAATTGAATCCAACGATCGTAATTACAATCATTATGCCCGGAGCTATCGCATACCATGGACATTTAAAAATTGTAGACTGTGCTTCATTTAACATTCTCCCCCAGCTAGGCGTAGGGGGCTGAATACCAAGTCCAAGATAACTCATACTGGACTCTGCCAGAATTGCATTCGATAATCCAATTACAATAGACGATAACAGCAGCGGAAAAATATTCGGGAAAATGTGAACTAAAAGCAGGCGAACCGCAGAAGCACCAAATACTTTATTGCTTTTTACAAATTCGGCTTCTTTATACTGCAATGTGCCGGTACGGACAATTCTAGTGTAGCTGGGCACAAACATGATACATAATGCAGGAATAATCGTATACTTTCCGTAATCTAAAATTGTTACAATAATTAAGGCAATTAATATTCCGGGAAATGAATTCACTGCATCAATGATCCGCATAATAACAGCATCGGCAATCCCTCCAAAATATCCACTCACCAATCCCAAAATGCTCCCGACAACAGTACTTCCAAATACTGTTGACACTGCTACGAGAAGCGTAAAGCGGGTTCCTACCATAAGTCTGCTGAATATATCCCTTCCAAAATCATCTGTTCCAGCCAAATGAGCCAAAGATACCGGCATCTCTCTGGCAGCTGTATCCATTTGGTTGATATCATATGGTGTGTAAAAAAAACTGACCAATGCCATTCCCACAATGAAAATAATAATTACCACTCCTATTCTTAGCTCTGCGTTTCCTTTTTTCATCATACCTACTCCTTGCCTTTTTGAATCCGGATTCTCGGATCAATCAGTTGAATAATAATATCCACCAGATAATTAATCACTACAATTACAGCCGCAATGTATAACACCAATGCCTGTACCAACGGAAAATCCCTTGATGTTACCGCCGAAATAAGCAATCTGCCAATACCGGGTATCCCGTATACCTGCTCAATAATAAGACTTCCTCCTAAGATACTGCCAATCATCATGCCGACCAAAGGCACAATTGATACAATTGCATTTTTAAGAATATGTCTGAACAACACCGCACTTTCTTTATTTCCTTTACTTCGTGCTGTTCGAACGTACTCCGCATCCTGCTCTGTTATCACTGCCGCTCGGATATATTTTATTAAAATTGCAGTTTCCGGTAGTGCAATTGAGATAGCAGGAAATATCATAAAATGCAAAAATTCAATAAAATCATCCTCATAACTGATATATCCTCCCGGCACAAACCATTTCAATATCAGACCAAAAATCCAAATAATAATGACACTTAAGAAAAATCCCGGAATGGAAATACCAATCATAGTGAAAAAATTAAACACAGGATTCAGCCAGGAATTTTTTTTGTGCGCCGCGTAAACACCAAGTGGTATTCCTAGCAAAAGTGTTATCGACATCACCATAATTGTTAATAGCACTGTAACCGGTGCACGACTTAAAATCATTTCTACAACCGGTTCCTTATACTTAATGGATGTTCCCAAATCCCCCCGGAATAGTCCACTAATCCAGTCACTATACTGTTCAAATACCGGTTTATTGGTTCCCAATTCTTCTCTCAGTGCTTCCAGTTTTTCTTCTGATGCCTCCGTGCCAAGAATCATCAGTGCAGGATCCCCCGGCACAATATGGAATGCAAAAAACGTAACCACCGATACTAAAAATAATGTTAAGATCAAAATGGCAATTTTGTTAAAAAAATATTTCATCTGATATCTCCTTTGCTTTACTAAAAACAAAACTAGAGAACCTGATTTTACTCAAAGTCCTCTAGTTGACTAGTCAGCACAAAAATCTATTCTTTTAAATCTCACATTTTCAGAATGTCTTTCTTCCATCTGTTCCCGTGTGGAAATAATAATTTATTCAACATCATTTTGTCAATGATTTGACCGATATGCAATCTCTATCAATCGTTATAATTTATTGTTATATTAAAAAAGAAAGACAGAAAAAAGCCAGATAAGATACAGACATTTCCGTCCGTGCCTTATCCAGCCAATCGTTTCCATCAAATGTTTTGTCCTACGAACAAGCATTGCATATTCTACTAATGATAAATTAATTTACCAAGACTTTCCCAACCATGGGCAGCCAATCACAAGGATTCTTTTCATTTATGTTTCCTCCGAAATATAAAGGTTATCACATTTCATGAGCCATTTATGTATCTATCCTCACATTTTATGAGCCTTTTCTACTTGCAGCCTCACATTTTATGAGCTTTTTCTATGGCATACGTGTACTCCCCTGATGTCACCCCGGTTTTTGCATAGGTTCTTGTTCCCTTATCATCCACCAGTGTCATTCCCAGCTTCCTCATGACCTGCTCCGATGCAGCATTTTTCGAATCGCAGCGGGCAATTACTTTTTCCACTTTCATCACACGAAATGCATAGTCAATCAACATTTTGGCAGCTTCTGTGGCAATGCCTTGATTTCTGTAATCCTTGTGGATCGTCCATCCGATTTCACAGACATCTTTGGAATCCACATATTCCAGATCCATTCCTCCCACAATCTTGTCTCCCATTACCAGCACAAACTCCCGGTCATCCGGGTCTGCTTGTCTCCACTTGGAAACTGCATAGGATACAAATTCCTTAGTTTCTTCCATGGTCTCGTTTGGCAGAAACAACATCATGGTAATACCTTTGTCACCTGCATATTCATGAATGGCCTCCACGTCATCACTTTGGATGGGCCGAATCCACAACCGTTCTGTCTTTAATTGCTCCATATTTTCTCTCCAGTACACACATAAATCTGTCCTAAACTTTTTTGTCACTTCGTATAAAGGGCTCCTCCACTTTTTTATCCAGCAGAAGACCGTACTTTTCCGGTCGCCTGTAGGCATTCCCGTGAACCTCCCTCTGACGGTAGTCCCGAAGCATCTTCATATCCAGCTCGGCGATATAGATTCCTTCCTCCTCACCGGCTTCTAAGATACAGGTGTCTCGGGAGCCTTCCAGTTCCGGCAGATAGGCCACCCCGTCAAACACGGTGGAATGTCCGTTGCAGTCCGGTTTTGGTGCGGGATAATTACATGTTGCGATGGCCATCATATTTTCGTATGCCCGTCCCCGAAGCTGGGACAGACGATTGATTTCCATGGGACATGCATTGGGAACAAGCAACAGCTCTGCACCTTTTAACATAAGTATCCGCGCACTTTCGGGAAATTCCCTGTCATAGCAGATCATGGAACCGACGCGGATGTTTCCAATTCTGGTGTCCAGATCCGCCACATAGAAATCATCCCCCGCATCAATTCGACATTCATCCCCGAAGTCACAGGTATGTACCTTTGCGTAAGAATACAATTTATTGCCATGACAATCAAACAAAATCACCGTATTGCGGGGCATGGGTTCATGCTGCTCTAAGATGGCTACGGCAATGGCCATATCCAGCTCTTTTGCCAGATTCTGATAGGTGGAAACGAATTCACCATCTGCCGGAACAGCCAATTCTTTTAAGCGTTCCATATCCTCCGGTATCTCGTAACCGTCGCTCCACATTTCCGGAAACAGACAAATGTCCGCTCCCAGTTCCTTTGCATTTTTGCACCACTCCACGCCTTTTTGCAGATTGCCTTCGGTGGTTCCGGTGGGCAGCATCTGCAATAACGCGATTTTTAATATGTGATTCATTGTGTTTTCCTTTACATCATTTTATTTTCATAATCCTGTAGTTCTAAGCTACTTAATGAAATCTCTTTCCTGCAACTGCTCCACAATCTTTTTCACATCATAGTTTGGGGCATAAGACTCGGCTATATCGCAGATACGTTTCACGGTATCTAGGTCTTCCTCCAGTTCATCCGCAATGGTTTCCAGTGACTTATTTTTTTCAAGCTTGCGGCAGATTTGTTTGGTAAGTTTGGATAATTCTCCATCTTCATACCCCTCGTCATGCAGAGTCTTCTTATGTAGTTCTTCATCATATTCAAAGATCGTCATTT
>JBJELW010000075.1:0-16136 GCA_051879315.1 Roseburia sp.
TTGAGAATAAAAGCATCGATGTTCCTGAATATCTGAATAAAAGACAGCATCACATATGTAAATGCCAGATCGATATAGAAAGTGTGCAGCTGCTGGGCAGCTACCAAATGCTTTGAGTGGATTGTAACATGGGAGAAATTGAAAAACAAGATTTTTATGCTGTATGATACAAATAAATCAAATATTAATACGCGAAAAACCTGTAAGAATATTGTAATTTAAGCCAAAAAATGATATGTTAAGACAAGAGACACAAATCATAATGTCGGGCTTTGCACGAAAGCCTTTAAGAATAGCGTTAAGTCAAATATGAAAATCGACACAAGGTTTTGTCCTCAAAGCAGCACGAAGCGACCTTTGGGGGCGTATCCGTCACCTGCGGTGACACCTCGTGTCAAAGAATGGAGGAGATTGCAATGAAAAAAATTTGCAGAAAAGGACATCCGGCAAGAAGCGGGAAACGGTGGCTTGCCCTATCTATCGTATGTACAATAATAACAGCATCTGTTTTGGGATCCGGCTGCAGCAACAAAACAATAGAATCTGAGGAGAATGTTGTCGGATATGCAGACAAATATATTGATTTACATCTTCATCTTGATGGTGCAATCACACCGGATATAGCTAAAAAGCTGGCTGAAATTCAAAATATAGAATTACCTACTGAAGATGATGAGGAATTAGAAAAACTTTTGACAGTTCCAGAGGATTGTACAGATTTAAATGATTTTCTGGAATGCTTTGCACTTCCGGATTCATTGATGATGACAAAGGAAGGACTTAGTGAAGCTGTATATTTGGTGGCAGAAAATGTACAGAGCCAGGGGGTTATATATGCCGAAATCCGTTTTGCTCCTCAACTTCATACAGAACAGGGAATGACCCAGGAAGAAGCTGTATTGGCTGCTTTGGAAGGCTTGGAGCGCACAGATTTAAAGGCAAATCTTATTCTTTGTTGTATGAGGGGAGATGGAAATGAGGAGGCAAACTATGAAACGTTGGAACTGGCAAAAAAATACCTTGTAGAAGATGGTGGTGTAACCGGCTTAGATCTTGCAGGTGCAGAAGCAGTTTATCCAACTTCGGATTATGCTGAACTTTTTGCCAAAGCGAAAGAGTATGGTATACCATTTACTATTCACGCAGGTGAGGCTGATGGTGCGGAAAGCGTAAGATGCGCCATTGAATATGGAGCTGTGAGAATAGGGCATGGAGTTCGAATCAATGAAGATGAGAGTGTAGTAGAGTTAGTAAAGGATAAAGGTATATATTTAGAAATGTGTCCTACCAGTAATCGTCAGACGCATGCTGTGGAAGATATGTCTGATTATCCGTTGATAGATTATCTGGATGATGGAATCAAGGTTACACTTAATACAGACGATATGGCTATAGAAGGAACCACATTGGCGGAAGAATATCGTTACATGGAAAAAGAGTACGGTCTTACACCGGAACAAGAAAAATTGATGCTCCAAAACTCAATTGATGCAGCTTTTACAAGTGAAGATGTAAAAAATGAACTTCGAAAGGAATTGGGCTTGTAAAAAATGTCAATATGACAGCCTGTGGAGTGAAATTAAGGAGGGACGTTCCTTTTGATGTTTTCATTCGGGCACCAATACACAGGCACAGAAGCCCGGTTCCGGCTGATAGCAGTAGATGGTCAGGTTTTTGCCGATTTCCGGGCTGTAATCATGAAGTGTACGCTGCGAACCGTTTAAGGCTACATCAGCGTAAGATACCAGCCATTTTCTGTCACCATTCTTGAACACTTCATAAAAAGAACGATTCAGCATATCTTCCAAGGGGACGCCCTCCACCACTGACATGTGCTTGTTGCAGTAGCGGAAAACAAAGTCAACACCGTGACCGTCCTCATCAAAGACAAGCTCAATTACGCAGTACGCAACAGGCATATCGTCTAAGATACTGCACTTTTCATAAAAGCCTAAAGGGGGAACAAATTCTGCCTGGGGCTGTGGCACATCCAGATGCATCTCCCGTCTAAGCCGTCTGTGCGTACTTAAGTATCTCGTCCGACCCTGAAAGGTTTTTTCGTCCGTCATGGTATAAACACCATCATGACTGATATTGAGAATCCTGTCACGGCGGTATATATACAGAATGTCCTCTATGTTCAAATGGTGTCTCTTGAAGTATCTTTCCAAATCGGGCATTGGAATTCCTCCTAATTTCAATGATGAGTCGGTTATACCACAAAATGGAACGAAATGAAATGGTGAAAGCGTTGTAATCTGTGCTGAAATCTGATATTATAGTCGAAGAATTGTTGAGGAAGAAACAATCGAAATTGAGCGCTTGTTGGTTGAAATCCGGTAAGCGCTTGAGTGGGTTTTCTGAATGGAATATTTTCAAAAAGGAGAAAAAATATGACAATTGAAATTGTAAAGGAAACAGAAGCAATCACCATGAAACTGGAGGGCAGGCTGGATACCAACACCGCTCCCGAACTGGAGAAAGCCATCGAAGAGAATCTGGATGTCAGCAAAAATCTGATTCTGGATATGACCGGTTTGGAGTACATTTCATCTGCCGGCCTGCGTGCACTGCTTGCAGCGCAGAAGAAGATGAACCAGACAGGAAAGATGAAGCTCACCGGTGTGTGCGACGAGGTGATGGAAGTATTTGAAATCACCGGTTTCGTAGATATATTGACCATTGAATAAATGAGCTTGGTCAAAGTGTACATAGCAGATGTAACTTTGCTGCAGGACGAAGATTTATACAGAAAATTATATATGCGTTTAGACGCTGCAAGGCGCAGCAAAGCAGACGGTTTCCTTTTTGCCAGGGACAAAAGACTTTCTGTGGGAGCCGGAGCACTGCTGTTGCATGCCCTACAGCAGGAAAAGGTGGAAAACGCTTCGGTTGTGGTGGAGTCAAACGGCAAGCCATATCTGGCAGGAGAAGAGAACCTGTATTTCAACTTATCTCATTCAGGGAATATGGTCATGTGTGCCCTGTCAGATCAGGAGGTAGGCTGTGATGTGGAGCAGATGGATGTATTTGAGCATGAACTGGCAGAGTATGTGATGACAGAGCAGGAACTGAGCCGGATTTATTGCCGGGATGGAGATACCGGGCAGAGGGAAATGTTTTTTCGGCTGTGGACCTTAAAGGAAAGCTATATGAAGGCAACCGGATTTGGAATCTCGCTGGAGCCCAAAAACTTTGGCATAGAATTCCGGGAAGACGGGATTCAGGCTGTACCATCCGTGGATCAGCGGAAATTTCATTTTAAGGAGTACGTGAGAAATGACGGGTATTGTTATTCTTGCTGCTCTCTGGCGGAGGAATTTCCCGATGTCATGATAGAAGTAGATTTGAGGAGGAACCAATAGGGAGGAACCAACATGAACAACTTGGAATCATTTGAGCAGTCGGTAGAAGAAAGTCGGGACAAAGCAGCTTTATTGGATGATTATCCGCTGACCCAGACCCAGATCGGTATCTTTGTAGAGTGTCAGACACATCCGGGAACCACCATCTACAACATCCCGTATCTGTTTAAAATCAGTGACAAAGTGGACACCGAAAGGCTGAAGACGGCGGTGGAGAAGACCATTGATGCCCATCCCTATGTGAAGATCACACTTTTCCAGGATGATATGGGAGAGGTGAGAGCGAAGCGAAATGACAGTGATAAGCCGGTGGTTGAGATTATCTCCTGTGAGCATATTCCGGCGAATCAGGAAATGGTACAGCCCTATGAACTGTTGGGAGACAGATTATATCGTACCAGGATTTATCAGACCGGTGATGGGAACTATCTGTTTATGGACTTCCACCATATTATCTGTGACGGAGCCTCTGAAAAAATCATCATCCGTGATATGAATCGCGCGTATGAAGGAGAGATGCTGGAGACAGAGAGCTATACCGGTTTTGAAATAGCACTGGATGAGGAGAAACTGCGAAAGACCGATGCCTATGAGAAAGCAAAGAACTATTACGATTCTATTTTTGAGGGGATCGATTCCAATTTCCTTCCTCCCAAGGATGGAAATGCCTCTGTGGATGTCCCGGGAGAGATAAATTATGTCAGTGGAATTTCGGTGGAAGAGGTAAAGGCATACTGTCAGAAGAATGACATTACCTTAAATGCTTTCTTCAACGGTGTATTTGCGGTGGTACTTTCTAAATATAACTATCGGGATGAGGCGGTTTACACCACCATATACCATGGACGAAAAGATGCAAGAATGAAAGATTCCGTTAGTATGCTGGTTAAGACTCTGCCGGTGTACTGCAAGATAGATGGCAGTCTTAAGATTGTAGATATGCTTAAGACGATCAAGGACCATATTTTTGACAGCAGGGCAAATGATCTGTATTCCTTTGGTGAGATTTCCCGGGCATATAATCTGCCTGCAGATATCATGTTTGCTTATCAGGGAGAAGGTTTTGTCTTTGACACCATTGCGGGAGAAAAGGCAGAACCCTGCAGTGTCAGTCTGGATACGGTAAAGTCACCAATAGCCGTGGAATTGATGATCCGTCAGGGGAAAATTATTCTGACAGCAGAGTACCGGAATGATATGTATGCAAAGGAAACCATCTCGGGCATGTTAGACTGCATGGACAAGGTGACAGAGGAATTCCTATGTAAGACATACATTAAGGACGTTTCTATGTTGTGTGATAAGGCAAGGGAGCAGATGGAGCGTTTCAACGACACCGATTTTCCGGTGACGGAGGTTCCGGTACACAGACTTTTCGAGAGACAGGCGGAGTTACACGCCCCTGAGACTGCCGTGATTGCGGCCGGGGAGAAGCTGACATATAAGGAACTGAATGACAGAGCAAACAGACTGGCTCAGGCACTGGTGCAGAGTGGTCTGACCATAGGGGAGTCAGTGGGAATTATTCTCCCGAGAATTGTGGATGTTCCTGTGGCAGAGTATGGTATTTTTAAGGCAGGCGGAGCCTTTCTGACCATGCTGCCGGATTATCCGGATGATCGTATTTCCTACTGTCTGGAGGACGCGGGAAGCCGCTTTGTGGTTACCACGAAGGAGATAAAAGAACAGAAGAAAGAACTGTTTTCTAAGGGAAATTACACCGTTGTTACGGTGGAAGATTTTGCGGAGGGCGCAGACACAGAGAACCTTAAGCTGGAAGTGCCGGTGGATTCTTTGGCTTACATCATTTATACCTCCGGTTCCACCGGAAGACCCAAAGGGGTTATGATTGAGCACCGTAATCTGTGCAATTTTGTGAATGATAATCCGAAGAATCACGAGACGGCGCATTTGGTTCACTATGGAAAAACAGCGTTGGCTGTGGCTTCTATTTCCTTTGATTTCTCTCTGATGGAGATGCATGTCCCGCTTTGCAATGGCAGGAGCGTCTGCATTGCCACGGAGGAGGAAATATATAGTCCGTTGTCCCTGTTAAAGCTGATTGAGGAAAATCATGTGGATGCCATATTGGGAACCCCATCCTTTATTTCCAATTTTGTGGATATGGTTCAGGATTCGGAAGTGTTGCGTCAAATCCGTCTGTATGATGTGGGAGCGGAGGCATTTCCGGAGAAATTATACGAGAAACTACATACACTCAGTCCGGAGGCTATTATAATCAATGGCTATGGTCCCACGGAGACAACCATCGGCGGTATTGCCAAGGTGATGGACGGAACCGGCAATGTTACCATTGGAACACCGGCAGGAAATTACAAGGCTTATATATGTGATAAATGTGGAAAGATTCTTCCGGCAGGTGCCCGGGGTGAAATGGTCATCTGCGGAGCAGGTGTGGGAAGAGGCTATGTGAATCTGCCGGAGAAGACCAAAGAGGTATTCATTACCTTAAATGGCAGAAAGGCTTACCGAAGCGGAGACCTGGCACGGTATAATCAGGAAGGTGAGATCGAATTCTTCGGCAGACTGGATAATCAGGTAAAGCTGAGAGGACTGCGTGTGGAGCTGGATGAGATTTCCAATGTGATGAGTACCTATCCCTCCGTTACCAATGCCATTGTCCTGGTGAAAGGGGAAGGACAGCAGCAGTTCCTATGTGGATATTATGTGGCGGAGAAGGAAATCGATCATGCAGATCTGATCGAACATATGAAGAAATCCCTGGCACCCTATATGATACCATCCGTTTTAATCCCGCTGGATGTCATTCCTCTGACTTCAAACGGAAAAATAAATAAAAAGGCACTGCCGGAACCGGAGCGGAAGGCAGAAGAAATCGTTGCTCCGCAGAATGAGATCCAGCAGAAAATCTTTGACTGCATCGCGGAAGTGATTGGAAACCGGGAGTTTGGTATTACCACGGATATCTATGAGGCGGGTTTGACCTCTATGGGAGCCATCCGTCTTAACGTGCTGCTGGCAAGGGCATTTGACGTGGTGGTTCGAAATCAGGATCTCAAGGAAAATGATACAATAGAAAAGTTAGAGAAGTTCGTAGCCGGCGCCGGCAAGGCGGAGGCTTATGAGGTGTATCCGGATTATCCGCTGACCCAGACCCAGAATGGTATCTTCGTAGAGTGTGTTGCCAATGCAGGAACCACCATCTATAACATTCCGTCCCTGTTTCGTCTGGGAGACGGTGTCGATGTGGAGAAGCTGAAAGCAGCGGTGGAGAAGACCATCGATGCCCATCCCTATGTGAAGACCAAGCTGTTCTTCAACGGAGAAGGTGAGGTAAGGGCAGCCAGAAATGACAATGAGGATCCCAAAGTGGATATCATCTCCTGTGCCCGGATTCCGGGAAATGAGGAGCTGGTACGGCCCTTTAAGCTTATGGACAGCAGCCTGTACCGGGCAAAGATCTATCAGACCAATGATGGCAACTATCTGTTCCTGGATTTTCACCATATCATCTGTGACGGAGTTTCTGAGGATATTATAATCGGTGATATCAACCGGGCCTATGACGGGGAGACGCTTCAGACAGAGAACTATACCGGTTTTGAAGTGGCATTGGATGAGGAGAAGCTGCGGAAAACAGAAGCATATGACAAAGCAAAGAAATATTACGATTCTATTTTTGAGGGAGTGGATGCTAATTTCCTGCCTCCGAAGGATGGAAATGCCTCTGTGGAAGTGCCGGGAGAAGCACGTTTCGTCAGCGGATTTCCGGTGGAAGAGATTAAAGCGTATTGTAAGAAAAACGATATTACGTTAAATGCATTTTTCAATGGAGTATTAGCGGTTGTACTTTCTAAGTATAATTACCGGGATGAGGCGGTTTTCACCACCATATACAATGGACGAAACGATGCGAGACTGGAAGATTCCGTGACCATGCTGGTAAAAACTCTTCCGGTATACTGTAAAACGGAGGGAAGCCTGAAGATTACAGATATGCTGAAAGCTGTAAAAAATCAGCTGTTTGACAGTATGGCAAATGATCTGTATTCCTTTGGTGAGATTTCCCGGGCGTACAATCTGCCTTCGGATATTTTGTTTGCTTATCAGGGAGAAGATTCTGAGTCAGAGATCATTGCAGGAGAAAATGCAGAAATCTGTGAGATTCGTCTGGATACAGCAAAGGCGCCCCTTTCCATCGATGTAATGATTCGGGAAGGGAAGATCACATTTGCTGCAGAGTATCGGAATGATATGTATGCAAGGGAAACCGTTCTGGGCATGTTGGCCTGCATGAATCATGTCATGGAGGAATTCTTAAGCAAAACATATATCAGGGATATTTCCATGATGTGTGATGCGGCAAGAGAGCAGATGGAACACTTTAATGATACCGATTGCCCGGTAACGGAGGTTCCGGTACACAGGCTGTTTGAAAGACAGGTATCGTTACATGCCCATGAGACTGCAGTGATTGCAGATGGTAAAAAACTGACCTATCAGGAGCTGAATAACAGGGCCAACAGACTGGCACAGTTACTGATGCAGGCTGGTCTGACTGTGGGGGAAGCAGTGGGAATCATTCTTCCAAGAATCGTGGATGTCCCTGTGGCAGAGTATGGTATTTTAAAGGCTGGTGGAGCATTCCTGCCCATGCTTCCGGATTATCCGGATGACCGTATTTCTTACTGCCTGGAGGATTCCGGAAGCCGCTTTGTGGTTACCACCAAGGAGATAAAAGAAGAGAAGAAAGAACTGTTATCCAAGGGGAACTATACGATTCTCACTGTGGAGGAACTGGCAGATGCAGAGGACACAGAGAATTCAACGCTGGAGGTTCCGGTGGATTCTTTGGCTTACATCATTTATACTTCCGGTTCCACCGGCACACCCAAGGGCGTGATGATTGAGCATCGCAATCTGTGTAACTTTGTGGATGCAAATCCGAAGAACCATGAGACAGTAAACTTTGTATCCTATGGGAAAACGGCATTATCCGTAGCAGCTATCTCCTTTGATTTCTCCCTGATGGAGATTCATATTCCCCTTTGCAATGGCATGGCGGTGTGCATGGCAAATGAGGAGGAGATTTATAACCCGCTGTCACTGCTGCGGCTGATCCGGGAGAACCATGTGGATGTAATCTCCGGTACGCCATCCTTTATTTCGAATTTTGTGGATATCCCGCTGGCGGAGGAAGTGCTGCGTCAGGTGAAGATGTACGATTTCGGGGCGGAGGCATTCCCGGAGAAATTATACGAGAAGCTGCATAAACTCAGCCCGGAGGCAGTTATTGTCAATGGCTACGGTCCCACGGAGGCTACCATCAGTTGTATTTCCAAGGTGATGGATGGAAGCGGTAAGGTGACCATCGGAACACCGGCGGCCAATGTGCGGGCATATATCTGTGATTTGTGCGGAAACATTCTTCCGGCAGGTGCCCGGGGTGAGCTGGTCATCTGCGGAGCAGGAGTGGGAAGAGGTTATGTGAAGCTGCCGGAGAAAACAGCAGAGGTATTCATTACCCTGGATGGCAGAAAGGCATATCGAAGCGGAGATCTGGCCCGGTACAATCAGGACGGAGAGATTGAATTCTTCGGCCGACTGGACAATCAGGTAAAACTGAGAGGACTGCGGGTGGAACTGGATGAGATTTCCAATGTAATGAGTACCTATCCCCTTGTGACCCATGCCATTGTCCTGGTGAAGGGTGAGGGACAGCAGCAGTTCCTGTGCGGCTACTATGTGGCAGAGAAACCCATTGATAAAGGGGCCTTAACGGAGCACATGAAGCGGTCACTGGCTCCTTACATGATACCCTCTGTCTTAATTCAGCTGGATACCATGCCGCTGACTGCAAATGGCAAGATTAATAAAAAGGCACTGCCGGAGCCGGAGTTCTCCACTACGGATCGGGAATATACCCCGCCGGAGAGTGAACTGCAGAAAAAACTGGCAGAAATGTTTGCCAAGGCACTGGGTATGGAACGAGTAGGCGTGAAGGAAGACTTCTTTGCATTGGGCGGAACATCCCTGACGGCCTCTAAGATTGCCATGAAGGCAATGCTGGAGAATCTACCCATCGCTTATGCAGATATCTTTGACAATCCCACGGTGGAGAAGCTGGAGCAGTTCGTACTGTCCAAGCAGGGACAGACAGCGCAGGCACCGGAAAATGCAGAGAATGCGGAGCCGGAGGTGGAAGCCACCGGTATGGAAAAGGCTCTTTCCCACAATAACATCCCTTTCGTGGATGAGGTGAAAGCGGAGGAGATGGGAAATGTACTTTTGACCGGAGCCACCGGATTCCTGGGCATCCATGTGCTGAAGGCATTGCTGGAAGATACTGACAGTACTGTGTACTGTCTCATCCGCAAGGGTAAGTCAGCCAATGTGGAAGTGCGACTAAAGAGCATGCTGGTTTACTATTTCAGCGATTCCATGGAGGAACTGTTTGGAAAACGGATTCAGGTGATTGAAGGCGATATCACCGATGCAGCCCGTGTGAAAGAACTGGATCAGTATGATTTTCACACTGTGATCAACTGTGCAGCCTGTGTGAAACATTTTGTCAATGATGATATCTTAGATCGGATCAATGTCCATGGAGTGGAGAACTTAATTGCCTTTTGTGCCCGGACGGAGAGAAGGCTGGTGCAGATATCCACAGTCAGCGTGGCAGGGGATAATGTGAATGATAAGTTCCCGGAGGAAAGGACGATTCACGAGAATGAACTTTTCTTTGGGCAGGAACTGGAAAGCAATAAATATGTATACACGAAGTTTCTTGCAGAAAAGGCAGTGCTGGAGGCAGTGGCGGAAGGAAAACTGGATGGAAAGATCATCCGGGTAGGAAATCTGATGAGCCGTCACAGCGACGGAGAGTTCCAGATTAATTTTGTAACCAACGGATTTATGCGTATCCTGCGGGGTTATGCGGCAATCGGAAAATTTCCGGTATCCGGCATGGATGAGTCAGAGGAGTTTTCACCCATTGACTGTACGGCAGAAGCCATCGTGCGGCTCAGCGGAACCAACAGTGAATTTACGGTATTCCATGCCTGCAACAGTCACCGGGTGCAGATGGGAGATGTCATCGAAGCCATGAACCACTGCGGACTAAAGATTGAGGTGGTGACAGATGAGGAGTTTGCAAAGGGACTCACGGAGGCACTTGCAGATGAGCAGACCAATATGCTGGTTTCCGGACTCATCAGCTACCTTTCTTCGGACAGTCAGAACACAGTGAAGTATATCGATTATGACAACCGTTTTACCATCAAGATTTTGTACCGACTGGGTTACAAGTGGCCCATCACTGACGGAAAGTATCTGGGAAATGCCTTCATGGCATTAAAGACGCTGGGATTTTTTGACGGGAAATAGCATTCCGGGCCGGGAAGGCAAAAAGGAGTAAAAGAACGTATGGAATTAATCCGAAACAGTAAGATCATTGACAGGAAATTCAAAGAATTTTTTATTCCCACAATATTAACTGCCATGTCCAGTTCTTTTATTATTATGGCGGATAGTATTTTGGTAGGTAATATGCTGGGGGCGAATGAGTTGGCGGCTGTGAACTGTTGTATCCCGATCCAGCAGATATTTCTGACGGTTTCTGAGCTGCTGGGGCTGGGAGCTTCCACCGCCATCTCCGTTGCCAGAGGGAGGAGAGAAAACCAGAAAGCAAATCAGATATTTACTGCAGCAATGGTTTTGTTTGCGTTGTTTTCTCTGATCTTAGTGTTGCCACAGGTATGTGCAACGTCTTTCTTTTGCGGACTGCTTACAATGGATCAGACATTGTATCCCATTGTATACGAATACTACAGTATTTTTATATGGTCAGCACCTTTTGCCATTTTTGTGCCGACCATGGAGTATATCATAAGGGCAGAAGGAAGACCTAAGATGGCTTCTTTCATTACGGTTTTAGCAAATGTGATCAACGTAGTTTTGGATATCGTGTTCATGGGGCCGATGAAAATGGGAATCAGAGGCGCGGCACTGGCATCGGTTGTTGGTTATGGCGTAGGCTTCCTCGTATCACTTTGTACCATTCTTTTGGGAAAAAGGACGTTACAATTGTGTTTCAAAGCACTCTGGAGTCGCAGCCTGGAGATTATGAAAACCGGTATGCCTGCTGCCATGGGAGTGGGACTGATAGCGATTAAGATTTTCTGCCTGAACTATATTGTGATGGCTACCGCAGGAAATAATGGTATGGTTGCTTTTTCCATCTGCCTAGAGACATTGACTCTATGCTCTATGTTCATAACGGCTTCGGCCCAGACCATGATGCCCATTCTTGGAATTTATTATGGGGAGAAGGATTGGAAGGGAGTACGTATGGTTTTGAAGAGAACCTTTCGTGTCATGATCATATGTGCCGGGCTGTTAACCCTTTTCCTGGAAGCTGCACCGGGAGCAATTCTATTTCTGTATGGTGTGAAAGAGGCAGAAGCAGTGGCACTGGCCGTGCCTGCTCTCAGGATTTATGCAATCAGTCTGGTTGGAGTGTCGGTGTCCTTTTTGATGATGTACTATTATATGACAATAGAGAAAGAGAAGCTGGCAAATATTATTTCGATTATCAATGGAGTGGTGATTATTATTCCCTGTGCCTATGTGCTGTCGAAAGTCATGGGAATCACCGGTGTCTGGATTTCATTTCCGATTGCAGAACTGCTTACGGTACTCTATATTTTGTTTGTTGCAAAGGGGAAAATCAGCAATGTATACCAGATTGGTGATGAAGAATCTGCCATACTGGATATTTCTCTTCCCGGCAAAGAAGATATGGGGGCAAAAACATCCAAACAGGTCATGGATTTTCTTGAGGAACACGGTGTGGAGCGAAAGCTTTCCAACAAGATCGGGATTGCCATAGAAGAAATGGTGGAAAACATATACCGGTATTCCGGTGAAAAGAAGGTGTATGTCGATTTGCGTCTTGCAGCAAATACGGAGGATGTAGTCCTTTCCTTCTGCGATGACGGAGTGGAATTTGACCCGACAACCTATCAGCCGGAGGAAAAAGAAGTGTATGCCATTGACAATATTATGATGTTAAAGGCGGTCAGTAAGAAAATGGAGTATCAGAGAGTCATTGGTTTAAATAAGACAACGGTTTACTTTTAATAAAAATACAAAAGGAGCACATATGATTAGTAAAGATAATATGATACTGGAACAGTATCGGGAGAATAAGGATACATTTGAGCAATTGGGCAACATCGTCCAGGGGATTCTGGAAAAGCTGGTAAAAGATGCAGGAATACGGGTGATGACCGTGGAACACCGGGTGAAAAAGGAGCAGAGTCTGGTGGGAAAACTGTACCGGAAAGGGGACAAATACCAGCGTCTGGAGGACATTACGGATATTCTGGGCAACCGGGTGGTTTGTTATTTTTCTGATGATGTGGATGTCATCGGCAGTCTGGTGGAGCAGAATTTTGTGGTGGACCGGGAGAACTCCGTGGACAAGCGGAAGCTGATGCAGGCCAATTCCTTTGGCTATCTGTCCCTTCATTATGTCTGTTCACTGCCTGCGGATGCAGGGTATCCGGAGGAAGTCTGCGGGAGACGATTTGAGATTCAGATCCGTACCATTCTCCAGCATGTATGGGATGCCATTAATCATGACATGGGCTATAAGGGAGATTTCGGCATGCCCCGGATGGTCACCAGACAGTTTGCAAGGCTGGCCGGCTTGTTTGAAATTGTGGACGAAGAATTTATGCGTGTCCGGGATAACATGAACACCTATACGGAGCAGACCAGGGAGAAGATCATCCATAACGGAGCAGAGGATGTTTTAATTGACATGGTATCCCTGAAGGAATATATGCTCCGCAATCAGAAGATGGGAGAATTTTTGCAGAAAATTGCAGATATTGAGAATTCGGAAATCTGTCAGATCAATCCGGAAAGTTATCTGCTGCAGCTGAAATGGCTGAATATCAATACCATTGGAGACCTGCAGAAAATGTTGGATGAGAATGAGGAACTGGCTTTGCGGATTGCCAGAGACAGCCTTTCCGGTACGGAGATCGATATTATATCCTCCAATGTGGCACTGCGGTTCCTTTGCCGGGCAAGGCTTGTGACTGGTGGATATAGTGCGCAGCAGGCAGCGGAATTTCTGGCATTGACAGTGGATAAGAAGGAGCGGGCTCAGAGACAGGCTGAAAAATTATTCCAGACATACGGGGTATCATAGAAATATGAGAAAAGAGACCACATCCAAAAAAAGAAGATTAGGACTGAAGCGAAAGATTCTGATCA
The DNA here is from genome assembly GCA_051879315.1 of Roseburia sp. GTDB lineage: Bacteria > Bacillota > Clostridia > Lachnospirales > Lachnospiraceae > Roseburia_C. The sequence continues at coordinate 13,635 of JBJELW010000075.1, forward strand.
GTATGATTCTGTTTACCATTGTTTTATGTTCTGCTTCCTGTCGAATTGGGTATAATCAATATCATCGTACGATTAGCAAGCTTTATAACAGAAGTGCCTACATCGTAGGAGAAATGATACTGAATGAGGTTGACCACGACAAGATTGCAGAGTATGCCACAACCTGGACAGAGGATTCATACTATCATGGGATGGCAGACTATCTGAAGCGGGTGGAAGAAACATCGGGGGCAGCCTATATTTATATTGTGATTCCGGCAGAAGATAACACCATGCGCTATATCTATGATTCCTCGGGGTTAAGCATGGGTGATTATGATCCGGTGGCTTTGAACTATGAGGATTTGACGTACATATACGAAAGTGGGGAGCGCATCGAGGAGAATTATTTTGTGCGCCATAGTGAAAAGTACGGGTATCTGACCTCGGCTATTCTTCCGGTAAAGGACAGCAGCGGTGCCACCGTGGCCCTGCTGTTTGTAGATTTCAATATGGAGCTGATCGTCAGCAAGCTGGTGGGATATGTCTTAAAAGTATTGGCCATTTCCGGTGTTATATTTGTCGTATTCATCTTCTGTTACTGGTATTTTATGAAAAAATGGGTGATTCACCCTATCCAGATCATCAAGCAGAATGCCTATGAATTTGAAAAGAGTGATGCACAGCTCACCGATACCTTAGAACAGGTACAGACAGGAGATGAGTTGCAGGATCTGGCAGAGACCATCTCCTCCATGGAGCATGCCATTGTCCGTTACATCGATCATATCAAGCGTGTGACTGCCGAGAAAGAGCGAATCAGCGCAGAACTGAATGTGGCAACACAGATTCAGGCGGATATGCTTCCCAGAATATTCCCGCCCTTTCCGGATCGAAAGGAGTTTGATATCTATGCCACCATGACACCGGCAAAGGAGGTGGGCGGAGATTTCTATGACTTCTTTTTGGTGGATGAGGATCATCTGGCTCTGGTGATGGCAGATGTGTCCGGCAAGGGGGTTCCGGCGGCACTTTTCATGGTGATTGCCAAGACCCTGATTAAGAACCGGACCCAGATGGGGGGAGGTCCCGCAGAGATTCTGGGCGCGGTGAACGAACAGCTGTGTGAGGGAAATGAGGCGGAGCTGTTTGTCACCGTGTGGCTGGCCATTCTGGAAATCTCCTCCGGGAAGGGCGTTGCGGCAAATGCAGGGCATGAGCATCCGGTGATCCGCAGGGCTTCCGACGGATTTGAACTGGTGAAATACCGCCATTCTCCGGCGGTGGCTGCCATGGAAGGCATCCGGTTCCGGGAGCATGAGTTTGAGTTACATCCCGGGGATTGTCTGTATGTCTATACCGATGGAGTTCCGGAGGCCACAAACAGCCGTGAGGAACTGTTTGGAACAGACCGGATGTTAGCAGCACTGAACCGGAACCCCTTGGAATCACCTGAGGAGATACTTTCTGCTGTGAAGGAGGAAATTGACAGCTTTGTGGGGGATGCGCCGCAGTTTGACGATATCACCATGCTGTGTCTGAACTATTATGGAAAGGATGGAAAGTGCCAATGATTGAATGGAACATTGAGGCAAAAACAGAGCATCTGGATGAAGTTCTTGGACTGATCAGCCGGCATTTGCAGCAGCGTAACTGTCCCATAAAGATACAGATGCAGATAGAGGTGGCGGTGGAGGAGATATTTGTAAACATTGCCCAATATGCCTACGATAGGGAGAACGGTATGGTCACTATCCGGGTGGAGGATCAGGAGGCTCCACCGGCGGTGGTCATCACCTTTCTGGATCAGGGAACGCCCTACAATCCTCTGGAAAAGGAGGATCCGGATGTGACACTGTCCGCAGAGGAGCGTCAGATTGGGGGATTGGGCATTTTTCTGGTGAAAAAGACCATGGATCAGGTGGATTACCGGTATGAAAACGGACAGAATAGACTGAGCATCCGAAAAGTGTTCTCATAATCATTGGAATTGTTCTAATAACCATTTCCAAATGGGAATAACTTCAACCTTTGTGCCATCACATTTTAAGGTGCCTTCTTCACTGTTTGTGATCAAAAGGCATCTTGAGTCAGGGATGAAATTGTTTAGTTTTACAAAAGCCCTGGTTTCACGTTCTTTTGTGTCCATATTGTCAAGAACCTGCATGCTTACCTGAATAGCAAGCTTTTCAGAGGGAACATAGAAGTCAATTTCCACATTATTTTCAAAGAAAAACACATTTTCTACGCCGTAACGCCTGATTAGTTCAATGGCAACAAGGTTTTCGAGCTGGGCGGACCTACAGTCGAGCAGCATGAGACCAAGCAGACCGGTATCCATGAAATAGTATTTTGGAGAGGTTTCTTTGTCAACAAGCTTCGATGCATAGTTTGACAGAGTAAAGAGCAGATAGGAATCTTTCATGTAGTTCACATAATTGATTACAGTCTGTTTCCCTAAGGAGGTGCCGGCACTCTTTAAGATATTCGTCAGTCTGCTAAAAGACAGAGGTTTTGTAATGG
>JBJELW010000075.1:16236-58663 GCA_051879315.1 Roseburia sp.
CCGGCACTCTTTAAGATATTCGTCAGTCTGCTAAAAGACAGAGGTTTTGTAATGGACTCCGCTATTTTCTTAAGGATAAGTTTGACGGCAAAATCATTGGTAATCTTATTTCGGGTGATGATATCTCCAAGATACACAGTTTGATAAATACTGCTTAAGAAAGCGCGCTTGTTCTTGATTTCCACTAATTCAGGAAAAGCACCGTATGTGACATACTCGTTATATTGGGCAAGCACATCGGCTTTGTCCTTTGTGCTGATTGTACCCACATAATCCTTGCCTTTCCCATTAGCAATCAAGTACTCTGAAAAAGAGTAAGGATAAACATTCATAATCACAAATCTTCCGCCGAGAGTAGAAGCAATTTCACTACTGAGCATCTTGCTGTTGCTTCCGGTAATGTTGATTCTGTATTTCATATCAGCTATTCTGCGTACGAATTTTTCCCATCCATCAACATTCTGAATCTCATCAAGAAACAGATAAGGTTTATTGTCAGTGCCGGATATCTCCAGACCAATCTCTAAGATCGTGTTTAAATCATCTGCGGTCATCTCAAGAAGGCGTTCATCTTCGAAATTTACATAGACAATCTGGGATAGTGGTACGCCGTTTGCTTCTAGCTGTTTGATTTGTTGGTACATCATATAGGACTTTCCGGTTCTTCTGATGCCAACGAAGCAATAGTTTACATTGACCTCTAAAGGATAATGTCTTGAAATTAATGGATTATTCAGATAGATTTCCTTCTGGTCAATCATAATTTGTTTTAAGGTATCTCTATTCATAGCACCACCTCCATGCATGAAACAATTATACACCGATATTGTTCTGCACACAAGACAAAAATAATAGATAAATGTTCTGCATATTAAAAATATATATGTAGTATGTGTATTCCTAACCTATTTTAGCCATTTGATTTGGAATGATTTGTATTGCCAGCCGTTGCGAAAATTTCGTAGAAAATGGTATAATAATCGGCAAAATGGTGTAGAAGAAGTAGAAAATGTATTCAAAGTTCGGGGCAATATTGATCGATAGTATATCTGAACATATATAGGAGTGGATGTTGAATATGTGGTTTGTAAGTAGTATTGAAGAGGCTGATTATGGCTGTGAGGAGAGAATGCCGGGGGAACCCTTGATGGCACTTGTTACATTGGAAAGTGATGATGGGAGAGAGTGCCAGTTTGAAGTGTCAGAGGACTGGCTTAGGATTCAGAAAATTGATGAAGGGGATGAGTGGCCGGAAGATATTGATGGACCGGATGAGGACTCCAAAAAGGCTGAAATGATGTCGGCATGGATGGATAACTATATGGAGGCACTTAGAGAGATGGATGAGGAAATATAAATGATTATAGGAAGTTGGAAGGATGGAAATCACCAATTATAGATGGCAACTCCAGACCTAGGACAAAAAGTCCATGGAAATCACTTTCTCAGAGCGCATCATCAGATCATAGATATCGGAAGCAGCCATGCGTTGTTTGGTGCGCAGGATCAGATAGACAGAGGTGGGTTGTCCCTTAGTACTTGGCTTCATGATTTCCAGAGATTCAATGGCGATATTTTCCCCTTTGATTTCACGGATTATATCCCTCAAATACTGAACTTTTTCAATATCTATAATCATGGTAAAGTAGCGGGAATTCCGGGTGAGAAATTTCTCGATGTGAGGGCTTACATGCAGGGAAAACAGCATCATTAGCGTAATCAAAACACCACCATCCAGAAAGCCGATTCCTATGGACAAACCAATGCAGGCGCTGGCCCACAGGGTGGCGGCAGTGGTCAGCCCCTTTACCTGGTGATTGGCCACAATGATGGTTCCTACACCGATGAATCCCACACCACTGATGACTTGGGCTGCCATTCGGTTCATGTTAGCCAGGCCCGGGAAATTAACCTGAATGTACTGTTCGGTGAGCATGACCAGGGTGGCACCCAGACAGACCACAGTGATTGTTTTGGTTCCGGCGCCCCGGTGCTTCATGCCCCGGTCAAACCCGATGATGGTGCCGATGACAGTAGAAACGATAATCCGAATAAGAATATTTCGCATATTCCATTCTGCAAAATTTCCAAAAATCATAGTATCCCTCCTTACATAAATGAGGAGCAGTGTAACAGTAAAATACGGAAATGTTTTTGTGCTTCTTTATACTTTCATTTATAACACATTTTCTGTTGATTTTATAGTATGTTTTTAAACAATGGTGCATTTTGTGTCCCTTATTGTCTCTTGTTGTGTTATTATATAGCGGGGATCAATATTGAGTATATTTGGGATGAGATAATAAACAGGGGAGAGGCATAAGATGAAATCTGTTCAGACAAAGATCATTCTTTTAATATTAACAGGAATTATTGTTGCCACGGCAGTTACCGGTGTTACTGGCATTGTGCGCTTCGGAAGGGCCATTGACGAGGATTCGGCTAAGGTGATGAATCTGACATGCAGTGAAAAAGCTCAGGAACTGAATACTGTCCTGGGAAGAATCGAGCAGTCCGTGGAGATCCTGTCAGAGTATGCTACGGATAATTTAGCAGATATTGATAAACTTTCTGAAGACTCGGAATATCTGGAGAATTATACACAGAATCTGGAAGAACTGGGACTGACCATTGCCAATGCCACGGATGGTGCGGTTGCGGTTTATGTTCGTTTCAGCCCGGATGTTACGCCATGTAATGAAGGCTTTTTCCGTGTGAAAAATCCGGTGACCGGGGTATTTGAGGATGAGGAACTTACAGATTTTTCGCAGTACAGTCCGGATGACGATGAACATGTGGGCTGGTATTATATTCCGGTGAATGCAGGGAAGGCTGTGTGGCTGCAGCCCTATGAAAATAAAAATATCGATGTTTACATGATATCTTATGTCATCCCCGTGGATAAGGACAATGAACTGTTTGGAATCGTGGGCATGGATATTGATTTTAATTATATTGCAGATATGGTGGATAATATCCGGATCTATGAGACCGGACATGCGTTTATAACGGATGAAAATTTTGCGGTTGTTCATACCGGGTATTACACTCAGGAGAATATGACAAAACAATTAGGGGAAAGTGCTTTTGTGGTAGAAGATGGGGAGCCCATCAGCATGGGGACGATTCTTGACCATGAAATAGAGGGTGAAGAGAAAAAAGTGGTATTTCAATCGCTGGAAAATGGAATGAAGCTGGCGGTTACTGTGCCTGTATCGGAAATCGACGCCACCAAGAACAGGCTGGTCATGCAGATGACGGGCATGGCATTGGCTGTAATTCTGGTGTTTGTGGTGGTTGCGCTGGCCATTGCAAAAACTATCGTAAGACCCTTAAGGGAACTGAATAATGCTGCGCTGGAAATTGCCAAGGGGAATCTGAATGTTTCGCTTACCTGCAAGTCGAAAGATGAGGTGGGAACCCTGACGGAGAGTCTGAAGGAAACGGTACAGCAACTGAAACAGCGAATCAGCTATATTAATAATCTGGCTTATATGGATAAGCTGACAGAGATAAAGAACAATACCGCTTATCTGTTGGAACTGACCGTGATGGAAAAAATGGTACAGGAGCAGGCAGGCTCATTTGCGGTATTTGTCATCGATGTAAATGGTTTGAAATCAATTAATGACACTTACGGTCACAGTTATGGGAATGATTTGATTATTGCCGTTTCCCGGGTGGCAGTGGATGTGTTCGGACGGGACGTGGTTTACCGAATTGGCGGAGACGAATTCGCTGTAATTTTGAGGGATACAGGAAGTGTGGAGTGCATAGAGCTGGAGGCTGCCTTTGAAAGAGGACTTGTGGAATATTCCGGTGAGGTAAAGCCGTCAGCGGCCATCGGCAGTGCTGTTTATGAAAAAGACACAGACGACAGCTACGAAAAAGTGTTTGAGCGTGCAGATGAAAATATGTATGCACGAAAGCTTGAAATGAAATCCAAAGGAGAAAGCAGTGCCGTTCTTGTCCGGGGTGAGTCATTATAGTAGGAAAAATAAGGTTGATTATGGAAGAAAAACGGATTATAATGACACTTAGGCTTATTTTTACGTGGATAGGTAAATTAGGCAGAGAAACAGGACAAATATGGAGGAAATCTCATGGCATTAAGTAAAAAGCCGGTGACCGGCATGAAAGATATATTACCGGAGGAAATGCAGATCCGCGATTATGTGCAGAATGTGATCAAGGAAACCTACCGGAGCTTTGGTTTCACCCCGATTGAAACACCCTGCATGGAGAATATTGCAAACCTCACCAGCAAGCAGGGCGGTGAGAATGAGAAGCTGATTTTTAAGGTGCTAAAAAGAGGGGAGAAGCTGAATCTGGATACAGCGGAGAGTGAGGCGGATCTGGTGGATCTGGGTATGCGCTATGATCTTACGGTACCATTGGTACGTTATTATTCCAACAATGCCAATAATCTGCCCTCACCTTTTAAGGCTCTTCAGATGGGAAATGTGTGGAGAGCAGATCGCCCGCAGAGGGGAAGATATCGTCAGTTTATGCAGTGCGATATTGATATTTTAGGTGAGCCCTCCGATCTGGCTGAGATCGAACTGATCCTGGCTACCACCACCACACTGGGCAAGCTGGGATTTAAAAACTTTGAAATTCGCATCAATGAGCGTCGTATTTTGAAGGCAATGGCAGCCTACAGCGGCTTTCCGGAGGAGAATTTCGATACGATCTGCATTATTCTGGATAAGATGGACAAAATCGGTCTGGATGGTGTAGCAGAGGAATTGGAGAAGGAAGGTTTTGCCAAGGATAGCATTGAAAAATATCTGGCATTGTTCACTCAGGTAGAGGAAAGCACAGACGGATTGAGCGCTTTGTGCGATACCCTGATTCAGGCCGGAACTCTGGAAGAAGAGGTAAAGAGTAATCTGTCCGAGATTATTGAGAGTGTGGAAAAGACAAAAAATGCAGAGTTTCGCATGGTGTTCGATCCCACACTGGTCCGGGGAATGGGCTATTACACCGGTACAATTTTTGAGATTGCCATGCCGGAATTCGGTGGCAGCTGCGGTGGCGGCGGACGTTATGATAAAATGGTTGGCAAGTTCACCGGAAATGATGTGCCGGCGTGCGGATTTTCCATTGGATTTGAGCGGATTATCCTGCTCTTGATGGAAAGCGGTTTCCAGATTCCACAGCAGCCAAAGAAAACTGCATATCTGATCGAAAAGGGATATCCGGCGGATAAGCTTTGTGAAGTGATTGCACAGGCACAAAGGGAGCGTGCTGAAGGAAAGCAGATTTTGGTGGCCCGCATGAATAAGAATAAGAAGTTTCAGAAAGAAAAATTGACTGCAGAGGGTTACGAGGAGATTACGGAGTTTTTCCGGGATAAATAAAATGATATGAGAAAGGGCTTCCGATACCAAAATGGAAGAGGAGAGAAACGTGCATAGAATAATCGGAATTGATTTGGGAACTACAAACAGCCTGGTGGCAGTATGGGAGGATGGACAAAGCCGTCTGATTCCCAATGCATTTGGCGAATACTTGACCCCCAGTGTGGTAAGTTTTGATGAGGATGGTACAGTTTATGTGGGACGCGTGGCTGTGGAACGTCAGATTACCCATCCGGAGAATACGGTTTCCGTATTTAAACGGTTTATGGGTATGGATAAGGAATACGAGGTGGCTGGGAAGAAGTACCGTCCCGAGGATTTGTCCGCACTTGTTTTGCGGAAGCTGAAGGAAGATGCGGAAAGTTATCTGCAGCAGGAGGTTACGGAGGCAATTATCAGTGTGCCGGCTTATTTTAATGATTTGGCTCGAAACGCAACCAAGACTGCAGGTGAACTGGCAGGCTTTCGTGTGGAGCGGATTATCAACGAGCCTTCCGCTGCAGCGCTGGCATATCATCAGCACAACAGTACGGAGGAAGAGACTATTCTGGTGTTTGATATGGGCGGCGGTACATTGGATGTTTCTTTGGTGGATTGCACGGAAAATATCGTGGAGATTCTGGCAGTCAGCGGAGATAATGGACTGGGCGGTAGCGATTTTGACCAGTTGATTGCAGAGGCGTTCACCATCAAACACGGCTTGGCAGACGAGAAACTGACAAAAGAGGAAGAGGCAATCATACTGGATCGGGCAATCAAGTGTAAGATGGATCTGACCAAGCGGGAGCAGGCTACCATGCGTGTCACCATGCGGGGCAAGACCCACACCATGAAAATGACCAGGGTGGCGCTGATTCATCTGGCGGAGCAGCTTTTCATCCGAATGAGTGCACCGGTACAGAAGGTAATTAAGGATGCAGGAAAGGAAATGCGTGAGATTGATGGCGTGGTCTTAGTAGGTGGCTCCTGCAAGATGCCGGTGGTTCAGAAGTATATCGAGCACAGTTTAGGGCGTAAGGATCTGATGGTGGTAAATCCTGATCACATGGTGGCTTTGGGACTGGGTATTTATGCCGGAATCAAAGAGCGCAATGAGGAGATTAAGGATTTGATCCTGACGGATATTTGTCCTTTCTCTCTGGGAATCGGTGTTTACAATAAGGTGGATCCGGAGCGCCATCTGATGCGTGTTCTGATCGAGCGAAATACTGCATTGCCCACCAGCCGGGTGGTGATGCTTCAGACTGTCACAGATAACCAGAAGCAGATAGAGGTGGAAATTTGCCAGGGAGAGGCTTATTATCTGGATGATAATCTTTTCCTGGGTAAGATTGAAGTGGATGTGCCTCAGGCACCGAAGGGCGAGGAGAAGATCAGCGTCCGTTATACCTATGACATCAATGGTATTCTGGTGGTGGATGTGCTGGTAATTTCCACCGGGGAATCCCAGCAGGTAATCATTCGAAATGAAAAGATCCAGCTGACCCAGAAGGAACTGGAGAAGAAGCTGTTAGAACTGGAAAAATTGAAGATCTCGCCTAGAGATAAGGAGGAGAATCAGCTGGTTCTGGCCCGGGCAGAACGTCTCTATGAGGAAACCACAGGAAGTATGAGAGATGAGCTGGCAGAGCGTACCAGATATTTTGATTATCTGTTGGATAAGCAGGATGAATATGATATTGATCGTTGGAGAGTGCAGTTTGGCCATTATCTGGATCAGATTGCAAATTATCTCCAGCTTACAGATATTACCGCACATTCCATCGATGAGTTCTCAAGCTGGTTTGCCAGCGAGGAGCAGATGGAGGACAATGCGGACTGGCAGATGGAGGAGGACTCCTACCAAAATTGGAAAAACGAATACTGGACTAGTTGATTATTAAGGAAGAGGAGTAAGTAACATGGCAGAGTCGATGAGAGGGTTACACAGAACCCACAGATGTACAGAAGTATCCACGGCAAACGTAGGTGAGACAGTCACCGTTATGGGCTGGGTACAGAAGAGACGTAACTTAGGAAGTCTGATTTTTATTGATTTGAGAGATCGTTCCGGTATTTTACAGATTGTATTCGATGAAAACAGTGTAGGTACAGAGGGATTTGCAAAAGCAGGGGACTTAAGAAGTGAATATGTCATTGCAGTGGTGGGAACCGTGCAGAAGCGTTCCGCAGCGGTAAATGAGAACTTAAAGACCGGTGACATCGAGGTGATGGCCACCAGCCTGCGGATCTTATCAGAGGCAGAGACACCACCTTTCCAGATTGGGGAAAACAGCCAGACTAAGGATGAGGTGCGGTTGAAGTATCGTTATCTGGATTTGAGGAGACCGGACATTCAGCGGAATCTTATGCTGCGCAGCAAAGTGGCATATCTCATGAGAGAGTTTATGACGAAGGAAGGATTTTTAGAGATCGAGACGCCGATTCTCTGTAAGTCCACACCGGAGGGAGCCAGAGATTACCTGGTGCCCAGCCGTGTACATCCCGGCAGCTTTTATGCGCTGCCCCAGTCTCCGCAGCTGTTTAAACAGCTTTTAATGGCATCCGGATATGATCGTTATTTCCAGATTGCAAAGTGTTTCCGTGATGAGGATCTGCGCGCAGACCGTCAGCCGGAGTTTACCCAGGCAGATATGGAGCTTTCCTTTGTGGATATGGATGATGTCATCGATGTAAATGAGCGTTTGCTTCAGTATGTGTTCAAAGAGGCCATCGGTGTGGAAATTTCCCTGCCGCTGCAGCGTATGCCCTGGCAGGAGGCAATGGATCGTTTCGGATCCGATAAGCCGGATACCCGCTTTGGCATGGAGCTTACCAATGTGTCAGATATCGTGAAAGATTGTGGATTCGGTGTATTTACCGGAGCACTGGAAAACGGCGGTTCTGTCCGTGGAATCAATGTAAAGGGACAGGGTGCAATGCCGAGAAAGAAAATTGATAAGCTGGTGGAGTTTGCAAAGGGATATGGTGCAAAGGGTCTGGCTTATCTCTGTGTGAATGAGGACGGCACCTTTAAGTCTTCCTTTGCAAAGTTTATGACAGAAGAGGAATTGGCGAAACTGGTGGAGGCCATGGCAGGAGAGCCCGGTGATCTGCTGTTATTTGCTGCCGATAAGAATAAGATCGTATGGAACGTGCTGGGAGCCCTCCGTGTGGAGCTGGCAAAGGAGCTGGAACTGTTGGATCCCAACCAGTACAATTTCCTGTGGGTAACAGAGTTTCCGCTGCTGGAGTGGTCCGATGAGGAGAATCGCTATATGGCCATGCATCATCCTTTCACCATGCCTATGGAGGAGGATTGGGATAAGATCGATTCCGATCCCGGGGCTGTTCGTGCCATTGCGTACGATATCGTTTTAAATGGTACTGAGCTGGGTGGTGGATCTGTCCGTATCCATCAGGATGATATCCAGGAGAAAATGTTCGAGGTATTAGGATTTACCAAGGAGCGGGCTCATGAGCAGTTTGGTTTCCTGCTGGATGCCTTCAAATACGGAGTGCCGCCTCACGCAGGACTGGCTTACGGACTGGATCGTCTGGTGATGCATATGGTACACGCGGATTCCATCCGTGATGTAATTGCTTTCCCTAAGGTGAAAGATGCTTCCTGTCTCATGAGTAATGCACCGGATGTGGTGGATCCCAAGCAGTTAGAGGAGCTGGGCATTGAGGTCTGTGAAGAAGCAGAGGAATCATAGAATCCATGTGACTTTGAATATGAAATCATTACGGAAAAACACATAAAATCAGGGCTAAGTCAACTGATCCGCGGGATACGGCTGACGAGGCCCTTTTCTTGTGCTTTCGTGCAAAGTTTACAAAATATTTAAAAAATAAAGATAAGAATTGTGCTTTATTGACAAGTATTGTATAATGAGAAAAAGTCTAGTTGTGGGGTGGTTTCGTTTATGACAAAGGATATTAACAAAGGTCTGGTTTATACGACAGAAAAATGTGTTGCCTGCAATAAGTGCATTTCAGCATGTCCGGTACAGGGTGCAAATCATGCGGAAGTCGATGAGAATGGGAAGAATGTCATTAAGGTCGACGGGGATGCATGTATTGCCTGCGGAGCCTGCTTTGATGCATGTAAGCACGGGGCCAGGTCTTTTCAGGATGATACGGAACGGTTTTTTGCGGATTTGAAGAAAGGCGAGAAGATTTCATTGTTAGTGGCACCAGCATTTATGGCGAATTATCCGGCTGAATACGAAAAATATCTTGGGATTTTGAAGGCCGCGGGAGCGCAAAGAATTATCAGCATTTCTTTTGGTGCGGATATTACCACCTGGGCATATCTGAACTACATTACGAAATATAATTTCCTGGGAGGAATTTCCCAGCCCTGCCCTGCAGTGGTAGGATATATCGAAAAATATATTCCGGAGCTTCTGCCAAGACTTATGCCGGTACATAGCCCTATGATGTGTGGCGCAATATATGTGAAGAAATATATGGGAATTACGGACAAGCTGGCATTTATCAGTCCCTGCATTGCGAAAAAGAATGAGATCGATGATCCGGACTGTGGCGGATATGTTTCCTACAATGTCACCTTTGATCATCTGGTGAATTATATCAAAGAACACAGGCTGACAGGGAACGGTCTTGCAAAGGACGAAATCGAATATGGTCTTGGTTCCGTGTATCCCATGCCGGGTGGACTGAAAGAAAACGTATATTGGTTCCTGGGGGATGAAATTTTTATTCGTCAGGCAGAGGGTGAAAAGCATATGTATGAATTCCTGCAGGAGTATCGGGACAGGATCAAAGCGAAGAAACCGCTTCCTTTTATGGTGGATGCCTTGAACTGCTCCCAGGGATGTCTGTATGGTACCGGTGTGGAGGCGTCAAGGTCGGTTGGCGATGACACCCTGATGAATCTTTGGAACATTCGGGAGAAGAGCAAACAACCCCGTGGCGCGTGGGGAAAGAATCTTACTCCGAAGAAGAGACTGGATGCTTTGAACGCCCAGTTTAAAAAATTAAATCTGGATGATTTTATTAGAAAATATACTGATTTGTCCGGAAAGGTTGCATTAAAAGAGCCGTCAGGCGAAGAAATGGAAGATATCTTTGCATCCATGAATAAAACCGAGGAGTCCAAAAAGCATATTGACTGTTCCGCCTGCGGATATGAAAGTTGTCAGGCTATGGTCAAATCAATCTATAATGGCGTGAATCATAAGGAAAACTGTGTTCATTATGCCAAGGATATGGTGGAATTAGAGAAGGCGGAAGTATTGCGGAATCAGCAAGAAATCGAAAGACAGTCTGAAGAAAGGCAGGAAAAGGTAAGTAAGATAGAACATATCATGTCTGAGGTAACGAATGATTTTGCTACTTTGCTGAAATCCCTGGAAAGCCTCGGCTCAGGTAATGAGGCTAATGCCAAGGAAAGCACGGAAATTGCCCATGAGATTTATGATGTCAGCAAGGCAAGCGAGGAAATGATGGAGCTGTTTAATCGGATTACAGAATTCCTCGTGATGATAGAGAAAAATAACCAGGCCATTTTTGATATTGCATCCCAGACCAATCTGTTGTCACTAAATGCTTCCATTGAGGCGGCAAGAGCAGGGGAAGCCGGAAGAGGATTTGCTGTGGTTGCGGATGAGATTAAGACTCTTTCAGAATCCAGCCGTAATGCAGCACAGGATTCCAACAGTAACTCAGAAGAGATCCGCAAATTCATGGAGAATCTCATGGAGCAGGCCGATCAGTTGGCAAGGCTCGTGAAGCAGATTGATGAACGGGTAGGCACCTTTGCAGAATCCACAGAGGAGATCGCAGCCGGCTCCAGGGTGGTAGAGGAAATGTCCCAGAATATTCAGGGTAAATTAAAGGAAATTTCGCTGTAAGGTTTCAAATTCCGCCAGTTCCTCTGCAGAGATACTGTTTTTGCTGTAGAGAGCTTTTTCCAGGATGGAGACATACCGTGCCATATCTTCAGGAACAGGCCAAAGCGGAATCAACTGATCCGGTACATAGGATTGCCAGAGTGACAGCTTCTGCCGATAGGTAAGTCGCTTCCTCTGGCCTTTCTTATGACCTTTGTTATGGAATGACGAAGGGACGGAAATTATATTCTTATTTAATAATTTGAAGAACAGCTGACGATACAAATACTTTGCCACCAGATCATAGGCACATTCCCGACGCGCTTTCCTCAGGGCGAGCTGCTCCGTCAGACCATGGAATCCTGACCTCAGAGGATCATACAGCAGTAACAACAGCAGCAATATAATCAGTGGAAAGGACAAATGGCTGGTGCTGTCGAAGAAATCCGTGAAGCCGGTGGTAAATTCAGTGGGTACCTGTGTCTCATTGGGGGAGGATGTGGCACCGGAGGCCAGGGAAAACAGACCGGAGAACACCTGCCAGAAATCCGAGGTGTCGGTATAGTCTTCTCCGGAAGGCGGGGTCACCTCCACCGGAATCCAGCCAAAGCCTTCCTGATAAATCTCGATCCAGGAATGGGCGTTTCCATCGGAAACCTCCACCGTAATTACACCGGTTTCACCGATGGGAGAATCTCCCTTCAGGTAGTCCTCGTAGGAGAGAGCGGTGTTTTCTCCGTTTGCAATATCGGCGGAATTGATGACATAGCCTTCCACGTAGCGGGCAGGATATCCCATACGCCGCAGCAGCATGGTGCCGGCGGAGGCAAAGTGGACGCAGTATCCCCGGTTTTGTCTGGTCAGGAAGTATTCAATAAAATCCGCATTGTAAGGTGTGGTGCCGGGAGTCATGCTGTAGGTGTAGTGGGAATTGAAATAAGCGGCAATTTTATCCGCTGCATCCAGGGCATTTTCTGTGGGACCGATTTCTGCAATGACTTCGTCCAAAGGAACCTCCAGATTTTCCGGCACCTGGCAATATTGACTGCGGCAGTAGTTTTCATAAAGTCTGCAGTAGAACTGTTCTGTGGCATCCTGTGCGTCCGGATCCAGAGTACTGGAGGCGGTCAAAAGCTGACTTACCATTGGATAATAGGAGTAGGTGATGGGGATGCCAAGGGGAGAGGAACCGGTGAGGATGCCTGTGGAGCTGTAAAGATCCTTGGCGGAACAATCGCTGGTGTAGTAGGGCATGTAAGTATAGTCTGCATTTGCCCCCACGTTGGTGATATCCATTTTTCCGGACAGACCGTAGGTCCCGCCATTGTCCTGGTAGTCAGACAGGCACAACGCCTCCCGCAGAGAAAGAAAATCCTGATAATCCGTCTGCTGGGCTCCGGTGAGATTTCGGTTGGAATCCTGCAGGAATGCATCCTGATTCCGGAAGCTGGACCAGCAGCTGCTGGAGTAGGTCTCTCCCACAAAGGCACGGAGATACACAGTGTCGTAGCTGTAGGGTGCAAAGGTGACCGTAAGATCCGTTTCGAAATCCGGGCGGACCGAGCTGACACCACCCAGGCGGCCTTCCGCCAGACCACCGGTGTTGTTATATCGGTTTAAGAATGCGGAAAAGCCGCTTTGTACAAAAAGCTCCACATATTCATCGGTCAGGCTTTTTATCCGGTTGGTGGCTGTATGTGAATTGACACTCCTGCGGGCAATGGGATAGAAGACCAGCAGGAATATCAGGGATAAAACAGCAAACACCAGGCAGGTCTGCAGCATGACACGGCCGTTGAGTCGGTAAGTGTGTGTATGGATCTGCTTTTTGTACTTCAGGCTGTAGGTAGTTCGTTCCTGTTTCTTTTTTGGAATTTCGAAGTGTTTGAACCGCCCCAGAATTCCAATGGCCAGGTAGGAGAACACCAGCGGCACGAAGTAGATAAAGTGCGGATATTGGTCGATATAGATTCCCGGAAGGAGAATGGGGAAAGTCAAAAGAATGGTTCCGGACACACTCATGTGGGAGGAAATGACGATGTTTAAAATCAAGGCAAACACAAAGCCCACATAGATGGCTGCCACTGTAACAGTCTGGTACATGTCTGTGCTGGCCACTGTCACGTCTCGCACGCTGTCCAGCCCGAAATAATCAGTATATGCGTCGTAGAGCACTGTCACAAAATTCTGGAATCCGCTGTTGGCAGTCATCCGGTTGCGGATAATGGAAAAGGTAAATCCAATGAAAATCAGAGGATACAACACATAAAACGTGGTTTGGTTGTAGTGTAAAAAGGCCAGCAGAAAGCAGAGCGCCAGCATCAGGAAAAAGAACAGAGAGATATTGTACCGGATCGAAAACGCATTCAGCAGTCCGGCTATGGATCCAAAAGCCGCGCAAAAAATCAAAAAACCATGGATCAGGCATACTAGCCCCCGATGGAGAGTTACTTCTGTGGGACTTGTGGCCAGACAATAACCGCTGGCTTCTGTTGCTGCCGCCAGCTGTGCAGCTTGTTTTTTCTTAGCGGACATTGATTCCCTCCTGTGTTACATGCAGTACAGTTCCCTTTAAAAATCCGGATGCCTGAAATCGCTCATACGCCAGGTCCGCTTCCCGATAAGGCGTTTCATAGCATATCTGGGAGAAGGCAGACCGGACCATTTCCTGATTCTGAATCTGAAAGGAAATAAAATCTTCTTTTAATATACTATAGGTACATAGAAAGAATGGCTCTCCTATTTGCAGAAGCTCCATGCATCCTCCGTAGGCATGCTCCAGCGTGCGATCCAGTACATGACTGCGGTCTGTCTCATCCGGAGCATACAGCTCCACCAAAAGGATGAAGCAGTGGGAAGCGGTGGCCCCATACTCCTTCACCATCCATTTTTCCAGTTTCCCGGACAGCTTCCAGTGAATCTGCTGCATGCGGTCTCCGGGGATATATTCCCGGATATTGGTCACATCACCGGTGACCTGGCCCCGCCCCCGGGTCTCATCGAATTCGTCGAAGCCCTCGGAATAGCAGCTGGGTGAAATTTCTATTTTTTCCTGATTTTGCGGAAAAATTGTAATCTGTGTGTGTGCATCGGAATCGTAGTGAAAGCGGAACAGATGCAGGCTGTCCCAGGCTTCATAGGACTCCACAGAGATTTGATAACATCCCAGTTTGCCAAAGGTGATGGGAAAGGTCTGCCGGTTGTCCGAACGGGCCAGCACAGGTACAGTGATCCGCTCCCGGTCCGGATTTTGGTAAAAGGGTGACTCAATATGCATGGTCACAGTGAATTCCAGAAGGGGAAAAATCCCGGAATTTTTTATTTGTATCATTAGAGGAATGGGTGTATTCCGCAGGCTTTCCGTGGTCTTGGCAGATACAAGAAGCGTAAGCTGCGACATGACATATCTGCAGATGTAGTAAGAGGCAAAGGGTAAAAAAAGCAACAGAAGGCAGGCAAACACAAAGAAAGGCTGGCGGTAAAATACAGCCAGCAGAGCCATGATTACGAAGAAAAACAAATATCTTACAAAGTAGATAAGTCGCTGAAACATAGGCACCTCTTGTGGGAGATAAACTGTTAGGAAAGCTTTGGCATGGGAATCTGGCGGCATATCCGGTTTAAGATTTCCGATACAGTCATGCCGGAAGCTTTCGACCTTGTGCTGCATATGATGCGGTGATTGCAGACGCTGTCCATAATCGCCAGCACATCCTCCGGCGTGACAAAGTTCCGATCCTGCATAAAAGCATGTCCCTTGGCCATTTTCAGCAGCGCGATGCTGCCCCGGGGACTGACACCCTGAGAAATGAATTCGCTGTGCCGGGTGGCTTCTGTCAGGGCTACGATATATCGGCACAGGGATTCATCGGCATAGACAGCGGCAGTTTTCTCCTGCATGGCTGTCAGTTCTTCCAGAGAGAGCACTGTCTGAACGGAATCCATCTGCTCGGAGGAGTGTCCCATCAAAAGCCGGGTGGCGCTTTCTGTGTCCGGATATCCCAGACTCAGCCGTACAAAGAAGCGATCCAGCTGGGAATCCGGCAGTTTCTGAGTGCCGCTGGCACCCACGGGATTTTGGGTGGCAATGACAAAGAAGGGGGAGGGCAGATCCCGGGTGACACCATCCACGGTTACCCGGTGTTCCTCCATAACCTCCAAAAGAGCAGATTGCGTTTTGGGGGAAGTTCGATTGATCTCGTCTGCCAGAAACAGATTCGTGAAGATGGAGCCCGGCCGGAAGGTGAAATCCCCTGTTTTGGACTCATACATGTTAAAGCCTAAGATGTCGCTGGGCAGTACGTCAGGAGTAAACTGCATTCTGCAATAGGACATGGACAGGGTTTTAGATAGGGCAAGGGCCAGGGTGGTCTTTCCCACGCCGGGAATATCCTCCAGTAGGATGTGGCCTCCGGCCAGCAGGCTGCAGAGCACCAAATCGATGGTGGAATCCTTTCCCTGCAGCACTTTTTTGATCTCTTCTTTAACCTGTGCAAGCTTTACATTCATGTGTTTGCTCCTTTATAGTAATTCAAAAAATCTCATTTAACGATATTCGCCGAGATAGAATAGAGCGATGGTTCCCGGACCGGAGTGTGCTCCGATGGTGGAGCCCACGTAGTTGATCAGAAAGCTTTCAATGCCGAATCGAAGCTTAATCTGGTCCGCAATAAATTGGGCATCTTCCTCGCAATCTCCGTGACTGATAAATACAATGTCATTTTTGTCCGCATAGGAGCCCATCTGCTTTTCCATGCTGTCCACCAGTGCCAGCAGGGATTTTTTTCGTCCCCGTACCTTAGACAGTGGGATTAGATGGCCCTCGTCGTCCACATGAAGAATGGGCTTAATGCTGGCGATGGTTCCCAAAAAGGCTGTGGTCTTTGACACGCGGCCGCCCCGATACAGATGGAACAGATTATCAACGGAAAAATTGTGCACGATGTGAAGCTTATTTTCCTCCACAAAACAGGCGGTGTCCTCCAGGGAACATCCGGCATCCCTCTGCTGCAAAGCTTTGTGTACCAGAAGTCCTTCGCCTAAGGAAGCGCACAGGGAATCCACCACTATGATTTTGTGGGGAAACCCTTCCTCTTTCAGTTCCTCTGCAGCCATCCGTGCACTGTTATAACTGCCGCTGAGGCCGCTGGAGAAAGCAATGTGAAGAATGTCACAATTCTCCTCTGTTGCCCATTTTGAAAAAAGATCCTTGGCTGTCTGGGGGTTTACCTGAGAGGTGGTGGGCATGGAGCCGTCCCGCATTTTCTGGTAAAATTCTTTTACATCCATGGGGTGTTCCCAGTCATAAGTTTTTCCCTCCAGTGTATAAGTGAGCGACATAATACCAAGCTTATGTTCGGCTACGTAATCTGCGGGAAGATCCGCAGTAGTATCTGTGGTAATGATAAAGTCAGCCATAAGTACCTCCTATAGTGTTTCCCAAATATAGATGTATTATAGCATACAGTCTACAGAAATGTAAAAATTTTCAAAAACCTATTGCAATTTATGAGGAAAGGTAGTATTATTCAAAACATCTTTTTTATCTTTTTTGGTCAGGATATTCATTCTGACATTTTCCCAATGAAGACTTTTTTAGAGAGGAAGGAATTCTTTTGAAGGAAATATTTGAACAGTACGGCGGTGTCATCGTGACCGTCATTGCAATTGTGGCATTGGCTGCCATGATTACCGCAATTATGGGAAATGGAAACAGTGGCCCGGTCTATAATGCCTTTCAGGGACTGATCGACAATTTTACCACCAATGCAGGCCTGTAAATGTGCGCCTATACATATCATACTAGGAGGAATTGTGTTGGAAAAATTGGAGATTGGAATCCGTATGGAGCCGGAATATTTTGGCCCCCTGTGGCGTTATGTGAAGGACCCGAAAATCACGGATGTGGACTATAACGGGAGTCAGCTTTGGATCACGGACGTGGAAAATGAGCGCTATCTGGTGGAACGCTCCGGCATTACGGAAAAGTTTGTGGAGCAGTTTTCCCATCGGATCGCAAACGAAGTGAGTAAGCCTTTTAACAAGAAGTGTAATCTGCTGGAGGCGGAGACAGAGATGCTCAGGATCAGTATCATCCATGAGTCGGTGGCAGTGTCAGGACGAAGCATTTGTATCCGCAAATGTCCACCGGTACTGAGGATGGAAGTACAGGACATGGTGGAGTCTGATTATTGCGCTCTGCCGGTGTTGGAACTTTTGGTAAACTGTGTGCAGGCAAAAATGAATTTTGTTTTTTGCGGGGAGCCGGGAGTGGGGAAAACAGAGTGTGCGAAGTTTTTCTCTCAGTTCATTGCTGCCAGGGAACGGGTCATTACCATAGAGGATAATCCGGAGTGGCACTACAGCCGCATCAACCCGGGAAAGGACTGCGTGGAGCTGCGTATTGGGCCGGACTTTGATTACACCAAGGCCATTAAGACCTGTCTTAGACAGAATCCGTCCTGGATCATGCTGTCTGAAGCCCGGTCTACGGAGGTAAAGTCTCTGCTGGAGTGCTGGTCCACCGGTATACGGGGCTTTACCACCCTCCACACGGACGATGTGAGAAAAATTCCGGATCGTATTCTGAACATGATGGAGAGTCGTATGGATGCGGATCGTATGGAAAATGACGTGTACAGCTACGTGGATGTAGGGATATTGCTGCGCAAAAAGCAGCGACCGGATGGCAGAATCTGCCGTTATATCGATCAGGCCTGTTTCTTTCTTCGGGAAGATAAGAAAAATCAAATCCATATGCTGGTACAGGATGGCTGTATGCTGATGCGTGAACTGCCTGCGTCTGTGATGGCGCGCCTGCAGCGTCATGGCGTGAAGGATCCTTACGGAAATGAGGAAATTCGCAACAGGTTAGGAGGTGTCTATGAAGCATAGGGAATTTTTCATAGATTTAGCGAAAGCGCTGGGATTGATCCTGCTGGCTGCTTTCATCCTTCAGATGAAATGGTACAGCACCTTAATCGTAATTCTGTGCTATTTCCTGTTGGCTTTCCGATGGCAGCAGAGAAAGCGGGAAGCGTGTATTCAGCAGCAGAGACTGGAGGAGGCATCCCTGTACATGGAGCAGCTGCTGTATGCTTTTTTGCAGAACCAGCAGATTCTTTCTTCCCTGGAGGATGTGTATCCGCTGTTTCGTCAGGGACGTATGAAGGAGTGTATCAAAGGAGCCATCGGCCGGATGAAGGCAGAACATGATGCCACCAGCAGGGAGGCGCTGGGGATCATTGAAAAGGAATACGACTGCGACAGGATCCGCCAGATTCATACCTATCTGCTGCATGTGGAGCAGTACGGCGGTGATTTTGCCGGAACCATAGATTATTTACTGACCGATGTGCATCAATATATGGAGCGGGTACGTATTTATCAGGAGGATTGTAAAAAGTACCGGAGAAATGTGTGGATCGCCGTGGCATTATCCGTGCTGATCTGCGGGATTACCAATGCGCTCCTGCCCGGTGACCTTGAGGTTTCCCGGCTGGCAGTGTGCCAGGGAGCGGATGTGCTGATGTTGTGTCTGGACATGCTGTTGTGCCGGAGAACCCTGGCCCGAACCTCAAAGGACTGGTTAAAGACCGGTGACCTGGGGGATCAGAAAGAGTGGGAAAAGCATTACGAAGAATGTAAAAGCAACCATGGACTGGCGGGTGTGATTTATCGGAAACGACTTAGAAAAAAGCTTCAGATAGCGTTCCCGCATTGGCTGATGGAAATAGCATTGCTGTTACAGAGTGAAAATGTGCAGGTAGCCATGCACAAGACCAGGCAGACAGCTCCGGCAGTACTGCGTCCGGCCATCGGGGAGCTGGTGGAACAGCTGAATCAGAATCCGGAGAGTATAAAGCCATACATGAGTTTTTTGGAGGACTATCATATTCCGGATGTGCCATCTGCCATGCGAATGCTGTATGCCCTGTCCAATGGTGGATACGGAGACGGCAATCAGCAACTGGCCCAGATTATGCAGCGGAATCAGGAACTTCTGGATAAAGCGGAGCGTACACAGAACGAGGATTCCCTGGCGGGAATGTATGCACTATTTTTGGCGCCTGCCCTGACCGGGGCTGGAAAAATGCTGGTTGATATGACCATGTTTCTGGTGGTCTTTTTAAGTCAGATGCATATGTAAGAGGGAAATGCTATGGAACAGATTATTAAAACCTATCTGGGTATTTTTATGATTCTGCTGATGACGGTTACAGGCATTGGAATCGTGGCAGCAGAGGTGGAAGTAACCCGGGCAAGAGAGTTTAAATCAGATGTAATTATAGAACTGGAAAACAGTGATTACAATGTAAATGTGTTGAATGCTTGCATGCAGCAGGCACAGGAGATCGGGTATGATCTGGATATTACTTTATACGGGAAGGATGGCACCGCGGTGAACTATGAGCCCGGAGGAACTATCCCCTCCCAGGGTGTGAATTTTGCGGAGGTAGTGCTGAACTATTCCTATCGGACCGGTCCGTTTGGAAATTTTCTTCAGCACAGTATTCGAGGATATGGAAGGTGATGGAATGAAGAACTTATTGGAAGATTACGGACAGGCAATTCTGTGTGTCTTGACGGGAAGTGCAGTGATTGCTATGGCATGGAGATTCATTGATTATATTTCGATTTAGAAGCACTTATAGATAGTGTTCGTGCCAAATGATGGAGGGAGGAAGACATATGGAACTTATCGCAGAAGAATATGGGGCTGCCATCGTGGCGGTGGTGGCGGCAGCGGTGATGGTGGCAATGTTAACATTTTTTTTGGGAGCGGGAGGCTTTCTACAGGAGTTGATTAGCTCTGCTGCCTCCGCGATAAGCTGAGGAGTGATTTATGAAAGCAATTTTTAGAGAGTATGGAAAAATGATCCTGGTGGTTTGTGTGGGGATGATTTTAATCCTGCTGGCAAGTGGAATGCTGATGGTTGCTGCCCAGAGGGAAGAGCCTCTGGGAATTGAAAATTTCAGTCAGTACCAGGATGGATTGTTTACCAGGCAGCTGTATACCAGACCTTTACCTGAGATAACATGGATTGGAGGCAGCGTTTCATCAGGAAATATGCAGGATCTGTCAGCCTGTTTTCAGGCGGAGGATGCAGATGGAGTACAGATTCCGGTGACGATTCTGTCGGTCTGTGACTCACGGGGAAACCAGTGTCAGGACATTTTCAACTCGGCAGGAGTTTATCAGATTACGGTCACAGCCACGGATCATTTGGGTAAAACAGCCACGGTTCTTGTGGATGTTCCAGTGAATGGGAGGTGAACGAGTGAAAAACATAGTGTTTGGAATGGTGGGAGGTATTCTGATTCTGTTGTTTTCTGTGATGCTGGTGATGTTGCAAAGCCGTAGTGTTCGTCGGGAGGAGTTAAAGCTTAGTCTGGCGGAGGCAATGGAGGCTGCCATGAAACAGGCAGGAAGACAGCAGTTTGGCTCCAATCAGGAGCTTTCCGATTATTTTGTAAGGACATTTACAGAACAGGTCAATTCGGATTCTCAAATTCAGATTCGCGTGATCTGTGCGGATGTTTCCGAGGGAATTTTATCTGTGGAGGTGGAACAGACGTATCAATATATTAATGGAAAGACCGGCAGTATCAGTTGCAGCCGTACCATGCTTTTGGAGAGAACAGACACAGCAAATGGTGAGCCGGAGTATTGCACGGTGACCTTTTATCTGGATCAACAGGATATGGAAAATCAGGGAAACTATTATAAACAGTATGAGGTGGCAATGGGCGATGTGGTCCACTGCCCGGTGGCACCGGCTGCAGACTATGGAAAGGGCTGTTTTCTGGAGTGGAGGGATGCGGCAGGGTATCTGGCGGATTTTTCGCAGGGTGTGACACAGGATGTCACCTATTATGCTGTGTATGAATAGATGGTTGCGACACCTTGTACTAAGGAAAAGAGGGGGTAATATGAAATATAAGCGTAGATGGATCCTGTTTCTTTTTGTGCTTTTTTTGTGGGGAATGGGAAACTGCCTGTCGGTGGAAGCGGCGAACACTTCTATGAAGGTGCCCACTGATCCGGGGGCATTAATCTCTGTGGGATCTGTTCCATACAATTGTGTCAGTAAGACATGGAGCCAGTGGGTGGATTATTTTTCGGCAAACGGCTATAGTTACAGTCACTGCTACTATGAGGTGGAGGTATCCGGGGCGGACCGGATTAGTAAGGTCAGCGATGTGTGCTGGTGTGCATTTACCAAGGGGGGGAAATTGTATTGGAGCCCTATGGTGGTCAACGGAAATGGCACCTATGCGGTCACTTTTAACCATTGGAATTATATTGGTACCAGTACCAATCCCGGGGGCCCCGGAGGAAGTTATACCGGAAGCGGAGCTTACTGGTACTTTACCAACGGGAACGGGGTGGTATATCAGGACAATTGGATCTATGTTCCTATCAGCATGAACAACATCCAGCGGTTGGGATACTTTTATGTGGATGGCAGTGGTCATATGCTGACAGGCTGGAATCAGGATACTGCCGGAAACTGGTATTATTTTAAAATTGATCATGTGTCTAACGAGGATGGAGCCAGCGTGAAAACAGGTGTTTCATCCGATATGAACTGTTCCACCGTTTGCTGGACTGAGGTGAAAAAGAGTACAGGGAGCGGTTCCTATGGATTATACCGTTATGACGGAGTGGATGTGCGGACAAATTTTTATATTATGGATACCAGTGGGAATTATCCGGTTTCCTACAGCCACAGCACCACAAGGCACATGACGGCAGCCCAGGTGCCACCGCTAAATGCAAATAGCAGTGTCAGTTATGACAGTGCTACAGCAGCAGCTTATTATACGGCAACGGGGTTTTATCACGACACTTCCAGGGGGACCTGTGGGAAGAAACAGTCTGTGTATCTGGCTAACCAGGACTGGCAAAGCATCTCATTATCTGCATTTCAATGCTACATCGGCCGCAGGCAGTACAGCCAGACTGTGTATTATCGCAAAATGAAGCAGGGTGTATGGCAGTTGGTGGAAGCAGATACCAGATGCCTGCAGGCTTATTATGGAAGCAGTGTCTCATTGGGAAACTGGACCAGAACCTATACCGGATATAAACAGGAACGGATTCTGAAAAACGGAACTGCCTTCAGTGGAAATCAATACACGGTTTCCGGAAACAACCAGTTTTATTTTGACTACCGTCCCATTCAATATACGGTCAGCTATCATGGAAATGGAGCAGAGAAAGGCAGTATGTCTGACAGTGTTTACACGTATGACAGCACGGCACTCCTGGCAGCCAATGGCTATAGCAGGTCGAATTACCGGTTTGAGGGATGGGCACTGTCACCGGAAGGCGCAGTGGTATATCCGGATCAGGCCACTGTCCATAACTGGACGGCCACAGATGGAAAGCAGATTTCCCTTTATGCGGTCTGGCAGCAGATTATGGCAACAGTAACGGTGCGTGTTTATCAGATGGATGTGACAGGCTCGGATTATCTGCTGCAGTGTGAAAAGGATATGACGTCAGGTCTTGGAGACCGGATTATTCTTTCGGAACTTGCAGAAAAAGAAGCAGCAGAAGGGTTTTGTTTCTCTTATGGGACGGTGGATGGAATCCGAACTCCACAGATGACGGTGGCTGCGGAAAAGGGAACAGTGATCTCCCTGTATTTTGACAGAAACCGGTATGCAGTGACTGTGAATGCTCCGTTGGGACTGCAGCAGACCCAGGGAGCCGGCGTCTATTACTATGGTGCAAAGGTTTCTGTTTCTGCTGAATTGGCAGATGGTTATTCCTTTTTGGGATGGAAGAATACAGGAATAATAGACAGTAGTGATCTGAGTTTTGTCTTTTCTATGCCGGCTTCCCCGGTGACAGTTACCGGAGAAACCCGTGCCCACACCTATGAGATTGTATTTGATGGAAACGGTGCTACAGAGGGAGATATGAGCGATAGTAACATTCAAGCGGTCTATGGGGAAAATTATACCCTGCCGGTCAATGGATACCGGCGTGTGACGGAGCAGGGGGAAAGTGTATTTTGCGGGTGGAGTACAGACAGTGGTGCCGGCTATGCCCAATGTGAATATACGGATGGGCAGACAGTGAGCAATCTTACGTCATCCGACGGAGCTACAGTTACCCTCTATGCCATATGGGATGATCTGCCTGGAATTGTGGCGGAGGATCTGTATTACACGCTGGAGGAGGCGCAAAGCGGGGCGATTACCTATGAAGAACTGATGGCACAAGCATCTGCCTACGATCGGGAGCAGATCACAGACTTTGGTATTCTGGATTACGCCATGGAGGATTTTCAGAATTTCTCTCACGGAGGAAGTCTGACTGTGACCTATCAGGTGGTGGATACCTGTGCAAATCATACCAGAAAGCAGATCCGTGTCTATCTGGTAGACACAACGGCAAGGCCTGTGGAGCTTCAGGAACCACAGCTTCGTTTTATCAGCAGCAGATATCTGGATACGCTGGCTGAGGATTCTAAATGGAAGACTGACAGCCGCTGTGTCAGCCTGCTGTCCCGGGCGCTGGAGGGAACGGATAGTTTTTGCAGCTATGAGTTTTCTGTGGGAGATGAGGGATAAGAAAAGAGTCGCATGTTTGCGACTCTTTTAACACGCCGTATATCAGCTTGTCTTGAGATAAACAGTTTCAATTCGATTTTTGTCAACCTTCTCTGCCCGAAGCAGAATGCCGTTTTCGGTGGTGAAGGTCTCGCCCTGTTCCGGCAGATGGTCCAGATGCTCTAACATATAGCCCCCGATGGAATCATAATCTTCGGATTCCAGGGAAATACCTAATTCATCGCAGGCATCTTCCAGATTCATGGAACCGGAAATGTAATACTCATGTTCACTGATGGCCTGAATATCCTGCTCCTCGTTGGTATCATATTCATCGTGAATTTCACCTACGATTTCTTCTAACAGATCTTCCAATGTTATCAAACCGGCGGTGGTTCCGTATTCGTTTAACACGATGGCGATATTGATGGAAGAGCCTTGCATTTCTTTTAAGAGCTCGGCTGTATTTTTGTGTTCATAGGTGAAGAATGGCTCACGCATGATTTCACGGACAGAAAAATGGGAATGATCCTCCACCAACAGTAAATCTTTCACATTCAGAATACCGATGACGTTGTCATTGGTGTCCTCATATACCGGAAGACGAGTGTATTTGGTCTCTCGATATATGTTCAGCAGCTCCTCGTAAGTGGCATCTGCTGAAAGAAATGTCATATCGATACGGGGCACCATAATTTCCTTGGCCTCGGAATCCGTGAACTCGAATACGTTGGTAATCATTTCCCGTTCCTCGGATTCGATGACACCGGTTTCATGGCCCACATCTACGATGGTGAGGAATTCTTCCTCTGTCATGGCAGCGGCCTTGGCGTTTGGATCGATCCGAAGCAAACGCAAAAATGCCAGCGACAGTGCGTTGATGACAAAAATCACCGGGGTCAGTACCCGCATCAAAAGAAGGAGCGGGCCGGAATATGCCAGTGACAACTTTTCTGAATGAATGGTGGCAATGGTTTTGGGGGAAATCTCACCGAATATCAGAATTAAAACGGTGAGAATACCGGTGGCAATACCGGCTCCCATGCTTTGAAACAGCTTCGTTGCCAGTATGGTGGCAATCGAGGAGGCCGTAAGATTTACCACGTTGTTGCCAATTAGAATGGCACTCAGCATCTTGGCAGAATCGGCAGTAATCTTCATGACCCGCTGGGCTCTGCGATTTCCATCCTCTGCCAGGGTTCGCATTCGTATATGATTGACGGTGGTAAGGGCTGTTTCCGCAGACGAAAAAAAGGCTGACAGAAGCAGCAATATCACCAATAATATAATCTGAATAATCATTGTAGTGCTCAACTAATTGACTCCTAAGTTGTTGATGTAATCACTGATTGCGGTGATGTTTACCTCTGTGTAGCTGGTGGGCTGTTTTGCCTGATACATGGATACGGCAGAGTAGCCGGCCCATCCGATGACAGCTAAAACAACCAATGTTCCCACACATTTGCGAAGTACGCTTGCAATCTTTTCACGCCGCATGATTTTTTTGCGGTTTTTTTTCTGTTCTTTATAACGATCAACTTTTGCCTGACTCATATGAATTCTCCTTGCATGAAAATATAACTAAATGCTATTATACACCATATAGGAAAAAAATTGAACTTTTTTTTAGAATTTGTCCCTAAAGTAGCATAAAGCCACCTTTGGAGGCGTATAAGAAAGGATTCATACATCAGATGAAACGAGGAATTATTTTTGATATGGATGGAACTCTTTGGGATTCCGCACAGGGTGTAGCAACTGCCTGGAACCAGGTTTTAAAGAAATGGGGAATTCAAAGGGAGACTCTGACAGAGGCGGATATTCACAGTGTCATGGGAAAAACCATGACAGTGATTGCAGATATTTTGTTTCCCATGGTGGGAGAGCAGGAGCGGGGGGAACTGTTACAGGAGTGTTGCCACGTAGAAAATACATATCTTTCTAAAAATGGAGGAATTCTGTATCCGGAATTGGAGGAGACTCTTCAGATTCTGGGGGAGAAATATCCTTTGTATATCGTGAGTAATTGCCAGAGCGGTTATATCGAAGCGTTTCTTTCCTATTATCGTTTTACAGAGTATTTTGCTGACACGGAATGTTTCGGTAATAACGGGAAACAGAAAGGGGAAAATATAGCACTGTTGGCCAAGCGCAATGAATTGACGGAGGCCGTGTATGTGGGGGATATACAAGGGGATTATGATGCCAGTGTGCAGGCAGGGGTAAAGTTTATCCATGCAGCATACGGATTTGGGACGGTGGAGCAGCCGGTGCCCAAAATTGATCGGTTTGAGGAGCTGCCGGCGGTGGTGGCAGAGTTGTGGGGGTGCTAATGAGGAATAAAAGAGCCGTTTATTGTTATCTTATAGTGGTGGTGGTTCTGGTGGCTTTGGTGGTTTCCGGAGCCATCTTGCTTAAAAGCTATTCCCACAAGACTGCAGAGCAGGCAGAAGAGAATGTATCGGAGATTGAGTTTGTGACGGAAGCGGAGACAGTCAACGAGAAGGGGGCTGAATCGGCCAGCGAGGTGGAAAACGGAGCTTTCAGTGAAGAGTCTGTCAGTGAAATGGAGACGGAGACGGTGGAAGAAACGGATGGGGAAACAGAATTGCTCTTTGTGGGGGATGTGCTGATCTGCGAAGAAACCAGTGAGAAATATTCAGCCAAGGGAATATCCGGTGTGCTGGATGACAGCCTGGCGGAACTTTTGAACAACGCAGATATCACCATGGCAAACGAAGAGTTTCCGTTCAGTACCAAAGGAGAGCCTATGGAAGATAAGCAGTATACCTTTGAGGGAGATCCCAAACAGGTGACGGCTCTGCTGGACATGGGCGTGGATGTGGTGTCTCTGGCAAATAACCATACATTAGATTTCGGAGATGAAGCCATGCTGGAGACCTTTTCGGTTCTGGACGAGGCGGGTATCAGCTATGTGGGAGCCGGTGAGGATTTGGACCGGGCCTGTGAGTTGATTTTGTTGGAACGGAATGGAAAAACATTTGGCTTCCTTGCGGCTTCCCGGGTAATTCCGGTGACGGATTGGAATATCTTATTTCACACTCCCGGCATGCTGTGTACCTATGATGATACACTTTTGCTGGAGCAGATCGAGGCGGCAGATGCACTGTGTGATGTGTTGACGGTGTATGTGCATTGGGGCGTGGAGTACCAGGAATACCCGGAGGATTATCAAAGAACACTGGCACAGCATTATGTGGATGCCGGAGCAGATTTGATCATCGGTTCCCATCCCCACTGTCTGCAGGGAATCGAGTATGTGGATGGGGTTCCGGTGTTTTATAGCCTGGGAAATTTTGTCTTCGGAAAATACATGGCAAAGACCATGGCGGTACAGGTGAAGGTAGATGAGGAAAATCAGTTATCCTGCCGTATTATCGGAGCATCCACCAACGAATATCACACCCAACAGATGGATCAGACCCAGCAGGAGAATCTGTCGGCATACATTCAGAGTATTTCTTATGGAAATGTGACGGTTACCGAGGACGGATGGGTCTTGGAAAATAGATATTAGTATGATACAATCTAACTAAGTATGTCGAATTGTGTCGACAGCGGAACTTGAAGTGGGGGAAGATGCCGGTGCATAAGAAGGAGATATGTCGAAGGGGAGTCATTGCCACAATACTGGTTGTCATAACCATGCTGCTGAGTTATGGAAATGTCATGAGCACATGGGACGGTGGAGTATCGGATTCTATCAATCAGGATGGTGGCAATGTAAGCAGAAATATCTATATCATTGGTATCGATGACAAGACTTTACAGGAATATGGAAGAATATCTGCCTGGAGCCGTGAACTCTCCGGACAGCTGGTAGAAAAATTAAATGAAAATCCCGATGCCAGACCGGCAGTCATCGGATTCGATGTGATTTACAGTGAGGCCTCCGATGAGGAGGGAGATCGGTATTTTGCCGAAGCCTGCAGAGAGGGCGGGAACGTGGTGGCAGCTTCATCTTTTGTGTTTAAGGAGCAGCCGGAGACAGATGAAAGCGGATATGTGTCCTACAATCCTATTTACGTGGACTATGAGATTTTACCTTATGAGGAACTGCGGGGGAACGTGAATATAGGATTTGCAGATACCACAGTGGATCGTGACGGATATGTACGCCAGGCAATGGTTAAGATGGATCGGGAGGGCGAAATCGTATACAGTCTTGCGTTTCAGATTTATAAGCAGTATCAGGAAGCAATGGGCCTGGAGGTGGAATATCCCACAACCTATGGAAAGGAAAACCTGTTTTATTTTTCTTATACGGGAAAACCGGAAAGCTACACCATGATTTCCATGGCGGATGTGCTGGATGGAAAAGTGGACACCCGGATTTTTAAGGATTCCATTGTACTGGTAGGAGCCTATGCAGTGGGCATGCAGGATTCTTTCAATCCGGCCATCACCCACAACAGTCAGATGTATGGGGTGGAGATCCATGCCAATATCATACAGGCATTTATGGAGGGAGAGACTCAGCTTCCGGTGAACCGGTGGCTGTATGCCATTTTTACCGGATTACTCTGTGGCGCTTTTTTTCTGCTGACAGACAAAGGAAAGATCCTATGGTCCACCATAGCGCTGGTGGTTTTACTGGCAGGCAATGTGGTTCTGGTGAAAGTGTTGTACGGGTTGGGATATATCGCACCGGTGCTGTTACTGCCGTTGGCGCTGGTTATTATTTATTTAGCGCAGCTGATTCGTGGATATCTGACAGAATATATGCGGAGAAAACGTGTGGTGGATGCGTTTAAACAGTATGTGGCACCACAGGTGGTGGACAAGATCAGCAGAGATAAGGATTTTGAACCGGTGCTGGGCGGGGAGAACCGTCATGTAGCAGTGCTGTTTGTGGATATCCGGGGCTTCACCACCATGTCTGAGAGCATGGAGCCGGAGCAGGTGGTGGAGATTTTGAATGAATACTTAAGTTTTACCACAAAGTCTATTTTTGATAATGAAGGAACACTGGACAAATTTGTGGGGGATGCCACCATGGCGGTGTTTAATGCACCCTTTCCACTGGAGGATTATGTTTTTAAGGCTGTGTGCGCAGCATGGGATATGAAGCAGGGGGCTGCAGCCATTGAGGAAAAATGTCTCCAGCGGTTTGGAAAAAGCGTGGCATTTGGAATTGGCGTGAATTGCGGAAATGCCGTGGTTGGAAACATCGGATGCGATTTCCGTATGGACTATACAGCCATCGGTGATACCGTAAATACTGCGTCGCGTTTGGAAAGTAATGCCGGACGGGGACAGATCTTAATCAGCGCAGATGTGTATGAGGCGGTGAAAGACAGGGTGGACGTAACGCCCATCGGAGAGATCCCCTTAAAGGGAAAGAGCCAGGGTGTGTACGTGTATCAGTTGGATGGTGTAAGGAAAGAAATGGAGAAGTGAGAATGGGAAAGGTTTATTTGATTCCGGACCGAAACGGGATAGAACAGTCCATGGAGCTCATTGAGGAATATAACGGGGCCTTTGAATTTAATGATTTCTGGAAATCAGATGTGCTGGATGACAGGAGAAAACAGGATGAAATTATCGAGTTCTATGCAAAATACCGCACGGATTTTTCCCGGGATACCATGCATGGGGCATTTTTGGATATTACCATCCACAGTGAGGACCGATTGATTCGGGAGGCCTCCGTGCAGAGAGTCCATCAGTCCATGGAGATTGCCAAGCGTATGGGATTGCGGGGCGTGGTATTCCACACCGGTCTTCTGGCAGGATTTCGGATCGATAGTTATCTGAAGAACTGGCTGGAGAAAAACGTGCGTTTTTTCACGGAGTTGGCCAATGAGTACCCCAACCAGCAGATCTGGATGGAAAATATGTTTGACGAGGTGCCTCAGGAGCTGGCGATGCTTGGTGAGGCTATGAAAGGGGTCAATAATTTCGGGATTTGTCTGGACTATGCCCATGGGGAAGTCACCAAGTGCCCGGGGGAGAAGTGGGTGAGAGAACTGGCACCCTATATCCGGCACATGCACATCAATGACAATGACCGGCAACGGGATCTGCATCTGCCGGTGGGAGATGGAGTCATCGACTGGCAGGAATACAACCGCCTGATGAGACAGTATCAGGTGGATGCCGCTGTTCTGGTGGAAGTAAATGGTTATGAAGCACAGAATAAATCATTGGAATATATGAAGAAACATCAGATATTCCCTGTTACTACATGGGATTAGGATAGAAAGGAATCTGATATGAAACTGAGATATCAGGATTTTAAACGAATACTAAATATAGGAATAAATCTGTGTACGGAAAAGGATGTTAATCGACTGTTGGAATCGATTCTGGATAGCAGTATGCAAATCACAAACTGTGATGCCAGCACGCTGTATTTGTACGAGGACAACCAGCTGGTATTCCGGATCATGAAGACACTGTCCCAGGGAATCAGCCGCGGAATCAATGGGGAACCCATTGAGGATATGCCGCCGGTACCCATGAAGGAAGAAAATGTGTGTGCCTACACTGCCATCCATCGGGAAATTGTAAATATACCGGATGTGTATGACAGTGACCGGTTTGATTTTTCCGGACCGAAACAGTATGACAAACTCACCGGATATCGCACCAAGTCCCAGCTGGTCATTCCTTTAGAGAACAATGAGAATGAGCTGATTGGTGTCTTACAGCTCATCAATGCCATGGATGAGGAGGGGAATGTGATTCCCTTTGATCCGCAGTACGATATCATTATTCGGTCTTTAGGATCTATGACATCCATTGAGCTGGCCAACCTTTCCTATGTGGAGGAATTAAGGCTGCAGCTTCATTCTTTTGTGGAAGCCTTTGCAGCAGCGGTAGACGAGAGGACACCCTACAATGGCACCCATACCAGAAAAGTGGCGGAGTATGTGAGAATCCTGGCAGAACATATTAACAAAAAGCACGAAAAAGGGGAATGCCAAGAGTATTTCGACGAGGAGCGGAAGGAAAAACTGGTGCTTGCGGCACTGCTCCATGACATCGGCAAGATGATTGTTCCCCTTACCGTTATGAACCGTGCCACCAGATTAGATCAGGATATGGAAAAGGTGGACAATCGGTTTGAACTGCTGGCAGCTTATTATGAGATAGATAAGCTCCGGGGAAGAATTACGGAGGCAGAGTATCAGGAGAAAACAGCGGAGCTTCGGGAAGCTTCAGAGACCATTCACCGGATTGATACCATGGGATATTTGGACGATGATAATTATGCATATGTGCAGCACCTGGTCACCCGCAACTATACAAAGGAAGATGGAACGGTGATACCATATCTGTCACAGCGGGAGAGAGAATGCTTAAGTATCCGGAAGGGTACGTTGACTGCTGAGGATAGAAAGCTGATGGAGAGCCATGCGGAGATGACCGGGAAAATCTTAGACAAGGTGCGATTCCAAAAGAATTACAGCATGGTGCCCAAATGGGCGGCAGAGCATCACGAGTACCTGGATGGCAGCGGATATCCCAACCATCGGAAGGGAGACGAGATTGCCCTTGAGACACGGATGATTACCATTGTGGATATCTATGATGCCATGACATCCACGGACCGACCCTACAAGAAACCCATGCCAAAGGAGAAGGCATTTGCCATTCTGCACAGCATGGCAGAGGAAGGCAAGATCGATTTACAGTTGTTAAACTGGTTTGAGGAAGCACTGAAAGAGGCATAGGAAAGCGAGGAGAAAATATGAAGAGAAATGGAAAAAAACACTTAGCGATGCTGCTGGCGGCGGTGCTGACCTTTGCCGCTGTGTGGCAGTGGATGCCCGTGGATGTACGGGAAGTAAGGGCGGAGGAAAAAGTATTTAATGGGGTTAATACAGCTGATGAATTGAAGGTGGCATTTAACAGCGCGAATGAAAACAATACTGTTACTGTGAGACTGAGTGGAAGTATTTCATTACCTGAAGGAGACCTGGAAAATGGTGCGAAATTTCAACTTACGAGTGGAAATTTGACACTGGATTTGAATGGTTGTGACATTGATGCGTCCGGTCTTACAAGCACGAATCCTATATTTTCATGTTCCGGCGGAACATTGACGATTGAAGATAGTGTTGGGAACGGTTACATTCAGGGCGCAAACGGTGGTGTCTGTGTGAAGGCAACAGGTGGAACACTTAACATTGAGGGCGGAACCTTTAAGACGGCTAAAGACGGAGGGGACAATGACTGTGCCCTCATGATGAACGATGGTAACCCGAACGTCACCATTTCCGGAGGAAACTTTGAAAGTGCGCACAGCGCCATCTGGGTAATGAGTTCGGTAAAAAGCGGAAGTAGCCTGAATATCTCTGGTGGAACCTTTACGGCAGAAGAGAACGGCAGTTATGCTTATGTATGTTCTGTGGATGGTGTATGTAACGTAAATATCAGCGGTGGAACCTTTAATCTGAACCCGGCAGATGGAAAGGAAAGAGTAGGAAGTTCCTTGGTGCTGGGGCTTAATGCGACGGATGATATGGTGAACATAACCGGAGGAACCTTCCACGGCAGAATTGCGAGAGCAATATCTAGCACTGCACAGGCGAATTATGAAGTTTTTTATGGTAATGGAAGCACCGGAGGGATTATAGGCAAGAGCAGTGTGCTGACGAATAACACCTTTTATCTGGAATATCCAGATTACAACATGTATTTTACCCAGCATGAGGTAGAGGTGGTGCCGGGATCTTTGGTGGAATTTGATACCAGACGGTCTGAGATAGAGACGTACACGGATAATGAATCAGCACTGGCAGATACAGCGGATTACTATTCCATGGACCCGATTTCCGTGACAGAAGATGGAAAAAGTGTTTACGCCAACACAAACAGCCATGTCCTCCCCACAGTGGATACAAACCGGATTACGGATGGAAACACCTATACATTTTCCGGCTGGTATGACGAGAAAGGGATCGCCTATGCCACCCTGCAGGATTTTATAGCTAAAGGGTATATGGCAGGAGCCGGTAAAAGAGTCACGTTATCCGCCGGATGGAAGGCTCAGGTCGGTGATGAAAAGGGACTGATAAGTGCATTGAATAAACCTTTAGCGGTAGGGGAAATTGAACTGATAAAGGATATCGACCTGTCTGAAACTATTGGTGAGGATGGTGGGATTTTGGAGGTACCGGTCAATCGAAACATGGATCTGGGTGGACACACCATCCGCAGTACAGCCGATACCCCGACCGATACCACGGCCCTGGTATTAAGCAACCTATGGAATATTAAAAACGGAGCCATTAACAGTAGCAATCAGCCTTGTTTGGAGATAGGTGGAAGTGCTACCATAGAGAATCTGAATTGTTTGGCGGAAAATGCTTCCTATGCGGTACGATTTAATTCTAGTTCAGGTTCTGACACTGTTTCATCGGAAAATCGAATTATCTCGGGAGTTTTTGAGGCGACAGGTACAGAGGGACACGCATTGTGCTATGTAAATGCGTCTTCAGAGGATATTACCAACCTGTTTGGAGATTCCTACGCCAGCAGTACTGCAACTGTCACAGGTGATGATGCAATATTATTCCTCAGTGCATCCAGACTCATTGTTTCCCAGAGTCCCATCACCTACATCGGAAATGGCGCAGATCTGGATCTGGGTTCCCATGTTTACGGGGAGAGCGTTCCGGTGTCCACACAGATCATCAGCAATGAGGCGTATGTGGGAGATATTGTGATTACCGGTGTGTCTGTGGACAATCCCGTATTTACGGTGACCGGAGAAGGGGAACCGAAATACTTACGGGGAGGCGCCAGTCAGACAGAGAGCAGTTACACTTATACGGTGGGAGTGGCAGAGAATACAGATGCAGGAAGCTATACGGGAACAGCTACCATCACCTATACGAAAATGGATGGCAGCACCGGAACCTACACCCAGAAACTGGCAGTGACCATTACACCTAAGCAGCTTACCATAGCAGAACCCACTGTCACCAAGGAAAAAGTGTATGATGGTACCGCCACAGCACAGGTGACGGCTGGTGCTTTAGAAGGAGTGGTAACCGGAGATGAGGTTACCGTGTCGGCAGAGGCTGCCTATGACAATGCAGATGCGGGTACCGGCAAAAAGATTACGGTGAAGTACACATTAGTCGGGGCAGACCAGGGAAATTATCTGGCACCAGTCAATACAGAGATTACAGATGGTCAGATCAATAAGGCAACGGGAACCGGGAGCGTATCCATGGCAGACTACCATGTGGGTGAGACTGCAAGTTCCGCGGTGGTTTCCTCCCAGACAAATGGAACCACCGGGGTGACTTGCTATTACAAGCAGAAGGGAGCCGCTGATGATACCTATACCACGGCAGTACCTACGGCAGAGGGAAGCTACACCGTAAAGGCAGTGTTTGCGGAGACTACCAATTATCTGGTGGTGGAGGCAGAAGCTGATTTTGCAGTTTCCTACATTGCCACACCGGAAACGCCGTACACCTTATCCGGAACTGCAGGTAAGAATGGATGGTATACTTCTGCGGTTACGATTGTTCCGCCGGAGGGATATACCATTGCCACCGATGTGAACGGAACCTATGGAGCTTCCTATACGGTGTCCGCTACCGCGGAGCCGGTGATTTATTTGAAGGATGGGAACGGTGCAGTGACCAAAGCAATCCAGGTGGAGAAGATTTGGATTGATGACAAGGCACCGGTGATTACCGGTGTGGAAAATGGTGTGAATTACCATGATGGAAACCGCACCGCACATATAACGGATGAGAATTTAAAGAGTGTTACACTAAACGGCGTGAATATTTTGTTTGAGGGAACCACAGCCAGTATCCTGATGAAATCTTCCACCAAGGAATATGTGCTGGTGGCAGAGGATGATGCAGGAAATACCGTTACTTACAAATTTCATGTGGAGAAGTCCATCAGTACCGAAGGAGTCAGCCAGCTGTCCAAAGGAGAGCCGTATAAGCTGGGCAGCGGTTCCTGGAAAGTGAAGGGCGACAGTACGGTTTATAATGGAAATGTGACATTCTATGTTTCCAGTGACGGGGAGTATGAGTTCCAGAAGCAGTAATCTTTAGAAACTGGGAAATGCATACAGCGGAGAAACGGAGATTGAAATGGAAAAGAAGAAAATTTCGGGAAAAGTAATCGGAGTGGCAGCAGTTGCCGCGGTGGCAGTTTGTGCCATCGTTGTCTTTCTGGTGTTACATTTTACAAAAAAGGACAATACCTACCGTTCCATACAGATCTATGAGCTGAACGGAACCACCACCATTGAGCGGGAGGGAATTGGCGAAATAGATGCTGTGAAGAATCTGTACTTAGAGTCCGGAGATCGGGTAATTGTGGGTGCTGACAGCACGGTACGTCTGAAACTGGATGATGATAAGTATATTCTGGTGGAGGAGAATTCCATTCTCACCATTGTGGCGGAAGGAACTGCCACAGATTCCAAAACATCCATTCAACTGGAGCAGGGAGCCATTACCAACGAGATCCAGAATAAATTAAATGATAATTCAACTTACAATATCACCACGCCCAACTCCGTCATGGCAGTCCGTGGAACCATTTTCCGTGTGGAAGTGTATTTTGATGAAAATGGGGAAGTATATACCAAGGTATCTACCTATGAGGGCACCGTGGCCAGCAGTCTGATTCTTCCGGATGGAACAAGGCAGGAGGAAATCCTTCTGGTGGTGGGTGGAAAAGAGACCATCATCCACATGAATGAGGAAATCACCGAGTATCTGATGGAGCTGGAAGATATTGATTACAGTCAGACTCCGCTGGAGGTATTGGAGTTTTTGAAGGAAATCGTGGAGAACGGAACGGAACTGCCGGGAATCACATTAGATCATTTGGAACAGTTAATTCAGGAATTGAGTCAGGAGGAACCGGAGACAGAGACGGAGACAGAATCAGAGTCTGAGACGGAGACTGAGACCAAAGCCGAGACGGAACCGGAGTCGGAACAGCAGAAAAACTATACGGTGACCTTTTCTTATAATGGCACAGTATTTGGACAGCAGACCGTGAAGGAAGGCGGAAAAGCCACCGTGCCCACATTGGCACCGGCGGAGACCGGAGCATGGGATTTTGATTTCTCCCAGGAAATTACCGGTGATGTAACCATAGAGTGGAAGTAGTGTATTCGGAAACATGACAGACCTTCAGGCATACAATAGATTGATGCGTTAAGGTCGGTGTAGTATGAACAGCGAAAAAAGGGAGAATCTTTTGAATCTGGCATTGGATGCCACCCCGGAAGAACGGGAAAGATCAGAAAGTCTGTCTGTGGGATTTGATGCGGAACATAATACCTGGGAAGTAGTGGTGAAATACAGTGGGGAACTGTCCGGGATTGCGGAGGCATACCCTGCCGTGCAGATTACAGAGCTTTCCAACGAATATGCCATATTGGTGGTGCCGGAGCCTTTGCTGGATGCGGTGACGGCCTACGAACAAATTGAATATATGGAGAAACCGAAGAGGCTGGTATTTGCTATGAAGCAGGGAATACAGGCCTCTTGTATTTTACCCTTGTACAATCGCCCCTATGGACTGACAGGACAGGGGGTGCTGGTGGCGGTGATAGACAGCGGTATCGACTACCGGCATCCGGATTTTATTGCGCCGGATGGCAGCAGCCGGATCCTGTGGTTGTGGGACCAGAGTATTCCGGGAAATCCTCCGGAGGGATTCCGTCTGGGAACCGAGTACAGCAGGGAGCAGCTCAATGAGGCATTGGCTCAGGGGAATACCGCTGCAGGAAACGCAATCTGTCCCAGCTTTGATTCCTCCGGGCATGGAACCCATGTGGCAGGAATCGCAGCGGGAAATGGAAGGGCGAGTCAGGGACTAAACCGGGGTGTAGCATACGAAAGTGAGCTGATCATCGTGAAGCTCCGGGCAGCCCAGGCCAACTCATTTCCCAAAACCACGGAACTGATGCAGGCGGTGGATTATGTCATAAAAAAAGCCACAGAAGCATCCCGTCCTGTGGCAATCAATATCAGTTTTGGAAATAATTATGGATCCCATGATGGCACTTCACTGCTGGAAACCTATCTGACGGATATGTCAAACCGCTGGAAGAGCAGCATTGTTATTGGCACCGGAAATGAGGGGGACAGCCGGATTCATCGCCAGGATACGCTGGTGATGGGACAGGAGCAGACAACGGAATTTGCGGTGGGAGCATTTGAACTGTCGTTAAATCTGCAAATCTGGAAGGATTATTCGGATCGTTTTGCAATCCGTCTGCAACATCCCAATGGAACTTCTTCCGGAACCATCCGCTATCACGCCGGCACCCAGAGATTTACGTTGGGACATACAGAGATTCTGCTGTACTATGGGGAACCCAGTCCTTACAGTGTGGCGCAGGAACTATATATAGAATTTTTACCCCAGGAGGAATATGTGGACACGGGAGTCTGGTCCATAGTGTGTGTGCCGGAGCGGGTGGTTTCCGGCACCTATCACATGTGGCTGCCCACTGCTGCTGTCCTGAATCAGGGGACCGGTTTTCTAAAGCCCAGTGAGAATACCACGTTGACCATTCCGTCTACAGCTGAAAAAGTCATTGCTGTGGGAGCCTATGACGCCTATTATAACCAGCCGGCACCTTTCAGCGGACGTGGGTTTGACCGGTTGAACCGTTTAGTCAAGCCGGATCTGGTGGCACCGGGAGTGGATATCCTTTCTGCGGCACCGGGAGGCGGATACACAACAAGAAGCGGCACCTCCATGGCAACGCCTTTTGTTACCGGAAGTGCCGCATTATTAATGGAATGGGGAATCGTCCAGGGAAATGACCCATACCTGTATGGGGAAAAAATACGGGCCTATCTGATCAAAGGAGCAGAGCCCTATCAGGCGGGGCAGCAGTGGCCCAATCCCCTGTCGGGATGGGGGGCACTGTGTCTCTATGATTCATTGCCCACCGTGGAAAACTAGCCATTCTTCTGTACGTATTTTTCTACAAACTCATCGTAAGGGCAGGGACGGCCGTAATAGTATCCCTGAATATAGGTGGGAGAAAGCTGACGGATTTTTGTCAGTTCATCCTGTGTCTCAATACCTTCCACACAAATCTTGAGCTGCAGATTGTGTACCATGTCGCTCATAAGGGAAAGTAAATTGTACTCATATTCATTCTCCAACGCTTTGGAGGTGAAGGAGCGGTCGATCTTGATAATGTCCGGCCGCAGGTCATACAAATAGTGGAAATTTGAATAGCCGGTACCAAAATCGTCCAGTGCCAAATGTACACCGCGCTGGGTAAGCTTTTTCCAAAATTTGGATAGCCGCGGGTTGGACTCTAAAGAGCCGCTCTCTGTCAGTTCGATGACAACATCCGTAGGACGCAGCCCGTGCTCGATAACTGCGGATAAAATCTCATGGCTGATGTCACATTTTTGAACCTGAACATAGGAAAGGTTAATGTTCATGTGAAAATCCGGCACCATACTCTGAAGTTTCTTACAGGCAGAGAGAGACTGGTGCAGTGCCCAGTGACCCACCGGAATGATAAGGCCTGTCTCCTCCAGAATGGGAATGAATTCCATGGGGGAAATCATGCCAAGCTCTTCACATTTAAAGCGCATCAGAGCCTCGGCACCGTGCAGTTGATCCGTGTTTGGCTCAAAAATCGGCTGATAATACATTTCAAAACCTTCGAAATTGTTATTGACAGCCCGGCGCAAAGTGCGAATCAGTTCAAGACGTTTCCGGAATACCTCGTAGTCCTGCGCATTGTAGATACAGCACATATTTTTCCCACGCCGCTTGGCAAGGCTCAAGGCGAATTCGGACAGCTTCATGACAGAACTGTAGCTGGACTCTGTAATATCCTGGGTGTTCAGAATGCCTCCGGAAATGGTAAAGACCGCTTCGTAATGGTCCTTTGCTATCAGCTCGTCGATTTTCTGACGAATCCGCTTATACAGTGCAATTCCCTCTTCCGTGGTACCGCCATGAAAGTCAGTCACTAAAAATTCATCGGAGACGATGCGATATACCTTTTGCTCCGGTGTCAGACAGGACTGAATAAAGGAAGCGATACGGGCTAACAACATATCACCGTATTCGATGCCCAGATGCTCGTTTACCTCCTTAAAATCATCGATTCCGATGCGAAGGAGATAGCCATCAGGCAGTTTGTCTCCTGAGGCATCCAACAACTGCACCAGATTAGAGGCGGACATGAGAAGTCCACTGATATTGTCAGCCTTTTGCATACGGCCGATTTCGTTGATACATCCAATCAGGTACTGGGGGCGTCCGTTTTTTTGAATCAGTCGTCCCCGACAGTTGATCCACACCGGTTTACCGTCCAGGCTGATCCAGCGATAATTCAGGTTATGTTCAGTCTTCTTGCCGGAAGACACCTGCATTAAATCCTCTGTCAAAGGAGGGTAATCGTCCTCGTATACGAACTTGCGGAAGTTCTCCAGAGCATTGTGGAATTCATATGACGGCAGCGCAAAACGCTCCGCCGCATTGGGTGAGATGTAGTATTTATCCTGCACGATATCATATATGTAAAGATAATCGTCCATACACGGACGAAACAAATCGATTACGTCACATAACAATTCCATTGTGATGTTTTTGTTCATATGGATTCCCCCTAACAGTCAAAGCTGCCTGCACATTTTATTCTATTATAAAACGTTTTTCCGGTTTCGTCACCTGATTTTGGAAAAAAATTACGTGAATCTGGAACAGCTCAAGAAAAGTGGCATGGACAAAAAAAGAAAAATTGGATATATACACAGAACCACTTTTGGAATAACATGGGGAAAATTGGATAGTGTCAAGAGGAGGAAAAAATATGAAAGCAGAAACAAGTACCGTGTCAGCATCAGAGAGCAAGAGCAATATTCAGTTTTTGGTGGTGACAGCAATTTTTATCGCGTTAACTTATTTATTTACCGCATTTATCAATGTGCGTCTGCCCATTGCAGCCAATGGAGGTTTGATTCACTTGGGAAATGTACCTCTTTTTATCGGTGCAATTATTTTCGGAAAAAAGACCGGTATGATTGCCGGAGGTGTAGGTATGGGACTTTTTGATCTTTTGTCCGGATGGACCTTATGGGCTCCATTTACATTAGTAATCGTAGGTATTATGGGTTATGTGGTAGGACGTATCACAGAGAAGCCCTCACACCAGAAATTTGGCTGGTATGTGGTAGCTATTGGAGCAGCATTGGTTATCAAGATTGTGGGATATTATATCGCAGAGGCTATTCTTTACAAAAGTCTGGTGGCACCGGTGACATCCATTCCGGGTAATGTGGTACAGATTTTGGTGGCTGCTGTGATCGTTCTGATCATCATCACACCGTTGAATGCGGCAGCAAAGAAAGTTGGATTGAAGTAATAAAACAAAAAGGAGTGGGAGCATATGTACAAGATTATGACACCGGGACCGACACAGGTATCAGAACAGGTGAGAGCAGCCAGAAGCTGGGAATGTACCAATCCGGACCTGGACGAGGCTTTTGTGGAGTTCTATCGGGATACCTGCGAAAAGATCAGTGATTTGCTGTATACCAACAATGAGACATTGATCCTGGGAGGAGAAGGAATCTTAGGATTGGAGGCAGCCTGCGCATCCCTGACAGAGCCGGGAGATCATGTGCTGGTTCTGGACAATGGTGTTTTCGGCAGGGGATTTGCAGATTTTGTGTCTATGTATGGCGGAGTTCCCACTCTCTACACGGTGGATTATCGCAATACCATCGATGTGGAAGCATTGGCAGAGTATTTAAAGGATCATCATGACTACAAATATGCCACGGTGGTTCATGGGGATACCCCCAGCGGAATGTTAAATGATATCTCCCGGATATGTCCGCTGTTAAAAAGCTATGGAATTCTGACGGTGGTGGATTCGGTATCCGCTATGT
This sequence comes from Roseburia sp., assembly GCA_051879315.1. GTDB lineage: Bacteria > Bacillota > Clostridia > Lachnospirales > Lachnospiraceae > Roseburia_C. Next base: position 56,908 of record JBJELW010000075.1, read on the forward strand.
TCGCGGAGGAATTGCATGTGGATGACTGTCAGATTGATATCTTGTGCGGAGGTTCCCAGAAAGTGGTTTCCGCACCGCCCGGACTGACACTGGTGACAATCAGCGAAGATGCAAAGGCAGCTATGGTAGCCAGAAAAACACCCATCGCATCTTTTTATGCGAATCTTACTACCTTTGCACATTATTATGAGGAAAAGTGGTTCCCATATACCATGCCTATCAGTGATATCAACGGACTGCGGGCAGCCATCGATGCCATTGAGGCAGAGGAGGATATCATTGGTCGTCATGCCCGGATTGCGGCAGCTTCCAGGGAAGCAGTGACAAAAGCAGGACTTAAGTTGTATCAGGAAAGTGGATTTTCCAATACAGTCACGGTATTTGAAGTGCCGGAGCAGGTGACGGACCGCCAGATCTTGGACACCATGAAGGAAGACCACAATATCATGCTGGCAGGCTCCTTTGATGTTTTTGCAGGTAAAGTGATTCGGATCGGTCACATGGGAAATAATGCCACCTATGAAAATATGGTGGACACTTTCCGGGCACTGGATGCCACTTTCGCAAAATTAGGAGTAAAGCTGACTGCTAACATGCAGCAGGTATTTGAAGATGCTTATGGCAGTGTGAGCCAATAAGTGTTTGATTGGAGTTATGTAGAATTTAGAGGAAGAGCAGATGACTGTGATGGTAGACAGTCGTCTGCTCTTTTTGAAGTCAGAGATTCGCTTACTGATACAGCTCTGCGATGCGGGAAACTGCCACATAGATTTCCGAAATCTTGTACCAGGTACGAAAATCCACCACGCCAGTGACCGGAAGGCCGAAGATGGACTGGAACTTTTCCACGGCAGCAGCGGTGGCAGGACCATAGATTCCGTCCGGGGTGATGGTGGGGAGAGCCGGATAGCTTTTGGCAATACGGTTGAGCTGCTCCTGCATTTGCAGTACTTTGCTTCCGGTGGAGCCAATGGTCAGATCGTTTCCCGGCCAGGATGCGGGAACGCCGCTGATCTCCTCTGCAGTGTTGATGTACATACTGCTTCCATAATAATAGCGCAGGATTTCGATGGCAGAGTATCCCTGGTCTGCCAGGTACTTAGATCCCCATTGCGTCATCCAATTTGGACAGCTGACCTTCTGACCATCGCAATACTGAGTCAGGATGGGCTGACGTACATTGGGCCGGGACAGATAGTTGGCAAACAGATCATCCACAATGTTGGAAATGTTGTTGAAAATATTTCGGCCGTACACGAATTTGTGGTCGTATGCGGTGGATGAAGTGATGGTAAAGTCATACCCCTTATTTCTGTACAGAGAGGCAAATAGTTTCGAGTAGAATTTTTGATAGGAAAAAGCGATATTTTTGTCGGGAATTGGTGGTCTATCCTGAGAATAGGAAGTATAGAACAGCTGGACAAGCCTATGAAGTCATTGCAAAATAATATTAAAATACAGTAAATTGTTATGGATTTCAAGGGCATTGGGAAGTATAATATAAGCAAGATGGGTTACGAAAGGAGCTGGTTTAGATATGGGTACAGCAGAATTGACAGCCAAAATCGAGAGTTTATCGGCAGAGGATTATAACATGGTAATCATGCTAGTAAATAGATTGTCCGAGAAGTCAGAAATGGATGGACTTCAAAAGATGAGCGAGGACGAGTTGGTGGAGCAGCTTTCCGAGTCAATCAGAAAAAGTGACATGGGAGCAACAAAATCTGCCAGAGAAGTATCACGAAGCATGAGGGAT